>DATJNO010000099.1:0-7615 GCA_035508055.1 Bryobacteraceae bacterium | reverse complement strand
ACGGTTCGCATGGCCGACCGCATCCTCGTGCTGTCCGACGGTCAGCTGATCGAGCAAGGCACGCATCAGCAGTTAGTGGCCTTGGGCGGCCGCTACGCCGAGCTGTTCGAGTTGCAAGCTGCCGGATACCGCTAGGACATCGCGGCGTCGCTGCTTCGACTATCGCGCACGAACCAAGAAAGCTCTTGAGCGACCTCGGCGTTGCAGCGCGCCATGAGCTTCAGGGTATCGGGATTATCGCTCGGGGCCTCGAAGCGAACGCGAACCGATCCGGCAGCGAGAGCGCGTTCGAGCGACGTCAACATGAGCATGCAGTTGGCCCAGGCGCCGCGATATTTGGGCGATACCACCCGCGCGTGAACCTTCGTGACCTGGTTGCCATCGTTGAGTTCGCACAATAGCATGCCTTCCACAACGCCGTTGACGACTAGAACGCTCGAACCGGTAAGGCGCGGATCTCTTAGCATCGGCAGCAGGTAGCCGGGATGAAAATCCCGCACCACGGCGATATAGTCGGCGTACATTTGCGCTAAAGCGGCGTGGGGAGCCTCCTCCAGGCAGACGAACTTCGCCGCCGGGGGAATTTTGCCGGCGTTCAACAAGCGGTCCCGGATCCGGCGCAGAGAACGCCCTAGGAGCACCAGATCACCCTCGGCGCAAAAAAGCCGCACGGTCAGCCGGAAACCGTTGGCGAGCAAGAACGCCTCGGAAGCGGCTTCCGACTTGGTATCGGCATCGGCCCAAACTTCGCTCACTCCGCGCGCTGAAGCGAATTCGCAAATCCGGCTAAGAAGCTGCGTGCCAACCCTTTTTCGCCGGTACGACCGGATGACGCGAACCCTCACACTCTCGATTCGGCCGTTGGCATACCGAAAGCTCGCGGCACCGGCGATCTGGCGCGTCGCGCTGTCAACGGCCAGCACTGCATCCGGGGTGACGCCACGCCCGAACGCCTCCGGCAGCAACATGCGGCACGCCGGCCACTCCGAGGTTAGGGGAGGCCGGACCTCGAAGACGGAATCTTCAGATCCCGCCTGCCATGGCGCGGCGGCGCTGGGAAACTCTACCGGCATTCTTCTTTACCCGTTTGTGAAGCATCTCCAGCCAACGCTGGGCCGCTGGAGTGTCAGGCCGGAGGGCGAGACAGGTTTCAAAGGCCTGAATCGCCCTGGGAACCAATCCAATCCTGGCCAATGCCGCCCCCAGAGTGAAGTGCGCAGCGGGCAGATCGAATTGCAACCGAACCGCATCCATGGCCGCATCGGCTGCGTCTTTCGATTTGTTTTGTTCCAGCAACGCCTGGGCAAGTCCGGCCCGGGCGGCAGCATGGTCAGGGTCCAAGGCAATCACCGATCGGAAGGCTCGCTCCGCATCTTCAAATCGCTTCTGCCTCAAGTAAACCCGCGCAATGAGGTGCCGAACTGCCGGGGCCGGGCGCGAGCACTTCTCGGCTTCTAAAAGGAGGTTCAAGCCCTCTTCAACTCTTCCGTCCGCCAAGCAGAGGTTCGCCAGAATCAAGGCTCCTGCGGGACGGTTGCGGTCGTGATCGAGGACCGCTTGTGCCGTTGCACGGCAGTCGTCCGGCCTTCCCAACTCGTAGTAGCACTGCGCCAGGTGCAAACGGAAAGCCAGCTCCTCTGGAGCATCTTCGGCTAATCCTTCGAACAACGGCAACGCGTCGGCGGGGCGGCCCGCCGCCATGTACACGCGAGCCAGGTTGAAGCTGTTATGATTTTTGACCACCCGCACCATCTTGCGGGCGTCCTCACTGGGCTGATCGATATAACCCAAGTCAGCCAAGCGCTGCAAAACGAGCATGGAAGCGTCGAATTCCTGCGGTTCTTCCGGCACGTCCCGCCCGCATTCGCCAGCGACCTGTTCCCAGCTCGGGATCGTTCCGGCATCGACGGGCGTTTCGAAAGCTTCCGCCAGAACGCGGCCTTGCATGTCCATTCCCACGGGCAAGCCGAAGATACTCAATATTGTCGGAGTGATATCGGCCAGTTCCGCGCCGTAAACCAATTCGTCCCGACGGATGTCAGGACCAGCAAGGCACAGGATCCCATGCGACCGGTGCAGCTGCATGGGGGATTCGGGCCTGAACTCCGCCCGTGCCGCCGGCCGCAAGTGGCCGGTCTGGATTCCGTGATCGGACATCAAAATCACAGTGCTGTCGGGACCAGCTAAATGCAAGAGGCGGCCGAGCATCAGGTCGCTATAACGGCAGACTCCGTTGATTACGTCCTTGTAGATTTCTGCATCCTCGGCGCGAACACCGGTCATTGCCGGAGGATGGAAGGGCATGAACTTGTGAGCGGCGTGGTCAATCAAATCGTAAAAGACCGCCAGAAAATCCCATTCCTGGTTTTCCATCAACCACGTCGCGGCAGCATGTGTGGAAATATTCTCGGCCAGGATGCTCGCTAAAGTCGTCGGACGGGAGTCCTTGGTCTGATCGATGCGTTCGAGCTCCGGAATGAACAGCGCCAGATCGTCGCCCGTGAGATCGCCAGGATGCACGCGCAATTCCGCAAGCGTCCCCTCCAGGGACGCCGGAAAAATGGAGCCAGGGATAACGGGCCAGGGCGCGCCATGTGGACCGGTCAACTTGGGGTATGCGTCGGAAACGACGGCTCCACGGATCTTCTCGGCGGGATGTCCCGCAAACCAATTCACCACCACCGAGCTCAGCCCGGCCTGGTGGAGTATGTTCCAGACTGCCTTGACTTTTCGGGTGGTACTGGTGATGGACCGCACACCGCCGGTGATCGGATCGGGCTCGAGGAAACCGAGAATTCCATGCCGATCCGGTTTCATTCCGGTTACGGCGGTGGTCCAAAGCAACGGCGAAAGTGGCGGCTGCATGGTCGCCATCTTGCCCATCGCTCCGCGCTCGATCAGCCCGCGCAAGTTGGGCATTAAACCAGCATCAATGAGCGGATTGAGGAGGTTCCAGTCGGCAGCGTCCCACCCGATTAAGACAACACGTTGAGATTGCCGCGGTTGCGGTGCCATCGAAGAAATAGGATGGAGCAGGTTTCAGGCGGGTTTGCGCGCGGCATTTCGCCGCCGCCGCAGCGCCATCACGCCAACCGCACCGAGCGCCAAAAGGGCCATCGTCGGCTTCGGTTCCGGAACCGGGTTGGTCATTTCGCCGGCCAGGATAGAAGCTCCGGCGACATCGTTAAACGCATAGCCGTACAACACGACTTCAGCAGACCCCGTGGTGACGTATGTAGCTACTTCCGCCCACCCGTAATAGGTTTGGCCGCCGCGTGTAAACGAAACGCCCAAATAGTAAGGAGTGCCGTTGTCCGGCCAGGACCCAAATGCCTCGTAGTAGGGACCGCTGTAGCCCGTTGCATAGCAGGGATATTCGCCCTTGTAACCGCAACCCGAGGAGCTATACTCGTATGAATATTCTGAGTAGTAGCCGTAATCCTCGAATAGGGTGAAGGCGCCACCGAATGTATTACCGGAGCCGACCGACGCGCCCGAGGCAAGCGGCGCACTCTCTAGCGTCGTGCCCGTGTTAGGCTCCGTATAACTTTCGCCGCCAAAGCTACCGTATCCGCCGAAGTTCCACAGGTACGTGTTCAAAGTGAAGTCAATCGTGGCACTACTATCCATGGAGACTGAGATACTGCCGCCGTCGCTGGCTACTTCATCTAACGCTCCGCTATAGATGATGTCGGCCTTCGCGGCCAGAGGCGCTGCGAGCAAAGCTCCTCCCGCCAAGGCATAGCGAGCCAGCTTCTTATCGAACCATGCGTCCGGCGTACGATTCACACCGCGCGATGAAGGTTTCCCAGATAACACTCGTCGATTGCGGCTTGTCCTTTCCACATTGGCCTCCTAACCGTTACAAGGGATGAAACAGTGTAAATCGGCAACGAAACCTTGTCAACATGCATGATTCGCGAAAAAGTACTAGTGGTTATGCAAGGACCAAGGGACCTGTCTACCGGGCGCCCGTTACTTTGAAAAATCCAGTAGCAGGATCGCGCGGGGCTTGCCGGACCGGTTCCAAGCCTCGTGCTCTTGCGTGTCGTCAAAGATCATGCACTTGCCTTCGGCCCATTCGCGAGTCTCGCTCCCGACTCGTATTCCGCAGTTGGGAGGCACAACGAGTCCGAGATGACATCTCAAAACAGTGCTGCTATAGCCGCGGTGCGGTCTTATATGCGTGCCTGGGGCCATGTAGGAAAATCCCGCCGTCACCATCCCCGGGATTCTCTCCACGAGACGCGCCGATTGCGGGCAACAAACACAGTTCTGCTCGAACTTGCGCCCGAAGAAGTAGAATCCGAAGGTATTCCAGCCAGATCCGTAAAGCGCTCGCTCGGGCCAGGCCGCCCACGCGCCTTCGGGCAAATTCTCCAGTTCGCGCCGCACCTCAAGCCAGCTCTCTTCCAGCTCTTTGGTAAACGGAAATGCGGAGGGATCGAAGAACATCGGCCTGGACCGGTATCTTAACCTATGGCGCCACTCTCATGTTTAGCCGCCGAATAGTGACTTGAACCACGCTCCCAGATGCAAATGCCGGCCGGGGCACTCGGGATAAGGGGCGAAGCTGATGGTTCCGGTGTCGCGCTCCACCCACAGCGGGACGGCCTCTTCCGAGCCTTTGTAGTCGAGCCGGATCACTACGCCGGAACCGCAGGACTGCGATAACCCGATATGCGCCGATGCCTCGTCGGCGTGCGCGCTCTTGGGCCCCCAGTCATCCATGAACTTGTTGAACGGGTACTCGGTGCAGGGATGGGAATCGGTGCAGCCCCACATCGCGTAGGCGGCTTTGTAATCATGCGCGGCCAGCACGGCAACGAACGTCTTGGCCTGATGCTCCTCGCCGTAGTTTTTGAAAATTCCGTACAGGATCAGGCCAACAACCAGCACACAAGCCAGAATCATGGAAACGTTCTTGACGAGATGCAGGCGGTTGGCGCGCTTCTGCTCCGCCGCTCCGTAGGCTTCCAGGTATCCGGACATTGTGGAACTCGCCCTCCGGAGAGGGCCCAACCACTATTTTACCGGTACCGGATAGGCTTTGTTGTAGGCGGCCGTCGCGTCGGCGGTCAGGTCGAAGGCGGCCTTGTAGTAGAGCGTGTTGGTGCTATCGATGACGAGATCCACGCCTTTCTCCTCGGCCAGTTTCTTGACCACATCCTGCATGCGTGTTCCGGCGCGCTGGAGGATGTCGTTGCGCTCCTGAGTCACGTCATCCTGCAGGTCCTGTTGCATGCGCTGCAGGTCGCGCTGCTTCTTCTGTCCTTCGGCCTGAGCCTGGTCGGTGCCTAACTGATTCAGTCTCCCGCTCTGCAGCTGGTTCTGGATGTCCTGCAACTCTTTTTGCAGCTGGACGATCTTATCCTGACGCGGCTTGTACTTCGCCTCCATCTCGGCTTGGGCCTTCTTGAGGTCCGCGGTATCGAGCAGCGCCTTTTGTACATTGACCACGGCGACCTTGATCTGTGCCTGGACGATGCCGGCGCCGGCCAACGCGAGGATCGCAACCAACAGCTTCTTCATTTTGCGAGAACTCCTAGGACTTCGTCTTCACGGAGAATCAGATACTCCTGGCCATCGATCTTGATGTCCGATCCGGAGTACTTGCCGAAGAGGATCCGATCGCCGGCCTTCACATCCATTTCAGCGCGCTGCCCGTTATCCAGCAGCTTGCCTGCGCCCACGGCCACCACTTCGGCCTGCTGAGGCTTCTCTTTGGCGCTGTCGGGGATGATGATGCCGCCGCGCACGTTCTCCTGCTCTTCCAGGCGCCTAACCAAGATGCGGTCGTGAAGCGGACGAAGGTTCATAAACGGTCTCCTGTCACTACGGTCGAAAGGTTGGGAAAAAGCGGACTGACACAGACCCGCAGCCAACTAATATAACACGAGGGGGCTGGTTTTGTTTCAGGCGGTCAGGTCCACGATGGTCACTTCCGGCCGGCAGTTCACGCGCACTCCGCCGACGTTGCCGACGCCGCGGGAAACGTACACCTGGCGGCAGTTCCAGGCTTTGAGGCCGGCGATGAAGCGTTTGTCGCGCACCGGAACGAAATGCGCGCCAACCAGGGGAAGCACCACCTGCCCGCCGTGCGTATGACCGCTCAACATCAGGTCCCAAGGATGGCTGGCGAGCGCATCCTTCGTATCGGGATTGTGAGCCAGAAGGACCGTTGCTTCCCCGCGCTGGATGCCCTGGAAAGTCCGGCGCCCGTCGACTTCGTGACTCCACAGGTCCGGCACACCGGCCAGGCGAATGGATTGGCCACGCACGTCCAGCAACTCGGACCGGTTATGGAGCAGCGTTACGCCGGCCGAATCCAGCAGGCCGCACACCACTGAGGTGTCCCTAAACCCGCCCAGCCGCCCGATCCAACGGCCACCGTCATGATTGCCCAGGCAGGCGAAAGTTGGCGCGGCGCCCGGCAGGCGGCGGAGAATCCGCGCGTATTCCGTGAAATCCACCGGTTCGGAATCCGTGACAAAGTCGCCGGTCAGGCAGATCAGGTCCGGCTTGGTGGCTAAGCCCAGATCGACCGCTTTCTCAATGAGCTGAAACGGAACCACGCGAGACGCATGAAAGTCGGAAAGCTGCAGAATCCTGACACCCGTCCCGAGGTTGCGATCGGGGAGTCGAATCGCATTCCTTTTCACTTCCAGCCAGTTCGGCTCCAAGCCGAAGGCATAGGCGGGCGCGGCGCCGGCCACGGGAAGCAACGAAAATAGTTTTCTGCGGGTCAAGCTCTATTGTCTCATCAGACGCGGGTTCTCGCACCCTTACGCCAGTTCCAGTACCAACCAACGCCCTCGCCAAAGCTATGATGAGTGTTGCCCGATGGCCAATGAGAACGTTCTTACAGTTGAAAACCTCGCGGTGACCCTGGACGGCGCCCCGATCCTGCGGGATGTTTCGTTCACGTTACGCGAGGGCGAAGCGTTGGCTGTGATCGGCCCAAACGGCGCGGGTAAGACGGTGTTGTTTCGCGCATTGCTGGAACTCCTGCCTCACGAAGGGATGGTGCGCTGGCGTCCGGGAGTGAAGCGGGGCTACGTGCCACAGCGATTTTCGGTGGACCGGTCGGCCCCCATTACCGCCATGGAATTCTTTTTGCTGAAGTCCACGCGCTTCTGGCGGCCGAGCGCGCAGTTCATCGAGCACCTGGACCACGAGCTGGGCGCGGTGGGACTGACGCGCGAGGTCTTGAAGAAGAACCTGGGTGAACTTTCGGGCGGCGAGACGCAGCGCCTTCTGATCGCCTGGGCTTTGCTGCAGCATCCGGAGGTGCTGCTGCTGGATGAACCGACGGCCGGCGTGGATACCGGCTTTGAAGATTCCATTTACGCACTGCTGCATCGCGTGCAAATGGAACGGGGGACGACGCTGCTGCTCATTTCGCACGATCTCAACGTGGTGTACCGCTACGCCCAGCGTGTGCTGTGCGTGAACCGAACGGTGGTCTGCCAGGGCACGCCGGTTGAAACCTTGAATCAGGACGCGCTGGCCGCGTTGTATGGCGAATCCGGCTATTACCGCCACGAGCACGAGGCGGGCCACTGAGCGTCATGCCGCCGCCCCATCACGCTTCGTTCTGGATCGCCTTGCTGGT
>DATJNO010000098.1:0-3040 GCA_035508055.1 Bryobacteraceae bacterium | reverse complement strand
ACTTCGTGCACCAGGTGCAGGTCGATGTACACGAGCGCCGGAGCATCCGCGCGCTCCGCCACCACATGGTTGTCCCAAACTTTTTCGATGATCGTGCGAGGTTTCATATAGCTGCCACCACTGCGTCTCCCACTTCTGAAGTCGTCGCCGCCTTGCCGCTCGGCTTCAGATCCGCCGTTACGTGCCCCGAGTTCAGCACGCTTTCCACTGCGCGTTCCACCGCTACGGCCTCGTCCTTCAAGCCGAAGCTGTACGCCAGCATCGCCGCCACGGAACCGATCGCGCCGAACGGATTGGCCTTCCCCTGGCCCGCGATGTCCGGCGCCGAGCCGTGCACCGGCTCGTACAGCCCCACCCAGGCGCCCGAAGGTTTCTTCGCGCCCAGCGACGCCGACGGCAGCATCCCGATCGAGCCGGCCAGCACCGCCCCCTCATCACTGAGGATATCGCCAAACATATTTTCCGTGACCAGAATGTCGAACCGCTTCGGGTTCAGCACCAGCTGCATCGCGGCCGTGTCCACCAGCAGATGATCCAGCGCCACGTCCGGGAATTCGGCCGAAACTTCGATTATCACCTTGCGCCAAAGCTGCGAGTTCTCAATAACGTTCGACTTGTCCACGCTCGTCACCTTCTTGCGCCGGTTCCGCGCCAGGTTGAACGCCACCCGCGAGACCCGTTCAATTTCCGAGCGCGTGTACGCCATGGTGTTCACCACCCGCTCCTCGCCGCCGTCCTGGATAATCCCGCGCGGCGTGCCGTAGTAAATGCCGCCCGTCAGCTCGCGGACGATAATCATGTCCACGCCGTCCACCAGTTCGTTCTTCAGCGGCGAGGAATTCAGCAGCGCCTTGTACGACCGCACCGGCCGCAGGTTGGCGTAAACGCCCAGCGCCTTGCGGATGCCCAGCAGGCCTTTCTCAGGCCGCTTCTCCGGCGCGACGTTGTCGAACTCCGGCAAGCCCACCGCGCCCATCAGCGTCGCGTCCGCCTGCAACGCCAGATCGACGGTTTCTTGCGGCAGCGGCCCGCCCGTCTTGTGAATCGCGATGCCACCGAGCAGTCCTTCGCTGAGCGCCAACTGATGGCCGAACTTCTTGCCAACGTGCCGCAGCACCTTCACAGCTTCGACGGTGACTTCGGTGCCGATGCCGTCACCGGGGAGAATCAGTATGTTTAATTGCATTCCTTAGTCGCCTGTCGCGGCGGCGGTCTCGCCGATCAGCTCCCGAATCAGAGCCGTGATTTCTTCGTTGCGAACGCCCTTCTTGCGATCGGCCATCGCCGTGAAGCGCTGGTACAGTTCGTTCAGTTCGGCCTTGTTCAGCTGGAATCCCAGGTCTTCGGCGCGCTTGCTCAGTGCGTGCCGGCCGCTGTGCTTGCCCAGCACCAGCTTGCTCTCCGGCACGCCGACGCTCTTCGGGTCCATGATTTCGTACGTCGTCCGTTCCTTAAGATAACCATCCTGATGAATGCCGGCTTCGTGCGCGAACGCATTCTCGCCGACAATAGCCTTGTTCGGCTGCGGCCCAAACGTGATCGTCTTGCT
Organism: Bryobacteraceae bacterium; assembly: GCA_035508055.1. Lineage (GTDB taxonomy): Bacteria > Acidobacteriota > Terriglobia > Bryobacterales > Bryobacteraceae > Palsa-89. The sequence continues at coordinate 1,491 of DATJNO010000098.1, read as the reverse complement.
CAGCAGTTGGCTGGCCGAGTAAATGTGCTCGGTCACGATCTTGGTTTCAAACGGCAGCCGGTCCGGCCGCGTTTTGAACGCCATCACGATCTCTTCCAGCGACGCATTGCCCGCCCGTTCGCCAATGCCGTTGATCGTGCACTCGATCTGCCTCGCCCCCGCCTGCACCGCCGCGATCGAGTTGGCAACCGCCAATCCCAGGTCGTCGTGGCAGTGCACGCTGACGATCGCGCTGTCTCCCAATACCCGCGTCATCCGGCCAATCAATGCGCCGTATTCTTCCGGAATCGAAAAGCCCACCGTGTCCGGCAGGTTCACCGTACGTGCCCCCGCGGCGACCACGGCCTTCGAAACTTCCTCCAGATAATCCAGATCGGTGCGCGTCGCGTCTTCGGCGGAAAACTCGACATCGTCTGTGAATTGCCGTGCCAGTTCCACTGCCGCCGCTGCTTCGTCCAGCACCTGCTGCCGCGACTTCTTCAGCTTGTGCTTCAGATGAATGTCACTGGTAGCGATAAATGTGTGAATCCGTGGCCGCTTGGCGTGCTTCAGCGACCCCGCCGCCCGCTCCACATCCAGCGTGTTGGCTCGCGCCAGCGCCGCCACCTGGACCCAAGAGAACTCACGGCTCACCGCGTCCACCGCCTCGAAGTCTCCCTCCGAGGCGATCGGGAAACCGGCTTCGAGGATATCGACGCCCAGTTCCACCAGCTTGTGCGCCAGCCGCAGCTTCTCGGGTACGGTCATGCTGCAGCCCGGCGATTGTTCACCATCGCGTAGCGTGGTGTCGAAGATGTAGACGCGATCCGCCATGAGTCCTCCAGATCTTCGCTCCCATTATGGCTGGCCGAGGAAGATTTGGCAAATTTATAATTATCGCTCTTAAGATAAGTTACAATGATTCGATAAGGCGCGCTTATATGGAGCTCTATCCACTGAAGGTCTTCCTGATGGTAGCCGACGAGAAAAGCTTCTCCCGGGCTGCTGAAAAGATGCTGCGGACGCAGCCAGCCGTATCACTGGCAATCCAGAAGCTCGAATCGGACCTCGAGGAACGCCTGATCGACCGGTCCGGCAAAGAACTGCTGCTGACCGACGCCGGCCGCATCGTCTACGACTACGCGCGACGCTTCGAAAACCTGGAGTCTGACCTGGAGAACGCCCTGGCCGAGCTGCGCGACAACTCGGCGGGCCGTCTGATCGTCGGCGCCAACGAATCGACTTCCCTGTACCTGCTGGGCCACATCGAACGCTACCGCCGCCTGTATCCGAAGGTCAAAGTGCAGGTGCGGCGCTCGCTGTCGAGCCGGATTCCGGCGCAGTTGATCGACGGCGAGCTGGAGCTGGGTGTCATCAGCTACGACCCCGAAGACGACCGCCTCCACTCCATGGTGATTTACACTGATCACCTGGCGTTCGTCGTCTCGCCCGAGCACCGCCTCGCCGGCCGCGCCGAAGTCTCCATCAACGAATTGGGCATGGAAACATTTA
>DATJNO010000097.1:0-34951 GCA_035508055.1 Bryobacteraceae bacterium | reverse complement strand
CGCGCTAGCGGGACATCGAGTTGACTTCCATCACTTGCACCAGTTTGTAAACTTCCTTGGTCTGCTCCAAGGTGGCGAAGACCAGGCCGGGGAGGCGCGCGGATGCGGTGCCGGCGGCGACGGCCCAGCGGACGCAATCGGCGAAATCCTTCTTTTTGGAGGCAGCCCACACGAAAGCAGCGGCCAGCGCATCGCCGGCGCCCAGTGGAGACACGGCGTCGACGCGCGGCGGCACGACTTCCAACAGACGGTTGCCATCCGTCGCCACGGCGCCGCGGCTGCCGAGCGACAGAATCACGGACTCCGCTCCCATGGCTTTGATTCGCATGGCGGCCTCCATGAACTGCGCACGGGTGATGAGAGCGCGGTTGAGCAGGCGCTCGGCCTCGGCTTGATTGGGGCTGACCACAGTCGGCCCGGCTTCGATGCCATGCAGCAGCGCGTCGCCATCGGTGTCGAGCAGCGTCTTGACCTTGCGCACGTGCGCCATTTCGATCAGTTTGGTGTAAAAGTGAGCGGAAACGCCGGGCGGAACGCTGCCGCACAACATGAGCCAGGTCGCGCCCTCCAAGCGGCTCTCGACGGCTTTCTCAAGGCTGGTCAATTCCTCGGGAGTGATCGGAGGTCCGAGTTCGTTGAGCTTGATGGTCAGGCCCTGGCGGTCCGTAATGGTCAGGTTCACGCGAATTTCGTTGCTGATGCGCACCACTTTCACCGGAAAGCCGGACTTCGCAGCCAGCTTCTCCAGGCGTTCGCCTTTGGCCCCGCCGGAGGTGACGATGGCCAGCGTTTTCGCGCCGAAGGAGTGCAGCACGCGCGAGGCATTCATGCCGCGGCCGCCGGCCGAATCGCTCGACGCCAGAATGTAGGCGCGATCCTCAAACACCAGCCGATCCACTTGGATGTTCCGGTCTACGGAGGGATTGATCGTCAGGGTAAGTATCAATCCTCAATGTTACCCTGAAACATTGCGGCGGCATCCCCAATTTACTGCCTATCTGGCGCTGGCCGCAGTCTGCTTATTCTGGGGCACGACGTATCTGGGCATCCGCATCGCGGATGAGTCGATCCATCCCGCCGTGCTGATGAGCATGCGCTACACGATCTCCGGATCGATCCTGCTGGTGACGGCGTATTTTTCGAAAGCTCATCTGCCCTCCGGCCGCGAACTCGGCTACACGGCGCTGTTCGGCGTGATGATCATCGGCATGGGCACCGGAACGCTGGTGTTCGCCGAGCGGTGGATGCCCAGCGGGCTGGCCGCCCTGTTCATTACCCTGTCGCCGTTCTGGATGATCGGCATCGATGCGGCGATTCCAGGCGGCGAGCGGCTGCATGGTCCCACGATCCTGGCGATGCTGGTGGGCCTGGGCGGCACCGCGCTGCTGGTCGCCCCGGAGATTCTGCGCGAAGGCTTCGGCGGACCGTTGTGGCGCGGCTTCCTGCTGATCCAATTCGGGTGCGGGGGCTGGACGCTCGGTTCGATTCTGCAGCGGCGTCATCAGACCACCGCGCATGCGGTGGTGAGCGGCGCGGTGCAGCAGCTGGCTACCGGCCTGGCATTCCTCATACCCGCGCTGCTGTCGCGCCCGCATCCATCCGCCTGGACCGGGCGCAGCCTGGGCGCGGTGGCCTATCTGGTGATGTTCGGTTCCATCGTCGGCTACAGCTCGTACAGCATCGCGCTCGAACGGCTGCCGGTTTCGGTGGTCAGCATCTACAACTACGTCAATCCGGTGATCGCCGTGTTCCTCGGCTGGATCGTCTTCCGCGAGCACATCGGGGCGGCGGAGATCGCCGGGATGCTCGTCATCTTTTGCGGTGTGGCGCTGGTGAAGCGCTACTCGCGGAAGCAGCCCGTTCCAAAGCCGGCTCGAGCCTCTGCGGCTTCGTGAGCACCGGTTCGAACAGATCGCCCACGCGCTCGAAGCGTTCCAGCACGTTGTGGATGTTGAACTGGCCGGGTTCCAGACCGGTCTTCACTTCGGACCAATCCAGCGGCGTCGAGACGGGCGCGCCGGGATGCGCGCGCAAAACATAAGGTGCGGCGATTGTTTTAGCGCTGGAAATCTGCAGATAGTCGAAGTAGACCTTGCCTTTTTTGCGTTTCGAGACGGCGCGCGGCGTGGTGAACAGGTCCGGCTTCTGGCGGATCACCAGGATGGAGATCAGTTCGGCGAAGGTGCGCACCTGTTCGAAGGTGTAAATCGGTTCGAGCGGAATGTAGATGTGCATGCCGTCGCCGCCGGTGGTCTTGGGATAACCGGCCAGGCCCACGGCATCCAGCGTGTTGTTGACCAGCTGCGCGGCTTCGACGATCTGGCTGTAGGGGCAGCCTTCGGTGGGGTCGAGATCGATGAGCGCGAAGTCCGGGCTGTCGAGGGAGCCGAGGCGGCTCATCCAGGGATTCTGGTCGATGCACGCCAGGTTGGCGAGATAGATCAGCGTCGCATGGTCGTTGCAGATGATGTAGTGGATCTGGTCCTGGTTGTGCTCGGAGAAGATCGGCTCCAGGCGCACCCAGTCCGGCACTTTGTCCTGCGCCTCTTTTTGAAAGAAAAACTGGCCGGTGATGCCGTTGGGGTAGCGCTTGAGCGACAACGGGCGGTCGCGCAAATGCGGAAGAATCAGGCCCGCAACGGCGTCGTAGTAGTTGATCACGTCGCGCTTGGTGACGCCATCATCCGGGTAGAAGATTTTGTTGAGATTCGTTAGTTTCAGGCGCTGCCCGTCAATGTCGAGTGAAACTTCGGCGGGCGAATCGAGCGGAACCAGCGGCCCGCTTCGCTTCGGCGGCGGATCTTCGACAGCTGCGCTCTGGCGAACACACTCCTGCGGGTCCTTGTCGGGGCGCAGCCGGACGAAAACAGGCGCGCGCAGCAGGCCGTCCGGCGTGAATTCCAGGTATTTGATTTCGGCGACGAGTTCGGGCTTCACCCAGGTGACGTCGCGCAGCGCCTTCACCGTTCCGGAGAACGGATTTTTCCTGACGATGAGCGGCTCGAGCTTCGCGAAGATGTCTTGCAACGATTTTTCGTTGAAGCCGGTCCCGGCTTGCCCCGCGTGCGTGAGCTTGCCGTGATCGTAAAGCCCCAGCACCAGCGAGCTGAAATAATCCCGCTCGCCGTGCGTGAAGCCGCCGATGACGAAATCGTCGGAATTGGTCACCTTGATCTTGATCCAGTCGCGGCTGCGCCGGCCTTCGTATTTGCTGTCGCGCCGCTTGGCGACGATGCCTTCGAGTCCATGGGCGCGCGCGGCCTCCAGCATCTCTTTACCTCCGACGGGAAAGCGATCGGACAGGCGGATGTGATCGGCGGGCGTCAGAACGCTTTCCAGCACCCGGCGCCGTTCTTCGAGCGGCACGCCGCGCAGATCGTAGCCATCCAGATACAGCAGATCGAAGGCGAACAGCGTCACCGGCGCCGAACGCGCGAGGTGCGCGATGGTGTTGGGGTCCGCGACCGAAATGCGCGGCTGGATGAGGCTGAAGCTGGAGCGGCCCTGGTCATCCAGCACCGCGATCTCGCCGTCGAGGATCGCGCTGGACGCCTGGATGTAATGCGGCAGGACGCTCAGCTCAGGGTACTGCTGCTCGCAGCGCTTTTGATTGCGCGTGAAGATGCGGAGCTGCCCCGCTGCGATGAAACAGAGCGCGCGCACGCCGTCCCATTTCACTTCGTAGAGCCAGGCGTCGCCGGAAGGCGGATGTTCGGCGAGTGAAGCCAGCATCGGCGTGATGGTCCTGGGCATTGGAGACTTCACAGCGCCGGGTGGAGGGTCAAGGGCAGCGGCTGGCGGCTCGGGATTGGTGGCCGGTGGCAGGTCTTGCGCGATTTCCTGCTGCGTGCGGCCGGTGAGCACGCTGCGCGCGTAGTATTCGATGTCCCAGCCGGGCCTGGCTTCGGCGTCCTTCTTCTTGATCAGCAGCCACTCGTTTCCCTTGCCGCGGCCGCGCATCAGCACCAGTGCGAACTCGCCGCGCAGCTTTTCGCCGTGGAGCCGGAACTTGAAATCGCCGCGCTCCATTTGCGCGCGCGCCGGCAAGTCGCCCAGAACTTCGAATGTGCCGCGGTCCCACAGCATCACGCTGCCGCCGCCATACTCGCCCTTAGGGATGTTGCCCTCGAAGCTGCCGTATTCGAGAGGATGATCCTCCACATGCATGGCCAAGTGCTTCGCGAGCGGCTGGAGGCTCGGCCCTTTCGGCACCGCCCAGGATTTGAGCGCGCCGTCTACTTCCAGGCGAAAATCGTAGTGCAGCCGCGTGGCGTCGTGACGCTGGACGCAGAAGTAATTGCCGCCGGCAGCGGTCTTGGGGACCTGCGGCGCGGGCTCCGGCGTCTTATCGAAACGGCGTTTGCGCTTATATTCGCTCAGCGACATGCGGGCTGTTTCCCATTCTACGCGGCGCGCGGCTCAGCTCAGTTCCGTGTTCCGCGTTTCCGGCAGTCCGAAGATGAGCACCGCCGCGATCAGGAAGAAAGCCGAGTTGAGAGCCAGGCCCGCGCCGAAGCCGCGGCGGTCGGCAATAGCGCCGACGGCGAAAGGAGCCAAAGCGCTCGCGGCCCGGCCGCTGTTGTAGATGAAGCCCTGCGCCGAGCCGCGAATGGAAGTGGGATACAGCTCCGACAGCATCGCACCGAACACCGAGAAAAAGCCCGTGCCGAAGAAGCCGACGAACGGCCCCAGCACGAGCAGCCAGAATTCCGCGGACGCGCCCGCCCACACCGGTGTCAGTCCATACACCGGCGTCAGTACCGCGGCAATCAGCACGAAGATTAGGAATGCGGGACGCCGCCCGATCCAATCCGCGATCCAGCCGAAGGTCGCGTAACCCAGGAACGTGCCGAACTGCATGATGAAAATCCAAGCGCTGGTTTCCAGGATGTTCAGCCCGCCGCCGCCCTGCGTGCGCGGTGCGGAAAGAAAGCCCGGCAGCCAGGTGTTCAGGCCCCAATAGGCAAACAGCGTCGACGTGGCAAGCGCCGTTCCGAGCCAGGTACGCTTGGCAAGCGGCCGGCGGAAGATGTCCAGGAACGGGCTGGCTTTCGACTCGCGGACCCAGAGCTGGGGCTCGGCCACTTTGCGCTGGATCCAAATCGTCAGCAGTGCCGGCGCAAGTCCGGTGAGGAACAGCACGCGCCAGCCGAACCGCGGCAGCACCAGTGCGGTGACCGCAGCGGCCAGCATGTAGCCGAGCGCCCAACCGGATTGCATCAGCGCGATGGCTTTGGCACGATGCTTCGCCGGCCAGGATTCCGAAACCAGCACCGCGCCCGCCGACCATTCGCCGCCCAGGCCCAGCCCGACGACGGACCGCCAGAGCAGCAGCGAAACGAGTCCCGCCGCCGTCGCCGAACCACCCGAGCCGATGGAGTAGACCAGAATCGTCAACACTAGCGTGCGCCGCCGCCCGATCCGGTCCGACAGTATGCCCGCCGCGATCCCGCCGATGGCCGAAGTGATCAGCGTCGCCGAGCTGACGATGCCGGCCGTGGCGGCGGACCAGCCGAACTCGGCCCGCAGCGCTTGCACCACGAAAACATACAGCAGGACATCGTAGGAATCCAGTACAAATCCGGCCATGGCGGCCCACAGCGCCAGGCCGCGCGGCTCGGTAACCCAGGCCAGAGGTTTAGCCCGTGTGGCGGGCAGGCCGGATGCCATAGAGTTGCTCCAAAATAGCACGGAAGTGCCTCCAAGCCGCTCTGGCCGCTCGCTTGCTTGATTCAGAATGGGGGGATCTTATGACCAGCTTTGGCCGCATTCTGTTTCCCGTCGATCTTTCCAAGCAGGGCCAGGAAGCCGCGCCGTTCGTCGCCGCCATGGCCAAGCGCTTCCAGAGCGAAGTGACGCTCCTGCACGTTGTGGAGGTGCCCTGCCCGTGGTACGAGTCGCCGGAGGCGATGTCTTTGCAGTCGACCGCGAACTTGCAAACGGTGATCTCGGAATCGAAGGCGCGCCTGGACCGGTACCTGGCGGATGAGCTGGCGGACGTCCGGGTTTGCCGGTTAGTTGCGCAGGGCGAGCCGGCGCGGGCAATTACGGACGTGGCGCGCAGCCGCGGGGCAGGCCTCATCATGATGCCCACGCACGGTTACGGGCCGTTCCGGAGAATGCTCATCGGGTCGGTGACGGCGAAAGTTCTGCATGACGCCCAGTGCCCCGTCTGGACCGGCGTGCATACCGAACAGATCTGGTCCGCCAAGGGCGCCGGGTGGAAGCGCTTCTTGTGCGCCGTGGATACAGAAGAGCAGGACCGGGTGTTACTCCACTGGGCCGCGCAATTCGCCGAGGAGCAAGGCGCGGAGTTGCAGGTGGTGCACGCGGTGCACGAGGCGGCGCCCATTCCCGCCGGGCAGGAATCGGAAACGCTGCGCGACTTTCTGCTGGGAGTGGCGCGGGCACGGCTGGACCAGATGCAGTCCCAGATCGGAACGCGCTTCGATATCTGGATGCGCTTCGGGAAAGTCGGGCCGGTAGTGCACCAGGCGGCGCTGGATCATCGCGCGGATTTGATCCTGATCGGCCGGGGCTTGATGCGCAAGGCGCTGGGAGGCCTCCGCAGCCAGGCCTACGCGGTGATCCGCGAAGCGCCCTGTCCGGTGATCAGCGTGTAAACGCTTCCTTTCCTGTCGCGGCTCAGTTAACGGCGACGCCTGCTTCCACCGTGACGTGATTGGCGACTTCGCGCACGCCCGGCGCGGACCAGGCGGCGCGCTCCACGGATTCCCGCTGGGCCCAGGAATCCACCGTGCCCCACAGAGTGACGCAATCGCCGCGCACTTCCACGATGATGCGCCGCGCATCGATTTCCGCGTTGCGGTGCAGGGCAGTCTCGATCTCGTCTTTCGTTTCTTCCACCGGAACCGGCGGGCTGACGTTGATGAGATTGGTGACGCCGACCACGCCGGCGAGGTCAGCCGCGGCGTCTTCGGCCGCGGTTCGTTGGAAGCGCCAATCCACCGTGCCCTCCAGCGTCACCCAGCCCTCGGAAACGGCGACACGAATCCGTTCTGCCGGTACTAGCGCATTCCAGGCGAGCACATTGGCCGCAGACCAAGCGATGTCGGGATCGGTACGGCCCGCCGATACAGCCGGCCGCACTTCCAATTGGCTGCTGACGGCGCGAACCCCGCGCACCCGCTCAGCAGCCCGTTCGGCGGCCCGCTTTACCGCATAGCTGTCGACGGCGCCGGTGAGCATCACCACACCGTCTCTTACGGCTACGCCGATTTCCGCGGAACGGACGATCGGCTCCCAGCCTAACTCGCGTTCCACGTCTTCGCGCAAGGACAGATCATCAGGCATAAGGAACCTCCACGAATAAAGCGAGCAAGCGCTCTACCAAAGCCAGGGGATCAATTCAACGGAAGGCTGGAGCCGCAGTGGCGGCGCGCCGGGATCGGTCCCATTCGCGGCGTCGAAAATCGGCCGGCTCGAGAACCACGGAAAAACCGAACAACGTGGCTGCGCCCCGAGGCCCCCAGCTGCAGGCTTTCCAGCTAGCCCTCAAATAGCGGACCTCCGGGTGTTGCGATAAGTCCAGCGGGACGATGTAATTGCCGCAATAGTGCTTCGGCGGAAGGGATAGCAAAGGGGCCGGACCCCAGTCGACGCCATCGCCAGACCCCCAGACCGACAGGCAGAGGGCTTGATGCTGCATGATTTGGTCGACCTCGAGGTGAATCGCCAAGGCTTGGGCTCGGACAGGCCCGAGATCGATGGCCGGTCCAAATCCGTCTTCGTGGACTAAACGGTTGGCCAGCAAATGCTTGTGCTCAGTGGGCTCCACTGCCTCAGCACTTACGGCTTGAATGTTTGCAACCGTTTCGCTCATGACTTTTTTAATTTGCCCTGCATTTGCAGCGCCGTTCACGCTTGGGCCAAAAAACTGGCAACTTGAAGAGCTGGCGAAGGATAATTGGGCTATATGGCGCACCCAGGAACGGCAAAGCTAAGCATCGGTCTCGCTTTGTTAACGGGTTGCCTTTCGAGTGGGCGCGCAGCCGAGCCGTCTGCGGTGCCGCGCCGATTGTACGTCGCCGTGGAGAAAGACGGCGTACCGGTTACCGGACTGGACGGCGCGAATTTCCACCTCTACGTCAACGGCCAGCCCCTTTCCTTCCAGCTGGAAAGACCCGAACCAGCCTCGGTCGCGCTGCTCCTGGAAAACAGCACCACGTCCTGGCGCGGCTTCCAACAGTTGAACGCACCGATTCGGAGCTTCCTGGAGCACGCTCCCCAAAATGACGATACCTACGCGCTAGCGGCATACTCGCGGTCCCTGTTTGTCGCTTTCGAGTTCACCCGGCAAGTGGATCTGATTCCGGAAGTGTACGCGGCGTTGGGCAGGCCGCTCTGGAGCGACATCAACACGTATGACGCAGTCTACGGCATGCTCGAAAGGCTCGGCCGGATTCAGGGACGGCGCATTCTGGTGCTGATCGGATCGGGGCTGGACACCCTAAGCGGCTACACGCTAGAGGACGTAAAACGCAAAATCGAGGCCGAGAATGTCACGGTGTTTGCCATCGGGACCGGATCGCTGTTCGCCGACTCCTATAGCGCGGCGCTGGGGTCTGCGGCGGCCTCGCATCTGGCCGGAGCGCGGTCTTTCCTCGAAATGCTCGCCATGAAGAGCGGCGGAGGCGCGTGGTTCCCCAACCAAACCGCCGAAGTACCCTCCGCCTTGAATGACATCCTCGGGCGCATCGCGGCCCAATACTGCCTGGTCTACGAGCCACCGCGGCTCCCGGCGGGCAAGTTCGAAAGCGTCAAAGTGGAAGTCGCGGCCCAAGACGGCCAAGCCAACTTGACGGTTCTGGCTCGCGAAGGTTGGCGTTAGAAGGTTTGATCAACTACACCCAGGGACTTCTCAGGCGATATGGCGCAAGCCTGAGGGATGGACTGGAGCCATTCTCTGCTGATGCAACATACTTCACGACTTTTGATCTTCCACCAACTAAGGCGCGGTTGGTATGGGGGCTGCACAACTCCAGGCAGATACTTCCAAGAGTTTGCGCAACCGCCCCATGGGGCGTGTCGCGAAAAGGAGAATGAACATGACGAAAGCACTCAAATTAGTCCTGGCAGTGCTGTGCGTAGGGGTGCTTTTTGCAGTGCTGCCAGCGACGGCAGACAGCTGGAACAAGCTGACCACGGTGACGTTCAGCGCGCCGGTACAGCTTCCTGGCATGACTCTGCCCGCCGGAACATATGTTTTCAAACTGCTGGACTCGCCGTCTGACCGGCATATCGTGCAGGTGTTCAACGAGGATCAAGATCACCTCTATACGACCATCCTGGCGATTCCAAACTACCGGCTGACGCCTACCGATAAGACAGTTCTGAACTTCACAGAAGCGGCTCCGGGTAAACCGGTCGGAGTCAGGGCCTGGTTCTATCCCGGCGACAACTTCGGACAAGAGTTTGTGTATCCGAAGGCGGAAGCTACCGAAATCGCCGCAGCCACTAACCAACCCGTTCCCGCCGCGGAAATCAAGCCGGCTGAAACTCCGCAAGAGTTAGTGCAAGAGCCGGTGACCACGGTCACGCCGGAAAACAAGGAAGTCGCGGAGGCACCCGCTCCTGCGCCCACGCCGGCTCCGGTTGCCGAAGCGCCAGTGGCTGTCACTCCTGCTCCGGCTCCCGAGCTTCCCAAGACCGCCAGCCCCGTGCCTCTGGCCGGTTTGCTGGGTCTTGCTTCGCTCGGCCTGTCGGGCTTACTGAGAGTGGTTCGCCGCAGGTCGTAGCCTCACGTAGCCTCATAAAGTTGCTTCTTCGCAACTCCGCCGTCTGGCCATCCACAGGAAGGCCGGACGGCTTTCTTTTTTGTCCGCAACGGCCCCGTGCGTTACCCTGAGGATGTGGGCCAGAGTGAGAGCGGCGCTGCCATGGAAGCTGCCGCCATTCAAGCCTTGGATCTGACGCGCCGCTACGACGCGCTGGTGGCGGTGGATCAACTCTGCTTCCGCAGTCCCGCCGGCTGTATTTTCGGCCTGCTTGGCCCGAACGGCGCCGGCAAAAGCACCCTCATCAAGATGCTCACCACGCTGTTGCCGCCCTCCAGCGGCACGGCCTTCGTGGCGGGCTTCGATATCGTCCGGACGCCCGCTGAGGTCCGAAAGCGCATCGGTTATGTATCGCAAATGCTATCCGCCGATGGCGATCTGACGGGTTACGAAAACCTCCTGGTTTCGGCGAAGCTGTACGGGATCCGCGGCCCGGAGCGCGCAACGCGCATACGCAACGCGCTGGAGTTCATGGAGCTCAGCGAGGCCGCCGGCCGGAGAGTGAAGCAATATTCCGGCGGAATGATCCGGCGTCTGGAGATCGCTCAATCCATGCTGCACCGTCCCGCGGTGTTATTCCTCGATGAGCCGACGGTCGGCCTGGATCCGGTTGCCAAGCGGTCCGTCTGGCAGCGGATCACCGAACTGCGGGAACGCTTTGGCACAACCGTCCTGCTGACGACTCACGACATGGAGGAAGCCGACGAGCTGTGCGACACCGTGGCCGTGCTGCACCGGGGACGCATCGTCGCGCTGGACGCGCCGGCTCTGCTCAAAGCCCGCATCGGCGCGGAAGCCACTCTGAACGACGTTTTCATCGCCTATACCGGCGCGTCGATGGCCGAGGAAGGAAATATCCGGGATGTCGCAAGAACTCGCCGTACCGCAAGGCGTCTGGAATGACACCAGCAAACCGGTAGCGTTCGTACTGCAGATTCTGGTGGTCGCCGAGGCCGACATTCGCAAGTTGATCCATGACCCGATGGAGCTGTTCACGCGGATGCTGCAGCCCGTGTTGTGGCTGGTAGTCTTTGCGCCGGTGTTTTCCCGGGCCCGCGTGATTCCCACCGGCGGGATGCGCTATCTGGACTTCATGGCTCCCGGAATCCTGGCCCAAAGCGTGTTGTTCGGCGCCATCTTCTACGGCGTGTCGCTGATTTGGGAGCGCGACGCGGGAATCTTGCATAAGTTTCTGGTAAGCCCGGCCTCCCGGACTGCCCTGGTGGCGGGCCGCGCCCTTGCATCCTCGGTTCGCAGCATTTTTCAAGCGGCGCTCATTTATTTTGTCGCGCTGCTGCTGAGCGTCGCGCTGCGCCTGGAGCCTTGGCGCATCGGGGCAGTGCTCCTGGCGGTCATGCTCGGATCGGCGGTTTTCTCGACGTTTTCCCTCATCGCCGCTTGCGTGGTCAAGTCGCGGGAGCGCTTCATGGGGATCGGCCAGGTGCTGACCATGCCTTTGTTCTTCGCCAGCAACGCCATCTACCCGCTGAGCCTGATGCCCGCCTGGCTGCGGGCGCTGGCTTTGGTCAACCCGCTAAGCTACCAGGTGGATCTCCTTCGCGCGCTCATGGTGCATGGCGGCCAGAGCATCTTCGGGATCGGAGTCGATCTGGGAGTGCAGTGCCTGGCGCTGGCCGCTTTACTGGCGATCGCCACCTGGATCTATCCGCGCATCATTGCCTAAAGCCTGCGCCCGGCACATCGAACTGGCTCAACGTGCCGTTGCTGTGGATGCGGGGGCGCTCATTGTTGGGCGTTGTTCACAGTCGTGCAGCCGGATCCGTTCAGCGTGATGGCCGGACCCGCATTGTCGGAGATCGTGTTGCCCACAATGCTGCTGGGGCAATCGGTCTGAATACCGCCGCCTCCCCCGTTCGCGAGGATGGTGTTGTTGCTGATCGTGGAGTGGCCTGTGTTGATACCGCCACCGCCATTCTCGTTGACCACGTTGTTGCTGATGACACCGCCGAGCACCCAGATCCCGTATCGTCCGTTCAGCGAAGTGTTGTTGTCCATAACCAGCACTGAGCCGCTGTAAGAAACGGTGCACAATATGCCGTCGAACAGATTGTTGAAGACTTCTATCTTCTCAACCCGGAGTCCCAGGCCCTGGCCGACAATACCGAACTTAAACCCGCGCACCGTACCGTCCATGATCCGGAAATTGGCCCCGGATGCCTGGACGCCAAAGCCCGCGGCGGATGGAGAGCAGTCCTCCTGCACCACCGGAAACCCTTCGCAGGAAATGGGCCCGGCGATCGTAAACCCGTTCAGGTCCAGCGTAACGTTGGAGGCGCTGACATCGATCCCGTCCGCCGTGCCTGCCACCGTCAGGTTCCCCGATAGCCGGTAACTGCCGGGTTGGCAGATCTGGATCGGAAAGCCAGTGTGCGGGCATCCAGGCAGCCCGTTCACCGAACTGGCCTGGTTGATCAGCACCGTGCCGTCCACGGCCAACGCGCCCGGCGCGAATACCAGCAAAGCAGCGGCGAGGGCGAAAGCAGTGCAATTGGCCTTTGTCATAACCTTCCTAGTGGGCGTTGTTCGAGTCCACACAGCCTGGCGAAGTCGTGCTCAGGGGACCCAAGCCGTTCCCAACCAGCGTGTTTCCGACAACACTGCTGGGACATACCACGCTCATGCCGTATTCGCCGTTGTTGTTGGCGGTATTGCCGCTGAGAGTTGCGTTCGTACTTACAAAGCCGTTGCCGCCATTGCCGTTGGCGATATTTCCAATCAGAGTGCTGGACGATCCGACGATGCCAAACGTGTGGTTATTGACAGCAACGTTTCCGGTGACCACGTTGCTCTGGCTATCCGCGATAATTCCGGAATAGCCGTTCGAGGAGGCCAGCGAGTTGGTGACGCTGCAGTCTGCGCCTACTTCGATGCCTGTGAAAGAGTTGTTAAGGGCATTGACCTTGTCGACATGCGAGTAATTTCCGGTCAAGACTCCTTCCTGGAAGCCGCGCACGGTGCCATTGGCCACCGTGAAATAGGACCCTGCGGTGATGCCGATCGAGGATGACGACGTACATGAGCTCACAGGAACTCCTGTGCACACCACCGGGCCCACGATGCTGAATCCGTTCAGGTCCAGCGTGACGTTTTCGCTAGCGATGCTAATCCCGTTCAGGGCCGGGTCCGAGACCGACAGATTCCCGGACAGGCGATAACTTCCCGATTGACAAATCACGATCGGGAAACCCTGGTGCGGGCATCCCGGCAGCCCATTGACGGAAGTGGCCTGGTTGATGAGCACCGTGCCGTCGACGGCGAACGCAAGAGGCGCGAGCGCGAACAGAACGGCCGTAAGCAGCAGCGCGCGGAGCACCCCCTGGAGCTTACTCATTGCCGTCTCCTGATGAAAAGTTCTTGATCCTACGGCGGCGCGCCGCGCCGAACGCTGCCAAGGCAACGGCTGCGAACGCGAGCATGGAAGGCTCCGGAGTCGCAACGGAGGCTGCCCCGCTGATGCCCGCGATCGTGCCTTGCAGGTCTGTCTGGCTTCCGTCGGCGAAGTTGCGGAGAAACTCGAATTCGGAGGGACTCGCACTTCCGTCGCCCGCGAGTCCGCCGGCCTGACCGGCCAGCGAACTCGGATTGGTCACTCCTCCGGTGAAGTAGAGATTGATGAAATCGGCTTGGCAGTCGCTGGCCGTGCAGATCTGAAACGATGTGGTGCCGGCCCCGTACGCGCCCGGCGAGGCGAACTCAATGTAGTTTCCCGCCGCCGAGGAGTAGTCGAACTCGTACCCGTCGAATTGCAGCTCCGCGGTTGCGTCCGTCAGCACGTGGGAACTACCGGACTGGTTGAAGCTGGCCGGATCGTAGTTAATCAGCAAGGAGAACGGATCCCCAATGTTGATCGTGCTCGGATCGGTGATCACCGGATCGCCCGATCCCACCGCTGTCCCATCAGAAGACAGATTGCCGGTGATCGTGACTGTGTCCGCCTTCGCCGGCGCAATGGCGGTGCAAGCGGCAAATCCAAGAAAAAAGACAAAAAGACTTTTGGTCATAGAAATACCTGGTCCGAGATGCTCCCGGCGTCCCTAGGGCGCAACGTTATTCACCAGAACACAGCCCGTGCCAGACGTGTTGAGGTTGAAACTGCCGCCTCCGTTCCCGGTGATGGTGTTGCCGATCAAAGTGGCGGGGCAATCCACGTTAACACCGTAGGAGGAGTTCTTCGTCGACGTATTGCCGCTCACGTTGCTGTTGTTGGCGAAGATGCCGTCGCTGGCGTTGTTGTATACGGTGTTGCCAGTGATCGTGCAGCCGTCCTGAGCGAGGACCCCCGTGCCTCCATTCCGGTACACATTATTATTGGCGACCGTACAGGCATCGCCTGCATCGATGCCATCCGAGCCGTTTTCATACACCTGCATGTTCTCGACACGGCCATTCTGCTCAACGGATATGCCGAATCCCATTCCGGTCACCATTCCGTTGGCGATCGAGACGCTCAGGCCGGATATGCCGGCGCCCGTCGCGTTGCTGGGGCTACAGGATGGCGTAGCGCCGGTACATTGAACCGGTCCCCGGATCACGAAGCCGTTCAAATCGATCCAAACATCGCTGGAGATCACCACACGGATCGCGTCTGTGTTCGGATCCGACACCGTGAGATTCCCCGACAGCCGGTAGCTGCCGGGCTGGCAGATCAGGATCGGAAACCCGCTATGCTGGCAGCCCGGAAGGCCGTTGATGGAAGTGCTTTGGTTGATCAAGATCGTGCCGTCCGCTCCCAATGCCGAAACACCTGGGGCGAGTACTGCGGCCGTGAAGAGCGCAACCGACAGCGCCTGGTGGAATCTAGTCATGAATCCTCCTCCGAAAAAATAACGGCTGGCTGAGCTGTTTCTTCCCTAGCGAGCCAGTTTTGCTAAGAATACGGTTCAGGACCGCGAAACGGAATAAAACCAGCGAGCCGCCCTACAAAAATGGGGCTACGAGTTCTAGAACCATCCCGGCGCTTTGGGCGGGTCGGAGATTTGCGCCCCGGCTCCGCCCCAAGATAAGATGAATGCGAATTGGCCCAGCCGCATTTTGGTCAATGAGATCGGGGACTCGGGGATTTTCGGCAACTCTCACCGCGCTGATTGATCCGTTCTGGCAGGCTCAAGCGTATAGTGTGCAGGGCTTCGAAGCAGTGTACAGGCAGTACCGGGATGTCGTCCTTCGATTCGCGGTGCAGTGTGTGGGACGCCGCGACATCGCCGAGGAACTGACCGCCGACGCTTTCCTGCAGCTGCATCAGAATTGGAATGCCATCGATACCGAGCGGCTGCCCGCATGGCTCTTGACCGTGGTCCGGAATCGCGCTACCGATTATTGGCGTCGCGTCCGGCTGGAGCAGAGGTACGCGGACGAGGAGCGTCCGTCAGATCCGCCGCGCCTCGGGGGGTTGTTCCTTGGTCTCTTCGAGAACCCGGCGTTGAAAGGGATCCATCGGATTTGTCTGACCCTGCGATACGTTCATGAGATGAGCGTGGCGGAGATTGCCGCCTACCTTGGTTTGACCGAGGTCCAGGTGAAAGGACACCTGCAGTACGCTCGCGGGCTGCTTCGCAAACAGCTCTCCCCGGAGCGTCCCCATGAGTAGAAGCGATTTCGACCCCGAAGAACTGGAGTTCCGGCGCGATATCGGGGCGCCGCCGGGCCGGGGGGCTGGTGTGTGTCCGCGGCCGGAGCTGCTGATGGCGGCCCGTTCCGGCGTTGCTTTCGAAGGCTCCCAGGACGTGCTGCGGCATTTGGAGGAGTGCCGAATTTGCGAACCATTGAGCCGGGACCTGGCCGCGCATGAATTCCCGTCCGCTTCCGAGGCCGAAGACCGGCGCATCCGGGCGAAGTGGCAGGCAGCCGCCCTCCAACCGTTGCGGTTCCGTGTTGCGAAGCCTCTTTCTCTCGTTGCGGCGGCTGCGCTTGTGGTGGCTGGATTCTTCGTCGCGCGGGCCTGGCGCCGGCCGGCTCCACCGGCGCAGACCGTCCAGGGTACTGTGCCCTCATCACCGCGCGCTGCTTTTCTATTAACCAAGGCGGCCATTAAGGTCCCTGCTGCCGCGGTGCTTACCTATCGCGGTAATGCGGATGCCGCGAAGACCTATCTCGCGGAACTCGCCGCCGCACTCGAACCGTATCGCAAAGACGATTACGACGAAGCAGCCCGCCGGCTCGCGCTGTTGTCCCGGAAGTATCCCGATGCCGCCGAGCCCGCCTACTATTTGGGCGTTTCGCAGTTGTTTCTGCGTCAGAATCCGGCCGCTGTCGAGTCGCTGCAGACGGCGCGCAGCCATTCGGATGAGACGCTACGCGACGATATTTCCTGGTATCTGGCCCTGGCTCTCGATCGCGTGGGCAGAACCTCGGAGGCACGCAGCCAGGCCGAAGCGTTGTGCGCGCGCGCCGGCGAGTACAAAGACCAGGCCTGCGCCGCCCTGAACACTCCGGATCGGAAGTGATGCGATGCGCTGGCTTGCTCTCGCCCTGCTGCTGATCGCCCCGCCGCAAATCTACCCGCAGAAAACCGCCCCGGAAGCCTTGAAGGAAGCAGGCCACCTGTTCCAGGCCGGCAAGTTGGAGGCGGCGCGAAGTGCGCTGGAGCAGACCATCGATCTCGCGGTCCGCCAGAACGACAAACAGACCGAAGCCGAAGCGAGGTATTCGCTGGGCGCCGCGTTGAACAGCAGTGCTCAGTACGACTTGTCTGAAGCCCAACTTCGTCTGGCCCTTCCGCTGTTCCAGGAGTTGGGCAATCAACAAAGGCAGGCGGACACGTATAGCCGTCTGGGCTCGGCCGCCTATTTCAAGGACAACACGGACCAGGCTCGTGCCGATTTCGAGCAGGCGCTTGGACTCTATAGCGCCATCGGAAATGAACGGGCCGCTGCCAATGAGCATCGGAATCTGACGTTCGTCACTTCCGGCGCGGAATGGTCTGGCCACATTCAGCGCGGATTGGAACTGGCGCGGAAGGTGGGAGCCAAGGCCGTCGAAGCGGGTCTTCTTCATTCCTGGGCTGACCGGGAATATGGGTCGGACGATTTTGAGACGGCCTTTGGCCGCCTGAATCAAGCCCGGGCGATTTTTGAGGAGCTCGGTGCGTCGAAAGATTTGGCACGCGTCCTGACCAGCATCGGGCGCCTGTACCGCGTGCACGGGCATCCCGACGAAGCCCTGCGATATTACAGCCGCTCCCGGGATCTGCAGAAGGAGACCGGCGACGTGCAGGGTGAGATCCAAAGCCTGAACGCGATGGGCGTGGCTCTCAACCGCTTAGGACGATCGTCCGAAGCGCTGCAGTACGACCAGGAGGGGCTCCGGCTGGCGCGCCAGTCAAGCTCGCAGCTGTTGGTGAGCTACGCGTTGCAATCGGTCGCCTCCACGGAGCTGTACCTCGGTCGAAGCCAGGAGGCCGCGGCACAATTGGAAGACGCCCGGCGCATCTCAGCGCCGCGGCCGGAAGCACTGATTCTGCTGTCTGGGGCGCGCTTTAATTTGGGGCAGTACCAGGCAGCCGTCGAAGCTGCCGACGAAGCGCTTGCAATCGGCAGCCCGGCTAGCGAAATCACGCGCAGTGCGCTGGAGAACCGGGGAGCTGCCTTGTGGAAGCTGGGCAGGACCCAGGAGGCGCTGCGCGACGTCCGCGAACTGATGGATTCGGTGGAACAAGCACGTGGCAAACTCGTTCCGGCCGATTTCATGAAGCAGGGTTTTTCCGATACCGATCGCAAGGTGACCAGCCTTTCGATCCAGATCCTGCTGGACGGGGGCCAGGAACGCGAAGCATTCGAAACCGCCGAACGCGCGCGCAGCCGGGCCTTTCTCGATTTGCTGGCAACCAAGAACAACCAGACAAATCCGCCGGTTCCGGCGAACGCCGCCCTCGAGAGCCGCGCATCGTCTTCAGCGGCATCCCTCGACGAAGCGCTGACGCTGGCCCGCCGGCTGGACTCGACGATCTTGGCGTACTGGGTGGACGATGCGTCTACGACGGTTTGGACCGTATCGCCCAGCGGTCGCATCGCTCATGTACGTAGCCGTATCGGGGCGCGCGCCTTGGAAGAATGGATTGCCGAAGCACTTCACGACGTGCGGAAGCCGAGTCGTCCGGCGCCTGTCCAAATCGCCGCGCGCGGCGGCGAAACGCTGCTGGCGGCCCGCACCTCAAAGGATTCCTGGCGCCGGTTGTATGACGCGCTGATCCGTCCTGTTCGAGCGAATCTTCCCACCAAGCCCGGCAGCCGCCTGACGATTATCCCGAGCGGTCCGCTGTTCCGCCTTTCGTTCGCGGCTCTCGTGGACGAGAAGGGGCGATACCTGGTCGAGAACTACGCGGTGAGCTACTCGCCCGCGATTGAAGTCTTTCAATTCACGGAGCGCGCGCAGCGAAACACGGCTAAACTACCTGCGCGATACCTCTTGGTCGCGAATCCAGGCGGCATGCCGTCCACGGACGGAAAAGCTCTGCCCGCTCTGCCCGGATCGGAGAAGGAGGTTCAGAGTATTTCACGCCTGGTGCCTTTGGGCTCGACGGTCTTAATGTCCCGCGGTCAGGCCAGCGAAGCCAGCGTGCGGGGCGCGATGACGGGAGCGAAAGTCATTCACCTGGCAACCCACGGCGTGATTGACAACGCCAACCCCCTCAGTTCGTTTCTTGCACTGGGAAAGACGAGCGACGAACCCGCCGCGAACGGCCGCTTGACCGCGGAAGAAGTGTATTCGTTGGACCTTCACGCCGATCTTGTGGTGCTGAGCGCCTGCCGCACCGGGCTCGGACCCATATCCGGCGATGGTGTGGCGGGATTAGCCCGAGCTTTCTTCTACGCCGGCACTGCCTCGGTTGTGTCCACGCTCTGGGACGTCGCCGACCAGCCCACTGCACGGCTGATTGAGGATTTCTACCGGTCCTTGGGCGGCCCCGGAAGGAAGGGCAAGACTGAAGCCCTGCGCGAAGCGCAACTTCACCTGCTCGATTCTTTGCGAAAGGGCCAGGTTCGAGTGGATACGCCGTTTGGCAATTTGGCGCTTCCGGAAGATCCGATTCTCTGGGCTGGGTACGTCCTGCTGGGAGAGCCGCAGTAGCCTCGAACGAACGCCAAGAAACAAAACGGGGGCGCTTTCACGCCCCCTGTTTGCTACCACTGGCCGGATTTACCGCGGATTAGTGAATCGGGATCTGGCGGAGATTCGGCTTCGCCTCCGGCACCGGAATCGCGACTTCCAGGACGCCGTTGGTCAGTTCGGCCTTAATCTCGTCCGCTTTGGCTCCCTTGGGAAGCGGAATCGACCGGTAGAACTTGCCATAGTAGCGTTCAGACCGGTAGAAGCCCTCTTCTTTTTCTTCCTTGGCGCGTTTGCGCTCGCCTTCGATCACCAACGCGTCTTCCAGGACCTCCACCTTGATGTCTTCCTTGGCAAGTCCGGGCAGTTCAGCAGTGACGATGAACTTGCCTTCCTTGTGTTTCACTTCCAGAGGCGGAGCCCAGAGCTCGACTTCGGTTGGCGGGACGAAGTTGCCGAACATACGGTCCACCTCCTCGTTGAACCGCTTCATGAGATTAAACGGATTGGCGCCGAACAGAGTCCCGAACGGAAAATAAGCTTCCGGGCGGGTCAAGGCGCCGCCGTTCTCCTTTCTAACTTTGATTTCAGGCATATGAGTTCTCCTTTCTACGCGGCTCGGAAATCGCCCTTTTTAGGGCGCACGCGCCGCTCGATTGCTTCGTAGGTGTCTTCGACGTCCTTGTAAGAAACGTCTTGCCCTGGCACGTGCCCTCGCGCTTTTAGCACGATGTCGTCGATGGAGAGGACGCCAACCAACGCGCCCTCCGGATCGATCACCGGAAGACGCCGGACCTTCGCCGAGTGCAGGGTCATCAGAGCGTTATGCAGATCGTCGTCGGCCGTGCAGGTAAACAACTGCTTCGGCATGACGTCCCACACCCTCACTTCACTGGGCCGCTGATTTCTTGTTCCCAATGCAATTGAGATGTCACGGTCGGTGATTACGCCGATCACGTTGCCGCCTTCCCCGATCACGGGAAGAAATCCACAATTCTTCCGAGCCATAAGCACGGCAACCTCGGCCAAATTCGTTTCCGGCGTGCAAGACACTGTCTCTCGTGTCATCACATCCTGGACTCGCATGGAACGCCTCCTCTCATAGTTCCACCCAAGGAAGCTGGATGATCTCCGCTTATTAAGCTGCAACAGGCTTTCCGAAAGATACGGCGGGAGAATTCAATCAGTTAGGCCGCATGGCCATGAGAGCGTGACCACTTCGGCGCACCCACGGATTGGGTCAAGGATCTCAGGGCGCCGGCACGTGCCAAGCGTGTCCCGGATTGCTCACAAAACACCTGACAGTGGAAGGAGGCGGTGTGACTGCATTTGCGCTGGCGCTCGATATTCCAGTGCACGCGCAAGAACGTAATTTCGGGCTGTCCGGCAAGATTCAGAAGCGTCGAATGGATGCCACAGTATTGGCGGGGCCGCAAGCGGGTCAATGGTAGGAATGCTTCGCCATCCGGCGAACCCCAAAGGGACACATTGAGCAGATGGCGGTCAATCGCATCATCAATCCTCAAAGTGACTACCAGCAGCTTGCCGCGCTCCACGCCGAGTCTCACCAGCGGGCCAACTCCATCCGATTCCAGGATGGAGTCAGGAAGCAGACATCTAGGCTCCGGAGGCATCCGATTGCTCCTTTTCGGGATTGCGCCGCGACATCCGGCGGCAGTCAGGAAGCAATTTAGCTACCGTTAACAAGTCTCCAATCCCAGTCGATCTGCCGGATCCCCCACTTCGGTGCGGCCGATGTTTGGGCATCTGGCGCAGTAGCCGCATAATCTTCACCCAATTCACCAAATTGTCTTCTAGTTGCAACGTGGCGAACGGTTTGCAGCTTGGACAGTAGGAGACGGATGAGGGTTTTACTACTACTTCCGGCCATGCTGGTCGTGCCTAGCCTGCCTGGCGTTTGCCAGCAACGTAATGACGGAATCGCCGTGCAGGTGCGTCAACTGGCTGACACCGGGACGCTCGGCTGCCTCCGCTGGCCGAATTTTGCCGAACGGCAGGTCGATGTCCGAAGGTTCTATGAATCCATCAATTATGCAACCGCTTGGGTCCGAGATGGCGCGGCGACTGCGCAGGCCCGTGTGGCCGTGAAAGCCCTGCAAGATGCAGCATCCAAAGGGTTGGATCCGGAGGCTTACGACGGCCCACGCTGGGACAAACGCCTCGAAGCTCTTTCTGGCGGCCGCTCCTCGGCTAACGATGTCGCGCAATTTGATCTGGCGCTGACAGTTTCTGTGATGCGCTATGCCTCGGACTTGCACTCCGGCCGCGTGAACCCGAAGGTCTTTTGCTTCGGGCTGGACGTCAGTCACAAGCAATGCGACTTAGCCGCGCTCTTACGCGATCTGATCCAGGCCCGCGACGTCCAGGCCGGGTTGGACCGGTTGGAGCCGCCGTTCGAAGGCTACCGGCGCACAGAGGAGGCTTTGCAGCGGTACCGGAAGCTGGCGCAGGAAGACGATGGCGAACCGCTGCCTGCCACCAGGAAGCCGGTAGAACCAGGGGATCCCTATCCCGGTGTGGCGCGGCTGGCGCGGCTGCTGCGCTTGCTGGGCGATCTGCCCGGAAATGCCGCACTTCCCGCTGCTGCTCCGGTTTACGAAGGCGCGCTGGTGGACGCGGTGAAGCATTTTCAGGCGCGCCATGGCATCGACCCGGACGGCCGTATCGGCAAGTCCACGCTGCAGCAACTAAACACCCCGCTGAGCCAGCGCGTCCGCCAGTTGCAGCTTGTCCTGGAGCGCTGGCGGTGGGTTCCGGACAGCTTTCCGCGCCCGCCGATCGTGGTGAATATCCCCGAATTCCGGCTGCGCGCCTATAACGACCGCTACCAGCCGGAACTCGAAATGAAGGTGATCGTCGGCAAGGCTTACCGCCGCCAGACGCCGGTTTTCGCCAACCGCATGACTTGCGTGATTTTCCGGCCCTACTGGAATGTGCCGCTGAGCATCCAGCGGAATGAACTGGTGCCGGACATTCTGAAAAAACCGAACTACCTGGAAAAGAACGATTACCAGGTGGTGGATTCGAGGGAGCACGTGGTATCCAGCAAAGTGACGCCGGAGCTGATCGACGCGCTCCGATCCGGCAAGCTGTCCATACGCCAGATTCCCGGCGACAAAAACGCTTTAGGCCACGTGAAGTTCCTGTTTCCCAACGAGTACAACGTTTATTTGCACGGGACGCCGGCCAAAACGTTGTTCGCCAAGTCGCGGCGCGACTTCAGCCACGGCTGCATCCGCGTGGAAAAGCCGGAGGAGCTGGCGCGGTGGGTGCTGCGCGGGAAGCCGGGCTGGGATCTGGATCGCATCCAAGCCGCCGAAAACGGCAACAAGCCCTTACAGGTCAACCTGGATCAGCCAATCCCGGTGCTGGTGGTGTATGGCACAGCGGTCGTGACGCCCAGCGGCGAAGTCCACTTCTTCGACGACATTTATGGGCACGACAAGTCGCTCCAAGAACTGCTGGACGCTGGCTACCCGTATTCGGGCGTCAAAGCTGCCAGCGGCGCACTCTGCCGACGTCCACGTGAATGAAATTGGACTTGGGGTAGTAGCCGACGCCGCCGCGCTGCAAAGAAAGCGCAGCGTCGCGGAAGACCGAAGTCTTCAGGCCGGGCATGCGGATATCGATGGCCTCGGCTTGCATGTGGAGGCTGTGCCTGGCCACACCCACGGTGTGCGTACGTAAGAACTCGTTACTCCTGGGGCTGCGGTACCCGCAGATCACGTCGATTTCCTCGCCATACCGGTGAACCTTGGCGGTCAGATCGGTCAGTAGATCGAAAAGCCGGGGATCGTAGTGGTGGACATCGCCGGTGCGGTGATCGCGCAGAAAGTAATCCAGGCGTTGCAGCGCTTCGGGGATGTAATCATCCCCGCGCCGGTAGACAATATCGAGCCGTTCGCCGGTGTGGGTGTGATAGAAGCGCAGGTGATACTCACGGACCGGGGCTGGCGGGGAGAGGGAAGCCGATGCAATCAAGACAACCGGGAGAAACAAAGACAACACACACCCATGATACCGCCCGGCCGTCAGGCGCCGCGTGGCACTCAGCTTGCTACGTTCCAGATGGAGGGGCTCCATGCGAGTACTTCTTGCCAGCGACGGGTCCAAGGAAGCCGCGTGCGCGCTTCGGACCGCGGGCCGTCTTTTGAATCGCACCAGTCTCGAGGCGCACGCGCTTTATGTCCAGCCGCAGCCTAGGGCGCCAAAGTCGGGCAAGATCACCAGGCGGGAGCACCAGCACCGGCTCGCCATGGAGACGAAGCGGGTGCTGGAAGAGGCGAAACGGGTGCTTTGCGAAGAGGGCATTGACGCACTAACGCTGTGCGAATCCGGCTCGGCGGCCAGCATCATCATGCAGGAGTCCGAGGATTACGACCTCACGGTGCTCGGCGCCAAGGGCCGGGACGTGCGCTCGGAGGTTGGGCTTGGCCCGGTGGCCAGCCGCCTGGTGGAACACGCCACCGGCTGCGTGCTAATCGGCCGCGAGCCTCCGGGAGACCGGCAGCCGCGGATTCTGGTGCCGCTGGACGGCTCCGACGGCTCGCAGAAGGCGCTGGATGCCCTGGCATCCTACTTCGATCTGGAATCGGCCGAGATCACGCTGCTCCACGTGCTGGAAACGCTGTGGCTTCCCCCGGCCGGCGACGATGAAGCAAAGTCCGACATCGAGGAGAACGATCAGGTGACCATCGAGCTGCGTCACGAAGCCGAGCAGCTCCTGACGCAGGCGCAGATGCGAATTCTTCCCCAGCATCCCGGCGTCAGCACCTCCATCCGGGAAGGCAACCCGGGGAACGAGATTCTGGCCGAAGCCGATCAAGGCGAATACGATTTGGTGGTGGTGGGCGCGACGGGCGCCACCGACATGAAGCACAGCGTGCTTGGCAGCGTCTCCAGCAAGGTGGCCTGGAACGCGCCGTGTTCGGTACTGGTAGTGCGGATTCCGGAGTAAGTCAAGAGGCGCTTATGTGCAGAGCACGATCGTGGGCCGCGGCGGCCGTAGGGGCCGCGGTGATGATCGGCGCCGGCTGCGAGATGCTGCGCTTCCCCACACAAATGCCGGGGCCGCCCACCGCGGTTCCCGAATCGATCGACGCGCCGCGTAGAGTCGCGCGGCTGAGCTATCTGGAAGGAGCCGTTTCGTTGCGCGTTGCGGGCACGCGCGAATGGGCGCCCGCGTTCCTGAACCGTCCTTTGACGGACGGCGACGAGCTATGGACCGAAGCGCGAGGGAGAGCCGAGCTGGATCTCGGCAGCGTCGCACTGCAGCTGGATGCTCGTACGAGCTTCGGCATTCTCGACCTGGACGACCGCAGCGCGCAGTTCAAAATCACGCAGGGGAAAGCCGCGATCCTGCTGCGGCGTCTGGATGCCGGTGACACGTTCGAGATCGACACGCCCAACGCGGCAATTTCGCTGCTGCGGGCGGGCAATTATCGCGTGGACGTGGACGCCGGTCGCGATCTGACTTCGATCACGGTGCGCGCGGGCACAGCACACGTGGCCACATTGAAGGAAACGTACACGCTCTATGCGCCACAGCAGGCGATCGCCGCGGGAACCGACACCGGAACGTACCGGCTTGCTCCGGCGCCCGAAGCGGACGCCTTCGACGCATTCTCCGGGACGCGCGACCGTTGCGAGCAGGCGGCCAGGACCTCACTCTACGTTTCCCCGGACGCCATCGGATCTTACGAACTCGACGCATACGGCGCTTGGCGGACCGAATCCGTTTGGGGTCCGGTTTGGACGCCGCGCGAGGTTCCGGCCGGCTGGGCGCCGTTCCGGTTTGGCCGCTGGCTATGGATCGAGCCCTGGGGCTGGAGCTGGACCGATGACGCGCCCTGGGGGTTCGTAACTTCGCACTATGGCCGCTGGGCGTTCCTCGGCGGGCGCTGGAGCTGGCTGCCGGGGCCCAGGCACGTCCAGCCCGCATATACGCCGGCGGCAGTGATGTTCCTGGACGGCGAGAACCGGTCTTCGCGCAGTTTCCTGAAGCCCCCTTCACCGGGCCTCGACTTCGTTTGGATGGGCCGCACCGAGCTGGCCTGGTTTCCGTTGGGACCTTCGGAGGCGTACGTTCCTCCATATCGATGCACGCATGGCTATCTGACGGACATCAACGTCACGAACACGACCATCGCGGATCCGCTGGCGCTTCCCACAATCGACGTGGCGCGCCAGAAGTACGTAAACCAGGGCGTGCCGGGCGCCGCGACCGCCGTCACGCGCGAGACGTTCGTGGGAGGCGGAGCAGTTGGACGAGCGGCCGTTATGGTGCCCGCGGGCACAGCCGCGGCCACGAACGTCGCCGGCACAACGCCGTCAGTCAGCCCTGCTCCCTGCAGCCTGTCGCCAGGGATGGCCAGCCGAGCGCCGCAGCCGCCGGAAGCGGCTCAAAACCGGCAGGTACTGGTCTGGCGAGTACCTATTCCCGCGCCATTGCCGTTTGAACGCATCGAGAGACTGCGCCGGGGCCAACCAGGAGGGCGGCCGCTGGATCGAGCCAGACTGGACCAGCTGCGGCGCATGGAGCCCAGCCCGCGTCCGGATGTCCGGCCGGTAAAGCCAAACCCGCCCGGGGCGGCCCAAGGCGAGTTACCCGAGTTACAACAGCAACGGCGCGAGTAGTAACATCATCTAATTGGGGCTGGGCTTATGCCCGCACTACCTGACCGGAGGACCAGGTTTCTATGGCGATGATTCCTCGCTGGGCGGACCGTTGGCTGCTCTCGCAGCTGCAAAAGGGGATCGGTGGGGCGCCGATTCGATTGGCTATCAAAGACGGTCTAACGTTGATGCCACCGGACATCGCGCCGGTTGCAAGGCTGGTGATACGGGATCGTGGAACGCTCACCGGCCTGTTGCGCGACCCGGAGATGAATTTCGGCGATGCTTATTCGGACGGCCGCATTGAAGTTGAGGGTGACCTGGTTCAATTCCTGGAAGCCATCTACCGAGCGGTGGGCAACGTCGCGACGGCCGGCCGGTGGTATGCCACTCTGTCTTCGAAGTGGCTCGATTTCCTGCAAAACAACACGCGGCGCGGATCGCGCAGCAATATTCATCGCCACTACGACCTGGGCAACGACTTCTACAAGCTATGGCTGGACGACCGCATGCTGTACACTTGCGCCTACTTCCCCACGCCGTCCTCGAGCCTGGAAGAAGCGCAGGTCGCCAAAATGGATCACGTGTCACGTAAATTGCGGCTCCAGCCGGGAGAAACGGTGGTGGAGGCGGGCTGCGGATGGGGATCGCTGGCGCTGCACATGGCGCGGGAATATGGCGTAAACGTCAAGGCGTTCAACGTCTCGCGTGAGCAAATTGCTTACGCCCGCGAGCGCGCCCGGGCAGAAGGCTTGAGCCATCAGGTGGAGTTCATCGAGGACGATTACCGCAACATCTCCGGCAAGTTCGATGTGTTTGTCTCGGTGGGCATGTTGGAGCATGTGGGAGCAGCTCATTACCGGGAACTCGCCGGGATCATTCATCGCGCGATCGGCGACTCGGGACGAGGCCTGCTCCACTTCATTGGCCGGAACTATCCGGCCATTTTCAGCCGCTGGATTCGCAAGCAGATTTTCCCGGGAGCATACGCGCCTTCGCTTGGGGAGTCACTAAAGCTTCTCCAGTCCGCCGATTACGCGGTGAACGATGTCGAGAATCTCCGGATGCACTACGCCAAGACACTGGAGCATTGGCTGGATCGTTTCGAACGGTCACGGGCCCAAATCACCGCCATGTACGATTCCCGCTTCGTGCGGGCGTGGCGTCTGTATCTGGCGGGTTCGATGGCGGCTTTCCGTTGCGGCCACCTGCAGCTCTTTCAAATCCTGTTCACCGGTTCCGAGCGCGAGCCGATGTTTTGGACGCGCGATCCGCTGTACGACGGCGCGAAGCCCGCGCCCGAGAAGGCGAAATGGATGCATGCGATGTCCTGATTGTGGGCGGCGGCCCCGCGGGAGCTTCCTGCGCCTGGGCGCTGCGGCATTCCGGACTGGACGTTGCCATTCTCGATAAGCAGACTTTCCCGCGCGACAAGGTTTGCGGCGGATGGATCACGCCGGCGGTGTTGTACGAGTTGGAGATTGACCGGACCGACTATGCGCGGGGCCGCGTGTTCCAGCCAATTACAGCGTTTCGCACCGGATGCATCGGCGGAAGTGCACTCGAGACCGATTACGGCGAGCCGGCGAGCTTTGGGATCCGGCGGCGCGAGTTCGACGACTATCTGCTGAAGCGCTGCGGAGCGCGGCTGCTGCCGCCGGCCAAGCTGTCTACCTTGGAACGCGCGGGCGACGGCTGGATCGTGAACGGGGGCGTGCGGGCTCGGCTGGTGGTTGGCGCGGGCGGGCATTTCTGTCCTGTTGCCAAACTGACTGGCGCGAAGCCCGGACGCGAGAACGCCGTTGTAGCGCAGGAGGCCGAGTTCGAAATGGACGCCGCCCAGCAGGCCGCTTGCCCCGTGCGCCCGGAAATGCCGGAGCTTTATTTCTGCCGCGACATGAAGGGCTACGGCTGGTGCTTCCGGAAAGGCAATTTTCTGAACGCCGGCCTGGGCAGGATGGATCCGCACCGGCTTTCCGAGCATGTTGCCGGGTTTCTGAAATTCTTGAAGGATACCGGCCGGGTGCCGTTTGATATTCCTACGCCGCTGGGCCACGCGTATCTGCTATACGGCGTTTCCGAGCGCAAAGTCTGCGCGGACGGTGTGCTGTTAATCGGCGATTCGGCCGGCTTGGCGTACAAACAGAGCGGCGAGGGCATACGGCCCGCGATTGAGTCGGGACTGCTGGCTGCGCGCGTGATTCTGGCGGCACAGGGAGACTATTCCGTACAGGCATTGCAGCCGTATCGTGGGGCTCTGGCGGCGCGCTTTGGGATTTCGGGCAGTGACCCAGCTTCGCGGCTGGGGGCGCATCTGCCTTCCTCCTGGACCGGCGCGCTGGGGCGTCTGCTGCTTGCCAGGCCGTGGTTCGTGCGCAAGTTCGTGATCGAGCGCTGGTTTCTGCACACGGGCGAGGCTCCGCTCGCGCCGGACCGGCAAGTCCTGGCAGCCGAAGTGCAACGTCAATTGGCGTGACGACGCGTGTCTCCATACCGGGTCTCGATGCCGTAAAGATCGAGGCCTACCTGAAATCTGTCCTGGGATCGGGCGTTACTCTGCTGGACTTGACGCGGCTGGACGGCGCCAAGGACGTAAAGGGCTTCGGCTACGGAACCCCTGTGCGCGTGGAATATCAGACCGCCGCCGGGGAGCGGCGGAGCGCGGTGCTGCACACCATGAGTCCCGGGCCGTTCGGGCACGAGCACCTGTCGGATCGCGCACAGATTTTGTTGTGGTCGCATGAAGCGTTCAACCGGCTGCCGCGGCACGTGCGGTCGCTGGATGTGGCCGCGTTCGAGCCGTCAGGCAACCTGATTTCGCTCGGCAAGGCCGAGGAATTCTGCCTGCTCACCGAGTACGCGCAGGGGCGCGTTTATGCGCAAGACTTGGAGCGCTTGCGCAGCTCGGGCGCGGGCACAGAGTTGGATCTCGCGCGCGCCGATGCGCTTTGCGACTACCTCGTTGGCATCCACGCTGTGCGCTGCGGCGATCCGGGATTGTATGTGCGGCGGAATCGCGAGCTGGTGGGCGACGGCGAGTGCATCATGGGCCTGGCGGATTCTTATCCGCCGCATCCGCTGTTTACGCCGGCGGTTCTGGAGAGCATCGAACACAGCGCGGTGCGCTGGCGTTGGCGCTTGAAGAATCGCACGCACCGGCTGAGGCAAGTGCACGGCGATTTTCATCCCTGGAACATCCTGTTTGGCGAGGGCACGGATTTCCGGCTGCTGGATCGCTCGCGCGGTGAGTTTGGCGATCCGGCCGATGACGTCACCTGCCTCACTTTGAACTACGTCTTCTTCTCTCTTCAACGCAGCCAGCGGCTGGAAGGCGTTTTCCTCAAACTGTTCGAGCGTTTCTGGGCGCGATATCTGGAAGAGACCGGCGACCGGGAAATTCTCGAAGCAGCCGCGCCCTTCTTTGCTTTCCGTGCGCTGGTGATGGCGAGTCCAGTGTGGTATCCGGCGCTGCCCGAAGCCGTGCGGGGAAAACTGCTGTCGTTCATCCTGGCGGTGCTGGACCAGGAGAAGTTCGATCCCTCGCAAGTGAACGCCTACTGTGGAGCATAAGGAAGCTTTCGCGGTGTGGATTACCGGGCTGCCGGCCTCGGGCAAGTCGACAGTAGCCGCCGCGTTGAAAGCCCAGTTAGCGGCGCGCGGCGTGGATGCCGCAGCGCTGGAATCGGACCAGTTGCGCACGATCTTCACCGTTCATCCACGCTACGACGAAGAAGAGCGCGACCAGTTCTACGCGCAGATGGCCTGGATTGGAGAGCTGCTCGTCCGGCACGGCGTGCCGGTGATCTTTGACGCAACAGCGAACCGGCGCGTCTATCGCGACCGCGTCCGGCAGAAGATTGCGCGGTTCGTGGAAGTCTTCGTGGACGTGCCGCTGGAGACCTGCGTGGCGCGCGATCCGAAAGGCATTTATCGCTCGGCGCGGGCGGGAGGGTCGGCGACGGTGCCCGGGTTACAGGCGGCGTACGAACCTCCGGAAGCGCCGGAAGTTGTGGTGCACGGCGAAGCGCCCGAAGTGTCGGCGCAACTCATCATTGCGAAGCTCGCCGAAAAGGGTTACGTCTGAGGCTCCTGATCGGGCACCAGATCGAGCGCTTCGAGCCAGGCCGTCGCCTCGCTATCGCTGGGCGCGCGATAATCGCCGCGCGGCGAAAGCGACCCGCCCGATCCCACCTTGGGGCCGTTGGGGATCGCGCTGCGTTTGAACTGGCTGAAGCCGAAGAAACGCTGCAAGAAGGTCCGCAGATGTTTCTTGATGTCGCCGATGCCGTATTGGCGCCGCTGGTCCAAGGGAATGTCGGGCCAGGCACCGCACGCCGCATCGTGCCAGGCGCAATAAGCGAGAAACGCCACTTTGGGCGGAGCATAGCCAAAGCGCAGCGTGTAGTAGAGGTGAAAGTCCTGCAGCTCGTAGGGGCCGATGACATCCTCGGTGCGCTGCGACGGCTCGGCGTCTTCCGCGACGCCCGGCACCAGTTCCGGGCTGAATTCGGTGGCCAGGATCGCGAGCAGCGTGTCGCGTGTTTCGGTCTCCAGCGGCTCGGCTTCGGCCACCCAACGGACCACGTGCGCGATCAGCGTCTTGGGGACGCTGACATTCACCGCGTAGTGCGACATGTGGTCGCCTACGCCATAGGTGCACCAGCCGAGCGCGAGCTCACTTAGATCGCTGGTCCCAACGACGAGCGCGTTGTGCATGTTCGCGAGCCGGAACAAATGGCTGGTGCGATCGCCGGCCTGCACATTCTCAAACGTGACGTCGTAGGCTTGCGCGCCGCTGCCGGCGGGATGGCCGATGTCTTTCAACATTTGCGTGCTGGTGGGGCGGATGTCGATCTCGGCAGCCTGGCATCCGATGGCGCGCATCAGGCGGTGCGCCTGCTCCAGAGTGCGAGCGCTGGTGGCGAAGCCGGGCATGGTGTAGCCCAGGATGTTGGTGCGCGGCAGCCCGAGCACGTCCATGGCCTCGGCGCAGACGAGCAGGCCCTGGGTAGAATCCAAGCCGCCCGAGATGCCAATCACCACGTGCTCGATGCCAGTGGATTGCAGGCGCTTCACCAAGCCTTGGACCTGGATCTCGTAGACCTCGCGGCAGCGTTCCTGGCGGCGCTCCGGCTCGGAGGGAACGTAGGGGAAGCGCTCGTAGGCGCGATTGGGGAGCAGAGGAGCGGAGCGCGGCAGACCGACCGGGCAGGGGATGGCGCGAAAATCCTGGAGCCGGCCGCGCTCGCGGATGACGGCTTGGCCGAAGCTATTCTGGCGCATGCGTTCCTCGGACAGCCGGTCCAGGTCGATCTCGGATGTGATCAACTGCGGCTCATAGCGGAAGCGCGCGGACTCAGCCAGGAGGTTGCCGTTCTCGGCGATCATGGCGTGGCCGTCCCAAGCGAGGTCTGTGGTCGATTCGCCCGGTCCGGCTGCGGTGAACAGGTACGCCGCGAGGCAGCGAGCGGACTGGCCGGTCACCAACTCGCGCCGGTAATCCGCCTTCCCGATGGTGATGTTGGACGCCGACAGGTTCACCAGAACGCTCGCGCCGGCCATGGCCGCATAGGACGATGGCGGGATGGGAGCCCATAGGTCTTCGCAAATCTCGACGTGAAATGTGAACAGTGGCTGCGCGGGAATCCGGAACAGCAGGCGGTTGCCGAACGGTACACCGTGCCGGCCGAGCAGATCGATCTCGCTGCGC
The DNA here is from genome assembly GCA_035508055.1 of Bryobacteraceae bacterium. GTDB lineage: Bacteria > Acidobacteriota > Terriglobia > Bryobacterales > Bryobacteraceae > Palsa-89. The sequence goes on along the minus strand of DATJNO010000097.1, from coordinate 3,742 downwards.
ACCGCGGCATCGGCGGGAGCAAAGTAGCGTTGCTCGTAAAACTCGCGGTAGTTCGGCAGGTAGGTCTTGGGGATGACGCCCAGGATCCGCCCGCCCTGGATCACCACGGCGCAATTGAACAGCAGATGATCCACCTGCAGCGGCACACCCACGATCGAGACGAGTTGATGGGCGGCCGAAGCATCGACAATCTGCCGCAGCCCGTCCAGGCAGGCATCCAGCAGCGCCTTTTGATGAAACAGGTCGTCACAGGAGTAGGCCGATAGACCCAGTTCGGGGAAAAGCACCAGTGCCGAATCGGTTTTGGCGGCATCCTGCATCAGCAGGATGGTCTCGGCGGCGTTGTATTGGGGATCGGCCACGCGCACTCGCGGCACCGCCACGGCGACGCGCGCAAAGTTGTGGTTATAGAGATTGAAGAATTCTTCGCCGGGCCGCACTAAGCAGGTACCGCCGCCGTCGACGGGCGAAGAGTGAATTTCTTATCCAAAGTGTCCAACTTCTCCATTATGCCCGTATATTCCAGCTCCGACATAGGCAGCATGGCAGCGCCGAAGAAGCCCTGGCGGCGCATCTCGATGGCTTTGCGCGACACCTGGGACCGGACTTCGTCCCAGAACGGCTGCGCGAAGTTGTCGACGCGCTCGGTCAGCAGCCCGTCATGCACGCAGAATCCAGCGCAACTGACGATGGGCGGGCCGTCGAAATAGCTGATTCCGGTATTGACGTGAACGGGCATGAGCGGCATTTGATGCGAACCGCGCATGCATCCGGCGACGAAGTGGCCAATGGCAAACGGCGCCAGCACTTCTCCGGTTGCCGGGAAGTTCATCTGGACGCGCGCCAGCATGACGGGATCGTCCTTGCCGGTGTACTTGCCGGCGATGTTGTGCAGCCGGCTGGTGGCCACCGCGACAGCCTGCTCGCCCGAGGCGCGGGACCAGATGGACTCCACCACGTAGCGCTCGGCATCGCGCAGCAGCGCGGCGATGTCGTACAGCTCCTCGGGCGCGTTCAGTTCGATGACCCGGTCGCCTGCGGTGTGGTTCACGTCCATGATGATGAAACGAAAGCCTTTGGACATATGCGGCGAAAGCAGCAGCCCGGGCGTGTTCATGGGATCGGCAAAGGCCAGGTAGAGCGGCAGGTTGTACGCGCCGGGGTCAGTCTTGTCGGCGGCGAAGAACAGAAACGGCTCATTGGGGCGCTCTTCGAACTCCATTTCGGCCACGGCCGGGCCCATGCCTTTGACGTTGCCGGAAAATGCGTCTTTTAACAGATCCTGGCCTGCGCCATACAACCCTTGCGCCTTGGCGACGCCGGTTCCGGCCACAAACGCTTCCCAGGCCAGCTTGTGGATGGCCTGGTCCGCTTCGCCTCGCGTGTGGCTCATCAGGATGGCGATGTCGTCGCCGGTGTGGCTGATATGGTAGTCCGTCAGCAGATCGTGGCCGTTCTTGTGGATGAAGGTCTCCATGGTATCCAGCAGGCGGCGCGACGGGGCGACGTGGCCGCCGACGGAGCCGATATCGGCCTTAATCACACTCAGAGTGCGTTTCATTTCTTACCCTCCACACCACGGAGTTGCACGGCAAAGACCACTAGCGGATGACTTCGACCGTGCAGGAGGCGTGCAGAGCGACGGCTTCGGAAACGCTTCCGAGCAGGAACCGGCCGACGCCGCGCCGTCCATGCGAGCCGACGACAAGGATGTCGGCGCCCCAGTCAGCGGCTTCTTTGAGGATCAGCTCCTTGGGGGTGGCGGTGGGAACGGCGATGCTGGTGGAGACCTCCAGACCGGCCGCGGCGAGCGCCTGCTCGGCAAAGCCAACGGCTTCCTGAGCATGCCGCATGGCCTCGGCCCGAGCGTCTTCCATGCCCTGGTGCTCCAAATAGACCTGTGGGTGGCTCAGCGGGATGTGCAACTCCACTACGCTGAGTACCCGGACCACGCTGCCGGCGGGCCAGGGACGCGTGGCGACCGAGGTGATCGCCGTTTGCGAAAAGCTGGATCCGTCGGTAGCCACCAGGATTCTCCGGATGCCGGGACGCGGCTCGCCTCGAACGATCTCCACCGGGCAGGGCGCGTGGCGCAAGACGGCGCGTGCGACGCTGCCCAGCAGAAACCGCGCGAAGTCCGAGACGTCGTGGGAGCCCACGACCGCCAGGTCAGCGCCCATCTCGACGGCTTGGTCGATGATCGCGGCCTTAGGGTCGCCATCCAGAATTAACGTTGAGGCGTTCAGGCCGGCTTGCTCGAGGGTGTTGGCGGCGTTGGAGACGGCCTGCCGAGCGGAGTCGCGCAGGCTTTCCTCCAGACCGGGCACGCTCCAGCCGTAGGAAGGCTCGACCACGCTCACGACCAGAACCGTGGTTCCGTCCGGCCAGGGCCGCGCGGCTACTTCCCGGGCGGCGGCATCGCTGGCAGCCGACGGATCGGCCGCGAGAAGCAGCTTCATGCTTTGCTCCCTTCTGTTGCCTGGTGCATTTGCAATCGTCCAGCCAATTGAAGCTTAGGCTGGCTGGTGGCGATGCCGGAATGGCAGCCACAACAATAAAAAGACAACCAGCGCGAACGCCTCGCCGGTCAGAATATACAGCGGCCAAGGCCCCATGAAAGTGAGCAGGCTCGCCCCGTCGGGTTTTTCGCACAAGTAGAAATAATTGGTGTGGAACTCCAGATTGAACAGGCCGATCGCGATGGCGTAAACATTTAACACCCCGACCGCCACCCAGACGCTCAGCCGCCGGGGCCGCAGGAGTTTGCCCCAGGTGAGCGTGAGGATGGTGACGATGATGCCGCCATGCGCCACGAAGAAGTAGATGGTCGGATAGGAAGCGAGCGGCGCCCAGAGATCGGGAGTGAGTAGCGCAGCTCCGCTTCCGGCGATGCCGGCATAATAGGCGAATTCGTAGCACCAGGGCGTCAGGGTGAGGGCGGCGAAGATGGTCAGCCACAGCGTCAGATCGCACAGCTGAAAAGGCATGCCTTCGGGAAAGCGCCAACCCTCGCTGTGAAGCTGGAAAGCATACCAGATCAGCTCGTTTATCAGCAGAAAGAAGCCCAGAGTCAAGCGGGTTGCGATGGCCAGGCGGGCGCTCCGGCGGCAGATGGCCGCGAGTGCGGCGGCCATGACCGGAACAGCGGCCAGGATCGCCAGATGCGTCAGCCCGAAGAGGCGGAAGCCGGGTGCCAAACCGCTTTCAGTGTAACGAAAGTGAGCGCGGTCCTGGAGCCCTCGGAGACGATTCCATTGATCGCCGGCCTGCTCGGCCTCGCCGCGACAGCGTACCGGAAACGGCGCCAATCCTCATGATTTTTGATCGCAAAGACTCCGCACAGTACCTCTGGTACTACTGCTCGCTCGACCTTCTCGCTAAAAGTGCCGCCCGATTCCGTTCTCTTCGTTGGAGGGAATCTTGCATGAAAGCTCCAGCACGCATTTTGGGCGTAATCGCGATCCTGACTGCCTTCGCGCTAAGCAGCCAACTCGTCGCCGATACCATCACCTTCGGCGGCGAAATTACTCAGTCGACCGCCGATGGCACCGGCCCCGCCGTAAATAACCCAGCCTTGAATAACATTGTTGACGGGGACAATTTCTTAGTCACGCTGACATTCACGGGATCGGTTACAGCGCCCGGCACTTATCCGTTCCCCGACGCGACGCTGGTGTTCGCGGACACCGGCATGAGCTCCGGCTGGCGCGAGCGTGGCTGCGCCGCGAACTCGCGGACCATT
>DATJNO010000096.1:0-69506 GCA_035508055.1 Bryobacteraceae bacterium | reverse complement strand
CTCAATTCGCTAAGCTGAATTGACTGTAAGTCTCCAACGGAGAAGGTCTGTCTTTATGAAAACCCACATTCCGTCCCAGGGCGAGATCGTGCGTCAGTGGCACGTGGTGGACGCCGGCGGGCAGGTGCTCGGCCGGGTCGCCAGCAAGGCCGCGATGATCTTGATGGGCAAGCACAAGCCCACCTACACGACGTTTCTGGACACGGGGGATCACGTGATCGTGATCAATGCCGCCAAGGTGCGGCTGACCGGCGCGAAGGAAGGCCAGAAGGTCTACCGCCAGCACAGTGGCTACCCGGGCGGGCTCCGCGAAACCGGCGCGGCGCACATGCGCGCCACGCGTCCGACGAAAATGGTCGAGCAAGCGATCGCGGGGATGCTCCCCAAGACCAAGCTCGGCAAACAGATGTACCGGAAGTTGAAGGTATACGCAGGCGACAAGCATCCCCACCAGGCGCAGAAACCGGTGGAACTCGCGATCTCGTAAGTGCTTCGAATGTCCTTCCCGCGGCCCTCATCTTCCCAACCCACAAGCAAGAAAGGTAACTGAGTGGCAGGATTAGTCCAGTATTTGGGAACAGGCCGCCGCAAGACCTCGGTCGCTCGCATCTTCCTGCGATCCGGCAAAGGCGCGATCACCATCAACGGGCGGCCCATCGATAACTATTTCGCGAGCGAAGCCTCGCGCGCCATCGTGCGGCAGCCGCTGCTGGCAGCCGAGATGGCCGACAAGTTCGACGTGATCATTCTGGCGGATGGCGGCGGGGCGTCCGGGCAAGCCGGGGCAGCGCGGCTGGGCATCGCCCGGGCGCTGATCGAGTTTAATTCGGAGCTGCGGCCGAAGCTGAAGTCGCTGGGCTTGCTGAGGCGCGATCCGCGCGCTCACGAGCGCAAGAAGTACGGCCAGAAGGGCGCGCGTAAGAGGTTCCAGTTCTCGAAGCGCTAAGCGCCGCGCACAAGAGTGTGCGCGCCACGGCCTGAACAGCCGGTTTCGATCCGGGCACACAAATCTCGCTTTGGACCGTGTGCACCGGCCGCGGCCGGTTGAAACCGCAACCTGAGAACAACAAGGAGGCATTTTGCCATCAATTTCCATGAAAGAATTGCTCGAAGCGGGCGTTCACTTCGGGCACCAGACCAAGCGCTGGAATCCAAAGATGAAGGAATACATCTTTGGCGAACGTAACGGGATCTACATCATCGATCTCCAAAAGACCCTGAAGCTGTTCAAGGACGCCATGCGTTACGTGGCCGAATCGGCCGCGCAAGGCAAGACGGTGCTGTTCGTCGGCACCAAGCGCCAGGCCCAGGAGGCCATCTCCGAAGAGGCCACCCGCTGCGGGCAATACTACGTCAACCAGCGCTGGCTGGGCGGGCTGCTCACCAACATGCTCACGGTGCAAAGGTCCATCAAGCGCCTGAAGGAGCTGGACACCATGGCAACCGAGGGCGGCGGCTATGAAGGGCGCGCCAAGAAGGAAGCCAGCAGGCTGGAGCGCGAGCGCAAGCACCTGCAGCAGAACCTGGCGGGCATCAAGGAAATGACCGGCCTGCCCGATCTGCTTTTCGTCGTGGACTCCAACAAGGAAGCCATCGCGGTGAAGGAAGCCCGGCGGCTCGGCATTCCGGTGGTCGCTGTGGTGGATACCAATTGCGATCCGGACGAAGTGGATCACGTGATCCCCGGAAACGACGACGCGCTTCGCGCGATCCGGCTGTTTACCACTAAGGTGGCCGACGCGGTGATCGAAGGCCGGGCGCTCGCAACCGAACAGGAGTTCACGACCGAGAAGATCGTCACCGACGAGACGCCGACTGAGGAAATACCCGAATATACACAGTTCGATCCGCAGCAGCTGGATCAGCTCATGTCGGAAGGCCTGTCCGATGAGGATCTCCCCTCCATGTCGCTGCCCCGCAAGGGTCCCAGTTCGGAAGCGGTGGAAGAAGTCAGCAGCACCAACAAGGCCGAGTAGGCAGACGGCTGAAAGCGGAAGGCGGCAGGCAGAGGGCGGAAGGCGTCTGGAGCGCTCTTCGCGCGTCTTGAAAGTCACGAAGAATCGATAACCATGGAAATCAGCGCCAAATTAGTGAAGGAACTCCGCGACCGGACCGGCGCGGGCATGATGGAGTGCAAGAAGGCCCTCATCGAGGCTAAGGGAAACCTGGCCGAGGCCGAGATTATCCTGCGCAAACAGGGCATCACCAAGGCCGCCAGCAAAGCGACCCGTGTCGCGCGGCAAGGCATCATCGGCAGCTACATTCATCCCGGCTCGCAACTGGGCGTGTTGGTGGAGGTGAACTGCGAATCCGATTTTGTGGCCCGCACGGACGATTTCCAGGCCCTGGTGAAGGACCTGGCCATGCAGGTGGCCGCCGCCGATCCCCAGTTCATCCGCAAGGAAGACGTCACGCCCGACGCTCTGGCGAAGGAAAAGGAGATCCAGCGGGCGCGGGCCCTGCAGGAAGGCAAGCCCGAAAAGATGGTGGACAAGATCGTGGAGGGGCGCCTGGGCAAGTTCTACGAAGAAATTTGCCTGTACGAGCAGCCGTTCATCCGCGACAACTCGACCACGGTGGGCGACCTGATCAAGGCCGCTATCGCCAAGATGGGCGAAAACATTTCGGTCTCGCGCTTTGTCCGCTTCAAGGTGGGCGAGGCTGCGCTGATCGAGGAGACGCCGGAGCAATCGCCGCCCTCGGCCTAGCCAACGGCCGCGCCGCGCTCAGCATGCCCAAGTACCAGCGAATCGTTCTGAAGCTCAGCGGGGAGGCGCTCGCCGGCGGCGGCGCTTTCGGCATCGATCCGGAGCGCGTGAAGGGCCTGGCGGCGGAAGTGGCCGAGGTCGCTCAAACCGGCGTTCAGATGGGGCTGGTGGTGGGCGGCGGCAACTTCTTCCGTGGCGTGGCCGCGGCCGCGATGAACATGGATCGCGTGGCGGCCGACCACATGGGCATGCTGGCCACGGTGATCAACGCGCTGGCGCTGCAGGACGCGCTCGAAAAAGCCGGCGTTCCCACGCGCGTGATGACCGCCATCCAGATGCATCAGGTGGCCGAGCCGTACATCCGCCGCCGGGCCATCCGCCATCTGGAAAAGGGCCGCATCGTGATCTTCGCCGCCGGCACGTCCAACCCCTACTTCTCCACGGACACCGCGGCCACGTTGCGCGCCTTGGAGATCCATGCCAACGTGATCGCCAAGGGCACGCGCGTGAACGGGGTGTACGACAAAGACCCCCTGCGCCACACCGACGCCGTGCTGTACCCGGAGATCAGCTATCACGAAGTGCTCGCCCAGGCCCTGAAGGTGCTGGACGCTTCCGCCGTGGCCATGTGCCGCGACAACCAGCTTCCCATTCTGGTCTTTAATCTGAACGTGTTCGGCAATATAATGCGTATGTCGATGGGCGAGCCCATCGGAACTTTGATTCACTAGTCCAACGTTATGAAAAACGAACCTCAAGGAACTCAAACCGCGCACAACTTCCAGAGCGTGAAGGACGTGGAGACGAACGCCAAGACGCGCATGGAGAAAGTGCTGTCGGACCTGCAGCACGAGATGGCCGGCGTACGCACGGGCCGCGCTTCGGTGAGCCTGCTGGACAACGTGCGGGCGGATTACTATGGAACGCCCACGCCATTGAACCAGCTGGCGACGCTGCACGTGCCCGAGCCGACCTTGATCACCGTGCAGCCCTGGGACGTCACGCAGATTTCGGTGATCGAGAAAGCGATTCGCGCCTCCGATCTGGGATTGAATCCCGGCAATGACGGTAAGGTCATCCGCGTTCCCATTCCGCCGCTGACCGAAGAACGCCGCAAGGATCTGGTCAAGAAGGTGCACCACATCGCCGAAGATCATCGAGTGGCCATGCGGAACATCCGGCGCGACTCCAACGAGTCCGTCAAGAAGCTGCTCAAGGACAAGCTGATCAGCGAAGACGACGACCGCCGCGCGCACGACGAAGTCCAGAAGATGACCGACGGCTACATCCAGAAGCTGGATCTGGCGGTCAAAGCCAAAGAGAAGGAAGTTCTGGAGATCAAATAGCCGCTAGTTTGGGGCGGTCTCTTCGTGAATCCGCACGCCCGCGGCTTGTCCGTCGGCATACTCCAGCACCAAGGTGCCCGCGCGGTCCGTCATCGCTTCGCACATTTCCTCGTCGTCGGCTTCGACCAGATACTTGTGCCGCGGCTTCAATCCCACCACCAGGACCGTGCCGCCCGGCATGTGAAACTTCATCGGAACGCGGCCGAAGACCACGGAAGCCAGGCCCATCGGGATCGGCTCGGGAGTGTCCGACGCGTGCCCGGCCTGATTCAGCACCGTGATGTGGCCGTCGTGGAAGAACTGCGCTTCGCCATCGTACAGCCCGAACCAATCGGCGTCGTCATCCCAACTGGAGCGCGCGAACAGAGCGCCGGTGTGCGGGTCGTGAAACACTCCCGGCATCTGGTAGTAGCTTAGGCCGGGCTGATAGGGGTTGGCCCACAGGAACTCGTAGGGCGCCCCAAAGGGGGTCTTTAACTGATACCGGTCCTGGATCAGAAAGCCCTGTAGAAACTGGTTTTCGAGCGCGTTGTTGTCATAGGCGACCATGGCGAAGTCCGCCGCGCGGGCCAAGGCAGCGTGCTCCAGGTCGGGTTCGCCGTTTCCCTGGAACACGGGCATGCGGTATTCGTCTTCCGAGACCTTCAGCGGGGCGGGATAGTTGCCGAGGATCTGGTACTTGGGCAGCTCGCGGAAGTATTCGGGGGCGGCCTCGCGCAGGTCGATCTGCAGGTTGTCCCGGACGGCGTGCAGGATTTCGAGCAGCGCGTAGGCGTCGGGCAAAGCGAGTGTGGTCTGGCCGCTGGCAAGGCCGGGGGCGAACTGCATTCGCCACCACTTTTGGATGGCGTCCCGAAGCGGGGCTTCCTCCGGATGCTGGTTACCGTCGCTATCCGATGTGGCGATGAGGGCGAAAACGCGGTCGCGCCAGGCTCCCAGTGCGGCGGCGTGCTGCCGGTCGGCCAGCAGGCGAATCTTGGCTGCGAGCGTCCGGGACTGCGCGGCGCTTAGCAGCGGCTGGCACCAGTCGTAGACCAGCGCCAGTTGGCGAAGATCGGCCCCGGAACCTAAGGCCCACTCCACGGCCTGCTTGCCCCGGGCCGCGTCGCCGCTGACGGCGTAATAGAGGGCCAGGGCAAATCCCGGTTCGGGCATTTGTGCCGACCCCTGAATTAGCGTGTCAAACTGCCTCCAGCGCATGGTTTCGCGCTGGCGTTCGCGCTTGAGCAGGCGTAGCCTCTGGGCGGTCAGGAGCAGCCGGGGATGGTCCGTGTATACGCGGAAGGACTCCTCGCTGGTTTGGGCGGCGAGCGCTGTGGCAAGGCAGGTGAGGACGACGAGGCGCATGCAGTGGCTGGTGGTCAGTAACTGGTGGCCGGCTACCGGGGCGGACCGTCATCACCGGCCACCGGTCGCCAGCCACCCATTGTGTCACACTGACACACCGCCAGCAGCGCGGCGCCTCAAAGCCGGCCCGGGATCAGCTTGTAACCTATTGAAGCAGTGAGGATTATCCTTGGCGAGCGGCGTGCAGATTGGGCACTGAATTGATGAAGTGACCTTTAAAACCTGACCCTCTGCTTGCAACGCGCAGAGATGGGAGGAGCGGACTGGTGAACGGCGTGCTTGCGGGAACCGGTGCTTCAAGTTTTGCAACCGCTCCGGCTCGGATCGGTGGGTTGCAGCAGAGGGATTTTTTTTGGGCCGCTTCGTCAACAAACCGATCCATGCTCGCATCTGCGATCCGGTATCGGTGGCGTTTGGAGTTCGTGGTAGAGGAAAGAAGGACGCGGGCCTCGCCAGGAATGGAACTGCAATTTAGTATCCGGCCAGACGTGCCGACGCTAGATCATCACCGCACCGGAACCGGCGGCTTCGACGGTCCTCACCAACCGGCCCCCGGTGCGGCTTTTCTCACAACGTTTTCAGTCTAATCGAATACAAACGAGGTTACAAGCAGCTTATCACCCGTGCTTAACCCGAAGCCGGAGCCTTACGCGGCTCACGCGTTGGACTTCTGCTTTATAATCAGAGCTAGGCTTATCTATCTATGTACCCGCGGATGTGTCTGCTGTCGGTTTTGGCGGTGAGCTTGAGCGCGCAATCCTCCGCGCCTGTTTCCCCTCCCCTGAAGCCCGCCAGTGTGGCGCCGGCCACGGCCAGCGTGGCTCCAGCCGCTGGCAGTGCAGCCCCGGCCGGTACGAGTACAGTCCCGGCTCAGCCGCCCATCCAGGTGCAGGTCAACGAAGTCATCGTGCCCATCACGGTCACGGATATCAAAGGGCGCTTTGTTTCGGACCTGGACGAGAAGGATTTCCAGATCTTCGACGAAGGCAGACAGCAAAAGATCCAATTCTTCACCCGCGAGCGCAGCCAGCCGGTGGTGGTCGGCTTTCTGGTCGACCTGAGCAATTCCAGCCGGCTGCATTGGAAAAATTACCAGGATGCGGCAGTAGAGTTAGTGCAGAATCTGATTCCGGGCGACAATCCGAAGTTCAGCGGCTACTTGATCGGCTACTCCAACTCGGCCGACCTGCTGGTGAATACCGGCTCGGACCCGGACCCGATCGTGAAGAAGCTGGAGAAGCTGAGGCCGAGCGGGGGCGCGGCCTTGTACGACTCCATCTACATGGCCTGCACCAACCGCAGGTTGATCCAGGGCGAGCCGATTGAGCCGCGGCGAGTTCTGGTGATCATCGGCGACGGGCACGACAATGCCAGCAGCAAGACGCTGGACCAAGCGCTGGAGATCGCCCAACGCAACCTGGTGACCATCTACGGCGTGAGTACGGTGGCCTTCGGCTTCGACAATCCGGATTCCGCGAATCTGACACGGCTGGCGGAGGAGACTGGAGGGCGTGTGGAATACCCGCTCAACGACCCTTATGCGGACGTTGCCGGGTTTCTCTCGACGCCGTCCGACGAAGGCAATTACGCGCTGAAGGTCGGAACGGGGCAGTACGCCGCCGAACTGGCCAACGGGATGTATAAGGCCGTGGAGGCGGTAGTAGGCGAAGTAACCACGCAATACATCATCCGCTATACGCCCGACTCGACCGACGCCAACAAGCAGTTCCGGAACATCATTGTGAAGGTAGACCTGGCCAACGTGAAGGTGCGCGCGCGGAAGGGCTACTATCCGTTCTCCCCGTAGCTATTGGGCGCCGGAATCCGGCCGATAAGTGCAGTAAGCCCGTTATGTCCGCCTCCGCTATCGCTCAAACCCGCGAGGGGAAGTACTGCCTGGTGCAGGCCGATATTCCGGGCCGCGGCCAGGTGAACATCGGCGTGCTGCTGCAGGATCCCGAAGCCGACGAGCTGCATGTCCGCTTCCGCCGCGACATGGAAACCCTGGCCGAGGACGAAGACCTGGAAGTGCTCGAAGCGCTGGCCGACGACCTGGCCGCGAAGGCGCGCGAGATTGGCGCCGCGAAGCTGTTCGAGTACCTGGAGTCGACGCTGGCGGGAGCGGTGCGCATCACGGATCGCGAAGCGGTTCTGGTGGATAGTTTCGCGCGCACCTTGGACCGGTTGTATCGCAAGAACGTTCCGAGCCAGGTGCTGGAGTTCCGCACGCATCTGCCGCGCTACTCGCTGCGCGCGGCGGCGGGAAAATTCCTGGAGAATGAAGAAATCTCCGAACAGGCCTGGATGGAAACGCCGGAAGACCTGCGCCTGGCGCCGGACATGTTCATCGCCGAGATCGCGGGCCATTCCATGGAGCCGCTCATTCCCGACGGGGCGCTGTGCGTGTTCCGCCACGGCGTGGCGGGATCGCGCCAGGGCCGGCTCGTTTTGGTGGAAAATCGCGCCGACAACAGCTACACGGTGAAGCGATATCTCAGCGAGAAGAGCGCCGGCGGCGAGTGGCGCCACACGCGCATCCGGCTGGAATCCCTCAATCCCGATTACCCTTCCTGGGACCTCGATCCGGACGAGGACAAGTACCGCATCATCGCCGAGTTCGTCCGCGTGCTCGATTAGTAGATCGTCATAGCTACTTCGCGGCCAGCTGCCGCAACACATACGGAAGTATGCCGCCGTTGCGGTAATATTCGGCTTCCTGCGGCGTGTCGATCCGCACCATAACTTCGAACGTCTTGCCGTCCACCCGCACGCGCGCTTTCGCACCCGACGCGATGGCCTGCGGGACGCCTTCGATCGAGTAAAGCTCCAGGCCGGTCAGACCGAACGATTCGCGATTTTGGCCGGGCAGGAACTGCAACGGAAGCACGCCCATGCCAACCAGGTTGGAACGATGAATGCGCTCGAAGCTTTCGGCGATCACCGCCCGCACGCCCAGCAGCAACGTGCCCTTCGCGGCCCAATCCCGGGACGAACCCGTGCCGTACTCCTTGCCCGCGATGATCACCAGCGGCGTGCCTTCCTGTTGGTAGCGGATAGACGCGTCGTAGATGGTCATCTTCTCGCCGGAAGGGATGTGCGTCGTCCAGCCGCCTTCGGTTCCGGGAGCGAGCAGGTTCTTCAATCGGATGTTGGCGAACGTGCCGCGCACCATGACTTCGTGATTGCCGCGCCGCGCGCCGTAGGAGTTGAAGTCGGCGGGCTTGACGCCGTGTTCGATGAGGTATTTGCCCGCCGGGCTGTCGACTGCGATGTTGCCGGCGGGTGAAATGTGATCGGTGGTGATGGAATCGCCCAGCGAAGCGAGCGCACGCAGTCCGGCGAGGTCGTGCACAGACGTCTTCGGGTCGACCATGTTGTCGAAGTAGGGCGCCTTGCGGATGTAAGTGGACCGGTCGCTCCATTCGTACAGATCGCCGGCGGGCACCTGCACGGAGTTCCAGCGCTCGTCGCCCTGAAAAACTTCCGAGTATTCTTTGTGGAACATCTCGCTCCGCACGGAGCGCTTCACCACAGCCTGCACTTCTTCGGGGGTAGGCCAGATGTCTTTTAGATAAACGTCCTTACCATCGCTCGCGGCGCCGATCGGATCGTTCTGCAGATCGATATCCATCCGTCCGGCCAGCGCGTAGGCAACCACCAGCGGCGGGGAAGCCAGATAATTGGCGCGCACCAGCGGATTCACGCGGCCTTCGAAATTGCGATTGCCGCTGAGCACGGCGGCGACGGTCAGCTTGCCCTTCTGCACCGCTTCGGCCACCGGCTCGGGCAGCGGTCCGCTGTTGCCGATGCAGGTGGTGCAGCCGTAGCCGACCAGATTGAAGTGCAGTTGTTCCAGGTAGGGAGTCAGGCCGGCGTCGTCGAGATAATCGGAAACGACTTTGGAGCCGGGCGCCAGGCTCGACTTCACCCACGGCTTGGTTTTCAGGCCCTTCTCGACGGCTTTCTTGGCCAGCAGTCCGGCGGCTACCATCACTGACGGATTGGAGGTGTTGGTGCAACTGGTGATGGCGGCGATGACGACGGAACCGTCCTGAACCGTAGCCTTCGAGCCGTTGGAGGAAATTTCCACGCTTTTCACCGGAGCATTCAGCGTGTCCAGGAAGTTCTTCTTCACGTCCGGCAGATTGATGCGGTCCTGCGGGCGTTTAGGGCCGGCGAGCGACGGCACGACGTTGCCGAGATCGAGTTCCAATGCGTCCGTATATTCGGGATCGGGCGAATCTGGCAGCAGGAAAAGACCTTGGGATTTCGCGTAGGCTTCTACCAGCGCGATCAGATCGCCCGGGCGATTCGAAAGCCGCAAATAATCGAGTGACTGATGATCGATGGGGAAGAAGCCAATGGTTGCGCCGTACTCGGGCGCCATATTGGCGATGGTGGCGCGGTCGGCCAGGGGCAGCGAAGCTACGCCCGGTCCGTGAAACTCGACGAACTTGCCCACCACGCCCTTCTTGCGCAACAGCTGCGTTGCGGTCAGCACGAGATCCGTAGCCGTTGCGCCTTGCGGCAGCTTACCGGTCAGCTTGAAGCCGACCACCTCGGGTAACAGCATCGAGATGGGCTGGCCGAGCATGCAGGCCTCGGCTTCAATGCCGCCGACGCCCCAACCGACGACACCCAGGCCGTTGATCATGGTGGTGTGCGAGTCCGTACCGACCAGCGTATCTGGATAGGCCAGCACGGGCGACTGCCTGCGATCCGTGAAAACCACCGGCGCCAGGTATTCGAGATTCACCTGGTGCACGATGCCGGTGTCGGGCGGCACGACGCGGAAATTCTCGAAAGCCTTCTGCCCCCAGCGCAGGAACGCATAGCGCTCCTGGTTGCGCTGGAACTCAAGCAACGCGTTGATGCTGAAAGCGTCCTTGGAGCCGAATTGATCGACCTGCACCGAATGGTCGATCACCAGGTCGGCGGGGATCAGCGGATTGGCGCGCTTCGGGTCGGCGCCCATATCGCGCAGCGCGTCGCGCATGGCGGCCAGGTCGACAACGCAGGGCACGCCGGTGAAGTCCTGCAGCAGCACGCGGGCGGGACTGAAGTTGATTTCCTGGGCGGGGCCGCCGATCTGCCATTTCGCGACGTATTCGATGTCGGAGGCTTTGACGGTCTGCCCGTTTTCCGAGCGGAGCAAATTCTCCAGCAGGATCCGGATGGAATACGGGATCCGGGAGATTTTCGCGAGGCCGCGCTTCTCCAAAGATTCGAGCGAGTAGTAACGGTATTGATGGTTGCCAACGGTGAGAGTAGAAGCTGCTCCAAAGCTATTCGATTGTGCCATGCAACTCCATTGTAGACGCAGCACGGGACAGACGAATCTGTCTCAAGCGGCAGATTACCTCCAGAACAAGTGTTTAGGACGTCGCGCGTGGACAGATCCGTCTGTCCCGCACCCCCGGCGCCGTGGGGACACATCCGTCTGTCCCCGTGCTGCTACATGTATTCCGGCACGGCGATGCCGAGCACGGCGAGGGTACGCGCCAGTTGGCTGCGGAAGTAGTCGGTCATCCACAAAAGGAAAGTGCGTTTTTCGGCGTTTTCTTCGGTGAGCACCGGATAGCTGTGATAGAAACTGTTGAACGCCTGGGCCAGTTGGAACGCGTACTTGGCGGCGTGCGCGGGCTCGCCGGAAGCCACCGCGCGGTCGATCGCTGAATCGGCCTTGGAGGCCAACAGCAGAAGCTGCCAGAGATTTTCGTCGGCAAGCTGGCGCGCGAAGGCAGCCTGATCCAGCGCTTTCGCGAAATCCGGCAGCGTCTCGCCGCGCTCGGCCAGTTTGCGCAGGATGTTGCGGGCGCGCACGGCGGTGTATTGAACGTACGGTCCGGTCTCGCCCTCGAAACTGAGGGCTTCTTGCAGATCGAATGCGATGACTGAATTGCGCGTGTACTTGAGCATGAAGTAGCGCAGCGCGCCGACGGCGATTTGTGCGGCCACTTCGCGGCGTTCGGCGGCGGGCGCTTCCGGATGCCGCGAGTCCACTTCTTCCTGCGCCTTCTCGATCAGTTTGTCGATCAGGTCATCGGCTTTGACGCCCAAGCCCTTGCGGCCGGAGACTTCGACGTACGGCCGCTTCTTATCTTCTTCAGAAAGCTCGATGCCCAGCTCGACGCAGGTGCGCGGAGACAGAGCGACCATCTCGTAAGAAAAATGAACGGACCGGTCAGCCTGCTGGTTGTAGCCGAGCGCGCGCAGCCCGGCGACGACAACGTCCTGCAGGTAAGACTGGCGCGAATCGATGACGTTGTAGACCGAATCGCCATGCCCGAATTCGCGATCGAGCTGCGGCTGCGGCTCCGCCGTAGTCACATAGACCTCATGCTCGGGCCATAGCACGTAGAAGAAATCTTTACCGGGCAGCAATCCAAACTTCCAGAGCTGGTACGCGATATCCTTGCCAACGTAGGTGACCGTGTTGTTGGAACGCACAATTACTTTGCTGTCTTCGGTATCCTCACCGGTCTGTTCTTTGAACGCGCTGGCGGGCATCACCCAGCAGCCTTTGTTCTTGCCCTCGGTCTCGAAGTAGATCGCCTTGCGCTCCTTCAATTGCTCGAAGGCCGTCTCCCAGAACTTGAGCCACACGACGTCGCTCTCGCGAGGAAGCAGATCATAGCGAACACCGAGCCTCGCCATCGTGTTGAGGTGATAACCGACGATCACTTCGCTGACCTTCGACGCCAGATGGACCAACTCACCTTCCCGATGTTCAATGGCGTGCAGAGCGTGCTGCCGCCATTCCTTCAATTCCGGGTGCGCCGAGACCTCGGCGTAGAGATCCCAGCAGTAGTAATCGAATCGGGTACGCCCGATTAGCTCGACGACATCGCCGTACGACATCTTTCTCAGGAAGTGGAAAGCCGCCACCACATCCGCCACCTGCACGCCCGTATTGTCGATGTAGTTCTGCACCTCCACCGTGCGGCCGCTGGCGCGGAGCATGCGCACGAACGTGTCGCCCAGCACCGCGTTGCGCAGGTGCCCGATATGCGCGGCCTTATTGGGATTGATGTTGGTGTGTTCGACGATGATCTTGCCCGCTATGGCCTCACGGGCCTCGCCCTTGCCTTGCAGGATGCCTGCGCCATACTCGCCGCGATCCAGCCGGACGTTAATGTATCCGTTGCCGGCCACCTCGAGAGCAGAAACGCCTTCGAGCGGGCCGATGTTCTCGACCATCTCGCGCGCAATGCTGACGGGCGCGCGTTTGAGCTGCCGGGCCAGATGAAACGCCACCGGGATGGCCAGCTCTCCGAACGATGACTGCTTCGGTGCTTCGAGCATGGTGGGGACGGAAAGCTCCCAGCGCCCGCCCACAAAGGACACAACCCGGCTGAAAATCTGCTTCTCGATGAAATGGAACACTTCCTACCAGTATGCAGTAACTCCGGCGAATCTTCCCTGATAGTCTAAGCTTCTAATAGCAGGAGGATTTGATGGCAACGATGAAAGCGGTGCGCCTGCACGGCTACGGAGGCCCGGAGATGCTGCGCTACGAGGATTGCCCTCGGCCCGAGCCGGCGGCGGGCGAGGTTTTGGTGCGCGTGCACGCGGCGGGCGTGAATCCGGTGGACTGGAAGGTGCGCGCCGGCTATGCGAAAGGTTTCTTGAACTACACGCTGCCGATCGTAATCGGCTGGGATTTTTCGGGCGTGGTGGAATCGGTGGGCGCGGGCGTCACTCCATGGAAGCCGGGCGATGAGGTTTATTCTCGTCCGGATATTTCGCGCGCGGGCGCCTACGCGGAATACATCGCGGCGCGGGCGTCGGAAATCGCGCTGAAGCCGAAGTCGTTGGACCATGTCCACGCCGCCGCCATTCCCCTGGCGGCTTTGACGGCCTGGCAGGCGTTGGAGGCGGGAGGGCTGAGCGCGGGTCAAAAGATTTTGATTCACGCCGCGGCTGGAGGCGTGGGCACGTTCGCAGTTCAGTTCGCCAAGCTCAAAAGCGCGTGCGTGGCCGGAACCGCTTCAGGCTGCAACCTGGAATTCCTGAGGGAGCTGGGCGTCGACGAGCCGATCGATTACCAGACCGCGCGGTTTGAAGACGTCATCCAGGACGCCGACATGGTCCTGGACGCGATGGCCGGCGAAGTTCGCACGCGGTCCTGGAAGGCGCTCAAAAAGGGCGGCATCCTCGTGTCGATTCTTGGCCCGCCGTCCGAAGAAGAGGCCAAGGCGCATGGCGTGCGGGGAGCCGGCGTGATGGTGCAGGCCAACGGGCAGCAGCTGGCCGAGATCGCCCGGCTGGTGGACGCCGGGAAGGTCAAGGTCATCCTGGACGCCGTACTGCCTCTCTCGGAAGCCAACAAGGCGCATGAACTGAACGCCACCGGCCACACCCGGGGGAAGATCGTGCTGCGCGTGATCTAGGCGCTTGCCTTCTTCACCCGGCGCCGCGGTGCGCGCTTTGGAAACTGGTGCTGATGCTTTTCCATCCAGATTCTCGCGCCGCGGAAGCGCACGCCCTCAGTCTCCAACCGCAGCCGCTGTTCCAGTCCGTTCGCGCCGGGCAGCGAAATCCTGCCGCCCGCGCCTACGACGCGATGCCACGGCAGCCCGTGCGACGTGTGCAGCGCCCAGACGACCTGACGCGCCGCTCCTGGAAAACCCGCGGCCTTGGCTACGTCGCCGTACGTCGCGACTTTGCCTTTGGGGATCTTGCGGATGGTGTCGCGAATGAGATCCAGCATGGCTCTATTGCGTCCGAAACCACGCGAGCGTCCGCCGCAGTCCTTCTTCGAGTGTGAACTGCGGCTCATGCCCCAGGTCACGCCGCGCAGCGGTGGTGTCGGCCTGAGAATCGCGCACGTCGCCTGCGCGGGGCGGTCCGAACTGGGGCGGTAATCGAATGCCTTCGATCTTCTGCAAAAGCTCCCATACCTCGTTCAGCGAATAGCGATTGCCGTTGCCGGCGTTGTATATCTTGCCGGCGACGCCGGGCGCGGCCGCGGCTTTGAGACACAGCGCCGCGACGTCTTCCACGTAGGTGAAATCGCGCGTTTGATTTCCGTCGCCGAAAATCGCGGGCGGCTTGCGCTCTGTGAGGGCTTTCATAAACAGCGACAACACGCCCGAATACGGGCTGGAGGGATCCTGGCGCTCGCCGTAGACATTGAAGAAGCGCAGGGCGACGGTCTCCAGGCCGAAGCAGGAGTGAAAGGCGCGCGCGTAATACTCGCCTGCAAGCTTCTGGACCGCATAAGGTGACTTCGGGTTCGGCGGCATGGTTTCGACCTTCGGCAAGACCGCCGTGTCGCCATACGCCGAAGAAGAGCCCGCATAGACCACGCGCTTTACCTCGGCTTCGGTGCACGCGCGGAGCACGTTGAACGTGCCGTCGATATTGACTTCGTGCGAGGGGACCGGATCGCGGATGGAGCGCGGAACGGAGGGAATTGCGGCCAGGTGAAACACGATATCCGCGCCCTGGACCGCGGCCGCCGTGGCCCCGTAATCCCGGATGTCCGCGCGATTGAACTCAATGCGCGACCGTACTTCGGCCAGGTTCTTCTCGAAACCGGTGAGCAGATTGTCGACGACGCGCACTTCGCCGCCGCGCGCCAGAAGAACCCGGACCAATGCCGACCCGATGAATCCCGCTCCTCCGGTGACTACGTAGCGGGGCATGGCACAGATCGCTCGGTGAAGAGAAGAAGGCGCAATCCTTCCAGTATACGGACAGAAAAGGCCGCCCCGAGAGGCGGCCTGAGCATGTGGAGGTGAACAAAAAAATGGCTAGCGGCGGCCAGCGTGCTGCTTTTCAGCGTGCTGTTTCGGAGAAGCGGGTTCGTGAGTTTCCATGGCCTGTGCTTGAGCCCACTGGTCCACCTGTTCTTCCGCCTGTTCTTTGGCAATGCCGTAGCGTTCCTGAATTCTGCCGATCAGCTGGTCCTTTCGCCCCGCCACTTGTTCCCAATCGCTATCGGTAAGCCGGCCCCACTTTTCGCGGGCCTTGCCCTTCATCTGCTTCCAGTTGCCTTCGATTCTGTCCCAATTCATAGAACCGTTGTGACTCCTTTCTTCGAATCCGGGTGCACGAGCAGCGCCAACGGCTAAGCACTTGAGGGCGTGTGCGAAACCTTCGAGTAACGCGGCAAATCTTACGCGTCCGCCGGGAGGTCACGGTTACGGAATACCGATTAGAAAAATCCGCGCCGACGTGATACCAGTAGAGATTGGCCCCTATCTTTCAAACCAACCTGCCGGGCGTCGAGCTGCGCGCCCGGGGCAAAGTTCGCGACATCTACGCTGCCGGCGATTACCTGGTGATCGTCGCCACGGACCGGCTTTCCGCGTTTGACTATATCCTGCCGGCGCCGATTCCCGACAAAGGCCGCGTGCTGACGGCGCTGACACTTTTCTGGCTGGACCTGCTGGGCGACATCGTGCCGAATCATCTGGTGTCGGCGAACGTCGGCGACTACCCGGCGGAGTTTCAAGCCTACCGCGATCAACTGGAAGGGCGGTCCATGCTGGTGCACCGGGCCAGCATGATCGACGTGGAGTGCGTGGCGCGGGGCTACGTCTCCGGCTCCGGCTGGAAGGATTACAAGCGCGACGGCAAGATTTGCGGGATTGCCTTGCCCACGGGGCTGCGCGAGAGCGACCGGCTGCCCGATCCGATCTTCACGCCGGCCTCCAAAGCGACGTCTGGCCACGATGAAAATATTTCGTTCGACAGGGTAGCGCAGCGGATCGGCGAGCCGCTTGCGGACCGCATTCGCACGCTCACGCTCGCGATCTACCAAAGGGCGGCGCAGTACGCCGAAACGCGCGGGATCATCATCGCCGACACGAAATTCGAGTTCGGGTTTCTGAAGGACCAGCTCATCCTGGCCGATGAAGTGCTCACGCCCGATTCGTCGCGCTTCTGGCCGCAAGCCAGCTATCAGCCCGGCGGACCGCAGCCGTCCTTTGACAAGCAGTATGTCAGGGATTACCTGGAATCGATTCATTGGAACAAGCAGCCGCCCGCGCCCGTCCTTCCTCCAGAGGTGATCGAACGCACTAGCGACAAATACCGTGAGGCGTATCGTATCCTGACAGGAAAGACGTTGTGAACTGGGTAGACATCCTGCTATTGCTGGTGGTGGCCGCATCCGTGATGACCGGATTCGCGGCGGGTTTCGCGCGTGTGGGCGTAGGCTTCATCGCGGCGCTGGTGGGCATCTTCGCCGGCTTCTGGTCCTACGGGATCGTGGGCGCTTATTTTCTCGACTACGTCAGCTCGAAAGCGCTCGCGAACCTGATTGGGTTCTTTCTGATCTTCGTGGTCCTGCTGCTGTTGGGCGCGATTATCGGCAGCCTGCTGGCCAAATTCCTGAAGTGGATCGGCTTGTCGTGGTTTGACCGGCTGCTGGGCGGGGCCTTCGGGTTAGTGCGCGGCACGATCATCGCCGCCGCGCTGGTGACGGTGCTGCTGGCCTTCGCGCCGTCGCCGCCGCCGCGCTCCGTGGTGAATTCCAGGCTGATGCCCTATGTAATCGACGTTTCCGGCGTGATGGCCGCCATGACGCCGCACGAAGTCCAGGACGCGTTTCATAACACGCGCGACCGGGTGAAGAAAATGTGGTCCGAGCAGGAGGCCAAGAAGTTGGGGAGCCCGCGCCAGGAATGAATTTGCTGATTTTCGATCTGGATGGAACGCTGATTGACTCCAAGCTGGATCTGGTGCATTCGGTCAACGCCACTCGGGCCTTGATGAACCTGGAATCGATTTCCGAAGAAGTAGTGTCTTCCTATGTGGGCAACGGAGTGCCGGTCCTGGTGCGGCGCGCTCTGGGGCCGGAAGCGAGCGAAGCCGACGTCGAGCGCGCAGTCCAATATTTCTTGAGCTATTACCGCGAGCACATGCTGGACAACACGCGACCGTATCCCGGTGTGCGCGAAGCTCTGGACCACCTGCGCGGCGCGGGAGTCCGGATGGCGGTGCTGACCAACAAGCCGGTGCGGTTCAGCCGTTCTCTGGTAGAGGGACTCGGCTTGCAGGAGCATTTCTTTCAGGTTTACGGCGGGAACAGCTTCGAGCGCAAGAAGCCGGATCCGGTGGGCATTGAAACCCTGCTGGGCGAAAGCGGCGCGGCGCGCGATCGGACCATCATGGTGGGCGACAGCGGCGTGGATGTGCAGACCGCGCGCAATGCCCGTGTGACAGCTTGCGGCGTGACCTATGGGCTGCAGCCGGAGACGTTCCGGGACTATCCGCCGGACATTCTCGTAGACAACATGCTGCAGCTGGCCGAGTACGTACTCAGCCGCGGGTAAATTCGGCTAACTGCTGTAGCTTGGCCCAGGCCGCGCCGGAATCGATGGACTTCCCGGCGTGCTGCATCGCTTCGCGAGGACTCTCCGCGATACCCGCGGCGAGCAGAGCGGCGGCGGCATTCACCAGCACGATGTCGCGCTGCGTGCCGGTCTGGCCTTGAAGCACCGCGATGGCGATCTCGCGGTTGCGGGCGCGATCGCCGCCGGCCAGATCGGCGCCACGCGCCTGGGGCACGCAAAAGTCCGCCGGCGTCCAGCGGAACTTCGAAACGGCGTTCCGCATGACTTCGAAAACTACAGTCTCGCCGGTGGTGGTTACCTCGTCCAGGCCATCGCAGCCGTGGACCACGAACGCGCGCTCCGGCCCCAGCCCAGCCAGTGCATGGGCCATCAACTCCGCGGCGTGCAGCGACGGTGCGCCGATCAGCTGGTGTGTAGCCCCGGCGGGATTGGTCAGCGGCCCGAGCAAATTAAACACCGTGCGCATCTTCAGCTCCAGCCGCGCGGGCTGGGCGTGTTTCATAGCCGGATGCAGCAGCGGCGCGAAAAGGAAGCCGATGCCAATTTCGCGAATCGCTCGCGCAGTTTCTTCGGGAGTGACGGAGACGTGGACGCCCAGCTCCTCCAGAATGTCGGCGCTGCCGCATTGGCTCGAAATGGACCGGTTGCCGTGCTTGGCCACGCGCACGCCCGCGCCCGCCACCACGAACGCCGCGAGGGTTGAGATGTTGAACGTCGAGCCGCCGTCGCCGCCGGTGCCGCAAGTATCGAGCAGCGGCTCGGAATCCACGGGCACATCGATGTGCGCCACCTTTTCGCGCATGGCGCGCGCGAATCCCAGCAGCTCATCCGCGGTCTCGCCCTTGGTCCGCAGAGCGGCCAGGAACGCGGCGATCTGAGGCGTCGTCGCTTCGCCACTCAGCACGGCGAGCATCGCCTGGCGCGCCTCTTCGGCCGACAGATTCTCTCGGGCAGCCACCCTGTGTAAGTAAGCCAACAGCATCGGAGGGCTTTGACGCTGAGTGTAGCACGGGCAGCCCGATAACCAGGCCCCGATAACCAAGCTATGATGGGCATCGAAGGGGTCTCATGCGAATCGCGATCCTCCTTGCCACAACGTGCTTCCTCGCGCCCGTTTTGAGCGGCCAGGAACATCCCAAGCCGGCTTCTTCTGAAGGAGCGGAATCCGGCTCCAAACCCGCGCCGCCACTGAAGGAAACTACGGTCAAAACCCAGCACTCCATTCAGCTCAACGGCAAAACGATTCCTTACACCGCGACCACGGGCACGCTGATTCTGAAGAAGGACGACAAGCAGTGGGCCAGCATTTTCTATGTCGCCTACACGCGCGACGATGTCCCGGACGTTTCCAAGCGGCCCATCACGTTCGCGTTCAACGGAGGCCCGGGATCTTCGTCCGTCTGGCTGCACCTGGGCGCGCTGGGGCCGAAGCGCGTTGCGATGGGGCCGGACGGCGAGCAGCCCAAACCGCCGTATCGTCTGGTGGACAACCCGGACACCGCGCTCGAATTCACGGACCTGGTGTTCATCGATCCGGTGACTACCGGCTACAGCCGCCCGGCTCCGGGCGAAAAAGCGGCCCAGTTTCACGGCTTCGATGGCGATTTGGCGTCGGTGGCCGAGTTTATCCGCCTCTATTCGGTGCGCGCGGAGCGCTGGGCCTCGCCGAAGTTTCTGGCCGGCGAAAGCTACGGAACCACGCGCGCCTCCGCGCTGTCGGAATACTTGCTCGACAACGACGGCCTGTACCTGAACGGCATCACGCTGATTTCGTCGGTGCTCAACTTCGAGACCATCTCGTTTGCACCAGGCAATGAGCTGCCTTACGCGCTGTATCTCCCCACCTACACGGCGGCGGCCTGGTATCACAAGAAGCTTCCCAGGGACCTGCAGGACAGCTTCGAAAAGGCGATCGGCGAATCGCGGCGTTTCGCGGGCGGCGAATACGCTTCTGCGCTGATGAAGGGCGATAAGATCACGGCGTCCGAACGGGCGAGCGTCATCAAGCAGCTCGCGCGGCTCACCGGACTCTCCGAGGAGTTCATCGACGAATCCAATCTGCGCGTGGCTCCCGGCCGCTTTCGCAAGGAACTGCTGCGCAAGGAGCGCTTGACGCTGGGCCGCTACGACAGCCGGCTGACGGGCGTTGACGAAGACGCCGCCGGCGCGCGCCCGGACTACGACGCCAGCTACGCTTCCGTGCAGGGCGTCTACACCGCCATGTTCAACAACTACGTGCGCACGGAACTCAAGTACTTTACCGACGAGCCTTACGAGGTGCTCACCGACAAGGTCGAGCCGTGGAGCTTCGACAAATTCCAAAACCGGTACGTCGACGTGGCCGAAATGCTGCGCCAGGCAATGACACAGAATCCGAGCCTGAAAGTGATGATCGCCGCGGGTTACTATGATCTGGCGACGCCATTCTTCGCCACCGAATACACGGCCAGTCACCTGGGCTTGGCCCCGGCCCTGAGTGATCACTTGAGCCTGACTTACTGCGATGCGGGCCACATGCTCTACACCAAGCCCGCTTGCCTGGACAGCTTGCACAAGGCCATGGCGGACTTCTACCAGAAGGCGCTGCCCACGCCGTAGCGCGGGCCCATGGCGTATAATTGAAAGAGCCCTCGATCCGGCGTGTTTCCGAAGTAAATCATGTTCGATAACTTATCCGACAAGCTGCAGCGGGTCTTCAAAAATCTGCGCGGCGAAGGAAAATTGACGGCCGAAAACATGGAAGCCGCGCTGCGGGAGATCCGCGTGGCGCTGCTGGAGGCCGACGTCCATTTCCGCGTCGTCAAGCAGTTCATCGAGGCCGTCAAGGGCAAGGCCATGGGCGAGGATGTGCTCACAGCCCTGTCGCCCGCACAACAAGTGGTCAAGATCGTCCGCGATGAGCTGATCAAGACGCTGGGCAGCCATCAATCCAAGCTGCGGATGGCCAACGAGCCGCCGACGACCATCCTGATCGTGGGTCTGCAGGGTTCCGGCAAGACGACCACGACGGGCAAATTGTCGCGCTGGCTTTCGAAAAACGGCCACAGCCCGCTGATGGTCTCCGTAGACGTCTACCGCCCGGCCGCGCGAAAGCAACTGGCCGTGATCGCGCGCGACATCAAGCTGCCGATTTACGAGGGCACGCCCGAGGAGACCAAGCCCCAGGAATTGGCCCATTCCGCTCTGCGCGAGGCCCGGCAGACCGGCCGCGACGTGCTGCTGGTAGACACCGCCGGACGCCTGCATATCGACGACCAGCTCATGCTGGAGCTGCAGGAACTGAAAGACGGCCTGGCGCCATCGGAAATTCTGTTTGTGGCCGATGCGATGACCGGCCAGGACGCGGTCAAGTCCGCCGACGAGTTCCACAAGCGTCTCGGGATCACCGGAATCATTCTGACCAAAATGGATGGTGACGCACGCGGCGGCGCGGCGCTGTCGATTCGCAGCATCACCGGCCAGTCGCTGAAGTTCGTCGGCGTGGGCGAAAAGTTCGACGCGCTCGAGCCGTTTCATCCCGACCGCGTGGCGCAGCGCATCCTGGGCATGGGCGACGTGCTTTCGCTGATCGACAAAGTCCAGGAGAATATCGATCAGAAAGACGCCGAGGAGATGCAGCGCAAGCTCATCGACAATGAGTTTACGCTGGGGGATTTTCGCGATCAGATGCGGCAAATCCGCAAGCTGGGGCCGCTGGAATCGCTGCTGGGCATGATGCCGCAAATCGGCCCGATGAAGAACCTGAAGGACGTCAAGGTGGATGAGAACGAGATTACGCGCGTGGTGGCCATCATCGATTCGATGACCGCCAGGGAGCGCGCCAATCACATGATCATCAACGGGGCGCGCCGGCGGCGCATCGCCAAAGGCAGCGGCACCACTGTGCAGGATGTCAACGCGCTGCTCAAGCAGTACGCGCAAGCGCGCAAAATGATGAAAAGCATTACCGGCGGCGGGGGCTTCCTGGGCAAGCGCCTGGGCAAACTCAAGTTGCCAATGATACAGTAGGAGAGAGAATGTTAATGATTCGACTGGCGCGATTCGGCGCCAAGAAAAAACCGAGTTATCGCGTCGTGGTGATTGACAAAGAACGTGCGCGCAACAGCAGTTCCGTGGAAGTAGTGGGTTTCTACAACCCGGTGAGCCAGCCGCCCGTGGTGGATCTCAATCACGAACGCATTCAGTATTGGATGAAGAACGGCGCACAGCCGTCGGACACCGTCAGCCGCCTGCTGAAGAACAACCCCGCACCCGCCGCTGCCTAGGCCGCCCTCACCTTCCGGATTCCAGGATTGTAAATGCCCAGCTAAACGTGGCGACGGCCGTCCCGAAGACGATCGCCACGATGGCCAGTTGCGCGAGGGTCAGCCCCAGCACCGAACGCACTGGTTCGCGGCGCGGCGCCGGTGCAGGCTGAAATGCCGCGGGTTGAAACTGCCGGGCCCGTTCAGGTTCCACTTCCTGCTCCGGGGCCGGTTCGGTTTCCAATGCTTCGGTCTCAAGCAGCTGCCGCTTGCGGTGCAACCGGTTTAGCTGCGCGATGGCCCATCCCAGGAACGCGAAGTATCCGACGGCAAAATAGATCTTCAGCGAACCCAGCCCGCGGTCTTGAAAGGCCAGCTTATAGAAGAAAGCCGCCAAGCCCGTTTCCAGGATGATGGCCGTGTAGAGAAACAGTTCGAATGCGTGGCCGGCCTTCCGGGGTGGATTGGAGTCCATGAGACGCTTCCCTCGTGACATCGGCGGATTCACCGGTGTCCGGCATAAGGCGAATCCCCGACGCTCCCGTGTCTCTATCGCTGGCTCGTAAACCACTGCAGCGTACTCGTGCGAATCACTTGACGCAGCTTGGCTTCCAGCGCCAGCACCGGATTGCCGGAGGCCAGAAAAGCGTCGAATACCTCCCGAAGCTCCTGGCCGTCGCCTTGTACGCGTTCCATCAAGGCCTGTGGCCCCACGAACCATTCCACCGGGCTCTGCAGATAGAGATTGGAATTGCTCAGGAACGACACGTAGTCGTCCAGAAGCTGCTCTTGCTGAGGGCCGGCGGGCACCAGTTCGACCAGCGACTGATAGACGTCGCACTTCTCGTGATAGAAGTCGGCCTCCGACTTCTCCAGGCCCGGCGTCCACCCGTTGACCTGGCCGAGATAATCGTCGAGTTGCTGCTGGAATTCGGGCGATGAGCGGTCAGCTTCGTTGCGCAGGCCCTTCCGGGGCGTGAAGCGGAGTTTTTGCCCGTCCTGGAACAATTGCTGCGCCGCCGTCGACTGCCAGTAGGGCTCTACCTTCGGGGTCGCATCCGGGTCCTGCTGGCCGGGCTTCTTGCCCGAGGAGGGCGTGGCGCCGGCATCGTGCTCGCAGACATGGCCGCGTTGCTGGTAAGCGGCCAATGCCGATTTCATTTCGGGCACGTTCAGGGCGTCCAAAGCCGGAAGGGACGCCGAGAAAGAACGTTCGTCCGGCTGCAGGTTTTCCAGCAGGCCGTTCAGCTTGGCCCACAGGACTTCGCGCTGCGGCGGCGTGACGCTCGCGCTCTGCACGACCGGCACCAGCGCGACAATTTGCGCCGGCGATGCGGCCTGGCCCAGATAGTCCAGCAGAAAACTCACGTCTTCCTGTTTGGCGCGCTCCTTGGGGGTAAACGCCAGGTTGACGACGCCTTCCAGCGCCCGATAGTAATCCGCAACATCGTAAACCAGCGCGTCGTCGCAGGTCAGCGGCGCCAGCATCGGCGGCGCGATGTCGCCGAATAGTTCGCGCGCCTTCGCGGGATCGACAGGCAGCATGTCGCGCACGGCGCGGCTTTGGAGCGACAGCGCGTCGAACCCGAATGCGTACGCCTGGCTGAGCGAGCCGGAGCGTGTGTCGGCGGTGGTGCCGGGAAGGCCCGTCATGCGGACGGGGAATTTCGCCGCAGCCGCCAGCCGGAAGGCCTGCTCGATCAGGTCGCGCTTCGGACCCTTATCGGGCAGGCCGCCGAATTCCACCATGCGCAGCAAGGCGTCCGCGGCGAACTCGGGCGGCGCGGCGTAGGCCAGTCCGGCGATGGATTGATACGGCTCCGGCAGCTGTGGGGCCTCGGCATGCAGCAGCGCGGCGGCGAGCAGGAGCGGAGCGAAGCGCATATCAGAAGTTTACGATGGCCGAGAACGACGCGGGATCGAGGCTCGCCCCGCCCACCAGCGCGCCGTCGATTTCCTCCTGAGCCATCAGGCCCGCGATGTTGTCGGGCTTCACGCTTCCGCCGTACAGGATCCGGCAGGCGCCGGCCGCGGCGGCGCCGAACGCTTCGCCGACCTGGCTGCGGATGAAGGCGTGGGCTTGGGCTGCCATTTCCGGGGTTGCGACCTTGCCGGTGCCGATGGCCCAGACCGGCTCATAAGCGATCGCGATCCGTTGGAATTGTTCCGGCGCCAGCTTGCAGGCGCAGTTTCGCATCTGGTGATGCAAAACATTTTGCGTCTTGCCTGCTTCCCGGTCCTGGAGGTGTTCTCCGACGCAGTAGATCGGCTTGAGACCCGCCTCCAGCGCGGCGCAAATCTTCTTCCGCGCCGTTTCCTCGGTCTCCCCGAAGTACTGGCGCCGCTCGCTGTGCGCCACGATCACCCACTGGCAGCCGGCGGCGGCGAGCATCCCGGCCGACACCTCGCCGGTGTAGGCGCCCTCCTTGGCCCAGTACAGATTTTGTGCGCCGATCTCCACATGGGAACCGTGAGCGGCCCGGATGGAAGCGTCGAGATCCACGAACGGCGGGCAGATCACGATCTCGCAATGGGTAGCCTTTTGCGCTAGCGGGCAAAAGCGCTCGAAGAATGCTGTGGTCTCGGAAGGTGTCTTGTACATCTTCCAATTCCCGGCCATGATAGGAATGCGCTTCACTGTATCGCCTCCAGAAAGCTTTCTCCGTACTGGATCTTGACGCCGAAATTTTCCGCCACCGTCTGGCCGATGTCGGAGAGCGTGGAACGCAGGCCCAGGTTGACGCCTTGCGGCTTGCGCGGGCGGTAAACCAGCAGCGGAACATACTCGCGGCTGTGGTCGGTGGACGGCGTGGTGGGATCGCAGCCGTGGTCCGCGGTCAGGATCAGCAGATCGTGGTCCGACAGCTTCCCATACAGCGACGGCAGCCAGGCATCGAATTCCTCGAGCGCCTTGGCGTAGCCTTCCACGTCGTTGCGATGGCCATAGAGCTGATCGAAGTCCACCAGGTTGACGAACAGCAAGCCAGCCTCGATTTCGGCCAGCATGTCGAGAGTTTTCGCCATGCCGTCCGTGTTGTTCCTGGTTTTCTCGTGCTCGCCGATTCCCCGCCCCAGGAACACGTCGAAGATTTTGCCGATGCTCGCGACTTCGACCTTGCCGGCTTCCAGTTGATCGAGCAGCATGCCGCGGGGCGGCGGCACGGCGTAATCCTTGCGATTGGGCGTGCGGGTGAACGAACCCGGACCGCCGGCGAAGGGCCGCGCGATGACCCGTCCCACTTCGTACGGGCCGCGCAGGATTTCGCGCGCACTTTCGCAGATCTTATACAGCTCCCACAGCGGGATCACTTCTTCGTGCGCGGCCACTTGAAACACGCTGTCGGCGGAGGTGTAGACAATCGGCCTGCCGGTGCGCATGTGCTCTTCGCCCAACTGCTGGATAATCTCCGTGCCCGACGCCGCGCAGTTCCCTAGCGTGCCGCGCCCGATGCGGCGTTCGAATTCCTGCATGATCTCGGGCGGAAATCCGCGGGGATACAGCGGAAACGGCTTGGCCAGATGGATCCCCACCATCTCCCAATGCCCCGTGGTGGTGTCTTTGCCCGGCGAGGCCAACGCGCAGCGGCCGAACACGGCGGTAGGCTCATCCACCGGACCCACATGAGCGAGCGGCTTGATGTTGCCCAAGCCGAGCTGCGCCATTTGCGGCAGATGCAGCGTGCGCCGGGCGGCGATGTGGCCGAGCGTGTCGCTGCCGGCATCTCCATACGCGGCCGCGTCCGGCATCTCGCCGATCCCGACGCTGTCCAGCACGATCCAGATCACGCGGCGGAAAGGCGCGGGCGTCATTGCGAAATGGCGTTCTTCAGCGGCGGCAGCGGTTGCGGGTTTCCCAGCGCTTCCTGGATGCGGTCGGTCAACATGGCCACGAAGCGATCCGGCAGGAAACCGGTCATGCGGCTGACCACTTCGCCGTGCCTGCCGAAGATGACCGTGGTGGGAATGGAGGAGACGCGCAGCAGGCTTTGCAGACCGTCCTCGAAATACACGTTCCGGCTGTCCCACTTCACCTTTTCGAGGAACGGTTTTACCAGGCTGTGATCGTCATCGGTGTCCACCGAAAGAAACACCACGTCGCCGGTATCCTTGAATTTCGATTCCACCTGGCCATAGAGCGGGTGCTGCTCGCGGCACGGTCCGCACCAAGTGGCCCAAAAATCCACCACGATCACTTTGCCGAGCAGGGAGGAAAGCTTCAACTGATCGCCAGTCAGGGCGGTCAGGGTGAATTGCATGGGGTCCTTCATCTGCGCATTGGGATCGAACTCACGCATCTCGGCGCGGCGCGAGGCCATCAGCGACGTAGTGTCGTCGTAGGCCTTCAACACGATATCGCCGAGGCCCGCTTCGGAACCGTGCAGCTTGCGGTACAGTTCGCCCATGTGGGCGCGGTCGCCCGCGCCGTCCGGTTCGGCCGAACGCAATCCGGCGATGCTGAACGCATCGGCGAAGTATTCGAGAGCTTCCTGGTCCTTCCCCGCCTTGGCGAGCCAGCGCGCGGCTTCGCGGGCAGCTTCGACGCTGGGGAAAGCCGAATAGCTGGACTCGGCCAGCCGGATGGCCTCGTCGTTGTGGCCCAGCAGGCCCTCGGCGCGCGCTTCCAGCAGACGCACGCTCGCCCGGCTGCGGTCATATTGCTCTTTGCGCTTGGCTTCCTCGTGCCCCGCGCCCGGAGTGAACTTGTCGTTCTTATATGTGGCTTCCACCACCTGCTCCAGATGGCGCGAGTGCTCCAGCGCGCGCTGAGCGCTGGCCTGGTCGCCTTTGCGGAGTTCCGAGGTGGCCACGTGCTCCAGCACCTGCACATTGTCGGGCTCCCGCGTGAGCACACTCTCGCCAAACTGGATGATGCGCGCATCGTCGTTCAAGTCGATGGCGGTTTTCACCAGGGCGCTTTCTAATTGGGGCCGCTTGGGGGAATTGGGGTACTGCTTCAAATGGTTTTCAATCGCGCGAACGAAATCCACCGGGCTGTTGCCGGCCTCTCCCAGCGCCTGCGACAAGGCGGCCTGCTCGGCCGGGGAAAGATTGGATTGGGCCCAAGCCGGCGCGACAACGGCCAGCAGGAGGAGCACAGCGCGTCTCATGGAGTCTTCTCCGGCGATGGCGTTGGCGGCTTGCGAATGGCTTCCGCGAGTGCGGCCGCCCGCTCGCGGGCCAGGTGCAAAAAGCTCTCGTTCTTGGCGACGCGGTCCAGCAGAGGCAGGAACTGCTCCGGCGCCACCAGGCGTTTGTGGTCCCAGGTGTCCTCGAGTTGCAACAACACGTCGTTGACGCCCAACTTATCAAAGTGGACGCTGGTGTCCAGCTGGATGAAGTGTTCTTCGGTTTCCGTGATCTGGTCGAACTGGTCGAGCAGCGCCTGGGCGTTCGGATCCTCGGAATAGTTGAACTCCACCTGATGGTTTTCGCTCCCGTCTTCGAAGCGGAAGGTCTTGGCGCCCATGTTGGCGACTTTCAGGCCCGATTCAACGGGATGCTGAAAATGATCCAGCTTGGCCGCCAGGTCAAACATCGCCTGCGTCCGGGCCGCGTCCAGCTGGAACTGGATCGGGTCCGGATCGTCCATCGCGGTCTGGAACGTGACGTGGCCGTCCTGCTCCACGGTGGTCGCGACGTACTCCGGCACGCTGCCTTTGAAGTATTTCGAGTAGAACAGACGCGGCGCAGCAAGCGCGGCGGCGGAACATGCCAGCATCAGCGCAAGCACCCGGGACGTCATCGCGCCACCCCCATGCGAAGGCTTGAAAACAGGTGCGTGGCATGGCAGATGGCCACCGCCACGGCGTCGCAGGCGTCCTCGGATTCAATGGCTGCGTCGAGCGCGAGCAACGAATGCACCATCAGCTTGACCTGCTGCTTCTCGGCCCGGCCGTAGCCCACCACGCTGGTCTTGATCTCCAGCGGCGAATACTCACCCAGCGCCAGCCCCGCCTCGGCGATGGTCATCAGAACGACGCCGCGGGCGTGCGAGAGCTTCAGGGCCGTCTTTACATTCTGCGCGTAGAAGACCTCCTCCACGGCCGCGGAGTCCGGCGTGTGCGCGGCGATGATTTCACGCAGTCCGCGGGCGATAGCCAATAGACGGATTGCAAGCGAATCGCGGGTGCTGGTGTGGATGGACCCGGCGGCGATCATCCGGTGCGAACGGCCATCGCTTTCGATCAGGCCGTAGCCGGTATGCTCGGTGCCGCAATCCACGCCCAGAATGCGCATGGCCGCTAAGCCAGTGCTTCCAGCTCTTTTTCGTCGATGTCGAAGTTGGAATACACGTTTTGCACGTCGTCGTGTTCTTCCAACGCCTCGCTCAGCCGCAGCATGGCCTGGGCGTTTTTGCCTTCGAGCTTGGTCAGGTTCTTGGGAATCATGCCGATTTCGGCCGAAACGGTCGGAACTCCGGCCTTCTGGATGGCATTGAGCACGGCTTCCTGCGCTTCGGGCGCCGAGATCACTTCCCAGTTCTCGCCGTCGTCGCGCATGTCTTCGGCCCCGGCCTCCAACGCGATGGTCATGAGCTGGTCCTCACCGGCCTTGTCTTTTTCCACGACAATCTGGCCCTTCCGTTCGAACATCCAGGCGACGCTGCCCTGCTCGCCCAGGTTGCCGCCGTTCTTCGAAAACACGTGCCGGATCTCGCTAACGGTGCGGTTGCGATTATCGGTGGCTACTTGCACCAGCACGGCCGCCCCGCCCGGACCGTAGCCTTCGAACATCACTTCGTCGATCTGCCCGCCTTCGAGTTCACCAGTCCCGCGCATAATGGCGCGCTTGATATTGTCGGCCGGCATACTGACCGCCTTCGCCGCGAGAACGGCAGTGCGAAGCCGCGGATTCATGTCCGGATCGCCGCCGGAACGCGCGGCAATCATGATTTCCTTGATGATGCGGGTAAACGCTTTCCCGCGCTTGGCGTCGAGAGCGGCCTTCTTATGCTTGATGGTCGCCCATTTGGAATGTCCTGACATGGTTAAACCCTCGTGCTCGGGTGGGCTGATCGCCTGGGAGCCTAACCCACTAGAATATCATGCGGGCCTTCGGGGTTCCGACGAAATGAAGACGAACGCCACGCGGATCCTGGACGGGCTGGGGATTGCTTACACGCTGCGCGAATACGAGGTCGATCCGGAGGATTTGAGCGCCGGAACCGTAGCGGCAAAGATCCGTCTACCGGCCGAGCAGGTTTTTAAGACGCTGGTAGTGCGCGGCGACCGCGGCGGGGTCTACCTGGCGGTGATTCCCGGCAATCAGGAACTGGACGCCAAGTCATTAGCGCGCGTGACGGGAGACCGGCGCGTGGAGATGGTCCCGCTCCAGGAAGTGCGACAACTCACGGGCTACATTCGCGGCGGAGTGACGGCGCTGGGAGGCAAGCGCGACTATCCGGTGTATGCCGACGAAACGATCGAGCTGTTTGACACCATCTCGATCTCCGCGGGCATTCGCGGAACGCAGATCCTGCTCGCGCCGGCGGATTACTTGCGGGCAGTGGGCGCGACTGTCGCTCCCATCGCGCGCCTGAAACAACCTCCGGCATAACCGCGAACGTGGGCCACTTCACTCTGCGCTGTGTTTTGAAAAATTTAATTCGAATCCCCTTGACGCCAGCGAGAGTTTAGCGGTATAAAACTGTTTCCCCCATTGGTTGATTGTGCTCGCGCGCCGGTGGAAACGCGCGCGGGTGTACGGAAGGGAATTCCGAAAAAGATGTCTCCTGCTCAAGCTGTTCTGGTTAAAACTCCTCTACCTGTTGACACCACTTTACATTTGGAAGCGCCCGCGGTTTCGCCCGGAAACGACTTAGGCGACTTGCTGCACGAATTGCGGCAGCCGTTGAGTTCCATGGAAGCGATCGCGTACTTCATGGAGATGACGCTTCCCGTGGAGCAAATCCAGGCGCGGCAATATATGCGCCGGCTGCAACAACTGGTGGAGCAGGCCAACGCCATCCTCGACCGCAATGTGGCGGCGGTGCGGAAGCCGTGCGCGCGTGCGCACAGCGCGGGCGCTCAATAGGTCAGCCTCCGTTACGATCGCGGATTCGTTTCTCCAGTTCCGCGACTTGCGCCCGCAACTCGGGCAGGCGGCCCAGGCTCGCCAATTGTTGCAGGTGTTCCCTCAGCGGACGCGCCGGCGTTCCCCATACCACTTGGCCGCGGCGAACGATTTTCGAGGTCAAAACTCCGCAGCCCGAACCCAGCACCGCGCCGGACTCGATGCGAGCCTTGTCGCCGATCCCCACCTGCCCGCCGATGACCGCGTCGTCCTCCACAATCACGCCCCCCGAGAGACCGGTTTGCGCCGCGATCACCACGTTCCGGCCGATGCGGCAGTTGTGCCCGATGTGAACCAGGTTGTCCAGTTTGACGCCATCGCCGATGTGAGTCACGCCCAGCGCCGCGCGATCGATGCACGTGTTGGCGCCGATCTCGACGTCATTGCCGATTTCGACGCGTCCGATCTGCGGAAATTTTTCGTAGTGATCGCCCGCGCGTACGAAGCCGAATCCGTCGGCGCCCAGCACGCACCCGGAATGCAGCACCGCGCGATCGCCGATGGCGACGTTGGCGTAGATGGCGACGTTCGCGTGCACCCGGCAATCCGAGCCGAGGCGGACGCCCGCGCCGATCGCGCAGCCTGGGCCAATGCGGGAGCGCTCTCCGATGCGCGCACCGGGCCCGATGGTCACGTGCGGGCCGATTTCAGCGGAGGCCGGAATCACCGCGTCCGGAGCAATCACTGCGCTCGCATGAATGCCGGGAACAACAGGCGCGGACGGATAAAGCAGACCGATCACGGCGGCAAAACCGGCGCGAGGGTCACCCACGCGGATCACGCTCCTGCCGGGCGGAAAATCCTTGGTTACCAGCAGACAGCCGGCCGCCGATTGCACCGCTTGGGCCGCGGCTTTGCGGCTTCCTACGAACGAGATTTCATGCGGCGCGGCAGATTCCAGCGACGCAGCACCGGTGATCTCCAGCGCGCCGTCGCCCTCCCACGTCGCTTTCAGATGACTTGCGATCTCTTCGACCCGCAAACACGGCCTCCTCGCCCTGTATCATACAAGCTTATGCCGGTTGATCCTTCCGCGACGGTCTCGCCCACCGCACGCGTGCATCCGGACGCGCAGATCGGGCCGCAGACCGTCCTGGGCGACTTCGTCATCATCGAGCAGGACGTGGTCATCGGTGCTCACTGCCTGCTGGAGCCTTACGTCTACGTGAAACGCTGGACTACACTCGGCGATCGCAACCAGATTTCCGCGGGAACGGTGCTGGGCACCGACCCGCTCGACAAAGCTTTCACCGGCGAGCGCAGCTATCTGCGCATCGGCGATGGCAACATCATCCGCGAGCATTTCACCATCTCGCGCGGGACCAAGCCGGAGAGCGTCACCGAAATCGGCGACGGCAACTACATCATGACTTCGGGCCATATCGCGCACAATTGCAAAATCGGAAACAACTGCGTGATCGCGAGCTGCACGCTGGTGGCCGGATACGTGGAGGTCGAAGATCAGGCGTTCATTTCCGGCGGAGTCGGCGTGCATCAGTACTCTAAGATCGGACGGCTGGCGATGATTGGCGGGAGCGTGCGCGTGAACATGGACACGCCACCGTTTTTTCTCTATGCGGGCCTGTACGCCACGCCGCAGGGTCTGAACAAAGTCGGGTTGAAGCGCGCCGGGCTCCAGCCGGAGGAAATCTCCGCGCTGAAGGCCGCCTATAAGATTCTCTATGGCTCTCGCTTGAAGCTGAAGGACGCGCTGGCGCGCATTTCGGCCGAACTGGACACCGAACACGCGCGGCACCTGGTGCGGTTCATCCAGTCGAGCAAGCGGGGGATTTGCCGTGAACATTCCGGAGCTTCTTGAGGCCACTCGCGGACGATTGCGCGAAGCAGCGCGGCCTAAGACCGCCGAAGGGATGCGCCAGTTCTTTCGCGAGCCGATCCAGCCGTATGGAGTGGCAGCGCCGCAGGTGCGCGAGATCGCGCGGCTGACTTATCGCGAACTAAAGTATTGGCTGGCGCCGCAGCGCGACCGCTTCATAACCGCGTTGTGGAAGAGCGGCCGGATGGAGGAAGGCTCCATCGTCTGCTACGTTTACCGCCGTTTTGCCAAATCGTGCGGCGAGCGCGAATTCGCGATGTTCGAGCGTTGGATGAACCGCTACGTGAAGAATTGGGGACATTGCGACGGCGTCTCAACCTGGCTGCTGGCCGCGTGCATCGAGAATGAGCCCGCGCTGGCCGAGAGGCTCACCGGCTGGACAAAATCAAAGAATCGCTGGACACGGCGCGCCTCCGCGGTCTCGCTGGTGTACGAAGCGCGGCGCGGACGAAGCACCGCGATGATCCTCCGCATTGCCGCGCTGTTGAAACACGATGCCGACGACATGGTGCAAAAGGGCCTGGGTTGGATGCTGAAAGAGACGTATCCGCACAAGCCGCGCGAAGTGATCCGGTTTTTGGATGATTGGCGCGCCGATGCGCCCCGGCTGGTGCTGCGGCTCGCCGCGGAAAAAATGACTCAGAAGGACCGCCAGTGGCTGCTTAAAGGCTGACGTTCACACGCCGCACAGTCTGCGGCTCAACGGCCGCCAGCATCTCGCGCGCGGTCCGGCCCGTGACCGGGTGACGAAGACTCGGGGCGATTTCAGCCAAAGGCTCCAGGACGAACCGGCGCTGGTCGAGCCGCGGATGCGGCACTTGGAGCTCCTTCGTGTGGATGACGAACGTTCCGAAGAACAAAATGTCGAGGTCGATGGTCCGCGGGCCTTTGGGCGTGATTCGCCGGCGGCCCATTTCGTGCTCAATGTCCTGGAGGCGCGCGAGCAGTTGCAGCGGGAACAAGCGAGTCTCGGCCTCGACGACGAGGTTCAAGAACCACGGCTGATTGCGGAGGTCCTGCGGCTCGGTTTCGTACACCGAGGATCGGCGCAACACCTGAACCTGGGCCGCCTCCAGCCGCGCCAGAGCGTCACGAAGATGGGCTTCGCGGTTGCCGAGGTTGGAGCCGAGCGAAAGATAAACGGTGTCCACTTTCTAGAACAACGGATTCTGCAGGCTGCCGCGCGGGCGCGGAATATGGAAATACTCGAAGGCGCGCTCCGTGCCCACGCGGCCGCGCGGTGTCCGGTCGATGAAACCGAGTTGAATCAGGTACGGCTCGTACACCTCCGCGATCGTATCCGCCTCTTCGTCGATCGAGGCCGCAATGGTATTCACGCCCACCGGACCGCCGCTGTATTTTTCGAGCAGCGTCAGCATGATCTTCTGGTCGATCTCGTCCAGGCCGTAGCGGTCCACTTCGAGGAGATCGAGCGCGCGGGTGGCCGCCGCCAGGTCAACGTGGCCTTCGGCTCGGACCTGCGCGTAATCGCGGACGCGGCGCAACAGGCGGTTAGCGATGCGGGGAGTTCCCCGGCTGCGGCGCGCGATCTCTTCGGCGCCGTCGCGATCCACCGTGACGCCCAGCAGCTTCGCGGAACGCATCACGATGGCGGTCAGGTCGGCTTCGTCATAGTGATTCAGTCGCAGCACCAGGCCGAAACGTCCACGCAGCGGCGCGCTGACCAAACCCTGCCGCGTGGTCGCGCCGATGGCGGTGAAATGCGGAATGGCGATGGAGTGCGTGCGCGCGCCCGGCCCAGTGCCGATCAGGATGTCCATGCGGAAGTCTTCGAGCGCTGCGTACAGAATCTCCTCGACGTCCGGCAGCAAGCGGTGAATTTCGTCGATGAAGAATACCTGGCGCGGGCGAATGTTGGTGAGGATGCCGGTGAGATCGAGCTTCTTCTGCAGAATCGGCCCGGAGGTTTGTTCGAAGCCGACCTCCAGCTCGGCGGCGATGATGGTCGCGAGCGTCGTCTTGCCCAAGCCCGGCGGGCCGTAGAGCAACACGTGATCCATCGCCTCGCCCCGCTGCTTGGTGGCCTCGATCGCGATGGCGAGGATCTCCTTCAGCTTGGGCTGCCCGGTGAAATCGGCTAAGCGCGTCGGGCGCAGAGCCGCTTCGAACTGCCGCTCGCCTTCCAACACCGAAGGCGAAGCGATTCCCGTTTCACGCATGTGGTTCCAGGTTAGCAGGCGATCCACGGCTAGCGAACCAGCTCCAACGCCTTTCGGAACAGCGGCTCGAAGGCCGGCGCGGTTTCGGCGCCTTTGGCCTTGCGCACGGCGGCTTCGGCGGCGGCGCGATTGCAGCCCAGATTCAGCAGCGCTGACAGAACGTCCTGCTCGATTGCACCCAGCGCCGGTTCCGCTTTGACGGGAACTCCGGGCGGGACGGCGATCCCAACGCCCTCCAGCTTGTCTTTCAGCTCCAGGACGATCCGCTCCGCGGTCTTCTTGCCCACGCCCGGGATGCGGACCAGCTGTTCCACCAGGCCCCCGCGAATCGCCGCGATCAGATCCGCCGTCGCCATGCCCGAAAGCACCTTGATCGCGAGCGACGGCCCGATGCCGCTCACCGAGATCAGCTTTTCGAAAATTGATTTCTCTTCGCCGGTCAGAAAGCCGAACAAAGCGAGGGTGTCTTCGCGAACGTGCGTGTACACGCGGAGCCGCACTTCCCCGCCGGCATCGGGAAGCGCGGAAAACGTCGAGACCGGGATCTGCACGTCGTATCCGACGCCGCCCGTCTCCACGATCACCTGGTTGGGATGCTTTTCCAGAAGTTTGCCGCGAAGAAAAGCGATCATCGCTGCAGGTTATCCTGAACCTGCGCGGCGGCACAAGTGGCGTACAGTAATTTACATGGCTCGCCGCCGGTTCTTTGTCGATGCAGTGCGCCGCGGCCATGCCGAGATTGCCGGCGAAGATGCGCGCCACCTGACCCGCGTGCTGCGAGTCGAGCCCGGGCAGAAATTCGAAATCTCGGACAACCGCGATGTTTACCTGGCCGAGGTGGAGACCGCCCGCAAGGATCTGGTTTCGTTTGCCATCGTCGAGCGGATGGAAGCGGGCGCGGCCACGGTCCAGACGGCGCTGTTCGCCTCGCTCATCAAATTTGAGCGCTTCGAATGGCTGATCGAAAAGGCCACCGAACTGGGCGTCGCGCAATTGACGCCGGTCCAGGCGGAGCGCAGCGAAAAGGGGCTGGAACGCGCCGCCCGGAAGCGGCTGGACAGATGGAACCGGATCGCCCGGGAGGCCAGCGAACAGTCGCGGCGGGCACGGCTGCCGGAGCTTTGCGCGCCTCTCGCGCTGTCCGAGGTGCTCCATGCCGCGGCGGACTATCCTTACCTATTGGACGAAGGCGAGGCATATCCGGTGCTTTCGGCCTTCCCTGCCCTGCGCCGCAGCGAGGACCGTGTGGCCCTGCTGGTGGGTCCCGAAGGCGGCTGGACGGATCGCGAACGTGCGGAGATTACCCAAGCCGGTTGGAAGGCCGTTTCGCTCGGCTCGGGAATTCTGCGCGCCGAAACGGCAGCCGTCGCCGCCCTGGCGATCGTCCATGCGGCCTGGGAGGCCGAACCCCAATGACGAAAGAAGATCTGTACAACTTCATCGTGAAGCATCGGCTCGGTGTGTTAGGAAGCATTTCGCCCGATGGCCTTCCGCAAGGTGCACTGGTGGGCATCGCCGTGACGCGGGATCTCGAGATCATCTTCGACACGGTCAGCAGCTCGCGCAAGTACAGCAACCTGGTCCGCAATCCGCGCGCGTCGCTCGTCCTCGGCTGGGAGGGCGAAGTCACGCTGCAATACGAGGGCGACGCAAGCGAACCGAAGGGCGGCGAACTGGCGCGCTGTCAAGAGGTCTACTTCGCGGTGTGGCCGGAATGTCGCAGTCATTTATCGTGGCCCAAAGTTGCGTACTTTGTGGTAGCGCCGAAGTGGATCCGCTACAGCGACTATGATCAAAACCCGCCGCAGATCGAAGAATTCAATTTCTAGCCGTCAGATGCTCATGATCGCCGCGCTGACGGGCCTCGATCCGATGGGGATCAGCATGAACAGCGGCCCTTTTTTCCAGCGGCGCTGTTCGTTGATCGCGCGCGTCACGTTCGGAATCCGGATCACTGCCATATCGCCGGATGACTGGTTCAGCACCAGCGCGTATTGATCGTCGGGGGTGATGGTGATGTAGCAGGGCTCGGTTCCAACGGGCGTTACGGCCACCAGCTGCCGCGTTTCGATGTCCAGGATGCTGACATCGCCTGACGCCGGGTTGGCGACGAAAAGATACCCGGGCGAAGCCGAGGCCGCCATCGCTCCCGGACTGTGACCCGCCAGCACCGTCTCGGCGATCTCCGGCGTGTAGTACGGATACACCACCACCACCGCGTCCATCCCGTCGCCAGTGACGAACAATTGACCGCCGTCAGCGTTGAAGCACAAGTGGTCCGGCCGGACTGCCAGCGGCAGATTGACCATCAGGCGGCGCTCGGGGAGCTGATAAACGGAAAGCATGCGCTCGCTGCGGTTGGCCGCGATCAGTTGCTTGGAATCGGCTTGAAAACGCAGCAGGCCGATGTCGCCCGGCGCCGGCACGACGGCTCCCTGGAGTTGCGCGGTGTCCACGAACGTGATGGACCGCGCCGGGCCGTGGCTGATGGCGAGCGTCGCGCCGTCCGGGGAAATATCGAAATCCACCGGATCGGCGGCCAGAGGCAGGGTTCCGGCGACGCGCAACGGATCGAGCGCCAGCCGCACCAAACGCCGGGGCTGTTGGCAGAGCACGTAGAGCTCCGTCCCGCGGGGCGCCAGGCGCATGGTAATGGCCGAGCCGCCGAGTTGCACCTTGCGGGCGAAGGTCAAGGTGTCGGCGCGAATCTCGTGAACCGAGCCGTTAGCAGGCGTTAGCGCATAAACGCGGGCCGTTTCCGCACGCGCAACCACCGCCGTGGGAGCCCCATCCACCCGGATGTGCCGCGCTACCGCGAACACCTCCAGATCGACGGCCGCCACGGCCCCGCCCTCCTGGTTGGCGATGAAGGCATAACCGGCAAATCCCTTGGCTTTGGGGCGGGTGCAGGCTGCCAGCGCGCCCAGGCCACCGGCCAACAAT
The DNA here is from genome assembly GCA_035508055.1 of Bryobacteraceae bacterium. Classification (GTDB taxonomy): domain Bacteria; phylum Acidobacteriota; class Terriglobia; order Bryobacterales; family Bryobacteraceae; genus Palsa-89. The sequence continues at coordinate 32,520 of DATJNO010000096.1, read as the reverse complement.
GCACGCCGGGTGAACATTTCCCTTCGATTCTCGCATACGCCGGAAGGTCGTCAAAAAATTGATGCCAGCGCGGTGAACATGATACGCTGAGTGTGGCTGTCGGAGCGCCTCCCGCTTTTCCCTTGAAACACCGGAATGTGGTTTTGTTACAGCCCTTTCGAGGAACGAAGGAGCCCTAAGAGTTTCGTACATGAACGTCCGTTCGCTGTTTAGCCTGTTCTCATCCGATCTGGCGATCGACCTCGGTACCGCCAACACGCTGGTTTACGCGAAAGGCAAAGGCATCGTGGTCAACGAACCGTCCATCGTGGCCATCAACAAGACCAACGGGGAGGTGGAAGCGGTCGGCAAAGAAGCCAAGGACATGCTCGGCCGCACGCCAGGCAACATTGTAGCCATCCGCCCCATGAAAGACGGCGTCATCGCCGATTTCAAAGTCACGGAACGCATGCTCAACTACTTCATTCTGAAGGCGCATGGCCGCAAGGTGCTGGTCCATCCGCGGATTGTGATCGGCGTTCCCAGCGAGATCACCCAGGTGGAGAAACGGGCCGTGATCGATTCAGCCTACCGCGCCAAAGCCAGCGAAGTGCACCTGGTGGAGCAGGCCATGGTGGCCGCCATCGGAGCAGGGCTGCCCGTCACGGAACCTTCCGGCAACATGGTGGTGGACATCGGCGGCGGAACGACCGACGTCGCCGTGATCTCGCTCTCCGGCATCGTCTATTCGCGGTCCGTGCGGGTGGCAGGCAACCAGATGGACGACGCCATCATGCAGTATCTGAAGCGGAAATACAATCTGTTAGTTGGTGAACGAACCGGCGAAGCCATCAAGATCCAGATCGGCTCGGCCTATCCTTTGGACAAGCCGCTGACGATGGAGATCAAGGGACGTAACTTGATCGAGGGCGTGCCGAAGACGCTGACGATTGACGACGCCGAGATCCGGGAGGCGCTGTCGGAATGCGTAGCCACCATCATGAACGCCATCCGTGTGGCCCTGGAACGGACGCCGCCGGAGTTGAGCGCCGACATCAGCGACCGCGGAATTGTTTTGACCGGAGGCGGCGCATTGTTGAAAAATCTAGATAAACGGATACGTGAAGAGACAGGATTGCCGGTCTCGATCGCCGAGGATCCGCTGGCCAGCGTCGTGCTGGGCACGGGCAAGATGCTTACGGACTTCAAATTGCTCCGTAGAGTCGCGATCGAGTAACCGGCCGGTGATTCGGATAGGGTCCGGTGGATGTTGATGTAACTTATGGACTTCTTCCTCAGCCGCTACCGCAACCTCACGGTCCTTCTGGTCGTGATCACAGCCCAGTTGGTGCTCATCGCCTACCAGGTCAAGAGCAACAACAGCGTCCCGCTGATCCGGGTTTGGGCCGTGACGGCGGTAACCCCGGTCGAGCAGGGTCTGGAGGTGGTGCGCCGCTACACCTGGGGCTTCGTGGAAGATTACTTCGTGCTGCTGGGCGTGCGCAGCGCCAACGAAAAGCTCCGGCAGGAAAACGGTCAGCTCAAGATCGAAAACGCGTATCTGAAGTCCGAACTGGGCACTGCGGACCGCGCCAAAGCTCTCAGCCTGTTTCAGGCGCAATCGCCGTCGAAGACTGTGGCCGCCCGCGTCATCGGCAACGGCACCGGCGCCAATTCCAAGGTCGTATTCGTTGACCGGGGATCGACCAGCGGTGTCGAAAGCGGCATGGCCGTCGTCACGCCGGACGGCATCGTGGGCAAGGTGGTGGACGCGTATCCCACTGCTTCGCTGGTGATGCTGATCACCGACCCCACGTTCGGAGCGGGCGTGGTTTCCCAGCGCAACCGCGTACATGGCACGCTGCGGGGGTTGGGCCACGCCGAATGTCTGGTGGATTTCGTCCAAAACGAGGAGCGCGTGGATCTGGGCGAGTGGTTTTACACCTCCGGCGACGATCGCATCTTTCCGCGCGGATTCCCGGTCGGCCAGGTCACCGCGGTGCGAAACGGAAAGACGTTTAAAGAGATCTATGTAACGCCGAGCGCGATGCAGGTGGAGGAGGTGTTGATCGTCATCAACGGCGTACACCAGGAGATCCCCGATAGCGAGACCGCGAGTCCCGGATACAAAATTCTCGCGCCGCCGCCCAGCGCAGTCACCCAAGCACCCCAGGAGACCGGGCAGCCCGCCGCTCTGACGACGGACGCGGACCGGTTGCGCGAAATTTACAAGGAGGCGGGCGACGCCCAGCACCACGTTTACGGCGTAGGCGTGCCAGGTTCCAAACCGCCGGACTTTACCAAGATCCCCGGTCTGCGGGCCAACGCGCCGCCCGCGGCGGAGGCTCATCCGGCGGCTCCGGGTAATCCGGGACCGGCTCCATCGACACCAGGCGCCACCCAGGCTGGGACTGCCAAACCTCCCTTGCCCGGCGCTTCACCGGCCGCGCAACCGCGGGTCAAGCCAACAACCGACAAGGCCGCTGCGCCCAAGCCAACTGTCCGGCCCACTACTCCAATCCTGGTCACGGATCCCACCGACGCCGATCCCGGCGCCGAGGGAGCTCCACCGCCGCCCAAACCTTCCAAACCGGCCGCAACACCCGCTCAGACGGCGCCGCCCGCGACGCCTTCGAATCCATGACAGAGTACACCGAGCGCTTGCTGAGCGAATCCCCGCGTAAGCACGCCGGCGAGCGCTTGCGGGCCATTTGGCTGCTGATTGTCCCTTTGGCCGCCATCCTGTTCGAAGTCTACGTGCCGCGCTTCGTGCCGTTTCTGGCGTACCTGGAGCTGCCTCTGCTGGTCACCGTGCACTTCGCGCTCAGCCGCGGCGGGCCGATCTCGGCGGTCTTCTACGGCACCGCGATCGGCCTGGCGCAGGATTCGCTCTCCCACCAACCACTCGGCATGTACGGAATCGTCAAAGCGCTGGTGGGCTACTTCGCGGCGTCGGTCAGCATGCGTTTCGACGTCGAAAACCCGGTGGTCACATTTGTCCTGAGCTTTTTCTTTTATTTTTTCCACCAGTTCTTTTACTGGGTGCTGGCACGCGCGCTGCTGGGCGAAGCCGTCCTGTTCGATGCCCAACAAACCCTGATCTTCGGACTTCTTAACGCCGCCGTGGCCCTGCCGTTGTTCCGCATTTTAGATAAACTAAAAGGAGCTAGCTGATTCTCAGCGTTTAACTTGTGAAACTTTGGGCCTCTCGCGAAGACGAACAACTCTCCGCCAACGGGCTTCTGCGCGACGACAGCAAATTCGCCGCCGGGAAGATCGCTTTCTTCCAGTACGTGGGCGTCGCTGTATTTCTGTTTCTCCTTACCGGGTTCTGGGATCTGCAGGTGCGCAACCCTGCGGTCTACCAGGAGAGGGCGATGGAGAACAGCATCAAGTCCATCCCGGTGCTGGCGCCGCGCGGCAAGATTCTGGACCGCGACGGCCGCGTGATCGTCGACAACCATTCCTCGTTCAGCCTCTATCTTTCGCGCGAGAACCTGAAGATGGATCATCTGCGGCCGATCGCCGAAGGCCTGGACCTGGATTACGACAGCCTGGTGGCGCGCGTACGCCGCTTTCAATCCCGCGGCGCGCCGCAGTACGAACCCATCCCCATCAAGGAAGAGCTGACGCCCTCCGAATTGGCCTTCGTCGAATCGCACAACGATGCCAACACCTTCCCCGAGCTGGAGGTCATTCACGTCCAGCATCGCCTGTATCCGCGCGACGGCCTGGCGGCGCACGTCATCGGGTATGTCGGGGAAATCAGCGAAGCCGAGTTGAACACGCCCGAATTCGCCAATTTCCATCAAGGCGATGTCATCGGCAAGGACGGCATCGAGCGCCAGTACAACGACATTCTGATGGGCGTCGACGGGCAGCGCCGCGTGGAAGTGGACAGTTTCGGCAACGAGCGCCGCGTGCTCGACGACAAGGAAGCCATCCCCGGCAAGAGTCTGCAACTGACCATCGACCTGGACCTGCAAGCGGTGGCCGAACTGACCTTGGAGAACCGCCGCGGCGCGGTGGTGGCGCTGGACCCCCGCAATGGCGAAGTGCTGGCCATGGTCAGCCGCCCGGCCTTCGATCCCAATCTTTTCGCCGGACGCATCCGCTCCAAGGATTGGAAGGAGCTGCTGGACAATCCGGATCACCCGCTGTTGAACCGCGCCATTCAGGCCCAAGACGCACCCGGGTCCACCTTCAAGCCCATCATGGCGCTGGCCGGTCTGGAAACCGGGGCCATCGACGACAATTTCCGCGTCAACTGCGGCGGCGGGGCGAGTTTTTACGGCCGCTACTTCAAGTGCTGGGGCAAGCATGGGTCCGTGGACGTCCACTCCGGCCTGGTCCACTCCTGCGACACGTTCTTTTACAACGTCGGCAACCGGCTGGGCATCGACCGCATCGCCGAATACGCCGAAATGGTCGGCTACGGCCACAAGACCGGCATTGACCTCCCGCATGAGGCGGAAGGCGTGGTGCCGTCCAGCCGCTGGAAAATCCGCAACTTCCGCGAAAAATGGTATCCCGGCGAAACCATCTCGGTGGCCATCGGCCAGGGTGCGACCACGGTGACGCCGCTGCAAATGGCGGTCGCTATCGGCGGCATCGCGATCGGCGGCCACTGGTACCAGCCCCACCTGGTGAAAGAGGCTGCCAATCTCATCCCGGTGCGCACCGCCCAGCTCAATCCCGAAAACGTGCGTACCGTCATCAACGGCATGTACGGCGTGGTGAATGAGGCGGGCGGCACGGGCGGACGCGCCCGTCTGCCCGGCATCGAGGTCTGCGGCAAAACCGGCACGGCGCAGCTCGCGTCCAACCAGGTTCTGAAGGGAACCTCGTTCGGAGCGACGCATAAGGACAATGCCTGGTTCGTCGGCTTCGCCCCGCGCGACAACCCGGAGATCGTTGTGGCCGCGCTGTTTGAAGGCGGCGAACATGGCCAGCTTGCCGCGCCCATCGTGCGGGATGTCCTGAAAGCTTATTTCGACAAGAAGGCCCGGCTGGCCCAGCCGCGGCCGCAACTTGCCGCCCTTCCGCCCCAGATCTTGAACGCTCCCGCCCCCGCGGCTGCGCGGCCCCAGCCGCAAAACCAGGACAACCCATAGCATGCCGGCCTACCGTTCACTCCGCGATTACGACTGGCTGATGTTGATCCTGGCCTTCGCCATCTGCGCGCTCGGCGTGCTGCAGATTTTCAGCGCCACGCATGAAACGCATTATGCCGATGCCTGGTGGAAGCAGGTGATCTGGATTGCGGCCGGTTGCGTGGCCCTCTGGATCGCCACCCTCATCGATTACCATACCTTGCTCGGCCAGGTGCCGATTCTCTACGGCCTCTCTGTCGCCACTTTGATCGCCACGTATGCGGTCGGCACCACGGCCTTCGGTTCGCGGCGCTGGATCGGCACCGCCAACTATCATCTTCAGGTCTCGGAATTCGTTAAACTGGTGATTATTCTGCTGGTGGCCCGGTACCTGACGGAATTGAAGACCGAGCAGCTCGAGCTCAACGATCTGTTGAAGTTGACCGGCCTGGTGGGCCTGCCGATGGTTATGGTGATGATCCAGCCGGATCTGGGCACGGCCCTGACGTTTCTGCCGATCCTGGCAGTGGGAGTATTTCTGGCGGGTTTTCGTTGGCAGTATGCCGTGGTGGTTCTCCTGGCGGTGGCGGTGATCGCGCCCCTCAGTTACTATTTCGTGCTGAAGGATTATCAGCGGCAGCGCGTGGTCAGTTTTCTGGATCCCAGTCAGGACCCCAAGGGGTCCGGATACCAGGTGATCCAATCCAAGATCGCGGTCGGATCGGGTGCGCTCTGGGGAAGAGGCGTCACCAAGGGGACCCAGACGCAAGGGCGGTTTTTGCCGGTGCCGCACAAGGACTTCATCTTCTCGGCGTTTGCCGAGGAGCACGGCTTCGTCGGCGTGATTGTGGCGCTCGGCTTGTATTTCCTGCTGCTGATGCAGATCGTCCAGAATGCGCAAACGGCCCCGGACCGGGCCGGGATGTATCTCTGCATGGGCGTGGCAGCGTTGCTTTTGTTTCACGTGTTGGTCAATGTCGGAATGGTGGTGGGCCGGATGCCGGTCACGGGTATTCCCTTGCCGCTCATGAGTTCCGGCGGATCGAATATTGTCGCGATGTTTTTGATGCTGGGGCTTGTGAACAACGTGCGGCTCCGGCGATTTGTAAACTAGGAAGTGGTCGGGAGACGGCCAGTTTTCAAGAGGATTGAGGGAAAGATAGGATCGATCGGCTGCCACGGTCACCGCGTCCGCATCCGGGCAGTTGGGTTGAGCGCCTGAGAAGGTGTTTGAGAGTCGTATCTCCGCCTTCGGAGGCTCCAAGATTTTGCGCGTTGCGAGCGCCGGGAAAACGGTCCTGGGGATCACCCGGGCGCTGGCTACAACTGAACTCCTCCGTTCCTTGGATCTGCCGTTCTTGGCCATGAACTGTTAGGAGCATTCATGAGCAAGGAATTGGTGATTTCGTCGAATCGCCACGAGACCAAAGTGGCCGTTCTCGAGGACGACCAGCTGGTGGAAGTGTTTTTTCAGCGCGCCAACGAGTATTCGCTGGCCGGCAGCATCCACAAGGGCCGTGTCACGCGCGTCTTGCCGGGCATGCAGTCGGCGTTCGTCGATCTGGGCCTGGAGCGGGACGCGTTCCTTTACGTTTCCGACTTTTTCGAAGAGAGCGAAGAGTTCGACCGCGTGGCGGTGAGCCGCGAGGCGCCTCGCGGGGAACGTCCCGGGCGTCCACCCGTCGAACCTCCGGCTGCCGAAGAAGGCGGCGCGGCAGCGGAGGTTGCCGCTTCCGCCAGCGAGGAAAGCACGGAGACAGCGGCGCCGTCCGTTGCTTCCTCGCAGCCCGAGCGCGCCGAAGACGGAGATCGGAGAGGACGCCGGTCGCGCCGTCGGCGCAATCGCGGCCGCGGATTCCCTGAGTCCAAATATGCCCCGGCTGTGTCACCGGAGGCGCCGCGCGCTCCGCGGCCGCCCGTGGAGCCTGCGCGAACCGAATCCCTCCCGACCGATGCCCCCAGCCCCGCGCCGGCAGCCGGCTTTGACGTTCTCCCCGGCGAATCGCTCGCCAAGTACACCCGCTCCAGCATCCAGCCGCTGGACGAAGCCGAAGAGGAAGAGATTCGCAATTTGCAGGCCGGCGAACCGGAAGCCGGCGGCGCAATCGCCGAGGAGGCGGTTGAAGAACCGGACGACGCGCCTCTCGCCGAGGATGTGGAGACCGCCGAAGAGGTCGCCGGCGCTGACACGGCGGTCGTCGAGCCGGCGATCGGCAAACCCGCCATCGTCGAGCCGGAAGACGAGCCGCTGCCCGCCGACGAACCTGTCTCCGCCGCAATGCGCGACGACACCGAGGATGAATCAACGGCCGAGCCGTTGGAATCCTCGGAGATCGAGGTGGACGGCGTGGCCGTGGACGCCCTGCAGGCGGAAGCCGAATCGATGCTGGCGGAAGAGGCCGCCTCCGCAGGTACGTCGCCGCACGTGCCGGCTGCCCCCCAGCAGCTTACCGCCCAGGTTCGCGAGCAAGGCGGACGTTACATGCATCGGCTCCCGCGGAGGATGCGCCGCCGCGGCCGGCGTGGCGGACCTGCCGACTCCGGCTACGAATATCAGCAGCGCGGCGCTGAACCGGCGCCCGCGGCCGAAGCCGCCGTCACGCGCCCCGAGCCGCCGCGTTCTTCCGGCCGGGCCGAACGAACGCCCTCCACGTCGATCACCGATCTGCTCAAGGAAGGGCAGGAAATCATCGTTCAAATCGCCAAAGAGCCCCTGGGCCAGAAGGGCGCGCGCATCACGTCGCATATCGCCCTTCCGGGACGATACGTCGTCTACATGCCCACCCTGGAGCACACCGGCGTCTCCCGCAAGATCGCCAGCGACGAAGAGCGCCTGCGGCTGAAGCGAATCCTGCAGACGCATCACGCCGGCATTCCCGGCGGCTTCATCGTGCGCACCGCCGGCGAGGGGAAGAGCGAAGAGGATCTGGCCGCGGACATGAATTTTCTCGCCAACCTCTGGCTGGACATCCGCCAGAAGGCCGAGCGCAAACCCGCGCCTCTGCTGCTGCACCACGACCTGGATATCGTGCAGCGCATCCTGCGCGATCAGCTGACCGATCAGTTCAAGGACATCTGGGTGGACAACGAGGAGATGTACGAGAGCGTTCTGCGGTTCGTGGAGCGCTTTCAGCCCGCCCTGGTGGCCCGCGTCAAGATGTACACGCGGCCCGAGCCCATTTTCGACGCCTTCAACGTCACCGCCGAGCTGGAGAAAGCGCTGCGGCCGAAGGTGTGGCTGAAGTCGGGCGGTCACATCGTGATCAATCAGACCGAAGCTCTGGTGGCCATCGACGTGAACACCGGCAAGTATGTGGGCCGTTCCAACCGTTTGGAAGACACCATCGTCAAGACCAATACCGAAGCGGTGAAGGAGATCGTGCGGCAGGTCCGCCTGCGCGACCTGGGCGGAATCATCGTGGTGGACTTCATCGACATGGACGAGCGCAAGAACCGTCAGAAGGTGATGCAGGCGCTCGAAGAGGCCATGCGCGCCGATCGGGCTCCCTACAAAATTTTGCAGTTCAACGATTTCGGTCTGGTGGCCATCACCCGCAAGCGCGTCAAGCAAAGCCTGGAACGCGCGCTGTGCATGCCCTGCCCGCACTGCGAGGGCGCTGGTTACGTCAAGAGCGTCCAGACCATCGTCAGCGAGATCCTCCAGGAGGCTCACAAAATAGCGCCGGTCCTGGAGGGCAAAGAGGTCGTGCTGCGCGTACACCCGGATGTCGCCCGGTTCCTCAAGTCGCACCAGAACAAATATCTGGAGGAACTGGAAGAGATCCTGCACCGGTCCGTGCTGGTGAAGAGCGACCAACTGCTGCATCACGAAAAATTCGATCTCGCCTGAACGCAGCGGCCGGGGCTGCTAAAATTGGGAGGCTGGAGGGAATCAGAAAGCATGGGAAATTACTCGCATCCGGAGGTCCTCGTGAGCACCGACTGGGTTGCGGCTCACGGCAAGGATCCGAACGTGCGCGTCGCGGAAATCGACGTGGATACGAAAGCCTACGATGAGGGGCATGTGCCGGGCGCCGTCGCCTGGGCCTGGAACACGCAGCTCTGCGACACCATAGTCCGCGACATCCTGCCGAAGGACAAGTACGAAGCGTTGATGACACAGTCCGGCATCGGCAAGGACACCACCGTGGTGCTGTATGGCGACAATAACAACTGGTTCGCCGCGTGGGCCTTCTGGCAGATGAAAATGTACGGCCACAAGGACGTGCGTATCATGGATGGCGGGCGCAAGAAGTGGCTCGCGGAAGGACGCGATCTGGACACCAAGCCCTCCACGGCAACGCCCTCGCCGGCTCCCTATCAGGCCACCGGGCCAGACTACTCGATCCGGGCGTTCCTGGCGCAGGTGCACCAGGCGCAAAAATCCAACGGCGCGGTCCTGATCGACGTGCGCAGCCCGCAGGAGTTCAGCGGCGAGATTCTGGCGCCTCCGGGATTGCCCGAAACGTGCCAGCGCGGCGGCCACATTCCCGGCGCCCATAGCGTCCCCTGGGGCAAGGCTTGCAACGAGGACGGCACCTTCAAATCCATCGAAGATCTCCAAAAGCTGTACGGCGCCGAAGGCGTCAGCGAGTCTACTCCCGTGATCGCTTACTGCCGCATCGGCGAGCGCTCCAGCCATACCTGGTTCGTGCTGAAGTATCTGCTGGGCGTGAAAAACGTTCAGAACTACGACGGCTCCTGGACCGAGTGGGGCAACCTGGTGGGCGCGCCGGTGGAGAAGGGCGCAGCCAAGTTGGCGGTGCAGGCGTGAAGCCCGAAAATTATTCGGAACGCAAACTGGAGATCGCCGGCTGGCAGGTGAATCTCACCGTCTACCAGCTGGGCGAAAAGTGGCACGCCAAAGCCGACAACGTGTCGCCCGGAGCCTCGCTTTCGCGGGTGGTGGCCGATACCCGCGAGGACGCCGAACAGCGCGCCCTGGCGCGCGCTGAGGAACTGCTCTCGCGTACGCGCCGGCATGCGGTCTAGCGCAGTCGCCATGCTAAACTGAGTGCGCGGGCGGCGTTGCCGCCATCCACCAGACCCGGAGAGATGGCCGAGCGGTTGAAGGCGCACGCTTGGAAAGCGTGTATAGGGGAAACTCTATCGAGGGTTCGAATCCCTCTCTCTCCGCCACTTTAGAATCAATAGTTTACAGGTCGCAGCCCAGAGAGATTTGGGCAGTTTTGGGTAATGCGTGTAGAAAGAGGGTCACTTTGGCTCTCAATCTCTACCGTCGCCATGGCTCTAATTGCGCCGGTGGCCGTGCGCTGCTGCTCCGATTCCCGAGCCGCCCGTATATTGAGCCAGTTGGAGAAGGGCGGCTTCGTCGGCAGCTGCTCGACCAATGGCATGAACGGTTAGCGATGTTTCTCGCGATGTCGGCGAACACGATCGGACGGATTGGTGGTGGGAGATCGGATCGAACCGGACTGGTCGATGTTGCTGTGATTCAAAGCCTTCACCGAAAAGACGAAGTGAAGGACTTCGTTGCCGAGTACGGGCACGTTATCGTGGACGAATGCCATCACATCTCAGCCTTTACTTTCGAACAGGTGATGAAGCAGGTGAAGGCACGATACATAGTCGGCCTGACCGCGACGCCGACGCGCGATGACCCAAACGACGCCTTTCGAACATAAGGTGATCCCGCGGCACACGGATTTCCGAATGCCGGCTGAGATGACGGACCTGACTATTCAAGACGTCTACGCGGCCTTGGTCAATGATTCGGCTCGCAACGCGATGATCGGGGCTGATCTTCGAAGTGCCATGCAAGCGGGACGGTCGCCTTTGTTGCTCACAGGACGCAAAGAGCATCTGGAATTCTTCGTGACCGCCGTGGAAGGATTTGCAAAGCACGTTTTTGTTCTTAAGGGCGGAATGGGCAAAAAGCAGCGCCGAACTACGGCTGAGGCCTTGGCCTCAGTCCAGAAACCGAGAGCCGTGTGATTCTCGCCACGGGAAGCTATATTGGCGAAGGCTTTGATGACGCGCGGCTGGACACCCTGTTTCTTGCGCTGCCGATCTCGTGGAAAGGCACCCTGCAGCAGTACGTCGGACGGCTGCATCGCCTCCACGATGGGAAGCGCGTCGTGCAGGTATACGATTACGTCGACCCGAATGTGCCGATGCTGGCCAGAATGTTTGAAAGACGGCTGAAAGGCTACGATGCCATTGGGTACACCGTCGACCGGGCAGGAGTTAGTGCGACAGCGCCGGCATAGACGTCACGGTTCGAGTTCGAACCGTTGTGTATTCAGGGCGTCAATCGCTTTCCCACTTCGAACTTCGCTTCCAAGGCTCCTGTCTCGCTTTACGAATGCTGAGATGACTGGATTGGTAGCTGTGAGGGCCCAACCAAACGGAACGGATCTAAAAACGTGCCGAGCACTTCGTGCTGGCAAGCAGCGCTTTCACGTCGCCCAGCAACCGACGCTTCGAGGAGCGCAGATGCGGAGTCTACTGAGGGTACGTTCATGACGATCCACGCGAGATACGAGAAGGGCGTTTTCAAGCCCCTTGAGGACGTGCCGGTCAAAGAGGGCACGGTCGTCGAAGTGCTTCTGCCTTCGGAAGCGCCCACGAATAGGCCGCCCTCAATTGCCGATTCGCCCTTCGCCGGCATGTGGAACGACCGCGAGGACATGGCTGGCAGCGTCGATTACATCAATCGGCTTCGCCGCGAACTCCACGGCTGATTTCAGAGCCACACCACCAATTGTGTGCCCTTCTTGATCGATAGCAACGTGCTGATTGACGTGTCGCGCGGCAAGCCGGCCGCAATCAAATACGTCGACGGTCTCCCGGAGCGTTGGGCGCTCTCGCAAGTCACCCCGATGGAGCTCATTGTCGGTGCACGAGACAAGCGGGAACTTGCTACCATCGACAATTTCTTGGCGACGTATCCGGTAATCCCGCTCAGCGACAGCATCGGAATGGGAGCGTACCAACTTTTGAAAACCTACCCAAAATCGCACGGGCTCCACGTGTTCGATTCCCTGATAGCAGCCACGGCGATGGAGAAGGCGCTTACGCTTGTCACGCTCAATCGGAAGCACTATCAGATGATCGAGGGCCTCCTGGTTGAAGTGCCAGATTATCACGCTCACTGAAGGAAGTGAGCGGATTCAACTCTGGCCGAGACCGGCGTCTGAGCGGACGACCAAAGCTTCACGATTTGTTTGACAAAATATTCGATGAGCCTTAGACAAGACTATGCAGGATCATGCAAGATCGCGAGAAACGGAAGTCATGAAGGCGGAGCAGGCGGCCATTCTCGACAGGACCTTGCCAAAAGTTTGCCATCTTGCTGCATCGAACGCAGGCATAACGCTACAAACCGGTGCAACTTCGAATCCGGTGCAAGCTGCTGGATCGGAAGGAGAACCGGCGTTGACATAGTCTTGACGTGCCGGGACGATTTCCATAACAACTGCGTCCAGGTTGCTTAGTCGCGCTCGGAATGGACAATTATGCTGGAATTGCCGCGCGGCGCGCGCTACCGCAATTCGTTCATGAAATTACACAAGTCTTACAACGCTTCGCCTCACTTCCCGCTAGGCTGGAATTGCAGCTATACATAGTGACGACCGTCGAAGCAGTCACGGAATTACGCAGAGAGTTCGCCCGCCGCGGCTGGGACAAGAAAGCGACGAACCGGATCGTGTTCGAGCTATCGATCCACGTGGCAGTCGCGCTGGCAGGCATCGCCATCTTCTTGACCTGCCACAATCGGGCCCTGGAGGTGCTGGGGCTTCTGCTCTCGACTTTCGGGTGCATGGGCGTGGGGACCAATACGCACACCTCCACGCACTACGCGACCAGCGACAAGCGCTGGGTAAATGAGGCGTTAAGCTATTTTGGCTATCCCATGTTCCTGGGCCTGTCGGCTACGTACTGGTGGCACAAGCACGTGGTTCTGCATCATCCTGCACCGAACGTGGTCGGAGTGGACGGCGACGCCGACCTGTTGCCGTGGTTTGCGATCACGGCAGACGAGGTTAACGCCAGCTTCGGCCTGCGTCGCGTCTATTACGACCGCCTGCAATTCTGGCTGTTTCCGTTGGCGCTCGCCCTGAATTGTTTCAGCATACAGATGGCCGGTTGGACGCACCTGATAGGAATGCTCCGCCATTCCAAAGGACGAAAGTCCGCGCACTGGATCGATCTCAGCGCCATGATCCTGCATTATGGGATGTGGATCGGTGTGCCGCTCTTACTCTGGCCGATACAGGCAGTTGCCGGATTCTATATTCTGCGAACCATGTTGCTGGGGTACGCAATGTACGCGATCTTAGCGCCCGGACATTTTCCGGCCGAGGCACAGCGTACGACAGCCGAAGCCCGGAACGGTGCGGATTTTTTCGCTGTTCAGACAGCGGGAACAGTGAGTTTCCGAACGGGCTGGCTAGGCAGATTCCTGTGCTCCGGTCTCGAGTATCAAGTTGAGCATCACTTATTTCCGAATGTCAGCCACGTCTACTATCCGCAGGTCAGCGTGGCGGTGCAAGCCTTCTGCGCTGAGCACGGGCTGTCCTATCGCTCATACAGTTGGCCCATGGCTTTATGGAAGAGCTGGGAGGTGCTGCGATTCCCGCAGCAGGTTGTTGGGTGAGGGCCGTTAGCCAACCATCGCGAGATCATGCCTCGAGGCGCGGATCCGGAACCGGATAGCCGATCGCGAAGTGGTATACCACCTGCCCTTGCTCCGGCTGCAGATTGAGATAGCGGTGCACCTCCTCATCGTAGAACGCGCCGATTCCGGTCGCCCCTAGGCCGAGCGCTTCTGCGGCGAGATACAGGCGCTGGCCAATGGCGCCTGCTTCGAAGTGCACATAGCGATAACCGCGGTCACCATGGGCGCGGGCGGCACGCTCCAGATCGCCGATCATCGAGAATGCCACGCACGCGTTACCGGCGAGGTCCTGCCCCAGGCTTAGTCCAGCAGCCGCGACACGCTGGTCGCCACTCTGGATCCGCTCCAACTCCGCACGCTCAGGCCAGAATCTGTACACGCCAGGTTCGAGGCCGTCGACGCGATGAACGTACAAATAGAGCTGGATGAAACGTGGCCCGGAAAAATCTGCAAAGAGCGGCACGGCCGTTACAGCAAGGATGGCCGAGAGCTGCGCCAGCGACATCGCTCGCATTCCACCCACGAAGTCGAGTGCCGAACGCCGCTTCCGGACGACCTCGCCAAAAGGGAGGCGCGATACGGCTGGGGGAGGCAGCTTGATCTCGCCGGAGCCCACGGGAGCCGGATCGGCGGTGAGTATGCCGCGCGACATGCCGTTCCCGAGTTTCGTGGAGCTGTGAATCCCGTCAATCCCCGGATAAGCGGTTCTTTCCCGGGAGAGCTGATTCGCCTCGCCGCCGTGCCAAACAGTCTCGCGGGCGGCTGGTTCGCTCGTTGGGATCGAGCCGCCACGCAGCTCCACAATGAGCATCGGCCACTCATCTTCATGCAGGCGACAGAGCGACGCGACGGAGTCGTCCTGAAAGTGACCGAACGCAGTGCTATCGCACCCGGCGGCGCTTGCGGCCAGCACGAGAGCTTGCCAGGCGTGTCCGATGTCATGCAAGCAGTAGCGATATGCGCGGTCACGGTACTTCCACGCCTCGCGCCACGCAATGCTCGTCAGGACGAACACGACCGGCGCAGAGCTGCCAGCCCACTTCCAGCCGACGTCGCCCAGGGCGCGCTGCTCGGCCATGTGTGCGGAAGGACGGTAATGATATAAGCCGTCGGGCCATTCCTTCAGCCCGCGTGTGAGGAAGTGCAACTCGGTGGGGTGCAGATTCCCGGAGGACGGATTCACGCGCAACGCGTACCGGTATCCAGTGGAGGGAACACGTTTGGACGCGCTGATCGCGGCAGAATAGAACAACAGTTCCGAAAGAAACGCCGGACCGTCATGGGCAGACGCACTACCCGGGATATCGTGAAGGACTTCTAGTGCCGGCGTTTCAAGGATGGGTGGATCTGCTGGCAGGTCGAGTACGGGCGCGCCCTCGTACTGGCGAAACGGATCGGGCATGTTCGCCCAGTCGAGAACATGCGGCGCGCGCCTCAGCGATTCAATGCTGTGCTTGGTAAATTCGTGATACTCGGACCATGTCATGCAGAGGGGCACGGGCGCCCACCAAAGCTATCCCGGTTCGCGCTTAAACGGGTTCCTCAACGGGAGCTTGCCATCGAAATAGGAAAAAGTGATGACCACAAAGGGAGCACCGATAGGGTTGGAGGAGCCAGTAGAGAGCGCTCTCGATGGCGTTTCGAACGCCTACTGTTCTAAAGTCGACAGATCTACAATGCGGACAGCGTGCAGAGAATAGACCGGCTGTGCCTCGGATCATGCCGCTAAACCTCCTCCACGACGCCGCAGATCATAGCCTCCGTAGTGAGCATAAGAGAGGCGATGGAAGCTGCGTTCTGCAGAGCCGTGCGAGTTACCATGGTGGGATCGATTACGCCGGCCTTCACCAGGTCCTCGTACTGCTCGGTGGAAGCATTGAAGCCGAAATTAGGATCCGGCTGGTTCTTGATCTTATCGGCGACGACGGCTCCCTCGGTGCCGCAGTTGACCACGATCTGCCGGACCGGTTCCTCGCAGGCGCGGAGCACGATGTTAACACCCAACTGTTCGTCGCCCGGGAGCGTTAGCTTCTTGAGCGCGATCGATGCTTGCAGTAGCGCAACGCCTCCCCCCGGCACGATGCCTTCCTCCACGGCCGCGCGAGTGGCATGCAGAGCGTCCTCAACACGGGCCTTTTTCTCTTTCATCTCGGTCTCGGTAGCCGCTCCTACTTTGATAATGGCCACGCCACCGGCGAGCTTCGCCAGACGTTCCTGCAGTTTCTCACGATCGTAATCCGCGGTGGTATCCTCCACCTGAGTCCGGAGTTGCTTGATTCGGCCTTCGATGCTCTTCTGTGAACCGGCCCCATCGATGATGGTGGTGTTGTCCTTGTCCACCGTAACGCGCTTGGCGCCGCCCAGATCCTCGAGCTGAACGCCTTCCAGCTTGATGCCGGTCTCTTCCATGATGGCCTTGCCACCTGTCAGGATCGAGATGTCTTCCAGCATCGCCTTGCGCCGGTCGCCGAAGCCGGGGGCCTTCACGGCGCAAACGCTGAGCGTGCCCCGCAGCTTGTTGACTACCAATGTGGCCAGGGCCTCCCCTTCCACATCTTCGGAGATGATCAACAACGGCCTACCCGTGCGGGCGATTTGTTCGAGAAGAGGCAGCGCGTCCTTCATGCCGCCGATCTTCCTTTCGTGGATCAGAATGTAAGGATCTTGAAGAACGCACTCCATGCGTTCGGGATCCGTCACAAAGTAGGGCGAGAGGTAGCCGCGGTCAAACTGCATGCCATCCACGGTAGCAAGCTCAGTGGTCATCGTCTTAGATTCCTCGACAGTGATCACGCCGTCCTTACCTACCTTCTTCATGGCCTCGGCGATCACGTCGCCGATGGTGGAATCACTATTGGCGGAAATGCTGCCCACCTGGGCGATCATATCTCCGGCGACGTCCGAGGTCTTCGACGCCACTTCGCGCACCATCTGGGCGCCCATGTTTTCGAGCGGATCTTTCAACTCGATCTCTTTGGCCACTGTCACACCGTCTTTGGTGACGGTCGGTCGGCCGTATTTCTTTTCTAGAACGACACAGCGGCCCCGTGGGCCGAGAGTCACCTTCACCGTGTCGGCGAGTTGGTTGACGCCACGTAGAATCGCTTGACGGGATTGATCGCTATAGAGAATCTGTTTTGCCATGACTGGTTTCCTTCTGTGCGTCGAGTGCGAATTAAGTGCCTTTGCCTTTGGCAGCCGAATCCAGAATGCCGAGAACGTCGTCCTCGCGCATGATAATGTACTCGGTGCCCTCCAGCTTGGTCTCGCTGCCCGAGTACTTTCCAAACAGGATGCGGTCGCCGGCTTTGACATCGAGGGCCATCAGTTTGCCATCCTCGAGCCTCTTGCCATGCCCTACGGCCATGACTTCACCCTCTTGCGGTTTCTCCTTCGCGGAATCGGGGATGATGATGCCGTGGCGCGTGGTTTCCTGTTCTTCAATCCGCTTTACCACGATGCGGTCGTATAAAGGTCGAATATTCATACTTGCTGTTTGCCTCCAAAAGTGAAATGCGACGTTTCATCGTCGTCGTGCCGAGCTGTTGCTCTGGATCGCCTGGTAGCAGGGATCATGAAATATCATCTGCCGCACCTGGTCGCCGATTTCCTGCCAGGCTTGCGTATCGGCGCGCTTGCCGTCACTCTGTTTGCCGGCAATCGCCCGGAATGACGCCGCCACACGATCGAACTCCGCGTTAACCTGGCGCTGGATACGCTCTGCCCATTCCACCTGACTTGGGGTGGCGCTTATCCAGTCCGCGGATGCACCGATGCCGGCTAACTCCGCCATTGTGCGAACACCGTTCGAAAGGCGAACTGCCGGGAATGAAAGGCTTGGAACATCGCGATCATCGCACCTCCAACCAGAACGAACCTGCTCCACATTTTCAATTTTCTTTCCGGGTCAACTTGCTTCGGCCTAGTTGATCCATGGGGCGACACTCTTCCGCAGTGCACGCGTCGAGCCAGCTTCGTCATCTGTTGAGCCGACTCGATTGGGAATCGGTTTGGAGGCGACAAGGCCTTCGCACAGTGACCAGTTGCGGTCAATTGACCAATGGCGGTCAGTCAAAACCCGCCCTTTGGGATCAGCCATCGCAGGACGATGTTCGAGGTGCGTCCAGCCTTAGCGCATTGCCCGCATCCAATGGGCGATCATCGTTGCCGCTGCAACCACACCGGCAATCATTCCGAATGAGGAAAGGATACGCCAAACTAAATGCCGTCGCTCGGCCTTTACCTGTGCTTCGCCAGTTTGTTGCTGCACCACGATCGGTTCATTCATAGAGGAATCCTTCACTGTTGTTTCTCCAGCCACGTACTCAGGCCCCGGGAGGATGTGCGCATAAGGATCGCAGCTGTGAACCACACTTGGCAGTGCGACAGCAATCCGCTGGCGATGAAGAACTTGCTGGTCCACCCAGGGTCCGCCGCGAGCCGCCAAGCGCCTTCGACAACGCTAAGCCAGCCAGGCCTACTCGCAATGGCTCCTTTTCGAAGGACGCCGGTGCGTGGGATTGCGGAGGCTGATGAGCGGAAGTAAACAGGGCGTAAATGGGGCAACCGTTGGCAACTGATCGGATCCGCAATTGCAGCTTGAGACTTGTCGCGGTTTGACACGACTGAGTAGTTGCATTTGACCCTCCACCGTGAATCGCGAGCGGGAAAACAGCCACGGATGGTTTCAAGAGGCGACGCTTGGGGCCGCCCCTCGGCTCGTTGGAATCGGCTAATAGCGATTGTTCCGGCGCTGGCCGCCGCCACCGCCGCCGCCAAATGAACGCTCCGGTTTCGGACGAGCTTCATTGACGTTCAGGGTCCTGCCGTCGAGGTCCCTGCCATTCAGTTCAGCGATGGCGCGATCGGCATCCGCGCTGACGCTCATCTCGACAAATCCGAACCCTCGCGCCTGTCCGGTGTCCCGGTCGGTGACCAGGTTCACCCGGTCGACGGTTCCGTACGTCTCGAACAGAGATCGAACCGCGGCTTCGGTCGCCCCAAAGTTGAGGTTTCCTACAAAAATGTTTTTCATGCTTTTCCTTTTTCTTAGAATTCGTGAATCGGGGCAGGATCGGACGAGGGCGGTTGGGCCGGACTAATGCGACGATGCCAAAATTGTTAAGCACGTTTAGTGTAACACGAAGCGCTGGGAAGCCCCGGCCACTGCGAAAGCCACGGCGGCATCGCATGATAGGATCACCGTATGTCGCAACTATCAGAGCTGAGCCCTAAAGAGAAGGCTCAAACCGGCATGATTCTCATCAAAACTGCAATCGGCGAGGTTCTCGCAGAAAACCAGGACCGTTGGCTAGGACGGAACCAGATTGAGGAGGCCTTGGGACTCTGGTCAGAGTACGGCAGTGGAACCTACGGTGCCGTCGCGTCCATGTTTCTCGATGAGCTGGTCAAAGAGGGAGAGGTGGTCTCGCGGCGAGATCCGGACGGAAGAACCTGGTTGTATCGTACGGTTGCGGCGGCGACGTAGAGTCGAGAGAGGCGGATCGTCGTGCCGCCGCGGGGCATGAGGACTAGGTTGCAATGTGCGCCGATCCGCATCTTTAAAGATCCTTGCGGGAGATCCCCAACTTCCGCATCATGGCGTTCAAGGTCGTGCGGGGCACACCCAGCCGGGTAGCGGCGGTGCTGACCACGCCACCTGCCGCGCGCAACACACGGACGATATGCTCACGCTCCACCTGCTCGAGCGTGCTGCTGCTGGCGGCTTCTGATCCATCTGCACGTATTTCGGCCAAGGGTGCACGGAGTGCCGGGCCCCGCGAAAGGATGACCGACCTTTCAATGAAGTTTTCGAGCTCGCGCACGTTCCCCGGCCATGACCAACTCACCAGGGCTCGCATCGTTTCCGACGGAATCTTTTCAATCTGCTTGTTCGCTTCGCGAGCGTACTTCTGGGTGAAATGCCGGACGAGTACCGGTATGTCCTCGGGATGATCGCGTAACGGAGGTGTGGTGATGGGGAAGACCTTCAGCCGGTAATAGAGATCGCTGCGGAAGAGTTTGTCTCCCATCATCTGTGTCAAATTGCGGTTGGTCGCCGCCACCAGCCGGACGTCAATGGGGATCGTCCGGGTGCCGCCCAGCCTCTCAAACGCTTTCTCCTGCAACGCCCGCAGCAATTTCGGCTGCAGATCCAACGGGATGTCCCCCACCTCATCCAGAAACAACGTCCCCCGGTGCGCCATCTCAAAACGGCCGATCTTTTGCGACAAGGCGCCGGTAAAGGCTCCTTTTTCGTAGCCGAACAGTTCGCTTTCCAGAAGGCCGGTCGGAATGGCGGCACAGTTCAGAGTGACGAAAGGAAAGTTCTTGCGGGGACTCAAACGGTGAATCGCGCGCGCCACCAACTCCTTCCCGGTACGGGTCTTCCCCAGGATATAACTGATAAAGACACTGTAGGCCACGCTGAAATCGTACCGCGAGGCACCAACATCACGCCCGCTCTGCACCGTCCTTGACTCCGATTCATCGTGTTCTGGCCTCGTGTGTAATAGGTGTGTAGTGAAACCGGTGTTCCATGCGTTTAATGCGTTGTGCGGTCTATGGGAAGTCAATAACTTGCCTGTTTTCAAAGACGTGTCAAGGACCGAATCCCTCTCTCTCCGCCACCAAAACTGCTTTGATTCAATGGTTTGCCGCTTCGAATCGTTTCTATGCCCGAATGTGCCCAATTCCTCAACGTACTGTCTCGTTGCCGACTGATCGCGCGGCCGGCCTTGGGCTACGGGCGGATTGTCCAAGATCCCAGGGACCACCCCGCCCCGGCGGCGTCCGGCGGTCCAAGTCACTGCAGCAAAGACCCCTCGTCTGAAGCCCACGGAAGCAAATGCCGATCTCTAAACATGCGGTGGACGGCCAAGTTTCAGGCTGGCGGCCGGAAGTCCCGGTTCCTGGTTGGGCTCTTCCTCGCGCTCGCCGCCTGGGGAGGGTGGCGACTGGTTTCCAAGCGTTTAGGGGGCCCGGCTAAGGACCCGAAGCCGTTCCGTGTCGGCTACGTTGACACGCCTCCTTACAACACGGTGGCTCCGGATGGATCTCCCGAAGGTCCCTACATCGACATCTTCTCCGAAGCATGCCGGCGGCTGAGAATCCCCCTCGAGTGGGTTCCCGTGCCAGAGGGCCCGGAAGCGGGACTCCAGAGTGGAAAGGTGGACCTGTGGACCTCGCTGGGGGACCTCCCGCAAAGGCGCAAGATCCTTTATATTTCCGAACCTTGGGACATCGAGAGTAACTGGCTGGTCACTCTGGAAACCAGCAAGATCTACCGCCCCGAGGACACCGCAGGCCGTTCGGTCGCACGCTCGAACATCACGCTCTATCAGGGCCTGGCGCGTTCGGCGCTGCCTCGCGCCCGACTGGTCACTACAGGATCATCCGCCGAGAGCGTGCTCAGGGCGGTCTGTCTCGGCGCCGCCGAGGCAGGCATCCTTTCGGCGGGAAGTAACGAACTTGCAGATTTGCGGCACTTGGAAGCCTGTCGCACTTCGCGCTTGCGCTTCGTGCAACTGGAGCACGGTGATATGGGCTTTGGTGTCGGCGCTTCGTTCGTCCGTCCGGATGCCCGGCAGGCTGCGGATGAAATCCGTCAGGAGATCATCGATTTGATCAAGGATGGAACTTTTAGCGCGATCTGTTTACGCTGGCATTTGTATCCTGACACCGAAGTCCTTTCCACCTATTATCTCGCGGAGGCGCAACGCAGAAATCGATACTTGATTGCCGCCATGGCGCTCATGGCCAGCCTGCTGATCTTGCTGGTCTGGCAAGCCCGGCTGCTGCGAGCATCGCGGCGTGAAGCTGAAAGCGCTGCTTCAGCCAAGAGTGAATTCCTGGCCAATATGAGCCATGAGATCCGCACGCCGATGAACGGCGTCATCGGAATGACCGACATCTTACTCGATACCGAGCTAACCAACGAACAGCGGGAATACGCCGAGACCATTCGACATTCGAGCGACGCGCTACTCACGGTGATCAATGACATTCTGGACTTTTCCAAAATCGAAGCGGGCAAGCTATTGATTGAGTCGCATCCTTTTGATCTATGCCTGTTAATCGAAGAAGTTGCGGCAATGCTTGCGCCGAGAGCGGAGGAGAAGGGGCTCGACCTGCTGGTTCAGTATCCGCCGTTAGTCCCCCGGCACTTCAAAGGGGATAGCGGCCGAATCCGCCAGATCGTCACGAACCTGGTTGGCAACGCCGTCAAATTCACTCACGCGGGACAAATCCTGATCACCGTGAAGCCCGTGGTGGCTGACGGGGGAACCGTCAAAATGCAGCTGGCGGTAACCGACACGGGCATTGGAATCCCCCAGGACAAGATCGCATCTCTGTTTATGAAATTCTCGCAGGCGGACACCTCCACGACGCGAAGATACGGAGGCACGGGGCTCGGCCTGGCGATCTCCAAGCAGCTGGCCCAGTTGATGGGTGGCTCAATTGAAGTAGAGAGCTCCCTGGGCAGTGGATCGACCTTTTCGTTGATGGTCCCTTTTTGCCTTTATGAGGGCCCCTCGGCGGACCCGATCCCGGCCGCTGATCTGAGGAACTTAAGAGTTCTGATTGTGGATGACAATGAGGTCAACCGCCGCGTCATTCACGAACAGATCTCCGGCTGGGGAATGCGCAACGGCAGCTTCGCTTCCGGCGAAGACGCACTCAACGCGATCCGAAAAGGGCAAACCGAGGGAGACCCCTATCAGTTCGTGATCGCCGACTATCAGATGCCGGGAATGAACGGAGCCGCTCTGGCGATGGCGATCAGCAGTGATTCAACACTGGACAAACCGATCGTCGTGATACTGACCTCTGTCGGACACCTCAATGAAGCAAAAGAGTTGCATTCGAACACAGTCGCGGCGTGCCTGGCCAAACCGGTCCGTGCTTCGCAGCTGCTGAACGCACTTACTTCCGGCTGGTCAAGAAAGAACGCCAGTGCCGCCGCCGATGCGAGCGAGACGAAAGGCGTTCCGTCCCGCGCCGCTGGAAGATTTGCGGATTCGGCGCTTCGAGTGCTCGTGGCGGAGGACAACGTTGTCAATCAACGGGTTGCAGTGCGGATGCTGGAGAGGTTGGGACTACGGACCGATGTCGCGGGAAACGGCCGGGAGGCGCTCGACATGGCACGCCTGGGGCCCTACGATGTGATCTTCATGGACTGTCAAATGCCGGAGATGGACGGCTACGACGCGGCTGCAGAGATTCGTCGCTGGGAAGGACCAGTTCCACGGGCGACAATCGTCGCCATGACGGCAGATGTGCTCAAGGGCTCTCGCGAACGCTGCTTAAAGGCAGGCATGAACTCGTTTATCTCCAAACCCGTCAAGCTCGACGATCTCATCAAAGTAATTCAGGTGGCCATGGAAAACAAGAACTCGCAAACGAGCGCTGAGACATGGTGAGCTGAAATCCTTCCGCCCCGCGTCACGTGGGTCCGTTTATGAACGGCGGCGCTTGGAAACCACAGAGGTTCCCAGTCATTTCATCGAGGGCTCATTGCGCCATTTGCCCCAATGGAGCAGCCAGGCTAGTCAGTGGTTCTACTTAAGACGATAAGGTGAAGATCGTAGCACGAGAGCTGGGATGATGGGCCAGACGGTTCAAATTTGACGCCGCAACAGCTCGAGAAACAAGTGTTTCCCTGTGGCGAGTAGCGTGCAACGTTAGTGTGGCATGATGTCGCAATTGACCGAATACGTGCCCGCGCCTGTAGCCATTGAGCCTCACAGGCTGTTCTGCCTTGCGGACCTGGCGCCGGAGAACGGAAAACCCAGGAGCGGCACGGGAGGGCTCTTCTCCAGTCGCGCGCTCGATGCCATAGCGGTCCCGGTATACGCCATCGACCCCGGCGAAACTTTGATTGCCGCCAACCGCGCGTTTGCAGAACTGCTGGGCTACCAAAGCGTCTCGGAGTTGGTCGGAAAGAAGGTCCGCCAGCTCGTTGTTGCCTATGCGGACCGGCAGCTTCAATCCGGAGTACCAATGCGGGTCGAGGAGACATTACGGCGAGCAGACGGGACCGGCCTTTCCGTCGAATGCTCGTATCATCCCCTGATTGAGGCCGGGAAGGTCGCCGGAGCGATCGTAACCGTGGTCGATGACGGCGGATCCAAGCGGTTCGAGCGCGAGTGGCGGAAACTGTCTGCGCTCATCGACAGCAGCGAAGACCTGATCGGCATCGGATCAGCCGACCTGACGGTTGCCTTTCTGAACCAGGGCGGGGCCAGGATGGTCGGCCTGTCCAATCCGGCACAAGCAGTCGGCAGGCCTATCCGCGAGTTCCTCACGCAGAAGGCCTATGACACGGTGCAAAACGAAGCGTGGCCGGCGGTCAATCAAGGCCTCAATTGGCGGGGTGAGCTGCAGCTTGTTTCGGCGAACGGAAACATGCTGGACGTTCTGACGCATTCGTTCCTTGTTCGGCATCGCGAAAACGGCGAGATCCTGGGACAAGCGACCATCATGCGAGACATCACGGAGCGTAAGAAAATTGAGCGGGAGCGGCAGATGCTCGCCTCGCTCGTGGAATCCACCAGAGACTTCATCGCATTGGCTTCTCCGGAAGGCCGGGTGACATACGTCAATGAGGGCGCTTGCAGGCTGGTCGGGATCAGCGATCCGAAGGATGCGATTGGCATGCGGATCTCCGATTTTCATCCGGAAGAATCCTGGAAGAAGATCACGACCGAAGTGATTCCCGCCGCTAAACGCGACGGCCACTGGCGGGGAGAAGCTCAAGTCCGCAATTTCAAAACGGGGGAGGCCATCGACGTCCTTCTGAACGCCTTCATGGTGCGGACCGAGGGCGATGAATTCGCGCTGGGGGCGGTGATGCAGGATAACAGCGAGCGCAAGCGTACGGAAGAATCGCTGCGGCAGGCCAAGGAGGCAGCCGAAACCGCCAATCGATTGAAGAGCGAGTTCCTGGCCAACATGAGTCACGAAATTCGCACTCCCATGAACGGGATCATAGCGATGACGGAATTAGCGCTCGAGACGGAGCTCACTGCCGAACAAAGGAATTTCCTCGAGATCGCTAAAGAGTCGAGCGATTCGTTACTTCGAATCATCAATGACATCCTGGATTTCTCCAAGATCGAAGCGGGTAAGCTGGACTTGGACCCGACCGATTTCAACCTCCGGCAAGTCCTCAGCGATATTGTTAAGCTGATGTCACCGGCCGCCGAACAAAAAGCTCTGAGCTTGACCTGCGAAGTGGATTCCGCTGTTCCCGCCCTGCTGCGAGGCGATTTCGTCCGGTTGCGCCAGATCATTGTCAATCTCGTCGGCAATGCCATCAAGTTCACCCAAAAGGGTGGAGTAGAGGTAGACGTCCATGCCGAACCGGAATCCGCGGAGGCCATCCGCTTACAGGTGGACGTAAAGGACTCCGGAATCGGCATTCCACAAGACAAACAGCGGCTGATTTTCGAAAGTTTCGCGCAGGCCGACGGCTCCATGAGCCGGAGATTCGGTGGAACGGGTCTGGGCCTGACGATTTCTTCCCGGCTGGTGGAGATGATGCAGGGCAAGATCTGGGTGGAGAGCCTCCCCGGAGCCGGCAGCACCTTCCACTTCACCGCCCGTCTCAAGCTGGTCTGTGGAAACTGTTAACTGCCAACCACCCTGGGTTGCCCGCGCACGTCAGGCGAATCGGCGACAATGAGACTCGATGACTGAGATTCGGATCCCAAGCCCTTCAGGCAACCTGCCGGTCTTGGTGGCGAGACCTGAGGCACCTGGCCTCCGGCCCGGCGTGGTCGTGATCCACGATGTTTTGGGAGTGAGTCGCGATCTGGCGAATCAGGTGGAGTGGCTGGCGAGCGAGGGATTCCTGGCCGCGGCTCCAAACTTGTTCTCTTGGGGCCGCAAGATGACATGCCTGCGCACGATTTTTCGCGAGTTGCGGGCTCGGCGCGGAAGATCGTTCGATGAGATCGAGGCGGTGCGCGTGTGGCTTGCGGGACAGGAGAACTGCAACCGAAAGGTCGGCGTGATCGGATTCTGTCTGGGCGGTGGGTTTGCACTGCTCTTGGCGCCGGGCCATGGATTTTCGGCGTCGAGCGTGAATTACGGAAGAGTGCCAGACGACGCCGACACGTTCCTGGTTGGAGCATGTCCTGTGATCGGAAGTTTCGGAGCCAAGGACCGGCCGCTGCGGGGCGCGGCGGAACGCCTTGACCGCGCGCTGACCCAAGCGGGCGTAGAGCACGAAGTGAAGGAATATCCCGCCGCGGGCCACGCGTTCCTCAACGACCACGACAGGCGAGACATTCCGTTGCTGTTCCTGTTGATGCACAAGATCGGCGGCATGGGATACCACGAAGCCTCGGCGAAAGATGCGCAGGGCCGCATCGTGGCTTTTTTTAACAAGCATCTACGGTGAGAGCACCGCATGGATGCAATCCGGCAGGTGCAAGCGCTAGCCGCGCCGGCCGTCGGATAGCGCCGCCCTTGCCTACCGCTGGGTAGTGTCCTAAAGCCGCGTTGATGCAGATTTTCGCTTGAACCGTGATTGCGGAGCAACTGACACGTTGTATCCAATCGCCGGATCGTTAGAGCGCAGGGCCAGGATGAATTCGATCTCTTTGGCGTCGACCTCTTCATCCGTCGCGTCTTTTGACTCCCATAAAATTTGCTTGCGAAGTGTGAAATCGCGCGCCTGTTCCGGTGTGAAGTCCGCCTCTACGCGCTTGCTATTCGGACTTCCAAAGTAGCCGATGCTGCCGGTGAGATCCTGCCCCACGTAGATTTTGCCGTTGGGGTAGGTGATTTTGTAGATGACCTTCGTCCTGCCATCGCTCATGGGCGCGATGATATCACGGACCTCAGAGTAACTCGAGAACGGGCCTCAGGATTGCCTCCGACACCTTTAGGACACTACCTACCGCTGCGCACCGCGGAAAAGCAGTATATGATGTGTAGCTGACTCCGGCCGAATACGGGGTGGGGTGCAGCATCGAACTCAGAACCGAACTCCGGCGTGAAGACGAATGAGATTAAGCGCCATCGTGAGTCCGTTGGTTCTCGCAGGCCTGTGGCCCGTTCTGTTCCAGGTTCGCGCCCAAGCGTTGGGGGTTTGCGCCGATCCGGATTATCTTCCCTATTCAAACCGAGCGGGCGCGGGGTTTGAAAACAAAATTGCCGAGGCTGTTGCCAAGGTCTTGGGTGAAACCGTGGAATACACCTGGGCGAGTCACCGCGGCCACGGCGGATTTCCCCAATTCCTGTCGTCCACCCTGGACGCCAAGAAGTGCGATGTGGTGATGAGCATTCCCTATGCCAGCCGGGAAGAGCTGACCACGCGGCCGTACTACATCTCGTCGTATGTATTTGTTTTCGATAAAAGCAGGAAATACGACATTACGAGCATGGATTCACCGGTGCTGAAGCGAGTGAAGGTTGGTTTTGAACGCGAGACACCGGCCGAGGATGCTCTCAAAATGCGCGGAATGATTCCGGCAGCGATGGCCTTTGACGTGGCAACGGATAATGGCGAGTCGCCGGCGCTCATGCTGGAGGCGCTGAATAGCGGAAAGATCGACGTCTTAATCACCTGGCAGCCGGCCATCGGAGCCTTTCTGCGCGCCGCTCCAAATCTGGAGGTCGTTCCGGTTCCGAATGAGCGTGCCCTGGGGCCGCCGGAGCAGTACACCTTCCCCATGTCGATGGGTGTTCGCGCGGGCAATGATGCATTGAAGAAGAGGCTCGACGATGTCATCGCGAATCATGAGGCGGAGCTTACCGCCATCTTGACCGAAAGCGGCGTGATGTCGTACGCGCCACGGGGGGACCGTTGACTCGATGAAAGCCGTCATTCTGGCCGCAATCGCCCTGTCAGCCCTCGGGCAGGATGCCGAGAAGCTGATCCAGGCGAGCGATTGTTCTTCCTGTCACGCTGTGGACCACGAGGTGGTCGGGCCGGCCTATAACGCGGTGGCCAAGCGATACGCCGGGCAAACCGATGCCGTCGCAAAGCTCGCCGCGAAAATACGGGATGGCGGCAACGGCATGACACCGCATCCGGATTTGACGGACCCGCAGCGGACAGAGATCGTGAAGTGGATCCTGTCGCAAACCGAATCGGCGGGTGCGCCCCGCCAGAGTGAAACGAAAACGTACGCTTACCCGCTCAAGGACGGCACCACGGTCCGTCTGGACTTTCCGCTCTTTCTGGAGGGGCAGGCTCCCAAAGTGACTAAGGAAGTCTTCCATGGCTATCAGCTCTATAACTCGTACTGTTACCGCTGCCACGGCACAGATGCCAGCGGCAGCCAGCTCGCGCCCGATCTGCGCCACTCACTCGCAGCCGGGATGAATCAGCGCGGCTTTCTATCCGTGGCGATGGAAGGGAACAAAGAACAGGGAATGCCGGCCTGGGCCGGCTTCCTGAGCGAAGATGATGTGATTCACATTTTCAGATATGTAAAAGGACGCAGCCTCGATCTCGTGTCCGGGGGCAGGCCACCGTCCGCGCAGGACTGAACAAAAGGAGCTTTTGGAATGAACCCGATGATGCAGCTTTGTCGCCATGCAATCACAATCGGGGCTTGCTTTGTGCTTGCTCCCGTGGTCTCCGTCGCCAACGAACCGCTCCAAAAGGATTCCCAAGACCCCAATCAGTGGGTAATTCCCTTGGGCAGTTATAGCGGAATCCGGCACAGCAAACTAACCCAAATCAACAGCAAGAACGCCGGAAAGCTGAAGGTCGCCTGGACCATGTCCACCGGCACGCTGCGGGGGCAAGAAGGCCAGCCGCTGGTGGTGGGCAACATGATGTACTTCGAGAGCTCCTACCCCAACTTCGTGTACGCCATCGACCTGGACAAGATTGGGCAGATCGTTTGGAAATTCGCGCCGGAACAGGATAAGTTCACGCCGTCGGTGGCCTGCTGCGATCTGGTAAACAAGGGCGTAGCCTATGCCGAGGGCAAGATTCTGATCTCCACTTTGGATACGCATGTCTATGCGCTCGACGCCAAGACCGGTAAAGTCCTCTGGAGCGCTCAGAACGGGGATCCGCAGCTGGGGCAAACCATGACCATCGCTCCGCTGGTGGTGCATGACAAGGTGATCGTCGGGATCTCGGGTGGAGAATACGGTGTCCGCGGGCATCTCAGCGCTTACGATCTCAATACCGGCAAGCTCGTGTGGCGCGCCAACAGCGTGGGCCCCGATTCGGAAATCCTTTTTGATCCGGATAAGACCATCGATGCGGCCACCCAACAACCGGTGGGCAAGGATTCCAGCATCAAGACCTGGAATCAGGATGAATGGAAACTAGGCGGCGGCACCACCTGGGGCTGGTATACCTACGATCCCCAACTCAACCTGGTGTACTACGGCAGCGGCAATCCAGGAACGTGGAATCCTACGCAGCGGCCGGGCGACAATAAATGGTCCACCAGTTTGTTTGCGCGCAATCCGGATACCGGCGTAGCGGCATGGGTCTATCAGATGACTCCCCATGACGCCTGGGACTATGACGGCATCAACGAAAGCATTCTGACCGACAGCGTCATTGACGGCCAGACCATCCCGACCATGACGCATTTCGATCGCAATGGCTTTGCCTACGTACTGGACCGCCGCAACGGCAAGCTTCTCAGAGCCAACAAATTTGATCCCTCCACCAACTGGGCTGAGAAGATCGACTTGCAGACAGGCCGGCCTGTTCTCAACGAAGACAAGATGACCAAGGAAGACGTCAACGTCAAAGATATCTGTCCGGCCGCTCAAGGCGCTAAGAATCACCAGCCTGCTTCCTACGATCCCAAGAGCAAGCTGTTCTATCTCGGCACCAATCACATCTGCATGGACTACCAGGCCTTCAGCGTAAAATACCGGAGCGGCTTCCCCTACGTAGGGGCTACCCTGAGCATGTATCCCGCCGACCACGGCGATGTTCGCGGCAGACTGATCGCCTTTAATCAGGTCACCGGTGAAACCAAGTGGTCGGTCAACGAGATGTTCCAGGTCTACAGCGGACCGCTGACCACCGATGGGGGCGTGCTCTTCTATGGCACGCTGGATGGCTGGTTCAAGGCCGCGGATCAGGCCACGGGGAAGATCCTTTATCAATTCCACGCGCCTTCCGGCATCATCGGCAATCCGATCACTTACATGCACAAAGGCAAGCAGTATATTGCGGTGCTCACGGGCGTGGGAGGATGGGCGGCGATCGGACTCGCCGAAGGCCTGACCAAAGGGAGTGAAGGGCTTGGCGCCGTCGGTCTCACTTCCTCGCTCGCCGACTTTACGAACCTGGGCGGAACGCTGGTTGTCTTCTCGCTGGAGTAGACGGATAGCCCGCTTCAGGACTTAGTCTCGGCGGTGGAAGCCGTTAAGCGAAACGTCGCGCGATTCTTGCAGCCATCTTTTCCAAGCCGGACCACGAAGGAGCGACATCGCAGGGGATATGATAGACGAGGACTCGTTGATGACACCGGCCTTGTCCTACGAAGTGAACCAGATGCGCGAACCTAGCCGCCGAAGATTTCTGAAATGCGGCTTGGGTGTTTGCTCCGCAGGCGCCATGATCCGCCCGATTTCCGCGCAAAGCCCGGTTGTTCCGTACTACAAGGCGGTGTTCGACGAGCGATTCGAAGACGCCTGCGTGTTTGCCACCGAGGCGAGTGCGCGCGCTATACCAACGGTGGCGATTCGCGGGGACATCACCAGCCTGTTTTATGACGACCTTGACCTGCGATGGAAACAAGGACCCGTCTGGTTGGCCGGGTTGACGACGCAAGCGTCACTCTTCTGCCTCCATCTGCTTGCGCGCGACCGAGGCATGCGTTTGCGCCGTTGTCTGATGAAGCCCCGTATTGAGGCGGCCCTGGACGTTCTCGACGGCGCGTTGCCACGCGGCATGAGGATGCACGTACGGCCGAGCGACCCGGGCGATCTCGTGTTTTGGATCATTGCCCCGGGCGCCTCCGCCTCAGCAAAGGAGACCGCGAATGCCTAGCCTTCCGCCAGGCATAAACCGCAAGAACTTTCAGGAAGCGATCGCCCAGTTTCAAGCGGCCGTAGGCAAGGAATGGGTCTTTACCAGCGACGAGGACGTCGATCTCTATCGCGACTCCTATTCGCCGTTCTGGAACGAGACGGATGACCCGGTGCCTTCGGCAGCGGTGGCGCCGGATAGCGTCGAACAGGTCCAGCAAATCGTTCGGATTGCGAACCAATACAAGATTCCACTGTGGACGGTCTCAACCGGCAAGAATCTGGCGTACGGCGGTTCTGCGCCGCGCCTTTCCGGTTCAGTCTTGCTCGACCTGAAGCGCATGAACCGCATTCTGGAGGTGGATGACCGGAACCACTACGCGCTCGTCGAACCCGGCGTGAGTTACTTCGACCTGTACCGGTACACGAAGGAGAAAGGGCTCAACGTGTTTATCGACGCCCCCGATCCGGGCTGGGGCAGTCCGGTGGGAAATACGCTCGATCGCGGCGGGGGGCACACGCCCCTGCGCGACCACTTCTCCACGCTCTGCGGCATGGAAGTGGTGCTGGCGAACGGCGACGTGGTGCGGACGGGTATGGGCGCGCTTCCCAATTCACGCACCTGGCAGCAGTACAAGTATGGCTTCGGGCCGTACGTGGATGGGATCTTCACGCAGTCCAATTACGGAATCGTTACCAAAATGGGCGTGTGGCTTCTCCCCATGCCGGAAATGCGCTTCACCGGTGTGGTCAGCGTGGCCCACCATGACGATCTGATTCCTCTGGTCGATACGCTGTCGTACCTGATGAACTCCAACATCGTGCAAGGTACGACGAGCGTCGCCACTTCGCTAAGAGCGCGGGCGCGCGACCCGGAGCTGATCGCGCTGCGCTCGAAACCAGGCGGAGCCAGCATACCGGAATTGGAAGAATATTTGCGGGGTAAGCGCCTCCCCTACTGGAGCATCGAACTGCCGTTTTACGGTCCCACGGAAGTAGTGCCCGCGCAGTGGGCGTTTGCCAAGAGGAAGTTTTCCGCCATTCCGGGGGTGCAATTTCGCGATGGCGCGACCAACCCGCTGCCGCCGAGTCCGGAAGACCTGGCCAAAGTGGCGAATCCTGTTCCGCTCGGGGTGCCCAGCCTGGCTATCTTTTCAGCTCTCGGGCCGAGCGGCCAGGGCCATATCGACCTGTCGCCGATCACCCCGATGACCGGTCAAGCCGTGTTCGAAGTGATG
The DNA here is from genome assembly GCA_035508055.1 of Bryobacteraceae bacterium. Taxonomy (GTDB): domain Bacteria; phylum Acidobacteriota; class Terriglobia; order Bryobacterales; family Bryobacteraceae; genus Palsa-89. The sequence continues at coordinate 601 of DATJNO010000096.1, read as the reverse complement.
GACGTGTTCGACCAGGTCATGCGCGAAACGGGCGTCGACAATGTGCCTTCAGTTATCGCCGGAACATATTATCCGCGGTCCTTCTTTTTCCTGTTCACGTTCCCGATCGTGCACGATGTGGAAAAGAATCGGAAGACGCGAGCGGCATTCAAGCGCCTGGTCGAGGCAGGGGCCCAGCACGGCTGGGGCGAATATCGCACCCACCTCGCGTTCATGGACGATGTGGCGAACACTTACTCGTTCAATAATCACGCGCTGCTGAGGCTGCACGAAACCATCAAGGACGCGCTCGATCCCAACGGCATTCTGGCGCCGGGCAAGAGCGGCATATGGCCGAAGCACATGAGAAAGCGGCGCGTATGAGGAGAACGTGCCTGTTGATGGCTTTGTTGTTGCCGACATCCGGCAGGGCTTTTGCGGCGGACTCCCAGGCCGCCCAGGGTCGCGAGGTCTATCAGAAGTGGTGCACGCCGTGCCATGGAACCGGGCTGGGAAAGCCTGGCACGAGCGCCGCCGCTGCTCATGGGTTGAAGCCCGCTGTGCTGGAGCAGCGCACGGATCTGACTCCCAAGATGATTGAAAAGGCTGTCCGCGATGGCGT
>DATJNO010000095.1:0-47454 GCA_035508055.1 Bryobacteraceae bacterium | reverse complement strand
GATCACCTGGGAGCTGAAGAACGACAACGCCGAACACCTGATGCAGCCGGACGCGTTGCGCTGGGTGCCCGTCGTGGCGCTGCCGCTCGAGTACGAGCCTGTGCTCGTTCCGGTGGAGTTGCAACTGGAACGGACCTATGCGCGCAAACCGGAAACAGGCCGCAGGCGCCGGCGACGGCTCAGCCGGGACCAAGAAAGTCGTTGATAGCGTCCGCCGCACCATAGTAGCCTTGGCGGTTGCTCCCATCACCCAAAGGGAACGAATCCCCTGACTTCGTCACAGCCACCAGCGAATGGGTAAAGTGGACGTTTTCGACAACCACCTTTCGAATTTGATCCAGGGGAAACGTAGCTTCCAATTTGTTCCTTCCAAACGCGCTGCTGGCGATTTTCATCGTTCCGTCTGCGCGGGATAGCGTAATCACCCGCTTGCTCGTCATCAAGTACGCCCCCAGCGCCCCGAGCCCGAAACTCACTAGCAAGAGCATGCCCATGGCGGGTAAGAAGCCACGAAACAGCAGGAATAGGCCCACCAGCCCCACACAGACGGCAATGAAGACAATCCAAGCGCCAGCCGAATAAGATGGTGGATCCAGAATCACGAGCCGCGAGGGCGAGCGCTCCAGAACCTGGATAGCCTCAGGAGGAAACATAGGATTCGTCCAGGACGAGCCATTCGCGCGGTTCAGTTTCGGAGAGCTTGGCACCCAACCCGCGTAGCGCTTCTTCCAGCGATTTCGACACGATCAGAACGCCGTGATCTTCCACGCTCTCACGGATATAGGTGTGCGCCCCGCACGACCAAGCGTCGAGTTGATGGCTGCTGGCTCCGCTGACGGACTTCGCTTCCAACAGCGGGATGTAGAAGGGAAACGCCTTGAACGACGGGTCTTGAATCGGAGGCAGCAGCAGCTCGCGCGCGTTCGCCAGCAGCTTCTCGCTATCGAGGTTCGCGAAGAGCTGAATAATGGTGCCGCGGCCTACCAGTACATCGCGGGCTTGATGCCGGGCTTCGCGGGCGCCAGTTACGCGCAACGCGATGTTCATCAACGGCCGGGGCTTTTCTCCCGGTACCAATTCCTGGAACTCCTCGACGGTCCAGATTTTGGGCGGCTCCCGGTCGGGCCAGACGCCCAGGCCCATCATGGGCATCCACTGCCGGCCATTCCTGGAAACGTGAGAAGCTCCGTCGGCGAGGTGAAGGCTCTCAAATTGAATAAAAGTCTCCACCGTCGGAGCGGAAGCTGCCAGACGCCGGACTAGTTCTCCCACGAACGCCCGCACCGGCCCCAATTCCTCCACGGGTGTGGGGAATGACGACAGCGGCAGAACGGCGCTTTGCCACGGTTCGGGCGTCGCAATCGGAATCAGCCGAATCAACGATCTTCTGTTCCAGGCAGTGGTGGCGGACACGGTGTTCATGCCTCGGGATAAACCAGCTTCTCTTCTGCCATAGACTTCAGGATCTGAATAAATTCTTCCTCCAGATCGGCCTTAAAAGCAAGCACGACACCGTGGTCGGCCGGACTCTCCTTGGCATAGACGTCGAAGAGCTGGAAGACATTTTCGACGGTCTCGGCGGGCTGGGAAAAAAAGTCCGCAGTGTCGAGGATTGGGAGAATAAACAGTAAACCCTTTGCCTGAGGCTCGGCCTCCAGGCCGGCCCCAAAGAGATCCTTGCTTTTGGCTAGAAAGCTATCGGCTAGGGAAGCAGCCTGCGCGCGAGCCTTGTCCACGTCCATTTTCTGGAACACGGGAAGCTTCTTTCGCTGTGCCTCGCTGACGGCGAGGGGAGGAGGAACGGTCTTCGGATCGGGCTTGAGGAAAGCCATGGTCATGCCGCCGAGGCCAAAAAAGAGATCCAGCTGCCGCTCGGCTGACTTGTCGACAAACCAGTAGGAGTAATCCGGCATGTACTTCTTGACATCGGGCGGATCCAATGGCTCTTCCCGTTTCAGAGAGTCGAACATCGATTTCGACATCGATTGGACTTCCTGCTTGGTGGGGTAAGCTGGCAGACCGCTGCCGGGCTTTCGTCCTAGGCCGACGACGGGGACGAGTTCCATCATATTGTTGAGCAACGTATTGGTGTAGTCAGGATGGACGATCTTGTATTGCAGGAACAGTTCCATCCGTAAGCTGTGCTGGGCCTTAAGAATCGCCGCCCAACGCCGGACGAATTCGCGCAGCCAGTCGCGCTGGTTGGCCGGAATTGGGAAAGTCCGCACCGGAAGCCAATAGAGAAAGCAACTGGTCAGTTCGTTCGCACGCTGCCAAGGAAGCAAATCCCGGGCACGGTCGCCGGGAGTGAGCCGCTGCCGCGTCTTCTTCACAGTTGCCCACGGACCTTCGCCGCTGGTATCTGGCATATCGTTCCCTCGACCTAGCCGCCCATAGTCGGCGCGTGGGGGACCGCGTTAACCGTCGGAACTACCTTAGCCTCTCCGGCGCCTGCGTCCACCTCCGCGCCGAACGTATGCGCGTAAAACGGCTCCACTTCGAGCGAGATGATCTTTTGCTCAAGCGCCACGGCTGGAACCAGGCAGTAATCGATGACCTTCATCTCCATGTTCATGCCGGTGATCTCTTCCGTAAAACCATTGATTTCAAGGCCGGTGCCGACAATCTCGATCTTGTTGCCGGTAATCGTGTTCTCGGTGCTCTTGACTTCGAACTCGACGCCGAAGAGGCGCATCTTGTTGGTGGGCTCTGTTTGACACTCTGGCGAGGAGTCTAGCCGGCAATGCGGGTCCACGTGAATCTGGTTTTGTGCCCCGACTTGCAATAGATTGTGGGCGCCAATCACGGTAGAAACCACATTTCCGACGATCGTCAGGGTGTGATTTGTGGAGATGGTGACGGTTTGATTCCCCGTTATACTCAGTATATCGTTCCCGGTGATCATGGTGGTCTGGTTTTGGTCGATGGTTTGCCAGCGGTCGCCGTGCACCAGCTTGCCGTCGATACCGCTGCCTCCCGCCAGACCGCCTGGACTGGCAATCGCACCGTACGACAGCGACCCGCCGGAGGGAAGCGTCTTGTCCGTTCCCGGGTCTGTGACCCGCAGCGGAGTCTTCACCGCACTATCAAATACCGGCATACTTCATCCCACCTCTCTGGAAAAGAACGCGCTTTTCAAATGGATTCGTCCGGTGGCGCTCAGGATGATGTCGCCGTCGGAGTGCAGGGTCATGGTCGGGCGGCCGTTCTCGTCACTGCTTTCCACCATCGCGATCTTGAGGTGCGTGGGGGTCGCGATGCTGATGGACTCCTTGCCCTGTTTGTCCACCAGTTGAATGCGGTGGCCGCTCTTGGTCATGATGCGCTTGACGTCGTTGTTGGCGTATTCGCCGCCCCAATAATCTTCCGTAGGAGGCGTGTCGGTGGCGTTCCACAAACAACCGAGCACGATGGGCCGCTCTGGGTCGCCGTCTTCAAACGCCACCACCACCTCGTCGCCAACTTCCGGCATGAAGTAGATGCCGCGCTGGCTGCCGGTGTGCGGCATCATCATGCGCGCCCAGGAGGTCTGATTTTGTTCCTGCCAGAAATACTGAAGCTGGATGCGCCCGAGCTTCTGCGGATCGTTGTTGTCCACCACGCGTCCGATGACAACACCGTACCATTGCTTTTTGGGGGGCGGGGTTGGATCCCTATATTCCGAAGAGGCCATGCACCAGAACTGGTTGGTATAGCCGTTCGGAGTCCACTGATGCAGGACCTTGGTGACGCCGTAATCACCTTCGGCGTTCGTGAGACCCTGAATCGTCACCTTTTTCCCCGCGGCCACCGTGGGGTCTAAGGAGACGCCTTGACCGATCGCGCTGCTTTGGATTGCCCGGTTCACCTCTTTGGCCAGCAGCACTTTGTAGTATTCGAGTTCGGTCATCTCTCTGCGATCGGTGATGTAGCCATTCTTATGCACGGCCAGGGATTGATCTTTCACCTTGGCAACCATATCCGCCGCGCCGCTCAGGAATTCATATTCGCCTTTGACGTCGGTGAAGACCTGGCTGAGGGCCTTCAGCGGGTTATAGTGCGCCCCATCATTTGCCGCTGAAGCGAGCTTGCCGCGCAAGCGGAAGCTGAGAAGTTGGTCCTCGGCTCGCCATCCCAGCGTTGGACCGGAGCCGAAATTATCCAACAAGTCAACCGTGGTCCCGTCCTGCGCATTCGGAACTAACCAGACAAGCAGGTGATCGGCCAGCCGAATCAGGAAGCGGTAGTCGGTTTCTCCCCATTGCACCGCCGGCACCGGGTATTCGTAAGCCGCAGGAAACCTTGTCGTGGCGATGTTGGCGGTCAAGCCCGCCACCTCAGTGGTTTTCTTGGCGATATTCTCGAGCGTGTTGGTGCCGTAATCGTAGTAATTCTGCCGGGGCGCCACGTCCATGTGGTAGGTCTTGGTGACTCCGCTGAGCCGGGCGACATAGCTGCCGAAGATCTCGTATTCCAGCTCCACGTCCAGGAGGAATCCATTGAAGAGATAGGTTTGCGTTCCGTCATCGGCGACCGCGATTACCTGGAGGTCTTTGCCAAGCGAGTCCTCGATGGGAAAGCGCTGGTCCTCCGTTTGCCGGCACTGGACGAAACAAGTCCAGTGCTGATTGATCTCCTGGGTGACGTCCACCTGCTCCAGAACAGCGCCCGGGCTGAAGTCGTATAGAGCCTGTCCGTCGATATTCACCAGCACGTATGCGGTTGCCATTGTCAATCCCTCCCTGGCCATTCGGCCGCTATCACGAGCACACCCCTCCCCACACCCCGAAAATCCGTACTGCCGAAAGCGTTACTGCAGCCGGAAGTTCTGAATCTGGACGTCCTTGTTTCCTAGGAACCCGAATCTACCCTGAGAGTATTCTCCCGGGGCGCCTTTGATTTCGTCAATCACCGTACCGCCAATCCTGACCGCAATGGAATCCGAACGCCAATCGATTTGAATCCGGTAGGTCTCGCTCTTGGGAACCGTCTTTTGCGGGTGGTTCTCCTTAATTTCGCCGATTCTCTTAATGGTCAGGTTTTTGTCGCTCAATTCGAAGCGCAAATAGTCTTGCGGGCCATTATAATTGGTGGCCCAAATGATCTTGTGGCTCTTCACAAAGCCGCCGGACTCGCTGAGCAGGGCGTCGAACTGGATCACGGCCGGGCCTGGCCGCGTCACGCCGAGAAAGCCGTCGCCGCGATGAATATACCAACCGTTCGGATCCGGCAGCGTCCAGGCGCCCTTCGGCCAAAGCGCCTCCATCGAGTTGGTGGGTACAACCGGCGTCCTTGCGAGCGCGGTCAGCTTGAAGTCGACGTTGGTCGTTTCTTCCGCCCTAACCGGCACGCGGAACCCGCCCGGCGAATAACCGTTCGCGCGGGCGATGAACTCGTAGGTTCCTTCCGGCAAATTCAACACCGTCCCGGGAACCGGCAGTTCGGCGGCATCGCCGACCTTGCGGTAAGTGATTACGGCGTCGGCGGGATCCTTCTGGATCTGTACCGTGCCACCGGCGCGCTTCAAGGCGATTTCCACCGTGCGCGTCTCGGTGGACGATAGGGTCACGGATGCCGATCCGGTAACATACTTCTTCAAGCGCGCTTCTACCCGGTGTTGTCCCGGCGCCACACTGGGAATCAGCACGGATCCGTCCGTTCCGACGGTATCCCCGGACTTGCCGTCCAGGAAAATCTGCGCGCCCTGAAGGGTCCGCACCAGAATCGCGCCCACCATGGGCTTGGAACGCAGGTTGAAGGCGAGCGTGGCGGACTGGCCTTTGGCGATCGTTACCGGCTTGGGCGCTTCGGAGTCGTAGCCGTCCTTGGTCACTTGCACGGTGTAGCCGCGCGCCCGCAGGTGAGCAAAGCTAGCCTGCTTGTTCTGCGTCGTCTTGCTGGTGTATTCCTTGCCGTTCAGCAGCAGGACCACGTTGGCATTGTCTTCGTTGGTTTGGACGACCAGCTGACCCTCGTTCGGATCGGCTTCCAGCTGGACGGTGACGGTACGGCCCGGGCCCGCGTCGATGGTTCGCTTCTTGCCGTCCGCCATCGCCAGTTCGTTGCTATTGGCGGTTAAGGGAGGAAGATCCAAGCCGTCCGGTCCCAGGTTCCCGGCAGCCTGGCCATTCAGCTGCACCGCCATGGGCGCCGCGCTCCCGGCGTAGACCTTCGCTTTTTCACCGAAGTCGCTGACGATCAGAGGCGCCATTTCTTTCGCCTTCAGTTCCGAGATGACTGGAAGCCCATTCGCGTCGACGTGAACCTTGAACGAGGTCTGGCTGGACCGGTTCATCGCTACCTGTACCGTGTGATCCCCGACGGCGAGTTGTTGCTCGAACTGTCCATCCTTGATTTCGGTGGGCGCACCGGAGTCCAGCACGACCTGGCCGCTGCCGAGGATTCGCAGAATCGGAAGCTCGGGAACCAGGGCGACGTTCACGGCGGGAGTCGCGCTGCCGCCAATGCCGATCTTCTGCTGGAAAGGCTGGTAGCCGGCGCGCCGAATTTCCAAGTCGTAAGTCCCGGGTGCGCGTTTGATCGTGACCGGCCCATTGGCGGCGCCGCCTTCTGGAGCGCCGTTGATGTAGACCGTCGCTCCCGCGGGCGAAATGTTGAGGGTGACGGAACCCTGGCCGGGCGCGGGCGCCGGAGCCGGGGTTTTGAATGTCTTGAGGGCGATCACCGCGCCACCTGCCAGGAGCAAAACACCTGCCACACTTCCGAGCGCGATCCACAAAGGCTTCTTGGAACCGGCCTGAGGCTTGGGCTTCGGTGGCTTGGGAGTCTTGGGCGGCTTTGCGGCGGCGGAGCGGGAGGGCGGAACGGGTGGCGCCTCGGGCGGCTCGATATAGGCCGTCATTTCGCCGGAATCGCCCGCAGCCGCGGCGGCCTGCGCCTGCAGCATCTCTTCTTCGGAGAGCACCTGCGTCGCATCGAGCGCTTCGGGAGAGGTCTGCAGACGGCGTCGGGCCGGCTGCACGACCGTGCGAAACTCCTCGTCGCCGGCGTACTGGGTCATGAAGCGGTCCAGTTGGCCGGCGTACTGGGTGCGCTGTTCCTGATCCAGCTCGGGAGCGTTATCCACAGCGCGGACCAGGCGCTTGGCCTGCTCCAGATCGCGGCGGCGCAGTTCCTGACTGGATTTTCCCAGCGAGGTTCGGGCCTGAATCAGCCGCGTCTCGTTGGGGTAGCTGGCCAGCGCCTCGCCAATCACCTCCAGGGCGCGGTGCGCGTCGCCGGCCGCCTGCAGACGGCGCGCTTCGGCGAGCGCTCGATCGATGGTCTCCACTTTGCGCTGGTCGGCCACCAGCCGCAGCAGGCCGGTGGCGAGACCTTGATTGGGTTCCAGTTCCAATGCCTGGTTGAGGACCTTTTCGGCCGACGGCGGATCGGTTTCCACCAGCTGCCGTCCGCGCTCCACCAGCGTTTCGACCAGCAGAGTGCGGATCTGATGATTGTTGGCGTCCAGTTCGTGCGCTTTCCGCAGATGCTCGATGCCCTCGTCGAACTCGCCGGCATGGCAGGCATCCTGCGCCAGACTCAACAGCCGCTGCGCCTCGCCGTGCCGCTCCAGTCCGTTTTGGGCCAGCCGCTCGAGCTCCTCGAGTTCCCGGTCGCTTGGGAATTCCTGGTCGGCCATGCGCACCAGTTCGCCGGCTCGGGCAAAGTCGCCAGCCTCCAGCTGCTGGTCGATCTGCTCCACCCAGCGCGCTTTGGCCTCCTGCCGCCGCGACTGCTCGTGCCGCTTGTTCAACCGGTCGATTTCGATGTTCAGTCCGGGATAGCGCGGATAGATGGTCTGCAGGATGCCCCACTGCGCCAGGCCTTCGTTGAACTGGCCGCGTTCCTCGCAGCCGCGCGCCCGCGCCACGATGGTGCTGACCATGTCCCGCTTGTCGCGTGCATTCTGCAGCGCCCGCTCGAAGTGGGCCTCGCCGGGATTATTCCGTACGGCTTCTTCCAGGATGCTCACCCGGCGGTCGAGGTCCGGTTCGGCTTCCACGTTGCGGTCGCTTTCCGCGATGCGCGCCGACATCGCCTGGCGCTGCTTCTCTTCGACGTCGAATTTCAGCGCCTGAAAGAGCGTGTCGCCGGGAAACTTGGCCAGATTTTCGTTGCAGACCGCCAGAGCCTGCGGAAACCTCTGATCATCCAGCAGGCGCTTGGCCTCGGTTCGCGCGGCCTTCACCGAGTCGTATTCCGAACGGACCTTGTCATAGAGTCGCTGGTAGGTGCCGGTGCGCGCCGGCTCGGGAGTGGTCTTATCCAGCTCCAGCAGGCGCTCCAGTTTGCTCACGGCGGAGCTGATGTCGCCGATTTTCTCGGCTTCCACGGCCGCGCGGTAGAGTCCGTCCTTTTCCAGGCGGAGCCGCTGCTGGCTGTTCTCCATCCGTTCCACTTCCGAGAGCAGTTGCGTCGCTCTCGGTTCGCGCGGGCGCAGCTCCAGAACCCGCCGCAAAGCCTCGCGCGCCGGCCCAAACGCGCGGTTGTCCAGATGATTGCGTGCGATCTCAAACCAGCCTTCGATGTCCTGGTCGATCCGCCGCGTATCCACGCGGGCCTTCAACGCCAGCGCCTCGGTGCTCTTGGGATCGATCTGCAGAGCTTCGTCGATCTTCTGCAGAGCGATTTGATATTCCTGCTCGTCCAGGCGGATCCGGGCGGTTTCGATCAGCTGCGCCACGCGCCGCTCGGTTCGCGCATGATCGATCTGCTCGCGCAGCTCGCCGATATCCCGGTCCAGGTGCCCCTCGGCTTCCAGTTCCGCGACGATCTCGCTGGCGTACTCGTAGTCGCCTTTGTCGTAGGCTTCGTGCGCCCTCTGCAGGCGCGGCCGGATGCGGGCCGGATTAAACAGTTCGATCGGCTCGTTGTGCAGCGCCTTCTGCAGGACTTCGCCAAACTCGCGCGCGGACCGATAGCGGTGCGCCGGGCTCTTGGCCATCGCCTTGTGAATGGCCTGGCTCAGCGCCACTGGCACCGACGGGTTCAGCTCATGAACGGCCGGAGGCGAGTAGTGCAGAATGGCGTCCACCACCTCTTCTTCCGAAGAGCGTTCGAAGGGCCGCCGGCGCGTCAGCGCTTCGTAGCATACGATTCCCAGCGAGAAAATGTCCGATGCCGGAGTCAGCGGTCGCATGGCGATCTGCTCCGGCGACATATATAACAGGGTGCCCTTGCGCCCGACGGTCTGGCTGGTGTCCAGGCGGTGCGCGACGCCGAAGTCGATGATTTTCACCGAATCGTCGTCCATCACGAAAATGTTGCTGGGCTTCAGATCGCGGTGCACCAGGCCGCGCTCGTGGGCGGCGAACAGCCCGCGGCAGGTCTGGCAGAAAATGTCGACGCAACGCTCCACGGTCAGCCGCGTGCTGGAGTCTCGAATCAGTTTGTCCAGGGTGGTGCCGGGAAGCAGCGGCATCACCAGATAGGGCTTGGGTCCGACCTCGTCTTCCAGCTGGCCGACGTCGAAGATTTCGACAATGTTGGGATGAATGAGCGAAGCCAGGTCCTCGCACTCCTTCTGGAAGAGCTTGAGCGAGTTGGCGTCCGGCAGATCGAGCAGGGTCTTCAGCGCGACGGCGCGCTTCATGACCTTGTCATGCGCTTTGTAGACGACACCCATGCCGCCTCGCGCGATGACCTCTTTTACCTCGTAGCGACTCTTGACACCTCGCAGCGACAACGCCATTGCAGTTGATCCTGGACTTCTAACAGCATATGCCGAAACGGACCGTGAAATAAACTACCTCCGGCCTAGAGCGGCGCCGGCCGGACGGATCGTCCCCCCGGTTCAGCGCGAATTTTGGTTTCCAATCATGTTGTGAGCGCTGGCGCAGGAACGTTACAAGATCTCGCTGGAAACAAAGGAAAAGAGGCACATAAGCGGGATCGAAAGCCGCAGCAGATGTACCGCCCGACGAGACCTTGGGCTTGGTACGCCGGTACCGAATCGGCCGATTTCGCAGTAGGAAGCCAGTTGTGGGCCTAAGGCAAGTTTTTTCGCTGCGCCCGCCGAATCAAGCCCGCGCCAGCGAGCGCAGAATCGCGGCGGGGACGTTGGCGAGCGCTGCTACTTCCCGGACCGAGCCATTCCGGATCGCCTCCCGGGGCATTCCGAACACCACGCAGGAAGCCTCGTCCTGAGCGATGGTGTACGCGCCGGCAGCCTTCATCTTCAGCATCCCTTCGGCGCCGTCGGAGCCCATGCCGGTCAAAATGACGCCGATGGCATCGGACTTGGCGACTTCGGCCACGGAACTGAACAGGACGTCCACCGACGGCCGCTGGTAGCAGACCCTGGGGCCGTCCTTCACGGCGACCAAGTAGCCACGCCCTGCCGGCCGGAGGAACATATGAAAATTTCCGGGCGCCACCAAGGCGCGGCCCGGTTGAACCGCATCGCCGTCCACGGCCTCTTTCACTTCGATGCGGCAGAGCTGGTTGAGCCGGTTCGCGAAGGCCTGGGAGAATCCCGCCGGGATGTGCTGGGTGACCAGGATGGGGGGCACGTTGGCGGGCAGCTCCCTGAGCACGGCCGTGATTGCTTCCGTTCCGCCCGTGGAAGCTCCAATGGCGATGACCGTGGATGGCCGCAGCGCCGAGGAGGGCAGGGCCGGCGGTGGCCCCGGTGGGGCGCTCGGGACCGGACTTGTTTTGCGGATGCGTGCTGCCGCCGCGGCGCGAACCTTGTCCGCCAGGGTGCGCGAGAGTTCCCCGACCGAATAAGGCCCACCCGGCTTGCACATCACATCCACGGCGCCGTTGGCCAGGGCTTCAATGGCGGCACGGCTGGAGGCCTGGCCCAGGGAGCTGATCACGATCACGGGCAACGGGTGGTGCTGCATGACCCTCTTCAGGAAAGTGAGGCCGTCCATGCGCGGCATCTCGATGTCCAGCGTCACAACGTCCGGCGACAGCGCCAGAATCTTATCGCGTGCGACGTAGGGGTCGGGAGCCGTTCCGACCACTTCAATATCCGCCTCCTGCGTCAGCGAATCCGCCAGGACCTTGCGCACGATGGCGGAATCGTCCACCACCAAGACCCGGATTTTTCCTGCTGGAATCACGCCGCACCGTCCCATTGAAACCGTAGGTGCATGACGCCGGCTCCGACGCCGAAGATCTGTTCGACCATTTGCGACCCCGCCGGAACGGGCGCGATCTGGTCACACGCCGGCAGCACTTCGGGCGGCAGCAGGTGTAGCATGTCGGTGCGCTCCATACGGCTCAACACGGCGCCGCAGATCATGTTGGTCAGCTCTTTGGCGACTTCTTTCTGCTCGGCTTCGGGTGGAGGCGGCTGGCTGTCAAGACCCAGAAAGTTGACGGTCATTTCCGCGGTTGCTTCCCGGGTTGCGCACAGGGTGAGAGCCCCGGTGGCGTGGCCCCAGAAACCGACGCGTACTCTGGTCCAGAGCGCTTCGCCGGACAGCGTCGCGGGTTCGTCCAGCATGGCGAAAAACATGGTGGCCAGCACTTCCTCGGCGGCGTCCGCCAGCATCTTCTTCAGATCCACTTCAGGCACTGGCGCCTCCTAACACCCGCTCGAGCTCCTCGCGCAGCGCTTCGGGAGCAAACGGTTTCGTAATGTAGCCTTTCGCGCCGAGCATCCGCATCTGATTCACGCGGACCGCCGTGGCGTCGGTGCTGACCACCACCACCGGAACCTCGATCTGGCGCTCCTCGATCAGCCGGAGCAGTTCCTCGCCGTTCATCCGCGGCATATTGATGTCGGTCAAAATGACGTCCACCCATTCGCGCGCGAGAAGCTCCAAAGCCTCCTCGCCGTCGGAAGCCTGAAAGTACGCTCCCACGTCGAATCCGGACGCATCCATCACGCGGCGGATGAAGGTCCGCATCGCGGGAGAATCATCGACGATTAACACCCGGAACGCCATTTAGCGCACTCCTTTCACCACAGGCACCATCTCACGTTCGGCCTCGCCCGGAGTGCGCCAAAAGACTTTACCGGTCGCCACCTCGAGCCGCACCGTGCGCGCCAGATTGCCTCCCACCGTCTCGCCGTGCACAACAATGCCCGCTTTCCAGAGGATCTTGCGCGCCGCCAGGTGATTGCGCTTGCCGATGTTGAACTCGTCGCTGGAGTTGACGATCTGCGCGCCTCCCAGCAGGTAGACCGAAAGGCGGCGCTTATCGGCGCCACACTGGTAGGCTTGCTGGAACAGCCGCGGAATCCCCGTATCGGCAAACACCCAGGGGTTGGCCTGTGCTTTAGCCGGATTCATGGTGGAGTCCGGCAGCATGAAGTGCAGCATGCCCCCTACGTTGGCCACCCGGTCGTGAATGGCGATGGCGATGCAGGAACCGAGCGCGTAAGTAATCAAAGAGCGGTCTCGGTCGTTCGTGACGGCGCAATCGGAGATGCCAATCACTTGCGAGGTCATCGGCGCCTCGTCTCCGCGCCCGGCTTCCGGTAGACCGCCGGAATGACAAACTCGAGCGCGTGGCGGGCGCCGGTGAGACTTTCCGCATGCCCCACGAACAGATATCCGCCCGGCTCCAGCCATTCCGACAGCCGTTGCACCACTCTCTCTTGCGTCGGCTTGTCAAAGTAAATCATGACGTTGCGGCAAAAGATGGCTTGAAACTGGCGCGCGTGGCTGAAAGACTCGATCAAGTTGATCCGGCGAAACTCGATCAGCCGGCGAAGCTCCGGTTTCGCGCGGAATGCCGGCTCCGATTTCCACTTGCCCTGCACGAAGTATTTCGACTTGAGCGCGGAGGGGATCTCGGCCAGCCGCGCTTCCGGATAAATGCCGGCGTCAGCCGTGGCCAGGGCTCGTGTGGAAATGTCGCTGGCCAAAATGTGAACGCCGGCTGAGGCGCCCAGGGATTCGAGCAAAGTGATGGCCAGGCTGTAGGGCTCCTCGCCCGTGGCGGCCGCTGCGCACCAGACGTCGATGCGCTGGCGGCCCTGCCAGCGCGGAGCTACCGTCTTGGCCAGATAGTCGAAGTGCTTCTGCTCGCGGAAGAAGTGCGTGAAGTTGGTGGAAAGCGCGTTAATGAGGTTGATCAGCGATTCGCCGGTCTTGTCGTTGACCACCTGCTCGACATACCGGTCAAAGGAGGTGAGGTTCTGTTTGCGCAGCTCCTTGCCGAGCCGCGCTTTCACCAGCTCCTCTTTACCGTGCTTCAGGTCGATCCCGGCGGTTTCGTAGACCAGGGTGCGAATTTTGGAAAATTGCTGCTCGGTCAAAGTGACCGGGGCGGTGGAGTCAGGCATGCGCTTTCTCTCCCGCCAGGCCGTCCATGTCGAGAATGAGACCCACGCGGCCGTCGCCCAAAATCGCGCCTCCGGCGACGCCGGCCACGTTCTTGAATTGCTCTCCCAGGCTCTTGATCACCACTTCCTGCTTGCCGATGAATTCATCCACCATCAGGCAGAAGGTCCGTCCGCTGGTCTCGGCGACAATCAACAAGCCCTCGGAGATTTCCGTGGTCTTGGGCTCAACGTTGAATTTGCGATGCAGCCGGACCACCGGCAGCAGGGTATTGCGAACCAGCACCATTTCCGAACGCCCCTGCACGGTCTTGACGGCCTCCGCAGCGGGCCGGAACATCTCGCGCACCGCGAAGATCGGCACGATGTAGCGCTCCTGGCCGACCCCAATGACCAGGCCGTCGATGATGGCCAGCGTCAGCGGCAGCTTGATAAAAAAGGTTGTGCCCGCTCCCTTTTGGGATTGAATGTCGATGCGGCCCCGCATTTTCTGGACATGCTTGCGCACCACGTCCATGCCCACGCCGCGTCCCGAGATGTCGGTCACCTGGTCGGCCGTGGAGAAGCCCGGCTCGAAGATCAGATTGAAGACTTCCCGGTCGCTGAGTTCGGCGCCTTCGCTGATCAAACCCTTCTGCCGCGCCTTTTTCAGGATCTTCTCCCGGTCCAGCCCGCGGCCATCGTCGGACACTTCGATGGTGATGTATCCGGCCTGATGATACGCTTTGAGGCCAATACGCCCCACCGGGTTCTTGCCGGCCTGAATGCGCTCCTCCATCGGCTCGATGCCGTGGTCGGCCGAGTTCCGCACCATGTGCATGAGCGGATCTCCGAGGTCTTCGACAATCGTACGGTCGAGTTCGGTGTCTTCGCCGGTCACCGCCAGTTCCGCTTGCTTGCCGCCCTTGCGGCTCAAGTCGCGCACCAGGCGGGCCATGCGGCTGAAGAGCTGGCCGATCGGCACCATGCGCATGGACATCGCGGTCTTCTGCACTTCGCCGGTGATGCGGCTGAGCTGCATCAGATTGCGCTGAACGCGGGCGTTGATGAGTGAGGCGTCATGGCGCAGCAGGCTCTGCGCGATCACCATCTCTCCCACCATGTCCACCAGGAAATCCAGTTTGGCCGTATCCACCTTGACGGCGTGCGCCTCCGCGGATTGCTTCTTGGCTTCGGCGGGCGCTGGCTCCACGGCGGCGGCCTCCGGCATTCCCTTCGGAGCGGCGTCACTTTCCGCACGCTCCTCTGGCGCGCCTTTCGGTTGGACCACTTCCGGGGTTTGAAGCACTTCTGGCGCAACCAGCTGCCCGGCTTGGGTTTGCCGGACCGCCGGTCCGGAAGCGCCCAGCGCGTGTACCCGGCTGAGCAACCGCGTGCTATCGGCGGCGCATCCGGCCATGCCGCTGCGCGCTGCCGACTCGGAATTTTGCAGCTCGGTTTTCAGATAATCCGCAGCGGCCAGCACCACGTCGATCACCTCCGGCGTCATGGCGAGCTGGCCGTTGCGCGCCAGGTCCAGCGCGGTTTCCACTTCGTGAGCCACGTTCTGGATGGCGGTCAGTTCCAGAAATCCGGCCAGGCCTTTGATGGTGTGAAAGCCGCGAAAGATGGTGTGCAGCGCGTCCCGGTTGTGGGGATCCTGCTCGACGGCCAGTAGCTGGGTCTCAATATTGGCGAGGTGTTCCCGCGCCTCCAGAAAGAAATCGTTGAGCAGCTCCAGGTCGAAGTTCGGAGGCAATGCGGGCGCGCCTTGGGCCGCGACAGCCGTCGGCTCCGCTGGTTGCTGCTCCGGCGCCTCGCCGCGTGCCTCGCGCTCCAGGGCTTCCTGCAGCTTGGCAATGCCCAGCTGCATCGAGGATTGCACCGATGCGAGTTCGTCGGGCGGGTGGGCGCCCTTACCCAGGTTCTCTAATAGCTCCGAAGCCAGGGTAGCGACGCCAGGCCAGCCGGCCGCCGAAGCTTGTTCGCTGATCTTCGTGAGTCCAGCCGCCAGCGCGCCCTTGGGATCGGCGAGGTCTGCCGCGACCTGGCCAAACATTGTCGCCATCGCCAGCGCGTCAATTTGCTGGCGCAGCGCTTGGACGGCGGCCTGCGTGGTTGGTGCTTCCATGTTCGTCTTCTTTCCCGGCTAACGGGTCCAGCGCGAGCCGCGACGCCCTCGCACGGCGGGCACGTCCGCGGACGCGAGCGACCGGAGATTCACCACCAGAGCGCGGAGATTCTCAGCCTGCGACGTCAGTTCTTCGCCCGCCGCGGCGCTTTCCTCCGTGCTAGCCGCCGCTGCCTGTGTGACCTGCTCCATCTCCCGGACCGAGGCGGAAATGACTTCGATGCCGCGGTTCTGCTCCACCGCGCCGAGGCTCACCTCGTCGATGAGGCCTTTCACCTGAGCCGTGCTGCCGGTGACCGCACGGATGGCCTCCGTCACCAGGTCCAGCTTGGCGCTTCCTTCGCCGGAGCGTTGGATCGACTCCTGGATCAGCTCCGCCGTGTCTCTGGCCGCTTGAGCACTGCGCTGCGCCAAGTTGCGGACTTCATCCGCCACCACCGCGAAACCCATGCCCGCCTCTCCCGCCCGGGCCGCTTCCACAGCCGCATTCAAGGCCAGGATGTTGGTCTGGAATGCGATTTCATCGATCACTTTGATGATCTTGGAGATTTTGCCGCTGGAAGCATTGATCTCGTTCATGGACGTTACCATCTGCTGCAGAGTCGAGTTGGCCTTGCCCACGCTCCGGTCCGTTTCGCTCATCAGTTCCGACGCGGTCCTGGCGTGGCCGGCGTTTTTCTTGGTAACGGACGTGATTTCTTCGGCCGTCGCCGAGGTCCGATGTAACGACGCCGCCTGCTCGGAAGCGCCCTGAGCCAGCACCTGGCTGGCGCACGATACCTGGCCTGCCGCGCTCGCTACCTGCTCGGCGCCTTCGCCGATCTCGTTCACCGTGTTTCTCAGCAACGTGTTCAGCCTGCCGATGAGAAAGGCCGCCAAAGCCACCACCCCGGCGAAACCCAGCCCCACTCCCACGCCGAACATCCACAGACTATTGGTAATGGCCGCGCGCTGCACCGCGGTCCGCTCGCCCAGTTGTTCCACAACCTTGTCCACCAGGTCGGTGGGCGCGCGATCCTGCCCTTTCACCAGGCGGTCCGTCTCCTGCTGGTTCCGGCCCTTGGAGTGAACGAACTTCTCCAGGGCGGCGCCGTAAGCCCTGCCGAGCGCCTCATGAGCTGCGACGAAATCGGCTAGTGTCGCCTTTGCGCCCGGATCGTCGACCTCGCGCTCCAGGCGCTCGGCCAGCCCGCGCACGACTGCTTCATCCTTCTGGAAACCGTCCGTGTACTTCTGGAGCGCCTCCGGATCCTGTCCCCGGATCAGAATGTCTTTCCATTCCTGCACCTGCTTCTTGAACGCCACCTGCATCTGCCGGCTCAGGTCTTGTTGCTGGGTTTCGCGGGTAAATAGCTGGTTATAAGCCGCGACAATGTGCTCCAGCCGGTAGAACAGAAACGCGGCCGCGCCTCCGCCGACCAGCCAGCTCATGGCGGCGATCGTCCAGATCTGTGTGCTCAGCTTTCGGCGTTTCATTCTTGCCCTCAAAGAGCGTTGCCGAGGCCTTCCAAACCGCCCAAGTCCTGCGCGCTGAGCGCCGCGTCAATATCCAACAGGATGCGCACCCGGCCTTTCGTCTTGGCCATGCCCAGGATGTAGGGAACCTGCTCGCCACTTCCAAAATCGGGGGGATCCTCGATGTCGGACGCCGTCAGCGTGGCCACCTCCGACACGCCATCCACCAGAACTCCCAGCAGGATGGGCCCGGCCTCCCCTTTGACCTGAACCACAATGATGCACGTGCGGGAGGTGTATTCCGTCGCCGGCATGCCGAATCGCGTGCGCAAACAGATCACCGGGGTGACCTTGCCGCGCAGGTTAATCACGCCCTTGACGTATTCCGGCGTCTGCGGGACGCTGGTGATGTCCTGCACGCCGATGATTTCGCGCACCTGCATGACGCGGATTCCAAATTCTTCCGTGCCCAGATGAAAGGTCAGGTATTTGCCGGCGCGGTCGGTCTTCGCGCCGGTTGCCTCGGCCGGGTTCGCCCCGCCTCTGGTCGCCGCGCCTCTGGTCGCCGCGTCTCTGGTTAATGTGGCTTCCATGAATTCCCCTCCTACCGGAGTACCCGTATGCCCCCGCTGGCTTCTCCGGCGGTGCTCACACGGCCTCTCTGTATTTCCTCTTCGGCCCGGCGCGCGAAAATTCTAACGCGTCGTGCCCGTTGACCTGGAGCTGTGCTAAGATCGATTGTGCCGAAGAGAATTCTGGGTGTAATTCCTGCCCGGTTTGCCTCCTCCCGTTTCCCTGGAAAAGCCCTCGCCCTGATCGCCGGAAAGCCCATGCTGCAGCACGTCTACGAACGGGCCAGCCTTGCGCGCTATCTTTCCAAGGTAATCATCGCGACCGACGACGACCGTATTTATAAAGCGGCCCGGGCTTTCGGCGCATCCGTCCAACTCACCCGCACGGATCATGCCTCCGGTACGGACCGCGCCGCCGAGGTGGCTTCTTCGGAAAACGCCCCGGTCATTGTCAACATTCAGGGTGACGAGCCGCTCATCGATCCGGCGGCCATCGACGCCGCAGCACTATCTTTGCTGGACGACCCCGATCTTCCCATGGCGACCCTGAAGAGGCGCATTGAGGATCCCCGCGAAGTCGCCGACCCCAACGTAGTCAAGGTGGTCGCCAATCTGGCCGGCGACGCGATTTACTTTTCCCGCTGCCCCATTCCGTACCGGCGCGACAGCGCTGGTCTTTTTGCGCGCGACGGCAGCGGCGCGCATTATAAGCACATTGGTCTTTATGTATACCGGCGCGAATTCCTGCTCGCCTACTCCGGTCTTCCGGTAGGTCCCCTCGAGCGCATGGAGCGGCTGGAACAGTTGCGGGCGCTCGAAAACGGCTATCGCGTCCGCGTGGTGGAAACCGAGTACGAATCTCTGGGCGTGGATACCCCCGAAGATCTGGAACGGGTATCGGCGCTGTTTGAGCCTTCTATGAAATTCAGCTAAGGGGATAGGGCGATGGCGAAATATATCTTCGTGACGGGCGGGGTGGTTTCCTCTCTGGGGAAGGGGATTGCGGCAGCCTCCATCGGGTGCCTGCTGGAAAGCCGCGGGCTGCGCGTGACGTTGCAGAAGTTCGATCCGTATCTCAACGTCGATCCGGGCACCATGAGCCCGTTCCAGCACGGCGAAGTCTTCGTCACCGACGACGGCGCCGAGACGGACCTGGACCTGGGCCACTACGAGCGCTTCACCCACGCCAAGCTGACGCAAAGCAACAATCTCACCAGCGGCCGCATCTACGAGCAGATTATCCACCGCGAGCGCCGCGGCGACTATCTGGGAAAGACCGTGCAGGTGATCCCGCACGTCACCAACGAAATCAAGGCCGCCGCGCGCAAGGTGGCTGCGGATGTCGACGTGGTGATTGTCGAGATCGGCGGCACGGTCGGCGATATCGAGTCGCTGCCCTTCCTGGAAGCGATCCGCCAGCTGCGTCACGAATTGGGCCGCGACAACACCGCTTTCGTGCACGTCACCCTGGTCCCCTGGATCGCCGCCGCGCAGGAACTGAAGACCAAGCCCACCCAGCACAGCGTCAAGGAGCTGCGCGCCATCGGTATTCAGCCCGACATGCTGCTGTGCCGTTCCGAGCGCACGCTGCCGGACGAGATGAAGGAAAAGATCGCTCTGTTCTGCGACGTGGACGTGGAAGCCGTGATCACCGCCAGCGACGTTCACTCGGTGTACGAAGTCCCGCTGGTTTTCGCTGAGCAGGCCGTGGATGAGATCCTGCTGCGCCTGCTGCGCCTGGAAGCCCAGCCGCGCGATCTCAGCCGCTGGACCGGCATGCTGGAGCGCATGCAGAATCCCGAGGACCAGGTGGACATCGGCCTGGTGGGCAAATACGTCGAGTACGAGGATTCCTACAAAAGCCTCAAGGAAGCATTGCTGCACGGCGCGCTGGCGCACCGGCTGCGGGTCAACATCCATTGGATCGAGTCCGACAAC
The DNA here is from genome assembly GCA_035508055.1 of Bryobacteraceae bacterium. Classification (GTDB taxonomy): domain Bacteria; phylum Acidobacteriota; class Terriglobia; order Bryobacterales; family Bryobacteraceae; genus Palsa-89. Next base: position 28,154 of record DATJNO010000095.1, on the reverse strand, counting down.
ATGCGCTGGCCCGAATGCGCGCGCGAACTGGAACAATACGACGGCATCCTGGTTCCCGGCGGATTCGGCAAGCGCGGCGTCGAGGGCATGATCAACGCCATCCGCTATGCGCGCGAGTTCAAAGTGCCTTACTTCGGAATCTGCCTGGGCATGCAAACCATGGTGATCGAGTTCGCGCGCAATGTTTGTGGCTTGGAGCACGCCAACTCCACCGAGTTCGATCCCGCCGCGCCGGATCGCGTCATTTACAAGCTGCGCGAGCTAAAAGGCGTCGACGAGTTGGGCGGCACCATGCGGCTGGGCGCATACCCCTGTCAGCTGGCCGAGGGCAGCTTCGCCCGCCAGGCCTACGGAATGCCCGAAATCAGCGAACGCCATCGCCACCGCTACGAATTCAATCGGGAATACGAGCAGATTCTCACTCGCGGCGGGCTGCGCATCGCCGGCCAGACTCCCGACGCCGTGTACGTGGAAATCTGCGAGATCCCCGATCATCCCTGGTTCCTCGGCTGCCAGTTTCATCCCGAATTCAAATCCAAACCGCTCGAGCCGCACCCCTTGTTCTCGGCTTTCGTAGGCGCCGCGTATGAGCACCGCAGAAGCCGGACCAAATCCGGACAGCGCGCCCGCTCCGGGCAGTTGACGCACGCCGATTGAGCTCGCTTCCTCCAATTGGCCGCGGGCAGCCTTTGGTATTGATCGCCGGCCCTTGCGTGATTGAAAGCGAGGAGCACGTTCACTTTCTCGCTGGCGAGATCCGCAAGATCGCCGGCCCGTTCGTTTTCAAAGCTTCCTTCGATAAAGCCAATCGCAGCAGCCTTTCTTCTTACCGGGGGCCCGGGCTGAAGGAGGGCATGCGCATTCTGGCCGGTCTGCGGCGCGAAGGCTACGCCGTGCTCACCGACATTCACGAGCCGGCGCAGGCCGAAGCCGCCGCCGAAGGGGCCGACGTGCTGCAGATCCCCGCTTTTCTCTGCCGCCAGACGGATTTGCTCGTCGCCGCCGGACGGACCGGCCGCGTCGTCAACATCAAGAAGGGGCAGTTCGTTTCACCCCAGGACATTCGCCACGCGGCCGAAAAGGTGGCTTCCACCGGCAACAACAACATTTGGCTGACCGAGCGCGGCTCCTCGTTCGGCTATAACAACCTGGTCGTGGACATGCGCGGGCTGGCTATCATGCGTGGATACGGCTGGCCGGTGATTTTCGACGCCACTCACAGCGTCCAGACTCCCGGCGGCCTGGGCCATGCCTCTGGAGGCCAGCCGGAATTTATTCCGGTGCTGGCCCGCGCGGCCGTCGCCGCGGGCCTGGACGGCGTGTTCCTGGAAGTGCACGAGAATCCCGAACGGGCGCTGTCCGACGGCCCCAACGCGTTGCGCCTGGACCGGCTGGCTTCGCTTTGGGCCAGACTACAGGATCTGCACCGGTTGTCGGAATAGTAGCCTGGTGGAAAAATTCCAGGAATCGCGGAACTTCCAGGCGCTCGTAGTGTAATCTGTAATGAAGTTCGCCATTTTCTGCTGTTGAAAGAGTACCGTTGCTTAAGTTTCCTTACCGAGGCCTAAGGGTCGATAAGGGCTTGATTCGATTGGCTGCGCTCGCTTGCGTCGCAAACGCGATTGCATGCGCGCAGGTCAACGTTCTCACGGCAAATTACGACACCTTCCGCACGAACGCCAACCTGCAAGAGACGACTCTCACGCCGGCGAGCGTTCAATGGACGCCGCCCTCCGGCGACTTTGGAAAATTAGCCACCTTCCCGGTGGACGGGCAGATCTTCACGCAGCCCCTCTACGTTTCCGGCGTGCAAATTGGCGGCAAGGCCCACGACGTCGTGTATGTGGCCACCATGCACAACAGCGTTTACGCCATCGATGCGGACAACCTGCAATCCTCAACGCCGCTCTGGCAGGTGAACTTGGGCCCCAGCGTTCCGTCGGGGCTGTTCAACTTCACCGATATCCTGCCGGAGGTCGGCATTCTGGGCACCCCCGTGATCGACGCTTCGGCGCAGCTGATCTACGTGGTGTCCGATACGCTGGCCGTCAGCCCTCCCGGCGAAACCGTCTTCCAGTTGCACGCGCTTTCGCTCGCCGGCGGGCAGGAGATGTTGAATGGCCCGGTTACCATCGCCGCTACCATTCCGGGAACCGGCACCGGATCGAGCGGCGGTTCGCTCTCCTTCGACCCCTCGCAGCAATTGCAGCGACCCGGACTGGCTCTGGTGAACGGCGCCATTTACGTCGCGTTCGGATCGCACGACGATGCCGGCGCTTACCACGGCTGGGTCATGAGCTACAACGCATCGAACCTGCAGCAGACCGCCGTCTTCAACGCTTCACCCGATGGCGAAGGCGACGCCGTCTGGCAATCCGGCCGCGCGCCGGCGTTCGACGGCAATGGCAACCTGTTCGTCATTACCGGCAACGGCGACTACGACGGCGTTTCCAATTTCGGCGAATCGGCTCTCCGGCTTTCCGCCGCAGACCTAAAGCTGCAGGATTGGTATACGCCCCAGGAATGGAGCACTTGGAACGTCCGCGATTATGATTTAGGTTCGAGCGGTCCGCTGCTGATCCCGAACTCGAATCTGATGGTCACAGCAGGCAAAGCCGGCTGGCTCTATCTGCTTCAGACCGGTTCGCTGGGCCACCTTGGCCCCGATAATACCAGCACCGTGCAGGGCGTTCAAATCACGCAATCCAGCGTCTTCACCATGGCGCTCTGGGCGACGCAAAGCAGCCCTATCGTTTACGAGTTTGAAGCCGGCGGCGCCTTGCGGGCGTTCCAAATCGCCAACGGCATGTTCAATCCCACGGAGCTTTCGGAGTTCGATCCGGTGACTTCCTCTGTTTACGCTGGCCTGGCCATCTCGGCCAACGGCGCCAACGATGGAACCGGCATCGTGTGGATTACCACCGGCGATTACAGCGTCGACGGCACGCCAGGCACCCTGCACGCCTTGGACGCGTCGAATCTTTCCAACGAGCTTTGGAACAGCGACATGTCGGGCACGCGGGATACACTCGGCCGTCTGACGAAGTTTGTGGCTCCCACGGTGGCCAACGGCCGCGTGTACGTTCCCACCCTCTCCAACACGCTGGTGACCTACGGCCTCTTGCCGAACGGCCAAGCGCCAACCGGTCAGGCTCAAATCAGTGGGGTAGTGAACGGGGCGAGCTACTTGACGACGCCGGTTGCGCCCGGAGAGCTGGTGACCATTTACGGCGCGAATCTGGGACCGGTTGGCGAAAACGACGGCCAAGTGGATCAGGACAATGACGTCACCGAATCGCTGGCGAATGCCCAAGTCCTGTTTGACAACATTCCGGCGCCGCTGTTATACGCTTCCCCGGACCAGTTCAACGTCGTGGTGCCTTTCGGAGTGGCCGCACCCACGACACAGATCCAGGTGCTCTACCAGGGCCAGGTCATGGCTTCGACCAGCATTCCGGTTCAGGCTGCGTCGCCCGCCTTCTTTTCCTTGAGCGCACTCGGCGGAGGTCAAGGCGCTATTCTGAACCAGGACGGCACGGTGAATACCAGGGATAACCCCGCGCCGCGCGGTTCCTACGTGGTTCTCTACGCCACCGGAGGAGGAATCACGACTCCCCCGAGCATCGATGGGGCAATTACGGGCGGGCCGCCGTACGCGATGCCGCAATTGCCGGTGTCGGTCTTCATCGGCGGCGTGCCAGCCCCCGTGCTGTATGCGGGCGCCGCTCCCGGAATCGTAACCGGCGTGCTGCAGATCAACATCCAGATTCCCCAAAGCGCGGATCCCAGTTTCGCCGATCAGCTGACGCTGCAGATCGGCAACTTCGTGAGTCCCACCGCGGTCACCATCGCGGTCGACTAGCCCGCCGCGGCTTGATTCAACCGGCCTCCGGTCACCTGCTATCATTGTGAACCTGATGAGCGAACAGAAGAGGTTTCAGCCCTTTGTCCCTCAGAACATTCAGATGCCGGAGTTCACGCTTCGTGCCGTGCTGCTCGGACTGGTGTTGACCGTGGTGCTGGGAGCAGCCAACGCCTATCTCGGCTTGCGAGCCGGACAAACGGTCGCTGCAACCTATCCGGCAGCGGTGATCAGTATGGCGATCCTGCGCCTGCGCAAGGGGTCGATTCTCGAAGAAAATATCTCCCGCACGGCGGGAACCATTGGAGAATCGGTCGCCGCCGGAGCCGTGTTTACACTGCCCGCCTTCTATCTGGCGCACGTCTGGACGCCACCCCATTTTCCGAAAGGGCTCGGTTTTTGGGCCAGCATGGGCGCGCTTGCGGCCGATCCGAGTTATTGGAAATCGACCTCGCTCATGATCGTGGGTGCGGTACTGGGTGTGCTTTTCGTTTCTCTCATCCGGCGGGTGATGGTGGAGGACCCCGAGCTGCCTTTCCCCGAGTCCGTCGCCGCGGGCGAGATTCACAAAGCGGGCCGGCACGGCGCGAGTGCGGCGAAATATCTGTTCTACAACATCGGCTTTGGAGCGGCGGTGTATCTGGGCGGCGTCTTCAACGTTTTCGCGCCGGATCACGACTTTTTCTTTCACGTCGGCCAACTGGGGAAGAGCACCCTGCGGCTTGGCCCCGCCGGGAGCACGCAGGTGCTCGGCGCCGGCGGCATCTCCACGATCGGAGCTCCCACGGTGAGTCCCGCGTTCATTGGGGTCGGCTACATCATCGGCCCGGAGCTCGCCGCCCTCAATTTTTCCGGCAGCGTGGTGGTCTGGGGCATGCTGATTCCGCTGCTGATCTTTTTCCTCGGCCCGCAGCTGCGATCCTACCTGCCCGCGGGAGCCTCCAACCAGGACTGGCTGGGCATGGCCGATGGAGTGTGGCGCTACATCGTGCGTCCCATAGCGGTGGGCAGCATGATGGTGGGAACCTGCTACACGCTGTTCCGCATGCGGAAGAATCTGCTGGCGGGGCTGGGCAAGGCTTTCGGAGAACTTCGCGGCGGCGCTCCCGACCTGAAGTCGCTCCAGCGTACGGAGCGCTATATGAGCTCCAAGGCTGTGTTCACGCTGATCGGCTGCACCTTCCTGCTGATGTGCGTTTTGTACGTTTACCTTTCCGGTCTGCTGAGCGGCGGGATCGCGGCAGCCTTGGTGATGCTGATCGTCGGTTTTTTCTTCGCGACCGTCTCGGGCTATCTGGTTGGGGTGATCGGATCTTCCAACAATCCCATCTCCGGCCTGACGCTCTCCACGCTGGTGATCGCGGCCTTGCTCATGGTCTTCCTGGGCGCTTCGGGTACGAACGGGGTGATCGCCGTCCTGGGCGTGGCGGCCGTGGTCTGCGTATCCTCGGCGGTAGCCGGTGAACTCTTGCAGGACTTCAAAGTCGGCTACATCCTCGGCGGCACGCCGCGGAGCATTCAGATAACCGAGCTCATCGCGGTGGTGGTGGCGAGCGCGGTGATGTATTTCCCGTTAATGATCCTCTATCAGGGCAACATTAATAAAGGGGGAACGGGCTTCGGGGACAAGGCGCTCTCGGCGCCGCAAGCCGGGCTGATGGCTTCGCTGGCGCAGGGCATCGTCGGCGGCGACATGGCTTGGCCGCTAGTGGTCACGGGCATCATGCTCGGTCTCGGCATGATTCTGTTCAAAGTCCGTAGCCCCATGCTGGTGGCCATCGGCATGTACCTTCCCATCCAGATCACCTCCGCCATTTTCGTTGGCGGCGTGCTGCGCTGGATCGCCAATGCACAGGCGCGCCGCTCGGGGCTCAATGAAGCGCAGCGGGCCCGCATGGAGAATGTAGGGGTGCTGGTCGCCTCGGGCTTGATCGCGGGAGAGGCACTCGCCGGATTGGTCAAGGCGCTTTACGATTTCCAGGACAAGAGCTTGCCGGTGATTTTTGCCGTTCCCTCCTACTGGGCCGGTCTCGGCGTGATGGCGGTCATCGCCCTGGTTCTGATCGGCATCCCGCTCGCCAACGCCGGCAGCCCCGATGAGCCTGCGCCGCCCGCCGCCATGATGTAACCGCAACCGGCTGCCGCGAGCCATCGTCTGAATGGCAGGGAAGAAGGATCGGCCGCTGGCGCCTGCAACGTTGCGCATCGGCGGCCGATTTTCCTGCGATGCCGCTCCGCGATCCTTTACCATTAAATATTGTCTCGCATTAGTTCATCCGCAGAATCCCGCTCCGCCAGTTGGGCGCAGCTGTATCTCGGTGTCGCCTTCACCACACTGGCCACGTTGGTCCTCGAGCTGTCGCTGACGCGGATCTTCTCCGTGGTTTTTTACTATCACTTCGCATTTCTCGCGATTTCCATTGCCCTGTTCGGCCTGGGCGCCGGCGGCTTGTTTTCCTATGTGCTGGCCAACCGCTCCGCGAGCCTCGATCGCCGGCTCGGCACTCTGGCCGTCCTGAATGCCCTGGCCGTATTAGCCTCGCTGGTGTTCATTCTGACGCGGGCCGGCGAACTCAGCATCGGCACGCTGTCCGGGGTGTATTTCGCCAGCGCGCTTCCCTTCTTCTTTTCCGGAATCATCGTCTCTAGCGCCGTGGCGGAAGGGATCCGCCGCGTCGATCGCGTGTACTTTTTCGATCTGCTGGGCGCTTCCGGCGGATGCCTGCTCCTGGTGCCCTTCCTGAGCTACCTGGGAGGGCCGAACACCGTCCTGTCCGCTTCCATTCTCTTCGCCGTCTCGGCCGCTATCTGGTATCACCGTGGCGGAGCGCCACGCGGCCGCGCCGGGGCCGTCACGCTGGCGCTGATCCTGGTCGCGCTTATGGTTTACAACGCGCGCTCCCATGCGATCGACGTCCGCTATGCCAAAGGCTACCGGATCCCCAAGGAGATGTTTGTCCAATGGAACCCGATTTCGCGCGTGGCCGTCGTGAATCATGTGGCCGAACACGACCTGGAGATCGTCATCGATGGCGATGCCTCCACCGGCATCCCCACCTTCGACCTTGCCCATCTCACGCCCCGGGAACGCGATACGCTGCTGCACCAGGGCCCCGGCTTCCCCTACATGCTGCGGCCGGGCGCCAAGACCCTGGTCATTGGGCCGGGCGGCGGATGGGATGTCGCTCGCGCCCTTACCTCGGGAAGCCGTGACATCACCGCCGTCGAGATCAATCCCATCATCGCCCGTACGGTCATGCAGCGCCGCTTTCCAGACCTGAGTCACCGGCTTTACTTGCGCCCCGAAGTGCACCTGTTCGTCGAGGACGGCCGCAGCTTCGTGCGCCGCAGTCCGGACAAATACCAGGTGCTGCAGGCGACCTTGGTGGACACCTGGGCGTCCACCGCTGCCGGGGCGTTCGCTCTCTCGGAGAACAATCTTTACACCACCGACGCGTTTCGCGATTATCTCTCGCATCTCACCGGCGACGGCCTGATGGCTTTCACGCGCTGGGGCTTTCAGCCTCCGCGGGAATCGCTGCGGCTCATCTCGCTCGCCATGACCGCCCTCGCCGAGATGGGCGAGACAGAGGCTTCCCAACACGTCGTCGTGCTGCGCGATCAGGCGAAGAATCTCACCGGCTGGGGCGCTTTGGATACGATCCTCGTTTTCCGCAAGCCGCTATCCGGCGCTGACGTGGCGCTCGTAAGAACCGCGCTAAGCCAGACCAGTCTTCAGCCGCTCTACATTCCTGGAGACCCGCCGTCCAACGAGTTCGGCCGGCTCCTGAAAGCCCCCGATCCCGAAGCGTTTTGGGAGAACTATCGTTACAACGTCGCGCCCGTCGACGACGACCGGCCATTTTTCTTCTACACCGTTCAGCCGCGCGACTTCTGGAATTTTCTCCAATCGGGCAGCCAGGCGGCGGATTATAAGATCAACCGCGCCCTGCCGCTGCTGTTCGAATTGCTCGGCATCAGCCTGATCGCGATTCTGGTCGTGCTGGCCCTGCCGCCCCTTCTGTTGGGCTCGCGCCTGCCGGCCGAAAAAGGTGAACGCGGCTTCCTGCTGTATTTCATCTGCATCGGCGCCGGGTACATTCTGGTTCAGGTGGCGCTGATCCAAAAATTCGTGCTTTTTCTGGGCCATCCGACTTACGCGTTGACCGTCATCATTTTTTCCATGCTGATTTCCAGCGGCTTGGGCAGTTACTACAGCCGCCGTCTGATCGGCGACCTGGGCGCCGGGCGGCTGGCAGCCGCGCTGATGTCGGTGGCGGCGGCCGTTTCCGCGCTCGCCTTTCTGGCGTCACCATTGAGCGAGCTCGGTGTCGGATGGCCCCTGCCCGTCCGCGTCTTGACCACCATGGTCCTCATCGCTCCGGCGGGCTTCCTGATGGGAATTCCGTTCCCCACCGGCATGACGCGTTTGGAGGAGCGTTATCCGCAGGCCGTCCGCTGGGCCTGGGCCTTGAACGCCGCGGCCAGTGTGCTCGGCTCTGTGGCGGCCATCTTCCTGGCAATCTATATCGGCCTGCGCGCTACCTTGCTGGCCGGCGCTCTCTTATACCTGGCCGCTCTCGCCGTGGCCCTGCTGCATCGCGAACCCGTCGAAGTCGCGGCGCCGGCCCCAGCCGAAGTGGGTTTCTGACGTGAACCGGAAGCAACTTCCCATCGGCTTCGTCCTGGCGGCTTGCGTTGGCCTTGCCGCGTCGCCGCCCCGGCCGCCCGAATTGCGACTGGGCAACACCGTTCAGCCCGTTCGTTACGCGGTCGATCTCGCCGTGGTCCCCAACCGCGACACTTTCCAGGGCATCGCGGATATCGACATCGAGATCCGCACCCCGTCGGCCCTCATCTGGCTCAACGCGACTCGCCTGACCATCCAGGAAGCTGTCTTCCAGCCGCAATCCGGACCTGCCGAGCATTTGAAAATCATTCCCGGAGGCGAACAGTTCGCCGGCTTTTCCTTCGATCACCCGGTCTCCGGCCATGGCAGCCTGCACATCGTATACCGGGGCGCCGTCAGCCGCAGCGACAGCGCGGGTATTTTTCAAATGAAGGAGGATGGCCGCTGGTACGCCTACAGCCAGTTCGAGCCCACCGACGCACGCCGCGCCTTCCCCTGTTTTGACGAACCCGGCTTCAAAGTGCCGTGGCAATTGACGCTGCACGTTCCCGCCAACGACCTGGCGCTCTCCAACACGCCGGTCCTGTCGGAGTCCGCGGCGTCCGGCGGCATGAAGACCGTGAAATTCAAGGCCACGCCTCCGCTGCCCAGCTACCTGGTCGCTTTTGCCGTCGGCCCGTTCGACATTGTCGACGCCGGGCACGTCGGCGAGACGCCCGTCCGCGTGATTGTCACTCACGGCAAGTCGGCCGAGGCGCGGGAAGCGGCCACGGCCATTCCGCAATTGCTGAAGCTCCTGGAAGATTACACCGGCATGCCATTCCCTTACGAGAAGCTGGACTCGGTGGTCATGCCCGTCAGCGACTTCGCCATGGAGAATGCCGGTTTGATCACCTACGGCGAATCGATGCTTTTAGCCAAGCCCGCCGACGACACCATCAATCACCGCCGCGAGATGGCCACGCTGTGCGCCCACGAAATGTCGCATCAATGGTTCGGCGACCTGGTGACCACGGCCTGGTGGAACGATACCTGGCTGAACGAAGCTTTCGCCACCTGGATGGAAAACAAGATCCCCGGTGAATGGAAGCCCGAATGGGGCATGGACATCACGAACGTGCGTGACCGCCTGGGCGCCATGCGCCTGGATGAGCTGTCTTCGGCGCGCACGATCCGGGAGCCCATCGAATCCTACGACGACATCGCCAACGCGTTCGACGACATTACCTACGAGAAGGGCGCAGCCGTCATCCGCATGTTCGAGCGCTGGATCGGCCCGGAGAAATTCCGCGAGGGCGTCCGCCTTTACCTGAAGCAGCACGCCTGGGGAATCGCCACGGCGGCCGACTTCGAAGCCGCGATCAGCGAGGCGGCGGGCCGCGACATAGCTCCGGTGTTCGATAGTTTTCTCGACCAGGCGGGGCTGCCCGAGGTTTCGGTCGCGCTCCGCTGCGGTTCCAAGCCAGTGGCGGCTCTCGAACAGAAGCGTTCCATGCCTCCCGGTTCGCAAAAAGAACCCGAACTTTGGAAAATCCCGGTGTGCATGGCCTACCAATCCGATGGTGTGGTACATCATCAGTGCGATTTGCTCACGACCCAGAAGTCTGACGTCGTGCTGGAGGGCGCCCACAGCTGCCCGGCTTGGCTGCTCGCCGATGACGGCGAGACCGGCTACTATCAATCCTTCTACAAAGGGGATCTGCTCCAGCAATTGTTGGCGGACCACGGGCGGCATCTCACCGCCGCCGAACGCGTGGGCGTATTGGGCGAAGTCGACGCGCTCGTCGGTACGGGCGATGTTTCGCCGCGCGTCGCTTTGCAACTGGTGCCTGAGTTCAGTCACGATCCGAACTGGCAGGTGGTGCGCTCCGTCGCCGACATCGCCAGCATGTTGCGCGGTGGAGACGTGCCCCCTGATCTTCGTCAGAAAGGCGCGCGCTTCATCCGCCAGCAGTTCGGCGATCAGGCCCGGGCTTTGGGCTGGACCGCGAAGCCGGATGACACCGACGATAAGCGCCTGCTGCGGGAGAAGCTGGTTCCCTTCGTCGCTTCCGCCGGTGGAGAAAGACAGTTGATCGACGAAGCGGAGCAATTAGCGAAACAGTGGCTCCAGGATCGCGAGGGGCTGCCTCCGGAGATGGTCGGCCCGGTCCTGAACGTGGCTGCCGAGTTCGGCGGGCTGGATCTGTTTCGCGACCTTCGCGCCGCCGCGGTCGACGAGCACGATCACCTGGTTCGCGAACGCATGCTGGATGCGCTCGGCTCCTTTCGCAATCCCAAGGTTGCCAAGGCTTCGCTCGATCTGCTGCTTTCGAAAGACTTCGACGCGCGCGAATCCTTCTATCCGCTGCTCTTCGGGCCGCTGGCCTACGTCGAGACTCGCGATCTGCCGTTTGAGTTCGTCAAACAGCACCTGAATCAGCTCCTGGCGCGTGTGCCCCGGGACGCGGGTGATGACTATGCGGCCAACCTTCCCGAAGTCGGCAGCGCGTTCTGCGACGCTTCCCACCGCGCCCAGGTCGAAAGCTTCTTTTCCGATCGCGTGAAGGCCTACACCGGCGGCCCCAGAACGCTGGCCCAGACGCTGGAAGGAATCGACCAGTGCATTGCCAACCGTCAAAAGTTGACCCCTGAGTTGCAAGCCTTCCTGGACGATCGCGACAATACCATCTGAGCCTCGGCGATATTCCGAGCCGCGGCCGTGAGGATGCGGTGCTAAACCAGCGCTAATGGCCGAATCGGCGACCCCGTCCCGCCGCGAATCTTCATCGGCGCCGCGACGAACGCAAACTCATACACGCGCGCACGCGCCAGTTCCTCCAGGTTCAGCGCTTCGATGATGTGAATGCCTCGCTCCACCAGCAGATGCACGTGCACCGGCATGCGCGGCGCGGGAACCTTCTCGAAGGCCAGCGTGTCGCTTCCGGCGGCCAGGATGCGCCGTTCGCTCAGCCAGCGCGCGGCTTCCACTTCGGGGCCCGGCCCGCCCACCATGTGCCCCAATCCGCCGGTCACGTACTGCGAGCTATTGGTGAAGTAACGCGCCCACCCGGTGCGCAGCAGCACGACGTCTCCGGCCTGGATCTCCACGCGTGCGGCCTTCACGGCGGCTTCCAGATGCTCGGGTGTAATCGCGAAATCGGTGGGCAGGATTTCCATCCGCGCCGCGGCGGCCACGTCCAGCAGCACGCCCCGGCGTAAGATCGGCGCGATCGTATCCACCGAAAGCACGCGAAATCCGCCCGCGTCGCTCTGCACGGCATTCGCTTCGATTCCTCCATAAAGCTTGCCCGCGCAGGCGAAGTGACACAGCGCATCGATATGCGTGCCCACATGGCCGCCCAGCGCGAACGCTTCCGCCGACGAGCTGACGCCGCCTTCATAACTCATGTCGCCATGCTTGCGCGTCAGGCCGAACAGAAACGGCGGATGGGTCGGGAAGTGCGGCATCCCGGCGAAATACGGCTGCGCCAGGTCGTAAACCTTGGCTTGCTGAATGAGATCCAGAAGCTGGCTCACCGCCGGCGCCCTTCGGCCGGCTTGCGCTTGGCGTGCCGCATCCGCACTTTGGCCGGGAGCACGGGCGGTTCCTTGGACGCCCAGCGCCCCAGCTTGTACTCGCGACGATGGCCCGCCGTAAGATTGGTGATCCTGACCGTGACGCTTCCGCTGGCGTCGATCGAATATTTCTCTTCGATCTCGTGCGACTGCGCGGCCGGGGAATGCTCCACCAGCCCTTCGTCCGGGTTCTGCAGAGCCGGATCGAACGGAAAGCGGATTTCGTCCCAGACCGTCACTTCGCCGGAAGGCTGTCCGTCTTCCTCGAGGTGGCTGCACTCCAGATAGCGGAAATGCCCGATGTTGTGAACGGGCGTGTAGCGGCGGCGGATCTCGAGCGGCCGCTCGCCCGGGCCCGGGAGCGCGGCGCCCTTGGCGAAAAGCGGGTCGAAGACCATCCGGCGGCCCGCCTCGCCCTCGCGCCAAACGCCGAAGTAGCGTGTGAATTTTTCCCGTAGCACGTAACCGGCCTGTTGATCGGCTTGGATCGCCAGGCCGATCGCCGTGGCCGCGCGGGCATGGATCGAGCGCCGCACCCGCTTGCCGAACCGCTCCCGCAGAACGCGGCTGACGATCGGCAATTCGCTGCCGCCGCCGGTCACGTACAGCGCCTCGATGCCCGTGCCGGCATGCGCCGAAATCAGGTCCTCGACGACGTGCAGCGTCTCATCCACCAGCTGCCGGCATCGCTCATAATAGTCGGCGGCCGGGACCGTCACCGCTCCCCAACCTCCTCGCACGCTGTCCAGGTCCACGACGATGCGGCGCGAGTTGGGATTCAACGCTTCCTTGCGGATGCGGCATTCTTCCAGCAGACGGAAATGTTCGGCTTGAGAGAGACTATTGCGTTGGTCCTCGCTCGTGGCCATTTCGGCCAGTATTTCGTCGAAATCGTCGCCGCCCAAAGTTGGCACGCCTTCGCTTGCCAGCGGCCGATGCGCCCGCTCGCCCACCTCCACCAGCGAGGCGTCGAAAGTTCCGCCGCCCAGATCGTACACCAGAATTACGCCGCTGATTTTTGTTTTGTGGCCGAACTCGATGCTCGCCGCGGAGGGCTCGTTCAGCAGGCCGATGACGTCGCATCCGGCCGACCGGAACGCCTCCACCGTCAGGAACCGCTGGTTGCTATTGGCGTTGGCGGGGACGCCCAGCATCACTTCCAGCTTTTCCTGCGGCAGCAAACTGCGCAGCGATGCGGCCATTTCCCGCAGCACTACGATCAGCGGAACAGCCTGGTCGCCCAGCTCCAGAATCGTGTTCGGGCCGGCATCCTGCAGAACGCGTTTCAGCGAACGGATCACGGTCCAATCCGGCTGCGTCTGAGCAGCCCACGCGTCCCAGCCGTATAATCGCTCCGGGCCGCGAACCGCAACCAGCGAGGGAACCCAGTCCACTTGCCCGCCGTCCGGCCGCTCGAACGAAAGCAGCGGGTAATTGCCTCGGTCCACGGCCGCCACGACGGCGCGGGTGGTCCCGAAGTCAATTCCTAATCTCACCGAAAACCTGATTTCATAGCGGAAGTGCCTTAACCGCGATTGTAGCTCACCCGTTCTTCTTGACAGACCGCGGCAGGTCGTGGTTACTGTCAAGTAAGCGCGCATGTTCGACAATTTCTACGGCAACGAAAAAATCGCCCGGACCCTGCTCGCACTCGCCTCGCGCGGGCGCATGCCGCAGACCATCCTGCTGGATGGTCCGGAAGGTGTCGGCAAAGCCACTCTGGCGCGGCGCTTCGCGGCTGCCCTGCTGGGCGGCGCCACCAAGATCGAACAGGACGACCTGAGCCTGGAGCCGAACGTCGAGGCCATCGCGGAGCGCGAAAAATGGCCCTCGGACAAACGCAACGAGGATCCGCTGCTATTCGCCTCGCACCCCGACTTTCTTACGTTCCCGCCCGATGGCCCGCTGCGCCAGATCACCATCGAACAGATGCGGCTGTTGAAGGAGCGCGCCCAGTTCAAGCCTCTGCAGGGCGAGCGGCGCGTCTTTCTCATCGATCACATCGATCGCGCCAACGAACAAGCCGTGAACTCCGTGCTCAAAACGCTGGAGGAGCCGCCCGGGCACTTGATCCTGATTTTGACGGCGGAGAATCCTTACGATCTGCTGCCGACCGTGCGCTCCCGCGCCGTGCAATTCCATCTCGCGCCTCTCACCAACGCCGAAATGCGCGCGTTTGCCGTGGCGCGCGGGCTATCGGACGCAGAACAGCGCATCGCGCTCGCTGCCGGAAGTCCGGGCCTGGCCGTTTCGATGGATCTGGAAGTGTACGGGGAGCGCCGTGCCGCGATGCTCGACTTGCTCGAAGCCGCCGCGGGCCGCGGCCCCTTCGCCAAGTGGGCCCGGCAAGCCGAAGCCATGGCGCCGCGCAAGTCCGAGAAGTTGGATGCGTTACTCGGCATTCTCTACGTCCTGCTCGAGGACCTGCTGCTTCTGGCCGTGGGCGCGGGCGAGATCCGCAACGCCGACATCCGCCGCGACCTGGAAGCGCTGGCCGCGCGCGTTTCCTTCGATTGGATCCGCACCGCTGTCCGGCAGGCCGACGAGCTTTCCTCACTGGTCCGGCGCAACATCCAGAAGACCATTGCGCTGGATGCGCTGGTCGTTCGTTTGCGTCCGTTATCGCGTGACCCAAGCCTAGCAAACTAGCAGACTCACGGTATTGCAGCGTCTCTGTCGATGTGCTTCAATAGGCTTTAGCTGAACTTCTCATAATCCTCCGAATGGCCCCGGCCGGTTCTTACGTGTTTCGGGCCTGACTGGATCAACTCGAATAGGTGGGAGCGTGCCGTGGAGTCCGGAAATCGTAAGCTCATTCGTCCGTCTTTGAACGAAATGAAAGAACAAGTCAATCGCCGTAATAACAACCACCAGAAGAAAGCCGCTCCACCGGACCAGACCAACGCCGAGAACTTCTATTACATGAAGCAAATGCAGGCGAAGACCCCGATGGTTTTCGTCATGAAGGACGGGGAAACCCTGCAAGGCGTCATCGAGTGGTACGACAAGCTTTGTTTGAAGGTGAATCGCGACGGCCAGCCCAATCTGCTGATTTTCAAGCCCAACATCAAGTACATGTATAAGGCTTCGTCGAACGATTAGTCACCTTTTTGTAACGCTTTCTCACGCAGTGCCAGCCGGTAGGCACGCCTCTCAGCGGCTTCTTCATAGCGCCGCTTCTCCGCGGTTGTCTCCGGAATCACGGGCGGCACCGGAACGCGTGCGCCGCGGCTGTCAAGCGCGACGAACGTCAGGTACGCCGAGGAAGTATGCCGGATCTCTCCGGTGACCAGGTTCTCCACTTCGACGCGCACTCCCACCTCCATCGACGTGCGGAACGCGCGATTCACGCTGGAGCGGAGCACGATGAGGTGCCCGATATGGACCGGATGCAGAAAGCTCATGTGATCCACGGAGGCTGTCACCACCTGGCAGCGGGAATGACGCGCGGCAGCGAGCGCCGCCGCCAGATCCACCAGATGCATCACCTTTCCGCCCAGCACGTTGCCCAGCGGATTGGCGTCGTTAGGGAGTGCGAACTCCGAGTATTCGGAGATGGACTCGCGAACGAAACGGCCCGGCAGCTCCTGCCTCACCGTTCGTTCCGCCTTCTCCAGTAGCTGTGGAGAAAAGCTTCCGCCTGGCGTTGCAAAGTCTCGTCCGGTGCGCCGGCAAAATCGCCGCCCGCGCGACATTCCAAAAAGCCGTTCTCACCGGGCCAGCAGTCCTTTTCGAATACATATTGGATGCGCACCAGCTTACCGCTATCCTCGCTGATGTGAAAGCGAACCGCATCGGTCGCGGACGCCTCGGGAAACCACTCGCAGCGCTTGCGCCCGTAACCGACGTTGCATACTTCGCGCATGCGGTTTTCATCCGGCGCCGCGGCGCCGGGCGCCCGGCATTCGCCCGCATAGGCATCGCCCAACGGCAATCGCGGCGGAACAGCCCACGGACTGTTCTCGAATCGCGCCAGCGGGTAGAAATACGGGCACGCCATCGCCCGGTATAGTAACACGTAGGGATATGGCGACTAATCGAATGGAAGTTCTCCGCAACATGGTGACGCAAAATCCGCGCGACAGCTTCGCGCGCTACGGCCTGGCGATGGAATACGTCAGGAACGGCGACCTGGAACACGCTGTCGCCGAGTTCCACGCGCTGCTCGAACACAACCCCGATTACGCGGCCGGATACTTCCACGGCGGGCAGGCGCTGGAGAAACTCGGGCGCATCGAGGACGCGCGGGCTATGTACGAACTGGGCGTCCAGGTTACATCGCGCACCGGCGATCAACATGCCCGTAGCGAATTGCAGGCCGCGCTGGACATGCTGCCGCTCTAGCGCGCATCGTTCCATTCACCCCACTCACCCGCCAGCAGGCCGTAGAGATGGATGTCCCAATACGCGCCATTCACCAATTGCGCCTGGCGCAGTGTTCCTTCGAACCGGAATCCCAACCGCGCCGGAATCGCGCAGCTCCTGCGGTTGCCCGTGGCGCAGTGGATTTCCACGCGATTCAGCTTCCATTCGATAAATGCGTGGCGAATGAGCGCACGGCAGGCCAGCGTCACGATCCCGCGACCTTGCAATCCGGACGCGATCCAGTAGCCCAGCTCCACGCGCCGGTTCAACCAATCGATCTTGTGCGTTCCGATGGTTCCCGCGAACCGGCCGCCGCACCAGATCCCCAGCGTCAGGCCGTCATTGTCCGCGTACTGCGCCGACGCCGTCTGGATGAAGGCGAGCGAGTCGGCGACTTCCAGGGTTTGATCCACCCAAGGCAGCCATTGGCGCAGGTAGGCGCGTTCCGGTAGTGGGTCAATTTGAAATTCCCTCTATGTTGACGGCGAGCGGGAACCGTGCCACGCTTGGAATATGCCAAAGCGCACTAGTACTAAACTTGATTCGGTTCAGAACGCCCGCCGCGTAGTTCTTGAGTCCACGCGGGAAACCAGCCTTACTGTGATTTCTAACCCCTCCCTGCTGTCGCAGGTCATGTCCGAAATGGGCAGGCGCGGCGGTAAGATCGGCGGCAAAAGACGCCTGGAAACGATGACAAGCACTCAACGGGCGGAAGTAGCCCGCAATGCGGCCAAGGCCCGCTGGTCCAAAAAACGCAAGAAAAAGTAGCCCCTCCCTCACTTTTCTATTGACTATGCTAAAGCGGTATGGCACAATACTGTCATGGCATACGTTCTCAGCATGGCGAAGAAAGTAGCGGTCATCACGGCCCTGGTCGAGGGGTGCTCTGTGCGTTCTACATCTCGCATGACTGGTGTGGCGAAGGGCACCATCCTCCGGCTGCTGGAGACCGTTGGTAAGGCTTGTGCCGATTACCAGAACGTCACGCTTCGCAACATCCCAGCCAAGCGGGTCCAGGTCGATGAAATTTGGTCTTTCTGCTATGCCAAAGCCAAGAACGCGACAGCGGAGATGTGGAAGCGTGTTGGGTACGCCGGGGACGTTTGGACCTTCGCCGCGATTGATGCGGACACGAAGCTTGTCATCAGTTGGCTTGTAGGCGGGAGGGACGCGGGGTGTGCGGCGGACTTCCTTCAGGATGTAGCTAGCCGGTTGTCGAATCGAATCCAGTTGACTACGGACGGCCACAAGATGTACTTGACGGCTGTCCCTGACGCCTTCGGTAATCAGATCGACTACGCGCAACTGGTGAAGGTGTTCGGCAACGATCCTGAGGGACAGAAACGCTACAGCCCCGCACAATGTCTTGGCACAAAACGCGTCGAAGTCATCGGCAAGCCGGATCAGGACCATATCTCCACTAGCTACGTGGAGCGCCAGAATTTGACGATGCGGATGCAAATGCGACGGTTCACCCGGTTGACCAATGCGTTCAGCAAGAAGATCGACAACCATATGCATCAAGTTGCGCTGTTCTACATGTGGTACAACTTCGGACGCATTCATCAGACGTTGCGAGTCACTCCGGCGATGGAAGGAGGAATCAGTTCTCATGTGTGGGCAGTATCAGAAATTGTTGCGCTCGCTACTTCTTCACGGGTCTTAGCGGCATAAGCCCTAAGTGCCTCGCCGTAGTCCTCAATGTTACGAAGCACTTCCTGATAACTGAAGTCTGCAGGAAAGTGGAATAGCTGACGTGTATCGTGTGGAGGGATAGGTGCACATATGATTAAGTGCGCAGCGTCGATGACTTTACAAAGCGCGTTGTATTTCTGCTGGAACCCATACAGCGTTACCATCTCGATGGATGCCCACTTGTTTTCATTCATTTTGTCCAGCCGTGGCACTGCGTTGAACCCAAGGGGTCTAATCTCTGTACCGCAAAGCTGTCCAACGCGTCTCAGATCTTCCTGAAGTGCGCCAATTGTTTCAATGAACAACTCTGCTTTGCTGGCCCGGGGTGCGTATGTTAACGCACGCTCGATTTCTGAGCGTTGTGCCAAATGGGTCTGATGAGCAGCTCGCCATAAGACCAAAACCAGTATTACCCCGATGAAAACTGCGCTTATTCCTAGCGTCCACACCACTGACTCCACATCGAACTTGCCGCGATGCCAATAAGTCGCAAGTCCTGAAAGAGAGACGACTGCAGCGCCAATGATTATGCCGCGCAAGTCGCCTCCTGACTCTTTCCACGCGAGACTCCAAACAAATCGAGTGTAGCCCCAAAAACTGTGATCCATTCACATATTGTCTCATCTGCTAAAGCGGTGTGGCACCGTTCTCCATCTGCGTCAAGCGTCCGCTCGGGGCAAATTGACCCACTACCCGCGTTCCCGATCCACCAACGCGAAGACCTCCGGCGCATGCTTCTCCTCCAGAGGCTCCAGGAAGACGCCGTCCTTCAGCCGCCATGGAAACACGATTCCACCGCGCGCCTAATCCTTTTCGTCTTCTTCGCCTTTATGCAGTTGTTGCGCCAGGAAGTTCTCCAGGCCCATTTCGCCGATGGCGTGCAACTGCCCTTCCAGATAGTCGACGTGCTCTTCTTCATCTTCCAGAATGTCTTCGAAGAGCGCGCGGGAAGCGTTGTCGCCCGCTTCGACCGCAACCTTGATCGCCGAGTTCAGATGATGGACCGCGTCCAGCTCCAGCGCGAGATCGTTCTCAAACTGCGCCTTGACGTTCTTACCGATCTTGATGGGGCCGATGTCGGTCATATTGGGCAGGCCCTCCAGAAACAGCATGCGGTTCATGATCTTCTCGGCATGCACCATCTCCTCGATGGACTCCTTGCGATAATAGGCTCCCAGCCGGAAATAGCCCCAGTTCTCGCACATTTTGGCATGCAGGAAATACTGATTGATCGCCGTCAACTCGGCCTTCAAGGCGGTGCCGAGGTGATCCAGAACTTTGTCGTTGCCGCGCATGATGTCCAGTCTACAATGAATTCCGGCGTGTTAGCATGACGACAGCAATGAAAAGATTGCTTTTATTCATTCCTATGCTTGCTCTCGCCGCCAATCTTCCCGATCTCGCGCAACTGGAAAAGATGACCGCGCGATTCGCTCCCACCGAGCTGCGTGTGGACGTCTCCAAGCTCTCGCCCGGAGATCGCCAGGCGCTGGTGAAGCTGGTGGAGGCTTCACGCGTCTTGAACGACGTCTTCCTCCAGCAGTTGTGGAACGGCGATCAGGCGCTCTACGCCAAGCTCCGCCGCGATACCACTCCGCTCGGCAAGGCGCGGCTGCACTACTTCTGGTTGAACAAGGGGCCGTGGTCGGATATTGATGACGATACCGCGTTCCTTCCCGATGTCCCGGCGAAGAAACTGCCCGGCGCGAATTTCTATCCCCAGGACATGACCAAGGCCGAGTTCGAGGCCTGGGTGAAGACGCTGCCCAAACCGCAGCACGACGCGGCGGTTGGATTCTTTACGGTGATTCGCCAGGATGGCAGCCGACGGCTGCATTCGGTTCCCTACAACCTGGAATACGAAAAGGACCTGACCAAGGCCGCTCGGCTTTTGGATGAGGCAGCAGCGCTCACGACCAATGCGTCGCTCAAGAAGTTTCTCACCTTGCGTGCGGCGGCCTTCCGCTCCAACGACTACTACGAAAGCGATCTCGCCTGGATGGACTTGGACGCTCCCATCGACATTACCATCGGGCCGTACGAAACTTACAACGACGAAGTGTTCGGTTATAAAGCCGCTTTTGAAGCCTACGTGAACCTGCGCGACGACGCCGAAACCGAAAAGCTCAAGTTCTTCTCGGACCATCTGCAGGAAGTGGAAAACAATCTACCCATCGACGCCAAATTCCGCAACCCGAAGCTCGGCAGCCAGGCGCCCATCCGCGTGGTAAACGAGATTCTGGCCACCGGCGACGGCGCGCACGGCGTGCAGACCGCGGCCTACAACCTGCCCAACGACGAGCGCGTGGTCGCGCAGAAGGGCAGCAAGCGCGTCATGCTGAAGAACGTTCAGGAGGCCAAGTTCCATTCGACGCTGGAGCCGATCGCCCGCCGCGTGCTGACGCCGGCCAGCCGCAAGGACCTGAGCTTTGAGTCCTTCTTCACGCACATCCTGGCGCATGAGTTGAGCCACGGCATCGGGCCGCATGAGATTACCGTGGGCGGACGCAAGACCAATCCGCGCCTCGAGCTGAAAGACCTCTACAGCACCATCGAAGAGGCCAAGGCCGACGTCACGGGGCTCTTCATGCTGCAGCATCTGGCCGACAAAAAGCTCATCGCTGGAGGCCCGGATATGGAGCGCAAGCTGTACACCACCTTCCTCGCCTCGGCATTCCGCAGCCTGCGCTTCGGATTGAACGACGCGCATGGGAAAGGTATGGCGCTGCAAGTGAACTACATCACCGACCAAGGCGGCTTCATCGCTCATCCCGATGGCACGTTTGAAGT
Organism: Bryobacteraceae bacterium; assembly: GCA_035508055.1. Classification (GTDB taxonomy): domain Bacteria; phylum Acidobacteriota; class Terriglobia; order Bryobacterales; family Bryobacteraceae; genus Palsa-89. The sequence goes on along the minus strand of DATJNO010000095.1, from coordinate 7,254 downwards.
GAATTTCGCGAAGATCAAGCCCGCCGTGCGGGATCTGGATCACGACCTGCTGACGATTGAAGCCACCGGCGACTATGCCGGCGCCAAGCGCATGCTCGATCAGTTAGGCGTGATCCGGCCGGCGGTGAAGAAAGCCCTCGATCTGCTCCGTGCGATTCCGGTGGATATCGAGCCCGTGTTCGTGACCGCGAACCAGCTCGCGCCGGAACGTTAGCTTGCCAATTTCGAAATGTCGTTGTAGATCGCGAACGCGAGCACGGCCATCAGAAAGACGAAGCCCAGGCGGAACACGGCTTCCTTCACGGTCAGGCTCAGGTCGCGCCGCATGAACATCTCGACGATCAGCAGCAGAATGCCGCCGCCATCCAGGATGGGGATGGGCAGCAGGTTGATGATCGCAAGATTCAGGCTGACCATCGCGGTCAGGAAGAAGTAGGCCATGGGGCCTTCGCGCGCCGCTTCGCCGGACATCTGCACGATGCCGATCGGCCCAGCCAGGGACTTCGGCGACATCCGCCGCTCCACGATGCCGCGCAGAATCTGATAAATCATCGTGGCGTTCTTGGCGTTCCAGCGCACCGATTCCAGCAGCGCCACCGGAAGCGACAGGCTGACAAACGTCACCTTCTCTTCCATCCGCACGCCAATCATATATTCCTTGGTGCCGTCGTACTCACTTAAAACCGGAGTCATGGCGACCTCGGTCTGCTTGCCGTCGCGCGAATAGACGACTTGCACCGGCTTGCCGCCATCGTTGCTGATCAGGTCGTGCACCTTGCCGGTAGACCGGACAGGCTGGCCATTCACGCTGACGATGACGTCGCCTGCTTCGAGGCCCGCCAAAGCTGCCGGCTTGCCCGGCACGGTGCTGGCCACTTCGATGGTGCTTTGTTCGCCCCAACCGGCGAATCCGGCGCCGCTCTTCGGTTCGAGCACCGGCGTCACCGTCACCAGCTTGCGTTGTCCGTCGCGCTCGATCCAGACGCTCAGCGGGTGACCCGCGCTGGCGACTTCCTTAATGCTGATGTCGTCCCAGGTGGGATTCACCGTGTCGCCGATCTGCACAATCCGGTCGCCCTCGCGAATGCCCGCCTTGGCCGCTGCACTGCCGGGCACCACGTAGCCGATCACCGGCGCCGGCGTCGAAGGAATCTTGGGGAAGCGCACCATGAACAGGCCCGTGATCACGGCTACAGCCAGCACCAGGTTCATGGCGGGGCCCGCGAACATGACGATCAAGCGCTGCCAGCGCGGCTTGCTGAGCAGGCTGCGCGGATCCACAACGCCTTCTTCGCCCGGCTGCTCGCCAGTCATCTTCACGTATCCGCCGAAGAAGAATACCGCCGAGAAACGGAAATCCGTTTCGCCTTTGCGGAAGCCGAACAGGCGCGGGCCGAAGCCGAAGCTAAAGGTCTCCACCTTGACGTCGAAGAAGCGCGCGGCCCAGTAATGGCCGAGCTCGTGGATCAGGATCATGACGCCGATGAGGACCAGCGCCCACCACAAGTTCTGCAGGATGACCAGACTCATATCAACAGGCTCTCACGGAAATCCGGCCGCGTTCGCCGCCGGCGGTTTGTGCTCTTTCTTCGACAATCTGGCGCGCCACCGCGCGCGAGGACTCATCGATTTCCAATACCTCGGCTACGGATTGCGCTTCGCGGGCCGGCACGCGTTCCAGTGTCTCTTCCACCACGGCCGCGATCGCTGGGAAGGAGATCCGCCGCTGGAGAAACGCTTCCACCGCGATTTCGTCCGCGGCGTTGAGCGTGCACGTGGCGGATCCGCCGGCCCGCTGCGCTTGGTAAGCCAGACGCAAGGCGGGGAACTTGGCCAGATCCGGCGCCGAGAATGTCCAGGAGCGCGTCTCCGTCCAATCCAGCCGCGGCACAGGCGCCGCGTCGCGAGCCGGATAGGTGAGCGCGTACTGAATGGGCATGCGCATATCCGTGGCCGAGATCTGCGCGATCACACTGCCATCGCTATATTCCACCATGGCGTGCACCGTGGATTGGGGATGGATCACCACATCTACTTCATCGGCAGAAAACCCGAATAGCCAACAGGCCTCGATGACTTCAAATCCCTTGTTCATGAGGGTGGCTGAGTCAATCGTGATGCGCTGCCCCATCTTCCAGGTGGGATGATTCAACGCTTCAGCCGGGGTGACGGATGCCAGGTTTTCGGCGGATGTCTCGCGGAAGGGGCCGCCCGAAGCGGTCAGGATCAGGCGCGTTACTTCACTTCGCTTGCCCGCCCGCAGGCATTGATGCGCCCCGTTATGCTCGCTATCCACTGGAATCAGCTCGGTGCCGGACTTTCGTGCGGCTTCCATCACCAATTTTCCGCTCGCCACCAGGACTTCCTTATTCGCCAAGCCGACGCGTTTTCCTCGCACGATGGCCTGGTAGGTAGCGTCCAAGCCGGCCACACCCACGATAGCCGACATTACGAAATCCACTTCGGAGTCGGTTGCGGCTTCCACCCGGGCCTGCGCACCCCAGCGCAGTTCCGGCCAAACCTGGCGGGGCAAAGCCGTTTCCGCCAACCTACTGATTAGACGCTCGCGCACTTCCTCGGTTGCGGTCACCACGACGTGGGGGCGGAATTTGTGGATCTGGCCGGCCAGCCGGTCGACGTTGGAACCGGCCACGAGCGCGTGAATCTTGTATTGTTCCGGGTATCGCCCAACCACATCCAGCGTGCTGACGCCGATGGATCCAGTGGACCCCAGGAGCGTAAGAGTCTTCAATCGCCCCCATTATAGCGTCAATTGGAATCCACGCTCATGGCCCCTTTGAGCAGAACTACGCCCGCCAAGTTTCCTCCACTTGATACATAGGAAAGACCCTTTCGGGCGCCGGGGAGGATTGCTTCAGGGGTCTTTAATGAGGTTAGTCTCGCTTTGGTGGGAGTTGCCTCCCCGGCTTGATTCCAATACTAGTATATGAGTTTGCGGAAAGCAACAGTTTTTTGGATTTTTATTTTCCCCGAACTTCGACCCCTGCCCAGCGTTCCATGACCCGGATGGTGGCGCAGAGGTCATCATCGCCGTAACCCTCTGCAATTGCAGCCTGAAACATCTGAACAGTCTGGCTGGTGAGGGGCATCGGGAGCCCATGTTCCTGAGCCGATTCCAGAGCTAGGCTGATGTCCTTGTGCATCCACTTTGTGGAAAACGCGGTGCTGAAGTCCCTTTTGAAAACGAAAGGCGCCTTGAAGGCGATCAACCCGGACTTGGCAGCGCTGTTGTTCAGAATCTCCAGCATGAGGTCGGGGTCGATGCCGCCCTTGGTGCTGAGTACCATGCCCTCGTTGAACGCCTGCATCAGGTTGGCAAGAATCAGGTTCTGCGTCAGCTTGGCCTGCAGGCCCATTCCCGGGCCGCCGCAATAGTAAAACTGCTTTCCCATCGCTTCGAAGTATGGCTTCGTTTTTTCGAACACGCCCCGGTCGCCTCCGATCATGAAGGTGAGCGTCGCGTTGGTCGCGCCCGGCGTGGAGCCGGTGCAGGGGGCGTCCAGGAAATGGATGCCCTTGGAGCCCAGCTTTTCGCCGATCTGGCGGCTGGCGGCGGGCGAGATCGTGCTGGCGTCGGCCACCACGGTTCCGGGCGTGGCGCCTTCCATCACGCCGCCGGGGCCCGTGAAAACCTCCTCGGACATGCGCGTATCGCCCACACAGGCGAAGACGCACTCGGACTGCTCGGCCACCTGGCTGGGGGAATCGCAGGCAACTACATTCTCCTCATGCGCCAGTTTGTGCGCCTTGCTGGTCGTATGCGACCATACCGCTACTTGATGACCGGCGCGCTTCAGGTTGCGCGCCATCGGATATCCCATGAGGCCGAGGCCCAGAAAGCCGAGTTTTGCCATAAGTGTGATGGTACAACGGAAAGCGGAAAGCAGACGGCAGAAGGCACTCAGTCGGTCGGTGCGGTGGCGAAGGTGTTCTTGGCGAGGATTTTCAGAACCAGCAAGTCCGAAGGGTGGAAGGTCGCCACGGCGACGTGGTTCAAGTCCTCGTCCGACTGAGCGATGTGGCTGCGGATGAGCGTGCGCAGTTGCTCTACCGTAACTCCAAGCTCCTGAGCGGCTTCGAGTTCGGAATACTGCGTCTTGTTGGTCTTGCCGGTGAGCGTCCCCAAGTTCATGATCCTACTGCATTTTACCGGGCACTCCACACCGGCCCAATCGGGCGGAGAACCTAGATGAGAGGGTAGTATGCCCGACGGACCTTCGTACTAAGGGCCGGCTACCCGATATCGGGGACGCTTTGCATCGCGTCGTTGAAACGATTGGTGAAATTGGCCATCGCGATGGTCAGCGTCAGCTCGACGATCTGGTCGTCGTTGAAGTATTGCCGTAGCTCCTGAAGGGCATTGGCTCGCAACGCCGACGCGCCGCGGGTGATGCGCTCGGCATAGAGCAGCACCGCCTTTTCCTTGGCATCAAAGGCCTGGCTCCGCTGGAAGAACGCGATCGCCTTCAGCTGTTCGTCGCTAATGCCGTTGCGCTTGCCGGACGCCGTGTGGGCACGGTGACAGTACTCGCAGCCGTTGATGAGGGAGGTCTTGAGGTACGCCAGATCCTTCAGCTTGGGTTCGACGGTTCCCTTATCGATGATGGCGCTATACAACGGCATGAAGTGCTCCAGCGCCTTGGGCGCGCGGGCCATGGTGCCGAAGAAGGCGGGCATGTAGCCGAAGACGTGAGTGAGTTTGTCAAAAATGGGTTGAACTTCCGGCGCCGCTTGCTCCTTGCTGAGCGCGCTGATGGCGGCTTGAGCGACAGTTGCTGTTGACATGGGGTCTCCTTGTGCTTGGATGGCTTCCTCTACTTGGATTACTTCGCCGCGGATTGGTTTCGCTTTTGCGAGCTGATGACGCCCGTATTCAGACCAATGGTACTCAATCCGCCGAAGAAGCGCGCGTGCTCGATCTTGACGCAGCGGTCCATGACGACTTCCAGGCCGGCGGCGCGGGCGCGTTCGGCGGCTGCTTCGTTAATGACGCCGAGCTGCATCCAGATCACCTTGGCGCCCACGGCGATGGCGTCTTCGACGATGCCGGGGACGGCGGAGGGCTCGCGAAAAATGTCGACGATTTCGATGGGGCCGGGGACATCGCGCAAAGACGCGTAACTGCGGCGGCCCAGGATTTCTTTTTCGCGCGGATTCACGGGCGTAACGTCGTAACCCTCGGCCAGCATGTAAACGGCTGCGAAATGGCTGGGGCGAAATGGATTCGCCGACAGCCCCACCAGCGCAATCCGCTTGTATCGCTCCAGGATGCGCATGCGCTGGGCCGCGGTGGTGGCGAACCGGCCGGCGTTCACCGGCGAATTGGCGCTGACGCCGTCGGCGGTCATGTCCGGCTGGCGTTCTCGAGCGCCTGGTCCAGGTCCCATAAGATGTCCTCGATGTCTTCGATGCCTACCGACAGGCGGATGAGATCGTCGCTGATGCCGCAGGCCTGCTTTTCTTCGTCGCTTAATTGTTGATGCGTGGTGGAGGCGGGGTGGATCACCAGGCTTTTGGCGTCGCCGACGTTGGCCAGATGCGAGAACAGCTGCAGACTCTCAATGAATCGCTTGCCCGCTTCCAGTCCGCCGCGAATGCCGAAGCTCAGGATCGCGCCCGCGCCTTGGGGCAGATATTTCTGCGCGAGCATGTGATAGCGGCTGGAAGCGATGCCGGGATAATTCACCCACGCCACCTGCGGATGCGTGCAGAGATGCCGGGCCACTTCCAGCGCGTTGCGCGAATGGCACTGCATGCGCAGCGGCAGCGTTTCGAGCCCCAGCAGGAAGAGAAATGAATTGAACGGGCTGAGCGCCGGGCCGAAGTCGCGGAGGCCTTCCACGCGCGCCTTCATGATGTAGGCGAAATCGCCGAAGGTTTCGTAGAAGCGGATGCCGTGATAGCCTTTGCTGGGCTCCAGCAACTGCGGGAATCGGCCGCGGTCCCAGGGGAATCGCCCGCTGTCGACGATGACGCCGCCGATGGACGTGCCGTGGCCGCCAATGAACTTAGTGGCCGAGTGCAGGACGATGTCTGCGCCATGTTCGATGGGCCGGCAGAGATAGGGCGAAGCGAAGGTGTTATCGATGATCAGCGGCAGGTTGGCTTCGTGCGCGATGGCCGCGACGGCTTCGATATCCAGCACGTTGAGCAGCGGGTTGCCGATGGTTTCGCCATAGAGGACGCGCGTCTGCGGGGTGATGGCGCGGCGGAAATTTTCCGGATCGTCCGGATCGACGAAGACCGTGTGGATGCCCAGGCGCCGGAAGCTGACGTCGAACTGTGTGTAGGTGCCGCCGTAGAGGTTCTTGGACGCGACGATTTCGTCGCCCTGGCCCAGCAGGCTGCTGATGGCGATGAACTGCGCGGCCTGTCCGCTGGCCACGGCCAGCGCCCCCACGCCCCGTTCGAGAGACGCCACGCGCTCTTCGAACACCGCGGTGGTGGGGTTCATGATGCGCGTGTAGATGTTGCCGAAGCGCTGCAGGTTGAAGAGATTGGCGGCGTGCTCGGTGTCTTCGAAGACGTAGGAGGTGGTTTGATAGATGGGCACGGCGCGCGAGCCGGTGTCGGTGTCGGGTCTGTGCCCCGAGTGCAAGGCGCGGGTGCTGAAGCCGAAGGCGCGGTCGCTGGTGCGGGTGTCGGGCGCGGCGGGCGGCGGCGTTTCGTCCGGCATACGTTCGATTGTACGCCGGACCACAGGTTTTCACACGCCGGTAGTGAGGCCTTAGCGGGAAGATGTCATGCTTTGATCCGCCGAAGCGCCCAATATGCCAGGAGTCCATAGAGGGCAGCGTTGCCGAAGACCTCGATGGCGAGAGCCAGGAAATCGACGGTTTGTGGGGCGACTTTCCGAATTGCGCTATTGTCAATGGAATCGATTACCCAGAGCAGAGGACAACTAAGGCGCTCAAGAAGATTTGGGCGAACGTCGCTGACAAAGGTTAAGCGAATGGTTGCCCATGCCCCAATGATCGCGGAGCAGCCAACGAAAGTGTTGCGGGTTGTAGGCCACTTCTTATACTGCAATCAATTCCTCAAGCGTCCCGACGTGATGGGCGATTCCCGCTGCCATCGCAGGCGTGATCCTGCGCGATCCATGAACCCTGCTCAGATTGTAGTACGCGAAGTGGAGCGCGAGTGCCGCTCGCAAGCTCCCTTGACCCTATGATGCCCCAGTAAATTCATCATCTCCCCGCTAAGACCCCACTACCCACACGCCCGCGCCCGGGT
>DATJNO010000094.1:0-7111 GCA_035508055.1 Bryobacteraceae bacterium | reverse complement strand
GCGGCAACCGCCGCAAGCGCAGCCGGGCACCACACCCACATCATTTCGCTCGCGAGCACCGACACGCCTCGCGCCGTCAGGAACGCGCTTGCGCGAAGCGGCGAAACCTCGATTGGCGTCACCGGAAAGAAGTAACGCGTGTCGTCAAACGGCGCGAAGAAAGCCACGCCTAGCCCGCCATTGGTGAGCGCGTCCAGCAGACCGTGCGAAACCGTCGCCGCAAAGACGCACGCCAGCGTTTGCCAACTTTCGCCCGTCTTGCTCCGGTTCCAAAAGGGCAGGGAAACCGCCGCCGCAACCAGGCCCGCGAACAGAATCGAATGCGTGCAGCCGCGATGCCCGAACAGGCTGTCGTAAGGAACGCCCAATCGAAGCCCGATAACGTCAATATCCGGGAGCATCGCGCACAGGGCCGCGATCGCGGTCATCCGCCCCCGCTGCGAACAGGGCGCGAGCACCTGGGCAATGGCGGCTCCGGCAACGGCGTGCGTTACGAACGTGGGCACGTGGCTGAGTATATCCCGGCGAGCCTGCGCCCCGTCCTACGATAATAGTCAGGATATGTCGCCGCGCCGCCTTCTCCGCATCGTTCTGAGCGTGATCATCATCGCGCTGATCTGGAGCCGTGCGGCGCGGGAATGGCGCTATGAATCCGGCCTGTGGCTCACCGGTGCGATCACGCTTTCGCTGATCCTGCTGCTGGTGGTGCTCTACGAAGTGTCGAGCGTATTTCGCAAGAAACGCCGCCCGGCCGACGACGTGCCGAAGCGCCCGCTGGGCCTGGACACCTGACGGCGCTTATCCGTTGAGCTGGATCGTGCGCGCAATATCGCCCGAGCGCTCCGGAACAAAATGCACCGAAACGTTCTTCTTCAGGTCCGAGGATAGAGCCTTCAGCGTGAGCTTCTGATTGCCTGAGCGGATGCGAGTGGAAGCCCTCACATCCATGTCGAACGGAACGCCGTCGGCTCCCTTCACAATCAGCAGATCCTGGGCAGGATCCACGGCCATGATCTTGCCGGAAAGCGTTTCGGCCGGCCAAGCCTCGCGGGCCCCTTTCGCCGCTGCCGCCGGGCTCTTTGCGGCGTTGCCAGCAGACTTGGCGCTCGCCGGCGCAGCGCTCACCAGGAGCAGTGCACACGCCGCCACACCCAAGACATTGCACAAGCTAAGTTTCATCACTGACCTCCTTTCACTGAACGGACGAATGCCCCGAATTCAATTGGAGTCACGAAGCAGTCCGAAGGTTACCGGACTGCCGGCCTTCCCGATCAAGTTTCGCCCGCTCCACGGCGTGGTCTGCGGTTCGCTCCAACATCCGCGCGTCGTGGTCGGCATCGGCAATATAGCGCCGGTAGGTGAGGTTCCACAGGTCGTGCTGGTTGTTATCGGCGAAGGTAATGGCGTCGGCGGTGTAGTTCGCCAACAGCTGGGCCCTTGTGGACAGATGGTCAATCTCGGCCTGCTGCCGGCGCGTCGCACGGCTCCGCAGACGCTCCAGCCGCTGTAACCGGCCCGCCATATCGTTCACCTCGGCTCGCAAATCGTTCAACTGGGCCGCCACCACGTTCCAGCTCGGCTCGCCGGGCGTCCGGAAGCTTTCCAGATTATCGGCGTGGTCCCGCGCCTGCCGTGCCTCGGATTGCACGGCCTGAAAGATCCGGGCGGCCTTACGTTGGATCGCCGGGCTCTTGGGGAGCGATCCCGCGCGTGACGGTGTCACAACTGCCACCAAGGATGCGCACAGAATTCCGCTGAACAGAATGTGTCGGTACATGTCTACGGGGACCTCCTTCACGGTCCTTTGGACGCACCAGGGAGGACCGCCGGTTTATCGCGCCGGGGCAGTATTAATCTTCCGGCGGCCTAGGGAAGAGCCGCCACAACCCGGTCGATTTCTTCGGGGCTTATGTAGAAATGCGGCGACATCCGGATCCAACCCTGGCGCGGGGCCGCCAGAATCCCTTGCTGCCTCAAGTCGCTGACCACTTTGCGGCTATCCAGCGCGGGCTTCTGGAGGCAGACGATGCCCGCACCGGTCTCCGCCGTCCGGTCTCCCAGTACCTCGTAAGCTTTGCGGCGCGCTCCTCGTGCCAGTTGGTCGGCCAAGCCCTGCACAACAGGCCCAATTTGGCCGATCCCGGCTTCGAGCAAAAGTTCCAGGGACGCGAGCAAACCATAGCAACCTATAGTGTTTAACGTCCCGCATTCATAGCGGCCCGCATCTCCCCTGAGAGTCATGTCACGGGAGGCGTAGTCGTGATAGCCGGCGACATTGGTCCAGCCGAACTCGTGCGGCAAGATCGAATCCTGCCTATCCTTGCGCACATACAGAATGCCGCAACCCTCCGGCCCCAGCATCCATTTGTGGCCGTCGGCCGCAAGGGCGTCGATGTGAGCTGCCTCGACGTCCAGGGGGAACGCACCCAGGCCTTGGATGGCGTCGACGAAGAAGAAGCAGCGCCGCCGCCGGCAGATCTCGCCGATCGCATTCAAATCTGCCCGGAAACCACTGAGATACTGGACAAAACTGATGGCCAGCAGCCGCGCGCCGGTGCAGGCTGAGTCGATCTTCTCCAGCGGGTCGTGCACCGAAAGCCACTCGACAATGCAGCGGTTCGCCTCCAGACGCTTCCAGGGGAAGTAGTTGGCGGGAAACTCCTCGCGAAACGCCACTACCCGGTCGCCCGGCCGCCATTCCAGACCCGTGGCCACGGTGGAGATTCCTTCGGAGGTGTTCTTTACCAGCGCGATCTCGCTGCGTTGTGCGCCGATCAGCTTCGCGGCTGCAACCCGAAGCGCTTCATAGGTATCCAACCATTTGCCGTAGTGCAAAGCTCCCCAGTCCAGCGCCTCCCGGGCCCAGGTTTGCATCGCCTCGGCTGAGCGCTTGGGCAGAGGAGCAACGGCGGCATGATTCAGATAGATCAAGCTCTTCGTTACCGGAAACTCGTCCCGGTAGCGTCTCCACAGCGGCTCGGCGCCGGCCACCGCCGCGCCGGACTTCTGCTCGAAACCCATAACTACCACTATACGTATTAAAAATGAAGGTTTATACTGGATCGTAGGAGTGCTTGGATGAAACGCTGGCTGTCTCCCTGCTTCAGTCTCCTGCTTATCTTCACCACGGCCCTACCCAACCCGGTTCTGGCCAAAGACAACAAGACAGACCCCGACGAAATCGGCAATCGCGATGTAAGTAAGGGTGTCAACTTTTACTCGCTGGAGAAGGAAATCGCGCTGGGTAAGCAGCTGGCGGCGGAGGTCGAACGGCAGGCCAAGGTCATCAACGACCCGGTCGTCTCGGAATACATCAACCGCATCGGCCAGAACCTGGTCCGCAACTCGGACGCCAAGGTTCCGTTCACTATTAAAGTCCTGGACACCGAGGAGGTAAACGCGTTCGCGCTGCCGGGCGGCTTCTTCTTCGTGAATTCCGGTCTGATTCTCAAGGCCGACAACGAAGCCGAGCTGGCCGGCGTGATGGCGCATGAGATCGCGCACGTGGCCGCTCGGCATGGCACGCGCCAGGCAACCCGCGGCGAGATCGCGCAACTTGGCATGATTCCGCTCATTTTCATGGGCGGCTGGGCCGGCTACGGCGCCTACGAGGCCGCCAGTGTTCTGGTGCCGGTCACCTTCCTGAAGTTTTCCCGCGCGTTCGAATCCGAAGCCGACATGCTGGGCCTGGAATACATGTACAAGGCCGGCTACGACCCGACCGCGTTTGTCGATTTCTTCGAAAAAATCGAGACTCTGGAAAAGCGCAAGCCGGGCAGCGTTTCCAAGATCTTCTCCACCCATCCGCCCACGGACGATCGCATCCGGGCTTCGCAGAAGGTGATTCAGGAGTACCTGAAGGCTAAGCCGGAATACGTGCTGAACACCTCCGAATTCAACGACGTGAAGGCACGGCTGATGGCGATGCACAACCGCCGCAAGATCGACAATTTCGATCCGAATAAGCCCACTTTGCGGAGGGCGCCGGGTTCCAGCAATGGTACGGTGAGTCCAGGTGATAACGGCAATACCAATGGCTCGGGCTCCGATGATGGCGACCGTCCGACTTTAAAGCGCCGGCCGTCGTCTGATAACTAGATCCTTCTCCAATCCTGAGTGAAAGCAGCCCACGGTTTAAGCCGCCGTGGGCTTCTTCTTTTCAACAGATCCAGCAGAGCCACTCTTCCCGCTCGAGTGTATCCCGCGGATTGAACCCTTCCGGTGCGTCCCAGCGCGGGAAGCCGGAAAGAATCAAGGTCCCGCCGGGTTTCTTTACGCGCGCGAACTCCGGGGCCAGATCTTCGACGGTGGCGGCATCGATGTTGGCGATGATCAAGTCCGCCCAGCCGGAACGGACAGCGGCAGCCGATCCGATGAACTGGGGCGCGGCCACACGCTCCCGCGCCAATTGGACGTTTTCGGCGTCAATGTCACAGCCGATCACACCAGCGGCGCCTACCAACTGCGCGGCAGCCGACAGAATCCCGGAACCGGAGCCCACGTCCAGCACGCGGTCGCCCGGCTTCACGCACCGCTCCATCGCCTCCAGGCAAAGCTGGGTGCAAGGATGCCGGCCGGTTCCACAGGCCATCCCCGGATAGATCACCAGGCGCAAGCGGCCCGGCGGCACCGGATCGGCCGCGTGCCAGGGTGGGACGAGGTAAAAGCGGCGGCCAATGGCCAGCGGCGGCCAAGCGTCCCGCGAGGCCTGTTCCCAGTCGATCCCCGCCTCCTGACGCAGTTCCGGTGCAAATCCGATGAAACGCCGGATCAAGTCTTCGGCGTCGCCCGATTCCTCGAAAAACGCCCGCAGGCCGCCGTCTTCCTCGACGATTCCCGTTGTGCCGCACTCGGCCAGCTCGGCGATGAGATCGTCTTCGCGGTCCGGTTCCGGATGCAGCAGGATGGAAAACAAATCTCAGTGTAAACGCAAGCCGCGGCATGGGATAATATTATTTCCTTCCCCGTCGAAGCTGGGCGAACTATGGCAACTCCTAGGCTCGACGAAGGGCGACTCGACGAACCGCGGCTCGACAGCGATCCCTTCTCCCATTATCTGTTGGACTCGGCTTACGACGAGATGTTCGACGCCCAGCGCCGGCCCCGCCCGCATTACCAGGCGCTGCACGAGCTGCTGCTCGGCATGCCCGCGGACGAAATGCGCCGCAAAAAGCAGGCCGCCGATGCGTCGTTCCTGAACCAAGGCATCACCTTCACGGTTTACGGGCGTGACGAAGGCACCGAGCGCATCTTTCCGCACGACCTGCTGCCGCGCATCATCACCCGCGCCGAGTGGGAAACCATCGAGCGCGGTCTCGCCCAGCGCGTGACGGCGCTGAACCTGTTTCTCAAAGACATCTACAACGAGGGCCGGTGCCTGGCCGCCGGCGTCGTGCCGCGCGAAATGATCTATAGCTGCCGCCATTTCCGGCGCCAGATGCGTGGTTTCGCGGCGCCCAAAGGCATTTACGTCGCCGTCATGGGGACCGACCTGGTCCGGCTCCCGGATGGCCGCTTCGTGGTCTTGGAGGACAATCTGCGCGTGCCGAGCGGCGTCTCTTACATGCTGACGTCGCGCCAGGTCATGAAGCGCACCTTCCCGGAACTGTTCCAGCGCACCGATGTGCGCCCCATCGATCACTACGCCGAAGCCCTGCTCAGCACCCTGCGCGCGCTCGCTCCCGAAGGCCGGCCGGAGCCGAACATCGTGCTGCTGACGCCCGGCGTGTACAATTCGGCCTATTTCGAGCACACCTTCCTGGCGCGCCAGATGGGCATCGAGCTGGTGGAAGGCCGCGACCTGGTGGTGCACGACAACGTGATTTATATGCGGACCACCACCGGCCTGCGGCGTGTAGACGTCATCTACCGGCGTGTGGATGACGATTTCATCGATCCCCTGGCGTTCCGGTCCGATTCCACTCTCGGCGTAACGGGCCTGTTCAACGCCTATCGCGCCGGCAACGTAACGCTGGCCAACGCGCTTGGCACCGGTGTTGCGGACGACAAGGCGCTCTACGCCTACGTGCCCAAATTGATCCGCTATTTCCTGGGCGAAGATCCGATTCTCGACAATGTCGAGACCTATCTGCTCACCGAACGGGCCGAGCGCCGGCACGTCCTGGCGCATCTGGATCAATACGTGGTGAAGGCGGTGGGAGAATCGGGCGGCTACGGCATGCTGATCGGGCCGCACAGCACCGCCGAGCAGCGCGAGGAATTTCGCGCTCGAATCGAGGCCGATCCGCGCAACTATATCGCCCAGCCCACGCTGATGTTGTCGCGTGCGCCGTGCTTTTTCGACGGGCGCGTGGAGCCGCGGCACGTCGACCTGCGCCCCTACATCCTGTGCGGCGACAAGGTCACCATCGTACCGGGCGGCTTGACGCGCGTCGCGCTGCGCACCGGATCGCTGGTGGTGAACTCGTCGCAGGGCGGAGGCAGCAAGGACACCTGGGTTTTGCAATGACCGGGCCGCGACCGTGAGGGAGACGGAAAGATGCTTTCAAGAGTCGCCGACAATCTGTACTGGATGAGCCGGTACCTGGAGCGCGCCGAGCATACCGCGCGCGTCATGGGTGTGCAGCTCAACCTCATGCTGGAGCAGGACCCGCGCACGTCCAGCCGGCGCTGGCTGCGTACGCTGGGCGCGTTGGGGAATTCGACCCCGGTGGCCGCGAACCAAGATCCGTTCGCTCCGGCTCAGATCTACGCCCTGCGCCAGATCACGGGAGGCATCGCCTCGGCCCGCGAGAACGCGCGCCAGGTGCGCGAACAGATCAGCTCGGAAATGTGGGAGCACATGAACCGCCTGTACCACGAGGTGCGGCGCATGGAAGCGGCGGGACTGTGGCAATCGCAGCCGCTCGATTTCCTCACCGTGATTCTCGAAAGCTCGCACCTGGTGCAGGGCGTCACCGATTCGACGATGAACCATGGCGAAGGCTGGCAGTTCATCCAGGTGGGCCGCTTCATCGAACGCGCCGCCGCCACCGCGCGCCTGCTCGATATCTATTTCCACGAATTTCCCGCCGGGCAAGCCATGGATTCCGGCGAACACATGGAGTGGATCGGGCTGCTGCGCAGTTGCACCGCGTTTGAAGCCTATTGC
>DATJNO010000093.1:0-86176 GCA_035508055.1 Bryobacteraceae bacterium | reverse complement strand
GAGTCTTCGCTGCAATTCAACCATGTCAATGCCGGCATTCGCAGGAACGGTACTCGGCCTGGCTTCGCCGGTGCTGGTTGGGCCCATCACGCGAGAATTATCGGCCGCGCTGTCACTGCTGGAAAAGGCCCCCAGATCCTGAAATCCATTTCTGACCGCTTTGGATACGCTCTCAATCGACTTCCTGTCATGATGAGAGGAGGCAAACAGGACGACGAAGAGAGCGAAGAGCAGGGTCATGAAATCGGCGTAGGAAACCAGCCAGCGCTCGTGATTTTCCGGCGGTTCCTGGCCGTGCTTTCTAGGCATGCGCCTTGCCCTGGGCCGCCGCGGGCTGGCGGGCCGTGCCGGACTGCGCCGCGGCTTTTTGCGCGGCGGGGGCCTCCTGTTCGGCGAAGGCCTCCAGTTTGACGCGGATCAGCTTCGGGTTCAGGCCCTCGACGATGCTGCAGACGCCTTCCAGCATCAGCTCCTTGACGTGCAGCGTGTGCTGCAGGCGCGCCTTGATCTTGTTGGCCACCGGCAGAAAGAACAGGTTCGCCGACGCCACGCCGTAGACCGTGGCCACAAAGGCCACCGCGATGCCGCGGCCCACCTCTTCGATGTTTTCCAGGTGCTTCATCACCTGAATCAGCCCCAGGACCGCGCCGATGATTCCGATGGTGGGGGCGTAGCCGCCGGCGGCCTCGTAAACTTTGGCGGTGGCTTCACCACTGCGCTGTTGCAGGGAAAGGTCCAGCTCCATCATTTTCCGCAGATCCTGCAGATCCGTGCCGTCCACGCTGAGTGAGATGGCTTTGCGGAGAAACGGGTCCTCGATTCTCTCCAGGTCCGATTCCAGAGAAATAATGCTGTTCTTGCGGGCCTTGGTGGCGTAGGAAATGATCTCTTCGATCACCTGTTCGGGCGACTCCACGCGCTCCAGGAAAACGGCGCCCAGGGACTTGGCGGCCCGCAGCAGAGTCTGGAGGGGCGTGGTTACCATGACGGCGCCGAGCGTCCCGCCCAGCACGATCATCAACGCCGTCACTTGCGCGATGTCGGTGAGTTTGCCCCCCTCCAGCGTCAAGCCGCCTAAGATACCGCCCGCGGCCAGCAGCAGACCGCCCAGTGTCGCAAGGTCCGGCCGGCTGGATGACTTCCTATCGCTTCTGCTCGCCATTCCGTTTCCTGCTTACTCCAGCCCCCGGACCGAAACCGGCGCTGCGCCGCGCTCCGGGTGGCCATCCTTCAAGGGACAGCCGCTGCCCGCCAGGATGGTCTTGCGATATTGGATCACTCTTTCCACCACATCCTCCGCCGATTCCAGGACCATGAATTTCTGGCCGGTTGTCAGAGCAACGACGGTGTCGGGTGTAACTTCGACGTGCTCGATGAGGTCGGCGTTGACGATCAACGGCACACGGTTCAGCCTGGTGAGCTGTATCACGGATAACTCCAAACTATAGCGGCTCGCTGATCTATCGACCGGCTTGTACCAAACGTTTACGGCTTTTCTTGTTAGCTTGCTTGCAGTTCGCCGCCGGCCCGGTAAAGAGTTGCCGCGACGCCGCCGATGGTTAAGAAACGGTATAGCCGGAAGCATGGAATCCAACTGGACTAAAGCGGAATTCAAGAATTACAGTAAGCTGCAAGGCATTCCGGGCGACCTGGTCCGGATGGCCAACGAAGCCCTGGCGCGGGAGATGGCGGTCAATCTCTCGGCGTTTTTGCGGACCACCCTGACCGTTGCATACCAAAGCGGCGGCGAGATCCCTTTCGGAGAATTTCCGGTGGAGGGGTCGCTCTTCGGCCTGGCGCTGGTGCGCCCCGGCGACCGCAAGCTGCTTGTGGAGATGCAATATTCGGTGCTGTATCCGCTGGTCGGGATCGCACTGGGGGCCAGGGCGGGAAGCTTCGCTTCGCCCGACCGCAAGCCCACCGATATCGAGCTACAGATAGTCAGCCTTCTGTTCCGGCTCATTCTGGCGGAGGCGTACCGGTGCTGGGCGCCACTGATGACGGCGCCGCTCGAAACGGTGACCATGGAAATCGAGCCCGCCCCGGCTCGCGCTCTGCCGCCTACCGAGCCGGTATTTGCGGCTCGCTTCCAGCTGGCGCTCGGCTCGGACGCCGGCCAAGTGACTCTGCTGGCGCCGCCCGATTTGTTCTCCAAGGCAGTGGCCGGGGAGGCCGCGATCGCCCGCGACAAGGGCGAAGTGGGCGGGTCGGCGCAGATGATCCTGGAGCGCATGATGGCCGGCAAGGTCGCGGTCGACGTTTGGCTGGACGGCTCCGAGATGCGCCTGGGCGACTTGCTCCAGCTGCGCGAGGGGCAGGTAGTCCGGTTGGACCATCCCGTGCAGCGTCGGGCGGTGGCCACCTTGAACGGCAAGGCCGGCCTGAACGGACAGATCGTCAGCACCGGCCAGCGCCGCGCTTTCCAAGTGGAAGACTTCACCGGCTGACTTCGCTCGCGGCGGTGCCAGCCAGGTGTTCCAGGATGCGCATGGCCGCGCGAATCTGGCCCTGACGGCCGTTTCGCAGGGACTCGGCCACGCCTTCCAGCAGTTCCATCTTCTCCATCTCCAGAGTGTCGCGGCGGTCCAGTGAAACGGCGCTGGCGGCATAGCCCAACTCCTGTTCCAGGACGGGACCGGGGCCGAGCTTCCAGGCGACAAGAATTCTTCCGGCGAGATGGGAGGCGTTCTCGGGGGCGCGGTTCGGCTTGGCCATATGGGTTTCTTATCGTGGACGGCCGGGGGGAATTGAAGAAAAGTTTTTGAGGGGTGGAAAGAAAAACGGCGGCGGGGGCCAAACTGCACCCTCCCGCCGCCGAGCTTGAGAACCGGACCGGGGTCCGGTTAGTTGACCGCTACCGTAACACCAGGCTGGCTGGTATAGGTCTTGCCAGCGATTGTGATCGTGACCACGACCGGGAGGTCGCCCGCCGTAGCCTTAGACGGAACCGCGGCGTTCACCTGATAAAGGCCGTCTACCGAGCCTGATACCCAGCCGGCGTAGCTCACGGTGGCCGCTGCTCCGCCGATGGTAACGGCGACCTTGGCCGTGGCGAAGCAAGGCTGGTAGTGGCCGCTGGTGATCTGGCCGCCCAGAATCACCGCGCCGTCGATGCCGTCATCGCTCACGGTACCCGGGGTCGTCGGCATGACCCAGCCTGCGGTCAGGTTGGTGTTAACAGTCGAGAAGTAGCTGTCGGTTCCCGTCGCCGCGATGCAGGACGTCGGCCACGATGCCGCCTTGGTGCTGGCGACGTTTTGCGAGGTGCTGTCCGGCGTGCCCATTCCCGACAGATAAATCAGGACGACACCGCCCGGAGCGGCCTTGTTGGCGGCCGTGGCGTCGGAGTTCACGGTGTAGTTGCTGAGCAGGATGGCGCCTTGCCCCTGGCCCGAAGCACCTGTCGTGAACACACCGGGGTTAGCGGCTGCCACATTGGCGATGAAGGCCGTGCTGGAGATCCCGTCGTACGTGACCACGACTTGCACCTGGGTGTTCCCCAGAACCGCCGACGGAACCATCAGGTTGATCTGGTTATTCGTGGCGAACAGCAAGCGGGCCTGCTGGATCAGAGTGCCGCTGCCGGTGTTGAACGCGACCGTAAGCGGATGCGCGTTAGCGGTGAGAGTGTTGGGATACTGGGAGTAGGCGCTCAGCCCGGCCACTACGGGAGTGCCGGAGGTCGGCCCGAAGTTGTCGCCGAAGATCGAGATCAGTTCATACGGCGCGACGGTCGGAGTGCCGGTCGGCCCGACATCCACCAGAGAAGCCGCATCGGTTAGCGTGTAGATGATCGGGCTGTTGGTAACAGTGAGCGTCTCGCTAACGGCAGTACCCAATGTCCCGTTCTGAATGGTTATCGTTACGTTCTGTCCCGCGGTATCGAGGATCGAATTGGGCGTCGAGTCCTCGTACGGTATCACCAGCACGAGAGACGACGGATTGGCCACGGTGACGGAGCCGCCGGTAATCGTGTTCAGGTTGGTCGGGCCATGGCTGCCGTAGGTGATCATCACCGTGGTCGGGTTCGCGGTGTATGCGCCCGTTGTGCCGAAGTAGTTACCCGCGAGCACCACGGTGAGACTGCCGGAGGCATGGACCGGAGTCTGCGTGGGGAACATCGAGCTCACCACGACAGGCGGTTCCTGGATCGAAATATTGATGGTGATCGTCTGCGTGTTTCCGCTGGCTGGCGTGATGGTCACCACGCTGGTGAGGGTCACCGCGCCGGCAGAAAGCCCTGCGACGGCGTTATTCAAAGCGCTCGCGAGGAAGCTGACAGTTACCGAAGAACCGAAGTTGTAAGCGATGCCGCTGGTGACGTTCGTCGAGACCCAGTTAGGATTGCTGACCGGGTTGGTCACGGCTCCCACCGTGTAGGAGATCGGACTGTTGTTGGACGAAATTGTCAATGTTTCGGTCGGGATCGCCGTGCCGGGAGTCCAGTTGATGGATTTCGTGGCTGTATCGGCGGTATTGGTGGTCAGGACGCCGGACGAATCCGAAACCGAGACCGTGGAGGTGGGATCACTTAATACGAGCGTGATGTACACCGGCAGGCTGGTGTAGCCGGTAGCCAGCACATTCACGGTGGCGCTATAGCTGCCGGCCGCCAGCCCGGCCAAGCCACTCGCGCTGGCGTTGAAATTGACGGTAAAGCCGGTGGCGGTGGCTAAGCCGGTGGTGTTATCCGCCGTGAGCCAAGCCGGCATGCTGGTGGTGTCGAGGTAGAACGTTGTTCCGCCGCTGGCCGCGGACTTAAAGACCATGGGAACCGCGGTGGAACCGGTGCCCACCACATAGTTGATCGTGATAGAAGACGGCGTGGCCGTCAGTGGTGTCGCCAGCTGAGCTTGCAACATGCCGGCACAGACCAGCAGCGCGAACATGGCCAACAACATCTTCGATGCGAGAACTTTAGACATCGCGTTATCCTTTCGTGAATCGTCTGTACGGCATGCAACCATCCGTTACAATGGCGCGCTCGAGTACATGCTTATATCGGAAGGTGGCTGGGCCGAATTTACGACTTTTTTTCGAGAAAGCCCCGATTAGTGCTGGCTGTGCGAAGGTACGGGGGGAAGGAAGGCTGACGCATTTGGGGGGATGCGGGACAGAGGCCGGCAAATTTTGGCGCGTTGTGCCGCCCGCCTTTACTGGATCGGCAGGTAGTCAAACAGAGTCGTGCGAGGCATCTGGGCCTCCGCCGCCATTGCCGCGTTCAGGCTGGTGGTGTCCTGCGTGAGGTCCACGGTGACGGTCGGGATATCGGCGTCCTGTAGATTGCTCAGCTGCGTCTGATCCTGCAGTTGAAACTTATTCGCCAGATCGAGCGCGGTGCTGATGCGATTTTCCACCGAGCCGTAGAAGCCCTGCTGCTGGTTCAGGTAGTCGTAGGCGGTCTGTAAATTGCTGAGCGCGGTCTCGACGTTGCTGTTGTTGCCGCTTTGCAAAGCCTGCGTCAGCCCGGCGAGCCCGGCAAACACGTTTTGCGCTGTCGGATTGCCGCTGGCGTCCTGGTTGTCAAACAGCTCCTGAGCCGTCATCGAGGCCTGGAACGTGACTCCGGTAGGATCCTGGACCAGCGCGGTGGCCTGGGTTGTGATGAGCTGGTCGACGCCCGTGGGGCTCGACGTATCCACCTGGTAAGCGGGTAACTGGGGCTGATCGCCGCTGAAGATGTATACGCCATCCACCTGCGTGCGGCTGATGGTGACCACTTGCCCCTCGATGCCTTGCACCTGTAGCGCCAACTCCTGCAGCTGGCTGGCGGAGCTGGTGCTGGATGCGCCTTGCGTTCCGATGGAGATGGCCTGCTGGATGAGCTGCAGGGCGGACTGGATGCTGGAGTCAGCCGTGTTCGCCTGGTCCTGGACGTTGGTCAGGCTCTGGATGTACTGGGTTTGCTGCCCCAGGTCGGCGCGGGTTTCGAAGATATCGGAAAGCTCCTGCGGCGCGTCCGAGGCCTGATTCACTCGCAGCCCGGTGGTCAGCTGCTCCTGCGCGGTATTGAGCTGGGTCTCCAGGTTATTGAGGGACGCCAGAAACTGTTGATTGGCTGGATTCAGTCCGGTAATCATGGAAGCACCTCGTTTACTGCACCATGTCCATCAGCGATTGAGCCAGTTGATCCACTACCGTGACAACCTTGCTGGCGGCCTGGTAAGCGCTCTGCAGTTGGACCAGCCGGATGGCCTCCTCGTCCATGTTGACGCCGGAGACCTGCTGGCGAAGGTTCTGGGCATTGGCAAGCAACTGGGTCTGTGACGTGACCTCCGTATTGGCGTTGGAGGCCATATTCCCGACCTGCGCCGCCATGGCGCTGAAGTACTGCGTGAAGTTCATGCCGCCGAGCTGCGCATTGGATGAAGTCGCCAGCGACGCCAATTGGAGCGCGGCGCCGTTGGACACGTAGGGCGGACCGGGGCTTACCGCGGCGAGTTGGTCCGGTGTCAGGGCGGAATTTACGCTGAGGCTGGAGGCGATGCCGGCCGGCGAGCTGGCGTTATAGGTGAACAAGGGCGCACCGGATTGATACGGCGGGTTCAGCGTTGTGGAACCTGCCGCGAGAACGTTATTCACGGCATCCGCCAGAGTCTGCGCCATGGTGTTGAGCTGGCCGACCTGCTGGCCGCCTCCGCCCAGCGACGGGAGCACACTATTTTGCACCGTAAGCAGCCCCGACAGGCTTCCCGAAGTCACTTGCGAGGTCACGTTGTTGCCGTCAGCGTCGACAATCTCAATGTTCGGGGGAGCGCCCGGATTGCCTGCGTTGGAGGAAGGGTCCGTTACCGCCTGGAGCGGCAGCGCCTGAGTCCCGATGACGAGCGGCGTCTGGCCCCCCATCAGCACCGTGACCGTGTTGCCCACGCCCGGCAATACCTGGATGGGAACCTGGCTGGCGAGATCGTCGAGAGCGCTGTACAGTTGCGCGCTGAGGCCCGCGTCGGGCTGCCCTTCCTTGGAGATGTTGATGTTATACGACTGAATGGTGGCGGCGTCCTGATTGATCTGCGCGATGGTGGACTGGATATCGTTCGCGTTGGAAGAGCTGGCCTGGCTGAGTTGCGCCGCAGTCTGTTGAAATGCGGTTGCCGTTTGCTGGGCCGCGCTAATCACCGCGCTCTGGTAGTCGGCGTTCGTCGGATCCGTGCTCCACTGCGAGAAACTCTGAAACAACTGGTTCAGCGCGGAAGGAATCGGACTGCTGCTGGAAACGTCAAACGCGTTCTGCAAGGGGGCCAGGGACGTTTGCAGTTGTTGAAACTGTCCGAGAAGCGACTCCTGCTGCTGCACCGCGGTTTCGGCATACTGGTTGCGCGTATCCTGCGTTAGCTCGCTGACTCCGCCGCTGGACCCGCTTTGGGTTTCGAAATTTTGCGATATCAGCACCGGCACCTGTTCCGCGTAGCCGGGGCTGTTGGCGTTGGTGACGTTGTTCTGCGTGACGTTGATGGCCTGCTGGAAGGACTCCAGCGCGTTCGCTACCGAGCTCAGGGATGAAAATAGACTGCCCATTGCCCTATCCTTGCACCGTCAGCTTTTTCACCAAAACCAGGGGCGCGGCCTGTCCGCGCTCCGTATAGCCGCCGCGCCGGGTACGCACACCTTGCAACCAGCCGGCCAGCATCTGATCCGCTCTGGCCAGAAAGCGGGCCAGAACCGCGACTTCTTCCTGCAGGTCTTCCACTTCGGTCCGGATCTCGAGGGCGGCGGGACGAGCGCCGTTCTGCTTGAGGAGAGCCGCCACGCAACCCAGGTGAACTTCCACTTCCCGAAGAAGGGCGACTGCCTGATCGACCATTTCCGCAGACGGTTGGGAGAGTAGCTGCTTGATCTCCCGCATGCCCGTACGGGCGGCCTGGAGGCACTCGCGGACGTCGCCAGTTGGGTTGTCCATACCGGTCCTGGGGCGCCGCTAGTCTCCGGCGATGTGGGCGCCGATAATCGCCTGGCTGGTAGCCAACGGATCGACCTGATACTGATTGCTGTCAATCTGACTCTTCAGTTGCTGAATGCGCGCCGCCCGGCTGGAAGCTCCGGCGGTCAGGGCCTGTTGGACGATATCGCCTGGCGTGGAAAGCGAGATGCTGTCGTTAGTGGGGTTTTGTTGGACGGAACCCGATGCGGACGCACCCGCGGTGCCCACTCCCTGGGATCCCCGCGTCTGGTCCAGACCCAGCCGGGAAGCGTCCAGACTGTCTCCACTTTTGATCATCATGGCATCCTCACCTTCGCTTCATGTCCCGTATCGCGCGTTTCCAACAGGCATTTAACCTTTTTCCGCGGCCGGCGCGGCGGCTTCCTCGTGCGCCTGCGTGGCCATCTGGTGGACTTTGACCATCAGGTCCACTTCGCCCTTGGGCACGCGGAGCTTGTCGGCGATGCGGCCGGAAGTCTGGCCGAGACGGTGCATTTTCAATACTTTGGTCCGGAGCGCACCGCTCGCGGAACCGCCGCCGGCCACCGCGATGGCCTGAGCGGCCGCCGTCTCGGCCTCCTCCAGTTTCTGGATCTTCACCTGCAATTCGACGATCGCAGCGGCCAAACGGACGTTTTCGGACTCCAGGACGGCGGCCCGCGCGCCGGAGTGCTTGCGCAGCCGGCGGACGCTTTGGCTGACGCCGAATAAAACCGCCAGCACCAGCAGCAGATTCGCCGCCACGGTCAGATAGGGAAGAAGAGTGATTAGCAAGGGTGTCATCTTAGTTGTCCAGAGAGATTCAATAGTTCCGCGGCTTGGCCCTCGGGCTCGGAATTGGAGCCGCGCGCCGCTATCTTTGTAATTCGTACGCCGTAGTTTCCATCGACGACCACGACTTCGCCGTGTGCGATCACGCGATCGTTCACCATGATTTCCACCGGATCGTCGGGCGAACAATCGAGTTCCACCACGGCGCCGGCGCCGAGCCGCGCGATTTCGCCGAGCAGCAGCTCTGTGCGTCCCAGCAGGATCCGGATGGGCAGCTTGACCCCCATCAGCAAAGGCACGGCGGAGGAAACCGCGGCCGGAGCCGGCGGGACGCTGGCCGTCTCATCGCTGGGCGCCGTTGGCTGTGTGGTCTCTTCCTGCTGGCTCATTTAGAGGATTCCCCGTGTGCTGGGCCATTTCTTGGAAACATAGGAGCGCAGCCGGAGCACCGCCTGCGACTTGAGCTGGCAGACGCGCGTGGTATGCATTCCCAGAATCTCCGCGATTTCGTGCAAATTCTGTTCTTCCTTGTAGTACAACGTCAGGATGGTGCGCTCCAGCCGCGGCATTTTGTTCACCGCGTCGACCAGCAGCTTTTCCAATTCCGCGCGCTCCAGGATGCGTGTCGGCAGGCTCTCTTCGTCGTGCGCCACATAGCGGAGCAGCTTGCTTTCCGAGAATCCGTCGGCCACTTCGTCCAGGCTTCCCAGACTGACGCCCTGCAACTCACCCAGCATTTCCTGGTATTCCGCCAGGGGCACCTTCAACTCGGCGGCGATCTCTTCTTCGCTGGGCACGCGCTGGAGGCGCTGCTCGGTGGCCGCAATGGCGGCTTCCACTTCCTTCAACCGCTTGCGCTTGTGAACCGGGATGCCGTCCAGGCCGCGGATGCTGTCCAGGATGGCGCCGCGGATGCGATGTTCGGCGTAGGTCTTCAGCTTGACGTTGAACTTGGGATCATAGCTGTCGACGGCATTGATCAGCCCGATGACGCCGGCCGAGACCAGATCGTCCAGGGCGACAGCCCCGGAGATCTTTTCGTGGATGCGCATCGCGATCCAGCGTACGTGCGGAAGCTGCTCGAGGATCAGACGCTCCCGTTCACTGGCTTCTAAGGCGGGTGTGGGTGCGTACTGTGCCATGTTGGTAAGCAAATTCGTCGCCATCTATGCCGCCGAAACTGCCTCCGCTGTCTGGCGCGGCAGGAAGTTCGCCAGCAGTTTCCCTTCGGTGGCGGGTTCGAGGTCCTCCGGAATGCCTTGCCCGGTGCTCAGGAATGAGATCGGCTCGTTGGTCTCCAAGGCCGCGGAAAGCAGGGCCCCGTATGAGGTGGTTTCGTCCAGCTTGGTGAATAGGAGATAGTCCGGTTGAAAGGCCGCATACTGCCGGACCGAGCTCACCAAGTCCGTGCGTTTCATCGAGGCTGGGAGGACCAGATGCAGCTCCTTACGGCTGATGGTCTCCAGGCAAGCGGCGATTTGCTGCGCCGATTCCGGTTCGGACCGGTCGAACGCAGGCGTGTCAATCAAAGTCACATGCTTGCGGTGCGTTTCCTGCACCGCCTCCTGGAACTCGGCCACTGTCGTGGCGGCGACAAAGCCGGCGCCCAGGATTCCCGAAAGAGTCCGCAGTTTTTCCTGGGCTCCCACCCGGTGGAGATCTACGGACACGATCCGCAACGGCAAGCGGTGCGTGAGGACTTCCCGGACCGCAATTTTCACCAGGGTCGTCGTCTTGCCGGCGCCCGCTGGACCGGCGAAGGCCAGGATCGAGCCGGGTTGCAACGGCTCGCGAGTGGGGCCCGCCAAGCGGAGCTTCGCCGCGAGGGATTCGATGGCCAGCTCGCGCAGCGGTTTCGTGGCGCTCGGATTCCGCTCGCGCAGAGCCAGCGCGGCAGCGGCAATCTCCCGGGCCAGGGGAGCGGCCAGATCCAGCGACACCAGTTCGGTGGACAGCTCTTCGGACTCGGGAGCAGCCGGGACGGACGGTTTCGCGCCGGCTCCCAGCTGCAGCGTTTGCTTGATGTCCTGGAGCTGAGCCCGCAAACTCTGTAATTCCACGCTGAGCTCGGTCGCGGGGGGAGGAGCGGCATTGGGGCGTGGAGGCGTCTTAGGCTTGGGACGCAGTGCACTGGACGGCGCGGCGGCGCTGGCGGTCACGCCGAAGACAACTTCGTACGTTCCCAGGTGCCGGGACTCCGGAGCGGACCGCCGGGAGGTGATCAGCATCGCCTCCTGACCCAGTTCCTGCCGGGCTTCCTGAATCGCTTGCTCCACCGAGCCCGCGAAGTAGGACTTGATTCTCATTGAAGAGGTGTCTTGTTCCATGCGTTCCTCATCCAATCCAACCGAGCGACTTTACCTTGACTTCCGGCGGAACCTCGCTGTGCGAGAGCACGGTCACATCCGGGAAAGCATTCTCCAGGAGCTGCTTGACGAAATAGCGGATCGACGGGTTCACCAGAATAATGGCCGACGTGTTGGGCTTCTCCAGCTTGCGCGTGATGCGGTTCACCAGCTCGCGCGCCGACTGCGGCGCCAGGCCGAGAACGCTGTTGTGCTCGCTATGTTCGACGGCCGCCTCCACCGCTTGTTCGGAGCCCGACTCCACCAGAAACGCCGGAATCTCGCCCTGGGGAGTCACGTGCGAGCTGACGATCGCCCGACGCACCGCCTGTCTTACGTATTCGGTGAGCAGCACCGGATTTTTGGTCATCTGCGCTCCTTCACTGAGCGCTTCCAGAATCGTGACGGAGTCGCGAATCGGGACCCGCTCCCGAAGTAGATTCTGAAGAACGCGCTGAACCACCGACAGCGGTAGCATTTTTGGAACCAAATCCTCCACGACTTTGGGGTTGGTTTGCGCCACGCGGTCGCAGAAATTCTTGGCGTCCTGCCGCGTGAACAGTTCGTGCGCGTGGCGGCGGACGATTTCCGTCAGATGCGTACCCAGAACGCTGACATCGTCCACCACCGTATAGCCGCGGCTGCGGGCATAGGCCGCGCGCTCGGTGGGGATCCACAAAGCGGAAAGATGAAAAGCCGGATCCTGCGTGGGTTTGCCTTCCACAGTGCCGTCCACGCCGGCGGCCGGAATCGCTAACTCGTGACCGGCCAGCAGTTCATAGCGCGCCATCTCCACGCCCTTGATGAGGATCGCGTACTCGCGCGAGCGCAGCGAGAGGTTGTCATTCACCTTGACCGGCGGCAGGTAATACCCCAGTTGCGAGGCCAGCGTCTTGCGGATGCCGGAAATTCTTTGCAGCAGCGGGGAGTTGGGACCGCCGTCGACCAGCTTGACCAGACCGAGCCCCACTTCCACGGTCAGCGGGTCCACCTGCAAGAGCGTTTCGATGTTTTCCTTGGCCGGTTTCTCCGCGCCGTCCGACGAAGTTGCGACGCCGGCGTCGCGTTTCCGACGCTTCTGCCAGGCGACCGTGCCGAGTCCGCCGCCGAGCAGCAGAAACGGGATCGTCGGCAATCCGGGGAACAGGGCCAGCGCCAGCAGGACGCCGCTGGCGAGCAGAAGCGGTTCGGACTTCCCGAACACCTGGTTTTGGAACTGCACGCCCAGCTTGGTGTCGGAGCTGGCGCGAGTGATGACCAAGCCGCCGGAAACGGAGATCATCAGGGCGGGAATCACCGTCACCAGACCATCTCCGATGGTGAGAACGGTGTAGGTTTCGAGAGCGTGCCCCAAATCCATGTTGTGCTGGAATACGCCGATCAGAAAGCCCGCAATAATGTTGACGGCGGTGATGATGATGCTGGCGACGGCGTCGCGCTGGGTGAAGCGGGACGCGCCGTCCATGGCGCCGTAAAATTCCGCTTCCGTGCTGAGTTCTTTTCGGCGGCGGCGCGCTTCGGCTTCGTCAATCAGGCCGCCGTTCAAATCGGCGTCAATCGACATCTGCTTGCCGGGCAGGGCGTCCAACGTGAAACGCGCGGTCACTTCCGAAATGCGCACCGAGCCATGGTTGATGACCACGTACTGAATCGCGATCAGCACCAAGAAAATCACCGCGCCGATGATGTAGTTGCCGCCCACGACGAAACTGCCAAAGGCTTCGATGACGTGGCCGGCCGCGGCAGTGCCGGTATTGCCGTTGAGCAGAATGAGGCGCGCCGAAGAGACGTTCAAAGCCAGCCGGAACAGGGTGAGCAGAAGCAGGACGGTAGGAAATACGCTGAATTCCACGGGACGGCCGATATACATGGCCACCATCATGACGATGACGGACATCATCAGGTCCGTGACGATGAGGATGTCGAGCAGGAAACTCGGCAACGGCGCGATCAGGGCGACCACGATCGCCAACACCGAGATGGGCACCACGAGTTCGCCGAGATTGGCGAAGCGATCCGCCTTCAGGGGACTGGCGGCGGCCGGTGGTGCGGTAAGGGCGCGCGCTTGGGCCATAAATTCTCTAGGCGCACACTTCCAGGGACTTGAACTTGGAGATCAGGGTGGTGCGTTTCATTTGCAGCATGCTGGCCGCGCGAGCTTTGTTGCCTCCCGATTTGGCCAGCGCCCGTTCCAGCAGTCGGCGTTCGATGCCGGCGATGAGCTCTTCGAAGTTGAGACCCGTCTCGGGCACGTCCAGGTTGGACAACGGACCGATGGCGACGGTTTGAACCTCCGCCGGCAGGTCCAAGTCGCCCGGATAGAGAATCGAGCGCGAGCCGCTCAACGCCACAGCCGATTCGAGCGCGTGTTCCAGCTGGCGTACGTTCCCGGGCCAGGAATATCGCATCAGCGTCTCCAACGCTTGTGGAGACAGCTTCTTTCTCCAGGCTGGTTCGTGCTCGGCGATTTTCTCCAGAAAATGTTCGGCCAGCTGGGGGATGTCCGAGGTTCTTTCCCGCAGAGAGGGCATCCGCAGCGCCACCACGTTCAGCCGGTAATACAGATCCTCGCGGAAGCGGCGGTTGGCGACGGCTTCCAGCAGGTTGGTGTTGGAGGCCGCGATCACGCGCACGTCGATGGGAATGGGCTCCGAACTGCCGATGCGCTGAATTTCGCGTTCCTGCAGCACGCGCAGCAGCTTGGCTTGGAGCGGCATCGGCATTTCTCCGATTTCATCCAGGAAAATCGTGCTGCGCTGAGCTTGCTCAAACAAACCCACGCGCGCGTTCACAGCGCCGGTGAAGGCGCCCCGCGTGTGCCCGAACAGCTCTGCTTCGAGCAGATGATCCGGCAGCGCGGCGCAGTTCACGGCGACCATGCGCGATCCGGACCGGTTGCTGGCCAGATGCAGCGCCCGCGCCGCCACCTCCTTGCCCGTCCCGGTTTCGCCGGTGATGAGCACGGTGGAGCGCCGGTTGCCGACCAGCTCGATGATTTCGATGACTTCCTGCATCGAGTTGCTGGAGCCCACCAGAGTGGCGCGCCAACCGCCCGGGGCCGTGGCGGCCGACGCCGGGTTTCCGCTCCGGGGCTTGATCGCTTCGAGCAGCAACTCGCGCAGCTCGGAGGGCTTTACAGCGTGTGCGATGTACTGAAACGCACCTTGACGGGTAAGTTCGATGCTTTTGCTCACCGCGCCGTCCGGTTCGTACAGGATAACCGGCGCTTTGCAGCCGGTTTCGAGGATTGCCGCCAGGAGTTCTTCGGCCCGAACGCCGGCAACGGGCAGATGGACCAGTACCGCGTCCACGGAATGCCCCTCCAGGGTCTCCACGGTACCGGATATGGTATCGGCTAGGAGAAATTGGAGCGGGTCCGCGGCGGTCAGCCCCATGGCGGCAGGTGCGCCGCCTGGGTTTTCCTCAATCAGAAGTACCGTCTTCACACTTCACGCTCCGGCACAAAAATCAGGTGATCCATCTAGGTTGCCTAACCTGTTTCCTATGTACACAAAGATCGGAGGAATAAACAGAAGACTTGAGACTGAGCTCTCTGATTCTTAGGGGGGAGCCGATTCCCCGCAAACGGGGGTAATCAAAAATTGTTTGGAAAACCGCGCTCCGAACTGCGATACGTAGTACGAAAGAACCGAAACATGACGCCCTTCGGAAGCCAAAAGGAGTATCTTGTACAGCGGGTGCTGAATGCGTCGCCCGTGGAATTGGTGGGGATCCTGTACGAAACCGCGCTGCAAGCCGTGGATGAAGCGTTGGCGGCGCTCCAATCCGGCAACATCGCGGCCCGCGGCCAGGCCATCACCAAGTGCATCCAGGCGATTGCGGAACTCCGGCTCGCGCTGCGGCGGGACGTGAATCCGCAATATTGCGATACGCTCTCAGGCCTGTACGACTACATGCAGAGGCAGCTGATGAGGGCCCACTCCGACAAGTCCGGGGGGCTGCTGCGGGAGGTTTCGCGTCTGCTGCAGACGCTGCTGGATGGGTGGACCGGTGCGATGCGCAATCTCAGCGCTCCCAAGGAGCCGGAGCCGTCCGAGGCGCCGGAAGAGATGGCTGTCGCCGTTAGTGGGATGAACCCATACGCAGCTGCGGGTCAGTCGTCGAGGGTACGGAGCTGGCAGCTGTAGCGCCCTGGTGCTTTTCGACCGATTTGGTCAGAAGCTTGGCGATGCCGAACGTGCCTTGGGCGGCCATGGCCTGGGAGAGCGCCTGTTCGCCGATCTCCAGGCTCATCTCCTCGGTTTGATCGTCCCCGTCGTCCAGCCAGCCGCCGTCGGACGACGCCCGGGCCGACTTCAGCACCTGGCCGATCATGAGGGCTTCGAACTGTTTGGCCACGTCCTTCACCTTGGCCGGAGAATCGGGGTCCGGTTTCGCGTTGAGCTGCGCCAGCGTATGTTGGAAGCTTTCGGTTTTTAGAACGGGCGCCGGCTTGGGCAGCGGCGCGATCTCGCCCTTCCGCTGCACGGCTCCTAACAGCGCCGAAGCTGGAAGCTGGACGTTCATGCAGGGAATCTCTTAAATGACCTCGATCTCGGCTTCCAAAGCCCCCGCCGCGTGCAAACTTTGCAGAATCGCGATGATGTCGCGCGGCGTGGATCCGATGGAAGCCAGCGCGCGCACCAGTTCCTCCACTGTGGCGCCTTCCTTGAGCACCACGTTGCGGGCCTTCTCTTCCTTCACCCCGACCGTCACTTGCGGAGTCACCACGGTATTGCCCGTGGCCAGAGCGTTTGGCTGCGATACGTTGTAGTCAGTCTGAATCTCGACGTTGAGATTGCCGTGCATGATGGCCACCGGAGACACGCGCACTTCCTTACCCATCACAATGGTGCCGCTGCGCTCGTTCACCACGACACGGGCGGGCCGGTCCGTTTGAACGGTAAGCGCCTCAAGTTCCGCGATGAATTCGGTGGCGTTGCCCGAGTACTTGGCTGGAATCGCAACGCTCACCAGGGCCGAGTTGTCGGCATGCGCGATCGCCGCGGCCTTGGCGGCAAAATGTTGGTTCACCACGTCGGAAATCCGGGCGGCGGTGGTGAAGTCGGCATCGTGAAGCTGCAGGTGAATCTCGCGCGAGGGCGTAACCGAAGGCGACGGGCGTTCGACAATTGCCCCATCGGGAATCCGGCCCACGGTCGGATGATTCAACGTCGCCGTAGTGCCCGCCGCGCCGGCAATAAAACTGCCCGTGACCACCGGCCCTTGGGCGACGGAATAGACCTGGCCATCGATACCGCGCAGACTGGTCATCAGCAGCAATCCACCCTGCAAGCTGGGCGCATCACCGATGGCCCCCACCGTCACGTCGATCTTGGCGCCGGGCTGGGCGAATGCGGGAAGCGTTGCCGTGACCATCACAGAAGCGATATTGTGCACCAGGATCAGGCTCGGATTCACGGTGACGCCCATCTGCAGCAGCATGTCCGCGAGGCTCTGCGCGCTGAACAGGGTCAGCTGGCGGTCGCCGGTTCCTTTCAGGCCGACCACCATGCCGTAGCCGATCAGCTGGTTGTCGCGCACACCCTCCAGCGAAACCAGTTCTTTCAGCCGCGCCGCTGAATTCTCGGAGGGTGCTGGAGCCGCCAGCAGAATCTGTGACAGGCAAACTGCAATCGCAAAGCGCATGATCTGAATCTTCATTAGAACGGTAGAATTCCTAACAAAAGCCGGTATAGAAAATTGGGCCGGTGAATCGAATCGCCGATGACTCCCTTCCCATTCACTTGGATCTCCATCTGCGCAATCCGGTTCGAAGCGATGCTGTTGGTGGGGTCCAGGTCCACCGGACGGATCACGCCGCGCACGGTGACCACCTGATTCTCCGAACTCACCTGAACACGCTTGGTGCCTTCGATAACCAGGTATCCGTTCGGCAGCACCTGCGTTACGCGAGCGCTCATATTGGCCGTCAGGACCGCGCCCCGGCTGGTGGAGCCGGTGCCCTGCAACTGCGTCTGCGTATTGCTATTGAGCAGATTGGCCAACGGGCCGGCGGCGCGCGTGACCCCGCCGGCTGCCGTGATGGCGCTTTGCGCCGTGGATTGACGCTGCGTCTTCACGTCTCCGGTGGCAACGGCGGAGAACGTCTCATTCACAACGATGGTGACCAGATCGTCGACGCGGCTGGCCTTCAAGTCCATGCCCAAATTCGCAAACGCGGCGTTGGGCGACCAGAGGGAACCGGGGGAGCGGGTCGCAATGGACGCCTTGTAATCCTTATAGGAGTCCATGATGTATTTGTCGAGCGGCGAAGGTTCCGGAGGCTTCTTCTGCTTATCTTTCTTTGACCCTCCGGCGCACACCGCCAGGGCCAAAAAGAACAGCAGCGCGGTGCGGGTCATTATTGGACCCTCGCCAGCGTGCTTCCGGCCACCAGCACCAGCGCTCGATCTTTTCCTTCCACGCGCGCCCGGAACACCTGGCCGCTCCGGGGATTCCGGAGATACACCATGTCGCCCTGCCGCCCCTGATTCTCGGCAACGGCGTCGTCCATTTCCAGTTGAGCGGCCCCGGAGATCGCGGTCACCGTTACGGCTTCACCGCGCTTGACCAGGAATGGCTCCATCAGGTCCGCCCGGAAGATGGGCTGTCCGGCGCGGATGGCGCGGCGTGGAACGCGGCCGACCACCTCTTCCAGATTCCGCGAGATGTCGTTCCGCAGGGGGAAATCATCGTAGGTCTCCATGCGTACTTGTTGCGCGGTGACAGTCTGGCCCGGCAGCAAAAGCTCTTTGGCGACCACCCGGGTGGTCGTGGTCGAAATCCGCACTCGGGCCCACACCTCGAACTTGCGGGAGCTGTGGTAGACCACTTTGCCCCTCCAGGTGACGGGCGTTCGAGGATCGACCAGACTGGACGCCGACAACCCAGCCAGAGGGAAGACCAGTGTTCCAGCCGGGCCCATGCTCCGGCTCAAGGCCAGGACATCCACGCGGGCCTGCGGCATTTGCAGAGCTTCCCGAATGGCCGCCCGTACCGCGTCTTCGGTGATGGGCTGCATCCTCCACTCAAAGCAGGCCTGCGTTCCGTCGGCCACCGCAATGCCGTATTGGAGGCCGATGTGCTCCAGTTCGGGAAACGAAAAAATGCGCCGGACGCCCGGCCCCGGGGACAATCCGATCACGGCGTCGCCGGGCATCTTCGAGAAGGCCGGAACCACGCGCGCCAGATCCTCGCCCAGAATCTGATCGGTGCGAACTGTTTCACAGGAAGTTGAATGCGCCATCATACCGAGAACCAAAAACCATATGCTCATTGCTGAAGATTGTTGACCTGTTGATACATGTCATCGGCCGCCTTGACCACTTTGGAATTCGCTTCGTATGCCCGCTGGCTGACGATGAGATTCACGAACTCCTGCACGATGCTGACGTTGGATTGCTCGGTGTAGCCTTGCAACAGCGAGCCCAGGCCGTCCGGGCCGCCGGGGGTGCCGATAATCGGCGCGCCGGAGGCATCGGTCTGCTGGTACAGGTTGCCGCCGATGCTGTTTAATCCCGACGGATTGGGGAACGTCGCCAGCTGGATCTGGCCGGCCTGCTGGGTGGCGCTCTGTTGGGGCAGGGAATAGCTGACAGTGCCATCGGAAGCGATGGTTACCGTCAGGGCATTGGTCGGAATGGTAATCGGCGGATCGAGCAAATCGCCGGAAGCCGTAACGAGCTGGCCGGTAGCGTTCAAATGAAAATCGCCCGCGCGCGTATACGCCAGATCCCCGGTCGGAAGCTGAATCTGGAAAAACCCGTTGCCCTGAATGACGACATCCAGCGGGTTATCCGTTTCGGTGAAATCGCCCTGGTTGAAGATGATTTCGTTGGAGATCGCGCGCGTTCCCAGGCCTAGCTGCAAACCGGTCGGCACCAGGGTTTGCTGCGTGGCCGCCGACCCCGGTTGAATCATGTTCTGATACAGCAGATCCTGAAACTGTGCGCGCCGTGCTTTGAAGCCGGTGGTGTTGGCGTTGGCGATGTTGTTGGCGATGTTCTCCACGTTCAGCTGCTGCGCGTTCATCCCGCTCGCGGCGCTAAATAATGCTCTGATCATTCCCTGTCTCCTTGGCGCTTAAACTTTAGCCACCTGTTCGATGGCCTCGCGGTCCATGTTGTCGGCCAGCGAGACCGACTTGCGCATCATTTCGAATTGGCGCATGACGCTCACCAGCCGTACGGCTCCGTGAGCGGCATTGGAATTGGATGCTTCCACCTTGCCTTGATAAACCTGTGTGTCGGTGACTTCCGCCGGCCCCTGCGCCGTCGTGTTCCGGAAATAGCTGCTGCCTTGTTTGACCAGCGCGGCCGGATTCGTGAAGTTCACCAACTGCAGCTTGCCCAAATTCTGGCCGCTCTGTTGGACCGTGCCATCCGTGGCAACCTGGATGTGTTGCTTCGGGTCGGCCTGAAAGGTTTGCCCGTCTTGTGCCAGCAACGCAAATCCGTCCCGGTTCACCAGCGTGCCATCGGCGTTGAAATGGAAACTTCCGTCGCGCGTATATAAGGGCCCGGATGGACCTTGCACGACGAAGAAACCCTTGCCGGAAAGAGCCAGGTTCGAGGGATCGTTGGTCGGTTCCAGCAGTCCCTGCGAAAAATCCGTCCATTGACGCTGGATCATCGGTAGCGAGGCCGGGTCATTCGCCGGATCTTCGGCGGCGGCCTCGGAGACGAAAACGGTATAGAACTCGCTGTCACCCTTATATCCGCTGGTCGACGCGTTGGCCATGTTGTTGCCGACCAGGTCCAGCGATTGCATGCGGGCCTGCATGCCGCTGGCGGCCACAATACTCATCTGATCCATAGAGCGACGAGCTTCATTGCAAATCCGAGGCCAAAAGCCGGAAGCTGAAAAAAGTTTCAATTTACCGCGATATTTGCGATAAGAAGAACGCGGGTGCTCCCGGCGATCGTCGAGACTAAGTCGGCGATCGCCGAGTTTCCGACGCACGCGTTACCTAACCCGCTGAAAAGCAGCGCCCCGCCTTTTGGTCGCGAACCTGCATTAGCCTGCGCCGTGAATCTGTCCGTGCCGGTGCTCGCGAATCCGACGGTGCCGGTAGTCCCTCACTTACTTGCTCCTTCGAACGGCGCCAACTCGTCTGTCGAAACTCCCTTCCAGTCGTTGTACGGCAGCCTCGCCGGCTTTGAAAACGGCGCCGAGCAAGGAAACTCCGGGCAGCAGGGGACTTTCCAGGACGCGCCAGTGAAGAAAAACCCGGTGAGTGACGCGGCGCCCAACTTACTGTTGACATCGGCTGCGCTTGCCAGTGTTCGAACGTCCGCGCCGGTGTTGGTGACGCCGGCTCTCCCGCAAGCAGTTCCGGCGGAAGCTCCTCCAGCGGACCTTGCGGCGAAGGAATCTACGGATGAACAGAAGCAGCCCGGTGTAGCAACCGGATCCGCGGACTCGAGTGTTGAGGCGCCGCGAGCGAGCCAACCAGCGGTAACTACGGCCGGCGGGAAAGCCTCCGCTCCAGCGAGTAATTCCCCCGCGCCGCGTGCGACCACACCACCGTTGACTGCGCCGCCGGCCAAGTTATCCGCGGCTGTTTCGTCTGCGGCGCTGCCACCGGCGACTACGGCGCGCGTTACGCCACCGCCAGTTACGCAGCGACCCGCGGCTGTGCGCGTGCCGGCCCTTTCGTCTTTGCCACGGGCCACACCGCCACCTGCCGCTGCGCCACCTTCTTCTCCGGCACCTTCGAAAATCTCGGCGCCAGCGGCCCAAAAGGGGACGAGGGCTCTGTCTGAAAACACTTCGCTCGGCAAGGCGGCCAGCCAGCCGGTATCCGTGAACTTGCCGGTGAAAACCTCGCAGCCCGGCCCAGTACCGGTTGCGTCCGGTAAAGCCGCTGTGACCAAAGGAACGCCAGCGCCGGTAGAAACGCTACCGCCGATGCAAACTTTGCCGAAGGACGACACAAACCCCGCTGCCGCCCCGCGCCTGGCCGGCTCCCTCAGCACGCGCAAGGAAAATGACGCGACGTCGCCGGTGCCCCCGCGAATCCCCGGCCCGGCGCAGCCCACAGCGCAAGCTCAACCTCGCGAATCGCGATTGAACAACGTTTCACCCGCCGCGCCGCCGCAGGGAGCGCCGCTCTCGACGCTTTCACGGCACTCTACCGCAGTGGATTCTCAACCGGCCGTGACATCCGCGCCGGCGCCTCAGCCGGAAAACGCCGTTGCCCCGGAACCGGCTCCCGTGGCGCCCGCCACACCGGCCGAGTCGGGAGTGCGCGACACCTCCGGAAAAGCCCAGGCTGGGCCCGTCACGAATTCAAAATCGCCGACGCCATCCGGCCCTCCCACGGTTTCTCGAAGCACCGCCGCACCCGCGGCACAAACGCCGGCTATTGTCCCCGCCGCTTCCAACGAAAGCGTGGCGGCGCCGCCGGTTCAGGATGCCTCGAACGCTGTTCCAGCATCGTCCCCAGCGCCAGCCCCTGGGCCCGTCGCTCCCAACACCGGGAAGCCCACGATCCAATCCAAGCAAGCGTCACCGGCACAAACTCCCGTCGTCGCTCCAGATCCCGGGCCCGCGGTTGCCCTTGCTGGCGCCACACCTACTCAGGAGCGCAATGAGGCTCGCGATACGGCCCAACCCGATCCTCAGCTCGCGACAGCCGTCACGAACCCGCTGCCGGTTGGTTCAGCTCCCGCGGTTGCCGCGGCGTCAAAGCCTGAGAATCTGTCCTTCTCGATTCAAATGACACATACGGACCCGCTCCCGCCGCGCGCGCCGGTTCCGCAAACCAAGTCCCCCGCTACGGAGCCAGCGCCGGCGCCGGCTCGTCAACCGGACTCGAATCGTTCTTCGGGCGAGCCGCAGCCCAGTACAGCGTCCGAGGCGTCCCCCGACACACCGGTGGCCACTGTTGCCGAAGCGCTGCGCAGAAATTCCCCTGCGGAACCCGAGCTGCACTGGGCCGACTCGACGCCGCTGCAGCACGCTGACCCGCGTGGCGTCTCCGTTTTGGACGACTCCGCGGAAGCCGCTCCCGCCAAACCTGCCTCGCCGGCAGCGGAGCTTCAGCCGTTGCTCGAAGCGCCGCCCAAAGCGCCTGCGAACCAAGAAATTCTGCTCCAAATCAGCGGAAACAACGAGACCACCGCGTCCATCCGGGTTGCCGATCGCGCCGGGACGGTCAACATTTCCGTGCACACCGCCGATCCCGACCTGCGCGACTCCTTGCGCTCCAATCTCGGAGACCTGTCTTCCCAGTTGAGCGCGCAAGGTTGGAGGACGGAAGTCAGCAAGCCCGTGACGGTAGCCGCACACGCGGACAACGCCCGGGATTCCCGCTCCGAAGGCGAGCGTTCCAGCCAGCAACAGCAACCCGCCGGCGGCGGGCGCCAGCAGAATCAGCAACGCCGCGCCAACGCCGGACGCTGGCTCCAAGAGTTTGAAGAAGTTTCCAGCCAGCCAGCGAGTACAGGAGGTAAAAGCTAATGACAATCTTCGGCCCAGCCGCCGTCACGCCTAACTCAGCGCCCGCGACCGGAACGAACGGTACGAACGGCACCAATGGTTCCAGCAGCAGCACTGGCAGCTCTCTCACCAGCGCCACGGATCCGTTGACGCAGGAGAGCACCTTTTTGCAGCTGTTGATCGCGCAGATCCAAAATCAGGATCCTCTCAATCCTACCGACAGCATTCAGTTTGTGGGGCAACTGGTGTCGTACAGCCAGCTGGAGCAATTGATGAACATCAGCAATAACACGCAGCAAATCGCAACGGCCGCGGGCTCGGCCGCTGCGAACAGCAACTCCGGAAACACCAATTCCGGAAACACGAATTCCAATACGACGCCGGTCTCCGGCAGCGGAACCCAACCAACTCAGTAAAAAAAGGAGCACTCATATGGGATCTTTTTCAATCGCACTTAGCGGACTAACCGCCGATTCGGCCGCGCTGGACATCGTCGGCAACAATCTGGCGAACTTGAACACCACCGGTTTCAAAGACAGCACCGTGTCGTTCTACGACCTGTTGCAGGAGTCGGTCGGCGGCGGCGCCGTTCAGATCGGCGGCGGCGTGTCCGCTCCACAGAGCGAGCGCCAGTTCACCCAGGGATCGATTCAGTTGACCGGCGGCGCGTATGACGCGGCGATCCAGGGTAACGGATTTTTCATCGTGGGCGATTCCAACAACGCCACGCTCTACACCCGCGCCGGAAATTTCCAGATCGACGCCAACGGAAACCTGGTGACAGCCACCGGCCAATTCGTGCAGGGCTGGAACGCGGAAGACGGCGTGCTGAATACGAGCGGCGCCATCGGCAACATCACAATCCCACAGAACGCGCTGCAGACGCCCGTTCCTACCACCACTATGACCATGAATCTGAACCTGGACTCCGCCGGCGTGGTGGGCGAGCCCAGCGGAAGTTTCTCGGCTCCCATCCAGGTGGTCGACTCCTTGGGCCAGACCCATACCTTGACTGCAAACTTCACCATGACCGGCCCGGGCGCCTGGAACTACGAGGTGGATATCGACGGCGGCGACCTCGCCGGCGGCACCGCCGGTACGCCAACTGCTGTGGCCACCGGCTCAGTGAGTTTCGACAGCAACGGGAACCTGATTAACCCGACTGCCCCCGGTCAAGTGCCTGTCGCGATCACCGGCCTGGCGGATGGAGCCTCGGACATGAACATTAACTGGAATCTCTTTAACTCCAACAACGATCCGACCATCACGCAGTATGCCGCCCCCTCCGCTGTTTCCGCGAGCAACCAAAACGGGATTCAACCCGCGGAGATCACGCAGCTGTCTTTAGCTAACGGCGGCACGCTGATTGCCAACTATTCCGACGGCGCTCAGCAAACCGTGGGACAAATCGCCCTGGCGGCCATTTCCAATCCTTCCTCGCTGGTCGCGGTTGGGCAGAACAATTACGAGATTGGCGCGGACACCGCTACGCCGGCCGTGGGCACTGCGGGCACCGGAAGCCGCGGAACCATCGAAGCCGGCGCGCTGGAAGCCTCCACGGTGGACATCGCCACCGAATTCACCAATCTCATCGTCTACCAAAACGCTTACCAGGCCAACTCCAAAGTGATCCAGACTCTGGACGAGCTCACGCAGGCGTTGCTGGAGATTAAGCAATAGCGATGAGTCCTTCCGACGTCCTACAACGTTTCGGCGGGCTCCCCTTCGGTGTGGAGCTCGAACTGGGAACGCTGGCCCTGACGATCGGCGAAATCTTCGAACTGCGGGAGGGAACGGTGCTCCAGACGGACCATGCCGCCGGCGCGCCATTCCCCCTTTTCGCCGGAGGGGTCCCGCTGGCCGAAGCCGAGTTGGTTGTGGTCAACCAGCGCGTTTCCGTGCGCGTACAAAAACTTTTTGAAGACAGCCCGGCCTCCGGTGGTGAGCATGGAACTGTTTGAGCAGATCGCGATGGTCTTGGTTGTTTTCGCGCTGCTCGGCGGGCTGCTTTGGTTCGCGAAGCGGCGCGGCATGGCGTCCCTGCCTCTCGGCCGGCGCCGCGCCGGGGATGCGCGCTTGCTCGAAGTTTTGGACCGCGTTCCGCTGACGCCGCAACATTCGCTTCACCTGGTGCGAGTTTCCGGCCGCGTGGTTCTCATCGCCACCGCGCCTTCGGCCTGCTCCTTGTTGGACACCCCAATCTCCAAAGACTCACTCACTGCTTTGTCCCAAGACCTGGCCCGAGTTAATTCATGATCCGATTCATCGCCATCCTGCTCCTGTTACTCATGGCCGGAGCCGCCTTCGGCGCGCCTTCCGCCAATCCTGCCATTCCCCTCTTTGGATCCGGAAACAGCAAGGCCGGCCTGACGCTCAGTACTCCCACTGAGATCGTCCTCCTTTTGACGCTACTCACTTTGCTCCCGGCGGTGATCATGTCGGTGAGCCCCTTCCTGCGCATCATCATCGTGCTCCACTTCCTGCGGCAGGCCTTGGGAACTCAATCCGCGCCTTCCAACCAGGTGCTGGTGGGCTTGGCGATGTTCCTTTCGTTCCTGGTCATGCAACCCGTGGTCCTCGACGTTTATCATCAGGGCTGGGAACCGGTCGAGAACGGCCAAATGACCTGGCAGGAGGGTTTCGATCAGGGTTCCAAGCCGTTCAAAGCATTTCTCCTGAAGTTCGCGCGCGAGAAAGATCTCGAGACGTGCGTGGAAATGACCAAATCGCCACGTCCCAAGAATGCCTCCGACCTCAGCCTCAGCGTATTAATTCCGGCCTACATCCTTTCTGAACTGAAAGCCGGCTTCCAGATCGGAGCTGTTCTGTTCCTGCCGTTCATGATCATCGACCTGGCCGTCGCGTCCGTGACGCTGTCCATCGGCATGGTGCAGTTGCCGCCCGTGATGATCTCCGCCCCATTCAAGATCCTTCTCTTTGTCCTGGTGGATGGATGGAACCTGGTGGTGGGATCGCTGCTGAAGACCTTTAATTGAGGATTTCTATGACCCCTGAAGCTGCTGTTCACATCATTGGCCAGGCGTTTTGGACCACGGTCCTGGTGATTGCGCCCTTGCTTTTAATCGGCTTCGCGGTGGGAATCGTCGTCAACATCATTCAGATCGCTACTTCCCTGCAGGACGCGGCCTTCAGCACCATTCCCCGGCTGGCCGCCTTTCTGTTCGGATTCTTGTTGCTGATGCCTTGGATGTTGAAACAGATCTCGGCTTACTCCATCAGCATCTTCGCGGATTTGTCCCGTTATGCACGGTAGCCTCGCCATACCCGCGTCCTTGTTATATGGCTTCCTGCTGGTGCTGGCCCGCATCGCGGGAATTTTTTCGTTTATCCCGCTCCCGGGAATCAATGCCGGACCGAACGCCGCCAAAATCACCCTGTCCCTGGCCTTGACGTTCGCCTTGTTCCCGCGTTGGCCGGCCATCAACAACGCGCCCGTGAACATGCTGCAATTCACGGGATGGGTGCTATCGGAGGCCGCCATCGGCGTGGCCATCGGGCTGGCAGTCGCGCTGGTTTTGGAAGGTGTCATTTTTGCCGCGCAGGCCATCAGCACGCAGGCTGGATTCTCATACGCCTCCACCGTGGACCCTACCACCAACGCCGATTCCACCGTTCTCATCGTGCTGGCGCAGACCACCGCCGCCCTGGTCTTCTTCGTGCTTGGTTTGCACCGCCAGCTCCTGCTGATTCTCGCGCGCAGCCTGGAAACGCATCCTCCCGGCGCTTTCAGCGTGACGCGCGCCAGCGCGGAAGGACTGGTGCACCTGGGAGCCAGCGTGTTCTCCACCGGGTTCCGCCTCGCCCTGCCTCTCATGACCTTGCTATTCCTGATCGACCTTTCGGTGGGATTGCTCGGCCACCTGAATGCCCAGCTCCAGCTCATCGCCCTGGTCTTTCCCGCCAAGATGCTGGTCTCGTTGGCGGCGCTGAGCTTTCTGTGCTTGTTGATTCCCAAGCTCTTCGAACAATCCGCCGATCAGGCGTTCACGGCGATGGGAAGGTTGCTGGGCTTATAGCCGCTAGGATCCTCGGATGGCAAACTCGGGCGAAAAGAGCGAAAAACCTACACCGCGGCGGTTACAAAAAGCCCGCCGGGAAGGCCAATTCGCGTCCTCCAAGGATTTCGTCAGCGGCTTGCAGTTCACCGTCTTCGTCATTCTCATCGCCGAGAGCGGCCGCAGCCTGCTGGGCAATCTCCGCGAAGTCAGCCGGGTGGCGTTTACCCAGGCGTTTCGCGCCGACCTCAGCGCCGGCACGCTGCTGCAGCTTCTACACGAGAGTTTTTCCCGCACGCTCGGGCCGCTGGCCGCTTCCGGCGGCATCCTGGCCGTCAGCGCGGTCGCCTTTCAGCTCACCTCCACCGGCTTCTCCTTCAGCCTGAGCAAAATCATTCCCAAGCCGTCCAACTTCGACCCGCTGGCCAAGTTGAAATCCGTTCCGCAGAAGGGATTCGCGTCGGCGATCCAGGCCATAGCCTTGCTGGTTGTCTTCGGCTTCACCTTGTATTGGCTGGTGGTCGACAACGCGCAGCGGCTGTTCCTGGTTCCCCTCAGCAGTCTTCCCACGGGCCTGGAAGTCATGCGGTCCCTGACCATGAATCTGCTCTGGAAGGCGGCCGCCCTGTTCGTGCTTTTCGGAGTGGTGGATTTCTTCCGTCAAAAGCGCCGCTTCACCAAGCAGATGCGCATGAGCAAGCAGGACATTCGCGACGAACTCAAGGAAACGGAAGGCAACCCGCACACCAAGACCCGCATCCGCCGTTTGCAGCGCGATCTCCGCCGCAAGCGAATGATGGACGAAGTGAAGACCGCCACCACTGTGATCGTCAACCCCACCCACTACGCCGTGGCCATCCGCTATCACCACGAAAGCATGGCGGCGCCTCTGGTGGTGGCCAAAGGAAAGAACTATCTGGCCCTGCGCATTCGCGCGCGGGCGCTGGAGCACCAGGTGCCGCTGATCGAGAATCCCCCGTTAGCCCAGGCTTTGTATAAGTCCGTCGAAGTCGGGCAAACGATTCCGCCGCATCTGTACCGGGCCGTGGCTGAAATCCTGGCCTATATCTATCGCTTGATGGGAGCCAAAGTCTCTTGACCTTAAGGAGGTAACTACCATGATTCAATTCCAAAACCTGTCGCTCACGGAAACCACCCCTTCCACCAGCAGTTCGAGCAACAGTTCCAATAATCCGTCCAACCTCGCCAGCTTTGAAACGGCGCTGCAGGACGCGATCGCCACCACCTTCGAGCAATTCGGAATTGACCCGAAGAGCGTGAACATTTCCATCACGCCGCAGTCGAGCTCTTCCGCTTCGTCGGCCGGCACGTCCTCGGCCACCAATTCAACGCCGGTCACGGAAACCACTCCTTACGATCCATTCCTGCAGGCTGCTTCCAGCACAACCATGCCGGACACCAGCGTCACTCCTGGTGCGGCTTCGGCCGGCAGCTCCTCGACCACGCCGGCCGCAAGCGGCCCCGCGACCACATCGAACACCACGGCCACCATCAACACAACGACAACCAGCGGCACGGCGAGCGACGCCGCGGCGACCGACGCGACCGATGCGACCGATGACCAGGAGGCATTCGACAATGCCTACTGGGCTCAGCAGCCGC
This sequence comes from Bryobacteraceae bacterium, assembly GCA_035508055.1. Lineage (GTDB taxonomy): Bacteria > Acidobacteriota > Terriglobia > Bryobacterales > Bryobacteraceae > Palsa-89. The sequence continues at coordinate 58,055 of DATJNO010000093.1, read as the reverse complement.
CGGCTGTTCAGGCGCTGCGCAACATGCAGCCGGACGAACGGGCCGCGGCGGCGCGCAATCTTGCCGCCGAAGGTTACACCATTGACGTGCCCATCATGGTGTGGGGCTGGGATCCGCAGATCGCGACACAAATCCGCCAAGCGGCTGGATACACCTGGGTGCCGTCCGGTCTGCAGAACCCGATCGAGAGCATGCCCGGAGTCGCACCTCTCTCGGGGCTGACGGCCTATAACCCGAACCAGCCTCCTGCGGGCTCCATCCTGGTCTGAGTCGCGGCGCTATGAAGTGGCAGCTGATCCTACTCGCCGGAAGTGTGTCGGCATTGGCGCAATCGCCGGGCGATTTTGAAAAATCGGTCCGCGCGTCCATGGCGCCGGGCTTGGCCCAACAGCGCGCTTCGGTCCGTCAGCAATCCGGCTTGGTCACGCGACAACCGGCAGCCGCCTCAGCGCCGGGTTTCTTTACACTGCCGCCTCCCCCCGTCACCCTCAGCGGCAGTGCCCCATGTGATCCGCTTCCGGATGGCGAACTGGATCCCCTGATTCAGTCCGCTGCCGGAAAACAGGAAGTGGATCCGGGTCTGGTTCGCGCGGTGATCGAGCAAGAGTCGGCGGGCCGCCCGTGCGCCGTGTCGGCCGCCGGAGCCACCGGCCTCATGCAATTGATGCCCGACACCGCCGAGCAGTTGGATGTGCGCGATCCTTTCGACCCGCGCGAGAACGTGGAGGCCGGAACCAGGCTGCTCAAGTCCCTTCTGAACCGCTATGGCGACGATCCTTCTCTGGCGCTGGGCGCCTACAACGCCGGGCCCACCCGCGTCGATCAGGAGGGTGGCGTTCCCGCAATCCCAGAGACACTCGATTACGTCGCCGGCATCCTTTCCAAGCTGAAGGCCAACGCTGGTAAACCCGCGCCCGCCCAGCCGCGGAACTGACCCGCTTCCTTTCCCAGTACCCGGATTTATTGAGTTCTACGACGCTTCGCTTGCGGCCCACGACTTTCTGCTTTTTTGTTTTATCCTGCCCGGCCGCTTTGCGATAAGAGATCGGATGACTGCTTCTTCCACACGTGCGTGGACCACCCGGGAAGAGTCGTTGCGGTGTCTCGACCGGCTTCCCCTGCCGGCCATGATGGGCACCCAGCTGTTGGGCCGTCTCGCCCGGCGGAACTGCGATTTGATCGATCTCGCTGCTTTTATTGAAAAGGACGCGCTTCTGTCCGTCCAGGTCCTGGAGCTGGCCAACTCCGCCCTGTTTGGGCGCCTCCGAACCATCCACTCGGTCCGGCACGCCGTCGCCATGATCGGCGTCAACACGGTGCGCAAGTTCGCCCTCGCACGCTCCTTTGCCAATCTCTTTCTGCGCCAGCGTACCGCCCCGTGCTTTTCCATTACACGCTTCAACGTGCACTCCGTGGCCACGGGTACGCTGGCCGAAATCCTGGCGGGCGAGCTGCCGGTCGAGCATGGCTCGGACGCGTTCATGGCCGGTCTCCTGCACGACGTCGGGAAGCTGATCCTGGCCGCAGGCATGCCGGATAAGTATGAAGCGGTCCTGTCCCTGGCGGCGGTCACGCACGAGCCGCTGCTCGAATGTGAGCGCTCCGTGCTGGGAGTGGACCACGCCGAATTGTCCCGCCTGGCGATCGCCCGCTGGCAGCTACCCGAAGCCGTGCGGCTGGCGGCCGGTTATCACCACGCCCCGGAGACCGCCGCCCGGTTCGAGCGCACGCCTGAGGGCCGCGTCGGCCTGAGCGTGGTCGTCCAGCAGGCCGATCTCTGGGTGAATTACTTGGGCATGTCGGTACTTCCGGTACCCGTGGCGTCAACTCCCCAGCCTCCCTGCCTGGAGTTTTCCGGCCATGCGCCTTCGCTCGACCGCGTCCTGGCACGCTTCCAGCCGGAGTGCGCCGGACTAACCGAGCTTTTTCATTGAGTTTCAGAACCACCCTGCATCCGCGGGGCGTCCATCTACCATCCGTTCTGCCAAAAAATACCGATACGACGGTATGTTCCCCAAGACACTCACCGACTAAACTGGAACCAACGTCAATCCCCGTTAGAGGTGCGGGCGCTTCTCCCTGGGCCAAAAGACGAGGGGCGCCCGCCCATTCAAGTCGGTACACACCCTCGTCTCCCTAAATCGCCGGATCCGGTGCCGATAAGCATCTTGGGGGACTCCCCATGGCGACGGAAGCGGGCAAACTCGAATCTTATATCCAAGATATTTCCCGGCTGGTGGAGACTTTCTCCGGCCAGGAGCAGGCGAACAAGCAATCCCTGCAAATGCTGGCGGGTGAAACCCCCGCCGTTTTCTGTGCCGCGGGAATCCACGTGCTCGCGGCAGCGCCGGTCTCGCCGGGAGTGCGTTCCCTGGTGCAGTTGCTCACCAAGAGCCGCGGCCTTACGGCAGGCCTGCTGGATCCGCGCACCAGCACGGTGGCTCAAGCCGTGGCGGCGTGCCGGGCCGCGGTGGAGTCTGGCGCACAACTGCATTCCGCCCTGGAGATAGCACTCACGCAAGCACTCCAGGCGCCCACCGGTTCTCAGAATTCGGCCCGGATTTTGCGCATTCTCGATCTGCTGGCCGCCAGCGGCGCGCAAAGCACCTGGAACTCATTCCAGTTGGAACTGATGGCCTATCCCGATAAGATGGTGCGCTCGAAAGCCGCTTTGCTGATTGGAAGAAACGTCAAGAATCTCTCCTGGATCGGCCGCCGGCTGATGGACCGCGATCCGCGAGTGCAGGCCAGCGCTGTGGAGGCCTTATGGGGGAACCGCGATCCGGAGGCGCAAGCCCTGCTGTCGGTCGCGTTGAAGTCCAAGAATAACCGCGTGGCAGCCAATGCGGCTTTGGGCCTGTACCGGATTTCCGACGGCCGCGCTGTTCCGGCGCTGCTGGAAATGATGCGTCATCCGGATCCGGCCTTTCGGCTGTCGGCCTTGTGGGCCATTGGACAAACCGGGGACCCGCGCTTTCTTCCCGCTCTGCAGTCGCAATTCCCTACGGCGCAGGGAAAGACGCGGCTGGCCATTGCCGGAGCCATGTCTCACATCCGCCGCCGCGAGCGCGAGGCCGCCAACCAGGAACCCCTGGAATTCCACGCCGCCCGGGCGATCCGCGAGTCCGATGGCCGGCGTCATCTCACGTTCGCTCTCTCCAGCCCTCGCGCCGGAGACTGGGGCGGCTTCACGCGGGCCGAATTCGCCCTGTGGGAGAACCAGAAGCTGGTCGAGAACTACGACGTCCAGTCCCTCGCCAATCCAGCGGTCATCCTGGCCGGCTTTGTGACGCCGCAGGGTTCTTCTGTGGGCGAGCCCTACGCCGAAGCACTGCGGGAGGGCCTGAACCTCTGCCTGGCGCGGAAGCGGCCCGACGATCTCTGGCGGATTGACCGCTACGCGGCTGAATCTCCCGATTCCGGTGAGCCGGGACGCGGCGGCCAGCCCGTGCTGCCTTACGATGACCAGGTAGTGACACCAGAGCTCAAAATGCGGCACGGGTGCATCGCCGACCTTGGCCTCCTTGCCAAGGCGATCACGCTGGCCACCCCGGCGGACCGGCTCGCACCGGGCCTGCTGGCAGCTATCGAACGTCAAAGCCAGGCGCTCGCGAAACACTCCGGCAAGCGCCATGTGTTTCTGTTCCTGCATGACATGGATCAGGAATTGACTCGCGAGCCGGCCATTACAAAGTTGAAGTCGCTTGGCCAGGACAACGGCGTCATTTTCCACGTCCTGTGTCACGACGCGGCTGCTTCTTGGGGGCCCTTCGAGGAGCTTTGCCTCTCCAACTCTGACGGAACTTTCGAACAAGCCACGGCGGGCACGCTCGCCGTGAAACTGGCCGAATCCTACGCGCGGCTGCTGAACCGCTACGAGATCACCTATTCTCTTCCCGCCAGCGCGGAAGCAGGTCCGGTGACGATCAAGGTCTCCGGCGAGCATGGCGCCGGGCAGGCGGAACTTTCCTTCAAGCCCGCGCCGCCAGAGCCGCCCGTTCCGCCAACTCAGATTCAGCCTGAACCCGAAACCGAGCCGGCCCAGGTCTCTAGCTCGTAAGCTCCTGCCCCTCCGAACGCCGTTTGGCAATGAGAAATTCCTGGCTGTTGAGAGGCCGCTTGCCGTGCGCCTGTTTTTTGCGCGCGTAACCACCGTCGGCCAGCATGCGGCGTGCCTTCACCGTATCGCTCAGATAGACGTTCAGGATGTTGTCGCGCACTCGCGCGATGAGTTTGCCGTCGGACAGCGGAAACAGCACTTCCACGCGATGGTCCAGGTTGCGTGGCATCAGGTCGGCGCTGCCCACGTAAACTTCCTCTTCGCCCCCGTTCCGGAAATAATAGACCCGGCTGTGTTCCAGAAACCGCCCGACGATGCTGGTCACCTCGATGTTGTCGCTTACGCCGGCAAAGCCGGGCCGCAGACAGCAAATACCCCGGACCAGCAGCTGGATGCGGACGCCGGCCTGCGACGCGCGATAAAGCAGGCGGATCATTTCCGGGTCCACCAGCGCGTTGGTCTTGAAGATCAGATGCCCTCCGCGTCCCTGCCGTTGATGCTCGATCTCGCGCTCGATCATCGCTTCCAGGCGGGCCCTCAGATTCACCGGCGCGACCAGAAGCCGCTTGTAATCCACCTTGGCGGAATAACCGGTGAGATAGTTGAACAGATGCGTAACGTCGTCGGCCACTGCTTCGCTGGCGGTGAACATGCCCAGGTCGGTGTACAGGTGCGCGGTCACGGCGTTGTAGTTGCCGGTGGACAGATGCACGTAGCGGGCGATGCGGTCGCCTTCGCGCCGCACCACCATCGCGACCTTGCAGTGGATTTTCAAGCCGATCAGCCCATACACCACGTGCACGCCCTGGCTTTCCAGCGCCCGCGCCCACTCAATATTGCTTTCCTCGTCGAAGCGCGCTTTCAGTTCCACCAGCACGGCCACCTGCTTCTCCTCCTCGATGGCCTCCAGCAGCGCCTGGACGATGCGTGAGTTGCGGCCCACGCGGTAAAGGCAGCACTTGATGGCCAGCACGCTCGGATCGTGGGCCGCTTTTTGCAGAAAGTCGATCACCGGCTGAAAGGATTCGAAGGGGTGATGTAAGAGGATGTCCTGCTGGCTGATCAGGGCGAACATGTCCTCCTCGCCGGCCGCCGGGGCGAGAGCGGCCGGCAGGGCGGGCACGAACGGCGCGTCCTTCAAATCCGGGCGCTCCAGGCTGTACAGGTGCATGAGCCGGCTGAGCGACAACGGCCCGTTCAAGCGATAGATCTCGCTCGCCTCCACCTCCAGATTGTTCATCAGGATTTCCAGGATATGCGACGGCATGTCTTCGCTCACCATCAGCCGCACGACGGTTCCGAAGCGGCGTTGCCGCACTCCTTCTTCGATACTCTCCAGCAGATCCTCCGCCTCCAGTTCTTTGATGGCGATATCGGCGTCCCGCGTGACGTGGAAGGGATGCGCCTCCACCACCTGCATCCCTGGAAACAGCGACGCCAGATGCGCCGCGATCACTTGCTCCAGCCACACCAGCTCAATCTTTCCGTGCGAGCGCCGCTGCTTTTGCTTCGGCTTGGAAGCCCGGTTGACCGGCACCAGCGGCGGCAGCGAGTCGGGAACCTTGATGCGGGCAAAGCGCTCGTTGCCGGCCGTGTCCCGGATCAGCACCGCCAGATTCAGACTCAGGTTGGAGATATGCGGGAACGGCCGGCCGGGGTCGAAGGCCAGTGGAGTTAATACCGGGAACGCAGTCTCGGTAAAGTAGACCCCCGCCACGCGCAGCTGCCTTTCGTTGAGCTGGGAATACTCCAGGATACGAATACCCGCTTGATCCAATTCTGGATATAGCCTGGCTAAGCACTTATAAGCGTCGGCGATGAGGTGCTTTACGTCGCGCCGGATGGCCACCAACTGAGCCCGCGGCGACAAGCCATCCGGGCCGGCTTCGACAATGCCGGCGTCCAGTTGGCTGACCAGGCCGGCCACACGGACCATGAAAAATTCGTTTAAGTTAGAGCCAACAATAGCAAGAAACTTAACGCGTTCCAGCAGCGGATTGGCCGGGTCCTCGGCTTCCTCCAAGACGCGCCGCTGGAAAGCCAGCAGGCCCAACTCGCGATTGAGATACAGGGTGGGATCGTTCAGTTCGGCCGGCGCTGGAGAATCCGGCGACAACTCCGCCCGCTTGCGCCCCGGAGGGCCCGTCTTGGCGATTTTCGCGGAGCCCTCCAGTTTCTTCGGCGGCATCGGATCCGTTATTTCGTGATGACACCGCAGGCGATCCGCGCGCCCGCGTTTCCGGCCGGGTCGCTCTTCAAGTCGTCGGCTTGCGCGTGGATCACCAGCGCCGTGCCGCCGTTGGCAAACACGGAATGCGCATCGTTGTCGAGGTTGACGCTGGTGTTCACCACGGTGAACTTGGCGGTCCCGTTGGCCTTAACGGTGAAGTTCGGCATGTCGCCGGCGTGATGGCCCTCCGGGTTCTCGAGACCGTGTTTCTTCATGTCGGGGTTGAAATGCCCGCCCGCCGAAGTAAAGGGCGGCTCACACTTGCCTACCGAATGGATATGCAAGGCGTGTTCGCCCGGAGGCAGATTCTTGAAATCCGCTTTGATCTTCACTCCCCCTTTCGTCGCGCTGAGCGTGGCCGTGCCGACGCTCTCCCCCTTGGCGTCCTTCATTGCCACCGTGACGGATGGGCCCGCTCCATACAGAGTAACCGCAAACACGCTCGCCGCGGCGAGCGCCAATGACCTAGGCATGCTGTTGTCTCCTCCCAAGAATCTTCTCGCGACTCGGGTGTGTCCGTCAAAGCCCGCCTGTATCCGCTTTGGCCCACTTCCCGCGACAGCCTCAATGTGGCATGCTAACGGTATACTCACAACTGACTGTTGTCTCACACGGGTTGTTTCACTCTTATGAAATTTTGGTACTTTTCGCTAGGCCTGATTCTTTGCGTGCACGGCGCTTGGGCTCAGCAATACGTCATCAACACCATCGCGGGGAACGGCACCGCCGGATATTCAGGCGACGGCGGAGCGCCGGCCAGCGCGCAACTGAACTCGCCCAGCGGGATGGCTCTGGATTCGTCCGGCAACCTTTACTTCTGTGACTCGGCCAACCAACGGGTCCGCGAAATCTCGAATGGGACCGTCAACACCATCGCCGGCGACGGAACCGCGGGTTACTCGGGAGATGGCGGGTCTCCGACCAGCGCGGAGATCTATAATCCCACCAGCGTGGTCGTGGATTCGTCCGGCAACGTCTATTTCGCCGAGTCCGCCAATCACATCATCCGCGAAGTGTCCAACGGCAAGATTTCGACGTTCGCCGGAACCAACGTTGGAGGATATGCGGGCGACGGCGGTCCGGCCAACCAGGCCCAGTTGGAATTTCCCAGCGGCATTACTTTCGATTCGGCCGGGAACCTGTGGATCGCCGACACCGGAAATAACGCGATTCGCGAAATCTCCAGTGGCAACATTCAAACGATCCTGGGAGGGGACGCCACCGACGACCAGTTCCACAATCCCACCAGTTTGGCCTTCGACTCGCACGGCAATCTCTTTATCGCCGACGAGCAGGGCCGGCGCATCCTGGAATGGCCGGCCACCGGCGGACCGGTCAACGTTCTGGCCGGCGATGGCATCATCGGCTTCTCCGGCGACAACGGCCCGGCTGTGGACGCGATGTTGGACGACCCGGTGGGCGTCGCCGTCGACTCGGCCGGCTATGTGTACGTGGCCGACACCGTGAACAGCCGCATCCGCAAAATCTCGCAATCCACTGGCATCATCACCACGATTGCCGGGTTCGGCGATCCCGCTTATGCCGGCGACGGCGGACCGGCCAGCGCGGCTTATCTGTACTTCCCCCGCAACATTCTGGTCGATCCATCCGGGAACGTTTACGTCGCCGACACCGGCAACAACGTCATCCGCAAGATGCAGGTGGTTGCTCCAGCAATCACGTCCAACGGCATCGTGAACGCCGCCAGTTTTAGCATGCCGGTCGCTCCGGGATCGTTGGCCTCCGTCTTTGGCTCTAACTTCACCGGCTCGGGTTTGCAGGCTGCCGCCAGTGCGCTGCCTTTGGCCGATAACCTGGGCGGCATCTCGATCACTGTGAACGGCACTCCAGCGCCCATCTTGTATGTAAACTCCAGGCAGGTGAACTTTCAGGTGCCCGCGGCGGCGTCTCCCGGTTCGGTTGCCGTGGTCTTAACCGTGAACGGTGTAATGAGCAACACAGTGAACGTTCCGGTGACGGCCGCCGCTCCCGGCATCTTTACTTACGGTGGGGGCCTGGCGGTAGTCGAGGACCAGGATAGTAGTTTGAATACGTCCGCGAATCCGGCGAAAACCGGCAGCACGATCACGGCGTATTTGACGGGAGCCGGCGCCGTGAGCCCGCCGGTCGCCGACGGAGCGGCCGCGCCTTCGAGCCCGCTCGCCAAAGTGACGGGCAGCAACAGCGCCACGATTGGGTCCATGGCGGCTCAGGTGAACTTCGCGGGGCTGGCGCCGGGATTCGTGGGGCTCCTGCAGATGAATATCGTGGTGCCGACGGGTCTCTCCCAGGGCAACTATCCCTTGAAAGTGACCATCGGCAGCCAAACCAGCAATTCGGCGACCATCAGCGTGACGCCTTAAGCGCGTGGCGCGGAAAGCCCGCTCAGGAACGCTTGGGCGGGACAGGGTTGTTGTTGACCACACGCGCTCTGGTGTCGGCCCAGAGACGGAACCGGTAGAATCGGCGAGTACATTGCCGGCAGCGGAATGGTCCCAGCAGGAGCAGCGCTAACGGAAAGTCCGCCAGTTTGCGGCGTCGCGAGGGCCGCACCATTGTCGATCCGCAACGGGGACACGAATATTGCATGAACTTCCCCGGCTTCGTCCAGTGCGCGATAGAGGCTTTTCGAAACTCTTGCGCCCCTCTGTCATCTTAATACCTGGGAGGTGATGGATGGCAGTGCATGCACGCGCCGGCGAACCCGCGGAAGCGCAGGATCTGGTCAATGTCCCGCGTTTGGTGACCGCCTACTTCGAGGATCACCCGGACCCGCACATTCCCGGGCAGCGCGTCTCGTTTGGCACCTCGGGACATCGCGGCTCCTCCTTGCACCGTACGTTCAACGAAGGGCATATTCTGGCGACCGCGCAGGCGATCTGCATCTACCGCCAACAGCAGAAAATCGACGGGCCGCTGTTTCTCGGCATCGATACCCACGCGCTGTCGGAACCGGCCTTCGCCAGCGCTCTCGAAGTGCTGGCGGCCAACGGGGTGGAAGTCCGGATCGCGCCGGACGGCGCTTATACTCCGACGCCCGCGGTTTCGCACGCCATTCTGAAATTCAATCGCGACCGGAAGACCGGACTCGCGGACGGCATCGTGATCACGCCGTCGCACAATCCTCCCGAGGACGGCGGTTTCAAGTACGATCCGCCGCATGGCGGACCCGCCGACAGCCACATCACGACCTTCGTCCAAACCCGTGCCAATCAGATTCTGGAGAACGGACTGGCGGACGTCAAGCGCGTTTCTCTGGAGAAGGCGCTGCAGGCTCCGACCACGCGCCGCCACGACTTCCTGGCCGAATACGTCGCCGACCTCGGACAGGTGATCGATTTCGACGTCATCCGTGATTCCAAAATCCGGCTCGGCGTGGATCCGCTGGGTGGCGCGGGCGTGCATTACTGGGGACCCATCGCCGACCGGTATGGTCTGAATCTTTCCGTAGTGAACCAGATCGTCGACCCGCGATTCGCCTTCATGACACTGGATTGGGACGGCCGTATCCGCATGGATCCGTCGTCGCCTTACGCCATGCGGCGCCTGATCGGACTCAAGAATCAATTCGATATCGCCTTTGCCTGCGATACCGATCACGACCGCCACGGCGTTGTCACGCGCAGCTCCGGACTTCTGCCGCCCAATCATTACCTGTCGGTGTGCGTGCAGTATCTGTACGGCAACCGGACCGGCTGGCGGAAGGATGCGGCGGTGGGGAAAACCGTCGTCAGCAGCAGCATGATCGATCGGGTAGCGGCGAAACTCGGCCGCAAGCTCTACGAGGTCCCCGTGGGCTTCAAATGGTTCGTCGAGGGACTGCTGACCGGCGCGCTGGGTTTCGGCGGAGAAGAGAGCGCCGGTGCGTCGTTTCTCTGCCGGGATGGTTCGATTTGGGCCACCGACAAGGACGGCATCATCGCGGCGCTGCTTTCGGCCGAGATCACGGCGCGCCTGGGCAAAGATCCCGGAGAGATCTATGCGGAGTTAGTCCAGGAGCACGGTGAGCCGTTCTATGAACGCATCGACGCGCCGGCCAGCGCCGAGCAACGGGCTGCGCTCGCCAGGCTATCTTCCCAGGATGTTTCCGCGACCGAGTTGGCGGGCGAAAAAATTCAGAGTATCCTAACCACGGCGCCTGGCGACGGCAATCCTATCGGCGGCATCAAAGTGATCACCGCGAACGGCTGGTTCGCCGCGCGGCCCTCCGGAACCGAAGACATCTACAAGATCTATGCGGAGAGCTTTCGCGGCGCCGATCACCTGGCGCGAATTCAGCAGGAGGCGCAGGCGATCGTCGGCTCGGTCCTGGGCACGGCCGCGGCAAAAGCCTAGCGTGCGGCTTGTCTGACAGCCGCTGCATCCACCAGAGCGGCCTGGTCGTAGTTCGCCAGATCGCCAATTCGCTCCAGATTGACATCGGCGGCAGGATATTTCGTGGCTGCCTGGGGGTCCAGTGCGTAGTGGCCTTGGCGGACAAACACCGTGGTCACGCGCGTTTGCCAGATCCGCTTGACCGCCTCGAGAATCCGCAATTTGTCGTCGACGATGACGTAATGCTCCGCCGGATAGCGTTGCGCGACGTCATCGAGTTCCTGTTCCTTGTGGACGTAGATCAGCACATGCCCCTCGAACAGCTCGTAGAGTCCCGAGCGATAGACTTTGTGCGGCTGAAACACGACGTCGCCGTCGGAGAGAATCACCGGGCGGCCCCATTGCGCCACGTGCTCCACCGCGTCGACGGAGTTGGGAAAAAGGCGGTTGGCGAACGGGTAGCGCATCATGAAATACGACACGGCCAGCAGATTGGGATCGTGCGGATAGTCGATGCGGTACCGCTGCAGGGCGCCCAGGTAATCGGCGTAGCCCAGCTCGGTGCGCAGGTTCTCGAAAAAATGCCAGTAGCGCTGCGCCCGCTCGGGGCCGACGTTGGCCTGGAGGTGCCGCTTGAGATCGGCGGTAACGTGATCGTTGTCCAGCAGGGTATTGTCGACGTCGAACAGGAAGATGGTTGAATCAGGCGGCATGAGAGGACCCATCCTCGCCAATTGTAGCGAGTTCCGGTGGCTGCTAGTGCGGCTGGGGGGAGCGGCTGCCGCGGTCCGCTGCGATGGTCACTTGCATGTCCCGCGCCTGGTGGACCACCTGCTGCAGCAGATCCCCTCCCGGAGCCAGCGACCACTGGCCCGCTTGCGGCCGCGCGAGAAATATGTGCGTGACGGCATTCAGCCGCGCAAACTCGACCAGGGTCCTGGCGATATCGTGGCCGCGCAGCACGCGCGTCTCGATGTGCAGGCTGCGGGCGAAATTCAGGTGGCGCTCCACGGCCTCGCGCTGGGCGGCGGACAAGTCGCGCAAATCTCCGTCGCGCGATACCGCCACGGCGAAGCAATCGGCCTGCAGGTAGTCGGCCACGCGCTTGCCGCGGCGAATGAGCATGGCGCTGGACGGATCCGGCGTGATGAGGATCAGGATGCGGTCGGCGCTCCGCGGCGCGGCTTCCGCCTCGTCCGGATAGGCCGGCTCCGGCTCGAATCCGGGAGCGTCGTAATCCACTTGCCGGATTTCCACTTCGTGAGCGGTCTGCCGCAGCGCCAGCTCCCGCAGCGCCACCAGCGTGGATTCCTGGAAAAAATTCTCCAGCGCCTTCTTCGCTTTTTCCGGGGAGTACACCACGCCGCGCGCCAGCCGGTTCAGGAGCGCACGCGGTGTCAGGTCCACCATGACCACCTGGTCGGCCTGCTGCATCACCCAGTCCGGGATGGTTTCCCGAACCCGAATCCCCGTGATTTGCCACACCTGGTCGTTCAAACTCTCCAGGTGCTGAATGTTCATCGTGGTGAGAACGTCGATCCCGTTGTCGAGCAGCACCTGCACGTCCTGCCAGCGCTTCAGCCGGTCGGAGCCGGGCACGTTGGTGTGCGGGAACTCATCCACCACGCACACCTTCGGATGGCGGCGCAGGACGGCGTCCGTGTCCATATCCTCGAAGAGGGTGCCGCGGTAGTCGACTTTGCGGCGCGGGATGAATTCCAGGCCGTCGGTCTTGCCGATGGTGTCCTTGCGCCCGTGCGGCTCGAAGTAGCCGATCACCACGTCCTGTCCATGGCGCCGGATGTCCTGGGCCTCCTCCAGCATCTGGTAGGTCTTACCGACGCCGGCGGCGTAGCCCAGGTAGATTTTCAGCTTTCCTTCGGTATGGCGGTCGGCCATCGGCTAGTGGGGGAACACCCGGACGTCGATGTCGTTGGCGCCGCGAATCAGCCGGTCCAGAGGGGTTCCCGTAAGATGCTCCCACCATCGCAGGCGCGTGCTGTGTCCCACGAAGATCTGCGTCACCCCGTGCTCGTGCGCGAATTTGAGGATGGTCGCGATGGGATCTTCTCCGTCCAGAATCTCGATGTGCGCGCCGGCGTCGCGAGCGATCGCCAGGTTTCGATCGAGGGCCTGCTGGTCGTCGGCGGAAATCTCCGGCTGGCGGACGTACGCCACGGTCAAGTCGCCATGGAAGCGGTCGGCGTTCCGTCTGCCGCTGGCGATCATCGGTGCGGCATTCGCCCGCGGTGTAATGCACACCATGATCCGCTCCTGGGCGCCGAAGGTCTGCTGGGTTCCGGTGCGTTGCAGATAGGCTTCCAACTGGCGGTCGACGACATCGGCCGCCAGCAGCAACGCAATTTCGCGCAGTTCCGATAGCTTCTGGGCGGGACTCGCCGACCCCGGCTCGATCTGGCTGTCCGCCTTGTCGATGCACATCTCGGGCGGCGCATCCACCACCACGATTTCGTCCGCCGAGTTGAGAAAGCTCCGCGGAACCGTTTGCTGCACGCGCTTTCCGGTGATCTTCTCCACCCGGTCCCGCAGTTCGTCGATGTACTGGATATTCACCGAAGTGATGACGGAAATGCCCACGTCCAGGAGTTGATTGACGTCCTCCCAACGGCTGCGGTTTGGCAAGCCGGGCGGATTGTCGTACGCCAGCCCATCCACCAGGCACACGGCCGGATGACGCTTGAGAATGGCGTTGACGTCCATCACGGCCACTCCGTCCACCGTCCGCAAGGGAATCACGGGCAGCTTGCGGAGAACGCTGTCGATGTCCGGGGAAATCTTGGGCTGGATCGCGCCCACCACGACATCCTGGCCGCGTTCGCGCCGCCGCCGCCCCTCGTCCAGCATGCGAAACGATTTGCCGACGCCGGACGCGTAGCCCAGAAAGACTTTCAGCCGTCCTCGCCGCTCGTACTCTTCCTCGGCCTGGACCTGCTGCAACAGTTCTTCGGGTGTGCGCTTTCGCGTGGCTGTGGGCATGGCTTCTACTTTTACTTTATTATCGGCGCCGAACCGGCCGCCACGTCGTTCACGGTCTGCTCGGAGGGAGCCGTGTGGCTCGACCCTCTGCGTTCCGGCGAAACAGGAAGCGAGAACCGGAAGATGCTTCCTTCCCCGACCTTGCTCTCCACCCAGATTTCGCCGCCGTGCGCGTGAACAATCTCGCGCGCGATCGCCAGGCCCAGGCCGGCGCCGGGAATCTGGCGCGTGGTTTCCACCCGGTAGAATTTTTCGAAGATTCGCGTCTGCTCCTGCTCCGGAATGCCCGGCCCATGATCGGCGACTCGCACGATCACGCGCCCGTCAGCCAGCTCGGCGCCAATCAGAATCGGGGTATCGGCCGGCGAATACTTCAGCGCGTTGTCCACCAGTTGCCGCAGGGCGACTTCGATCAGCTCGCTGTCCACCCAGACGGCGGGAACTTGCGGCGCAATCCGCACCTGAATATTCCGCTCCTCCAGGGACGGCCGCATTTTGTTCAAGACCAATTCCACCAGATCGCCGACCGGGTAGCTATCACGCCGCAAGTGCACGCGGCCGGCTTCGATACGCGCCATCTGGATGGCCTCGGTAACCAGGGCGCTCAACCGGTCGGCTTCCTGATCCACGATCGCGATCAGGTCGTGCTGTTGCTCGGGCTGGGGAACGCTGCCGGAAAGGAGGGCGGTGCTGGCGGCTTTGATCGAGGTCAAAGGTGTCTTGAATTCGTGCGCGACAGCGTCCAGCAGCGTTGACTTCAATTCATCGCTTTGACGGGCGGCTTCGGCTTTGCTCGCCGCCTCCTGGGCGCGGGCGCGTTCCAGGCCGATGGCGACCAGGTTCGCGACGCCCTGCAAGGCCGAGTCCGACAGATCCGCGTCGCGCAACCCCAGGCTGCCGATGGGCTGCGCGCCCAGCCGGATGGAGGTCACCACGGTATGCGCCTGCTCGTTGCGGAAAAACGTGCCTTCGAGCGCGGCCTGGTGAAGCAAATCCGCCGGTTCGGGGAAGTCCTCCGGACCCGCGCTGAAGGTTTCGCCGCTCTCCCGGTCGTAGAGCGCCACGGCGGAGGCGCCGCAAACCTGCGCCAGGTGGCCGGCCAGCTGCCGGGCCACTCCGCGCACCGGCTCGATCAGCAGGATGGAGCGGCTCAACGCGTACAGCTTCTCCATTTCGCGCTGGCGTTCGGTTGCTTCCAGGGCGCGCTGCTTGACTTGCGCCGATAGCTGGCTCGCGGTGAACGAAGTCGCCAAAAAGAAGAAAAAGGCGATCCAGTTTTGAGGGTCGGCGATGGTGAACGTTCCAATCGGCGGCAGGAAGAAGAAATTGAAACACAAGACCGCGGCAATCGAGCCGATAATCGCCTCTGTCAGGCCCCAGCGCGCGGAGATGAACAGGATCGCGACCAGATAGGCGAAGCCCGCCGTGGTCGCGTTCACATGCAAGGGGCGCAGACAGACTGCGGTAATGGCGGCGATGATGGCGATCACGAGCGCCAGACGAACCGCTAATGCGCGCACGTCGTGCGGCCGATTGTCTACCCTGTCCGGCATCGGTTCCCCGTTGTCTTAGCGTAGCATCCGGCCACCCGGCCATATTGCGGCCCCCGCCCGCCGCCCGATATCCTGAAGATAAATCGCATGGTGAGGACCAAGGCGCGCCTTTACGAACGCTTCTATGAACGATGGATTCGCGCGCGAGAGGAGCGGTTGTGCTTCCGCGCCACCAATCGCGTGGTGCGCCGCTTCGAATGGGGCCTGGAATGGGCGCGCAACTGGCCCTCCACCCGGCTGCATTCCGCGAATGGCGATGCGCCCCAGGACTACGTCGCGCAATTGAACCAGATTGCCCTCCGCCACAGCGATGAATTCTTCGGCTATGAGCGGCCGCGCGACTTCTCCCTGCAGCATGGCGTTCTGCGCTTTCATTCCCCCGTGCCCACTCCTTATCCGGAAAACAACGTCGTGCACGCACAGTGGTTTCCGGCGGCCGGCGGCAAGAAGACCCCGGGCAAGAAGGCCGTGGTCGTGCTGCCGCATTGGAACGCCCCCGCCACGGCGCACAATGCGCTTTGCCAGGGCTTAAGCCGCCTGGGCATTTCCGCGTTGCGCATCAGCCTGCCGTATCACGATTACCGGATGCCCACGGAGTTGCAGCGCGCCGACTATGCGATGTCAGCCAACGTGTGCCGGACCATCGATGCCGCGCGCCAGGCGGTGATCGACGTCCGCTGCTGTTTCGACTGGCTGGAGATGCAGGGCTTCGAGCGCCTGGGCATCGTCGGCACCAGCCTCGGCTCCGCGTATGCATGTCTGGCCAGCGCCCACGATGCGCGCATTTCGGTTAACGTGTTCAACCATTGCTCCACTTATGTGGCCGATGTGGTGTGGACCGGCCTCTCCACGCAGCACGTCCGCCAGGGCCTGGAGGAACACCTCGATCTGGAGCGGCTGCGGCAAGTGTGGATGGCGATCAGCCCGGTCAGCTATATGGAGAAGTTCGCGGCGCAGAAGCAGAAATCGCTATTCATTTACGCCGCCTACGACACCACGTTCCTGCCGCGGCTGTCGCGGGATATTGTCGCCAAGATGCGCGAGCACCGCGTGGACCACAAGGTGGTGGTGATGCCGTGCGGGCACTACACGCTGGGCGAGACGCCGTTCAAGTTCATTGACGGCTATCACATTTGCTCGTTTCTGAAACGAACACTTTGACTGAGCCGCGCGCGTCAGCAAGCGGAGCCATCACGCCCCGAGGTTTTTATCCTTCGCGTAGCACAACGGGTCCAGCGCGCATTCGCCGCATTTCGGTTTGCGCGCAACGCACAAGGCGCGGCCGTGATAGATGAGCTGCAAAGGAAAGTCGATCCACTTGTCTTTCGGAATTACCTTCATGAGATCTTGCTCGATCTTCACCGGGTTGCTGTTTTTCGTGAGGTCCAGCCGCTGCGCGTTGCGCTGGACGTGCGTGTCCACGACGATGCCGGCCGGGATGTGAAAGATGGCGCCCAGCACCACGTTGGCAGTCTTCCGGGCCACGCCGGGAACGGTGAGCAGTTCTTCCATGGTGCGTGGGACTTCACCGCCGAAATCCGCGAGAATCTTGCGGGCCGCGCCGATCAGCGACTTGGATTTGTTGTTAAAGAAGCCGGTTGAGCGGATGTCGTTGCCGAGCTCGGCCTGATTGGCGCCGGCGAAGTCAGTGGGAGAGGGATACTTCGCGAACAAGCCCGGCGTGACTTCGTTGACGCGCTTGTCGGTGCATTGGGCCGAGAGGATGGTGGCCACCAACAGCTCCCAGGCGTTGCGATGCTGGAGCGGCACGGCGGGCTGGGGATACATTTTGTCGAGCAGCCGGAGGATCTTGCGTACGCGCGCGGCGCGCTCGGCGGCGGTCTTGGGGCGGGGAACCAGCTTGGGCGGCGTTGCCTTTTTGGTCAAGCCGCTATCATCGCACTTACCGGCCGGCCAGGTAAATGCACAGTCGCTTAGTGGCGGGCGATGACAACGTCGGTGCGCAGAGACTGCCAGCTGGGAAGCGCGGAAGGGCGCACGCTGGCGTCCAGCTCGCTATGCATTTCCTTGGACTGGTAGGGTCCCAGCGAGGGAACGATTCCGGAGACACTGAACAGCGGATCCCCGGAAGGAGCATCGGCGGAGCGGCCCGCGATGCGAACATCCAACCCTGTGATCGCGGAGCCGGAATGATTGATGACGATGTACTCCAGCTGCGGCCTGCCCTTCGGGCCGCTCACGATGCGCACGCCGGCGACTTCTACGAAGCGGGCCAGCGGATGCTCTTGCACTACCGGCTGGGGTGGCGCGGCAGCGGTGGTAGCGGCGGGTACGGGCGTGGACGCTGGAGTGACCGGCGCCTGTGACGCGGCCTTCGCGTCATGGCTGGGCGTCAGGTATTGCATCAGGCTGCCGGCGCCCAGGAACAGACAAGTGGCAACCACAACACTGACCAGCCAGGTTGGGAACGCGATTGGCTTGCGAGCCGATTCCGGCGTGGCGCTGCCCAGTTCGAGGAAGTGTTCCAACTGCAACGGCAGGCAGGGGCCCGCCAGCGTGGGCGCCTTCGGGCCGGCCGTAAAAAGATCAGAGCCGCGCTGTAGAGGCGGACAAGGCTTCAGAATCGGGCGCGGTGTCCGGAGCCATTGGGTCGCCGGGGGCGCGGGCGCGGTGACGACTTCCGGCGGCGCGGCCAACAACGTGGCCGGCGGCTGCTCGCGGAATGTCTCTGCGATCGCGCGAATGCCCGCTTGCTCCGTTTCTTCGCGGCGGCCGATCTCCTCAACCACCTCCGTGGCTTCGAGTTCGAGGGCCTGCGAGACCGCGGGTATAGCCAGCGGTTCTCTCTCTGGCGCGCTCAGATGCGCGTCAAGAACCTCGCGCACCGCCGCGGCCTGTTGTTCCATGGCGTCGGCGACAATTTCGGAGTCGTATTCCGGCTCCGGTTCCGAGAGCGGTTCGCTCGCCGGAGTTACGCGGACCGAATCGAAGACAGGGCCGCTGATTCCGGCCGCGCTGGAGCGAGGCTTCGGTTGGACGGCGACGGGCGGAAGTTCCTCGCCTTCGCAGGGAGAAGGCTCCTCGAGCGCCGCGCCCAAAGCCACCAGGTCCGCGGCGGGAAGTTCGAAGCCGGGCTCCAGGGTAAAAACCGGAATGAAAGCGGGCGTGGGACTGGCGGGCGGCGTACTGGGCAGGATCCTCGGCTGCTTCGGTTGCACCGGCCGGGCTAATTGCAGCTGCGCTCCATCGATCGCAGCCAAGCCGGTCGCCATGGGCGGAAGCACATCCAACTCGATGCGCGGCCGCGAGGAGGACAGGATCGCCGGCGGGCGCCGCGCAGTGCGCGCGAACTCTTCCCGCGCGTGCAGAGGCTCGGACATGGCTGGTTCCGCGGGCCTTAATTCGGCGCAGGGCGGGGCGACTTGGGGAGCAGGCGGAACAGCCGGCGGCGCGGGAGGCGCTGTCTTTGCGGATTCCACCAGCGGGCGCACCAGCGAATCGATCGCGGTTTCGGGTGCGCTCGGTTCGGCGATCTCAGCCGGTTCTTCAACGGTTAGGACCGTGCTCGTGGCCTTGGGAGCGGAGTGGCCGTTAACGGACGAAGCCGATTCCGCGGGGGACGTGCCGGCTTGAGCGGCAACTGGCGAGGAATCTTCGAAGTTTTGCGCCAGAGCGATGATTTCCTGGCTGATCCCGGACTCGGGCTGCACTGGATCCGGCTGGTCTTCGGCTGGAACTGGACTCGGAGGGGCGCTCTCCGTTGCCATCGCGCAGGTTGGGCATTCCCGGATGGTCGGCGAGCATTCGCGCCCGCATTCAGGACAAATCCAGTACAGCATATACATCCACTCTAGAACCAAAGTGTATTTGAATCTGTCGGGCAGTTACCCTACGTTGGTCTAAGAGTGGCCTTATGTTGCTAAATCACGGCACCTAAAGGACCTTTTGTGCCAAGGTCTACCCTGGCGGGGGCTATACTTGAGGTTTCGTGGAGTTCTATCACCGTAGCTCCGGCCGGCCGCAAACGATCGGGATCCTGGCGGGAAGCTTCAACCCGCCGACGGTGGCCCACGTGGAACTGGCGCAGGCTGCCCAGGGCGTTGTGGATGAAGTGCTTTGGGTGGTTCCGCGCGAATTCCCTCACAAAGAATACTTTGGGGCGACGCTGGAGCAGCGGTTGGAGATGCTGGAGGCGGTCCGCATCCCAGCGCCGCATTCCATAGCCGCCACGGAAAAGGGCCTATTTATCGAGATCGCGCGGGATTGTCGGAGATATTACGATCCGGGTGCCCGGCTGTACTTCATCTGCGGGAGGGACGCGGCTGAGCGGATCCTGCACTGGGACTACGGCCGGCCGGGGGTGGTAGAAGAGATGCTCGGCGAGTTCGAACTACTGGTGGCGCCTCGGGGTGGCGTTTACGAACCGCCGGAAGCGTACCGACACCGGATCCATCCGCTTGTGGCGGACGGCGGCATCGAAGCCGTTTCGTCCACGGAAGTCCGCGAACGCATCGCTCGCGGCGAAGCTTGGGAGCGCCTGGTTCCGGATACGATTATCGACCGCGTGCGCGAAATCTACTCGTGAAGAGAAGTATCGAGGAACGCGCGCAGGCGGTGACTGCGGCTGGGATGGCGCAACTTGCGTAGCGCCTTGGCTTCGATCTGGCGGATGCGTTCGCGCGTGACCGCGAAGTGCTGGCCGACTTCTTCGAGCGTGTGCTCGCTGCCGTCCTGCAGTCCGAAGCGCATCTTGATGATTTTCTCTTCGCGTGGGCTCAGGGTCTTCAGAACTTCGGCGGTCTGTTCGCGGAGGTTCAGGTTAATGACCGCTTCCGAGGGCGAGACCACGCGCCGGTCGACGATGAAATCGCCTAAGTGCGATTCTTCTTCTTCGCCGACGGGAGTTTCCAGCGAAATCGGCTCCTGGGCGATACGCAGCACTTTGCGCACCTTCCCTACCGGCAGTTCCATCTTGACCGACAGCTCCTCGGTGGTGGGTTCGCGGCCGAGCTCCTGCTGGAGCTGGCGCTGCGTCCGGACCAGCTTGTTGATGGTCTCGATCATGTGCACCGGGATGCGGATGGTGCGCGCCTGGTCGGCGATGGCGCGCGTGATGGCCTGGCGCACCCACCAGGTGGCGTAGGTGGAAAACTTGTAGCCGCGGCGGTAATCGAACTTGTCCACGGCCTTCATGAGGCCGATGTTCCCTTCCTGGATCAAATCCAGGAACTGCAGGCCGCGGTTGGTGTACCGCTTGGCGATGGAAACCACCAGGCGCAGGTTCGCCTCGATGAGCTGCTTCTTGGCGGACTCGGCTTCCTGTTCGCCGCGCTCGACGATCTGCAGGGTGCGCCGCAGTTCGGTGGAGCTGGCGCCGCATTCTTCTTCCAGCTGCTGGATGCGCTGGCTGCACTGGCGCAGCTCCTTGCGAAGATCGCGCGAGGGATGGCCGTGCCCCTGCTGGGCCGGCTCTTCCAGCTTGCGCTGGATCTTGGCGATTTCGCGTTCCAGCGGCTTCAGCTCTTCCACCGCGCAACGCAGGCGTCCGGCCAGACTGCGGCGGACGGCGGTGCTGAAGGCAACGTCGCGAATGATACGCGAAATCTGCACCATGTTGCGCGCCAGGCCGTAGCGCAGGCTGCGGTGCTGCTTGGGCTTCATCTGGCGCGAGACGGCCTGCAGCTTCTGCCGGAACTGCTGGCTCTTCTTGTAATACTTTTCGATTTCCGCGATCTTGGACAGCAGGTCCTCCAGCTGCGCGGTGAAGTCCTCGTCGGTGATGACGAACTCGGGCAGCACCAGAACGTCGCGCACGGAGACTGTGCCGCGCTGCAGGTCCTCGCCGAGCTGAATGATTTCGCGGATGACGAGCGGAGAGCGCGAGAGCGCCTTGCGCACCGCCCACTGGCCGCGCTCGTTGCGCTTGGCCAGCTCAATTTCGCCTTCGCGCGTGAGCAGGGGAACCGTGCCCATCTCGCGCAGATACATGCGGACGGGGTCGTTGGTTTTATCGCCGACGTCCTGCGTCAGCTCGAGATCGGCAAAATCGTCGCCGTCGTCCTTGGACTTTTCGAAATCGAGCTTGGGCTCCTCGAGAATTTCCACGCCGGCGTTGTCGAGATCGGTGAGCAGATCCTCGAACTCGCGGCCGGAAGGAAACTCCTCCGCCAGCAGATCGTTGACGTCGTCGTATAAGACGAAGCCTTTTTCTTTGCCCTCTTCCATGAGATGCTTTAGCCGGCCGTACTTATCATCTGTCGCCACTGGTACCCCAATTCACCAGCGATGTCTTGCCCTGATCCCATTTAGTGTACAACATCGCTCGCAGGCTTTCGGGTGCGTTTGCGCGGATCATCGACCTGATGGGTTAGTGCGCCAAGACGCAAGGCTTCCTCGATATTTCCGGCGCGTTCGGCCGCCCGGATTTGTTCGCGCAAGGTGGCAAGTTCCGACTGCGGCTCCAGGTCTTTCAGTTTGCGGACGCAGTCACCCGCGACCCTGGCTGCGGTCTCCTCCTCAAGCGCTTCATCGGCAAAAACGACAGCGGACAATAGATCCCGGTCCGCGTCCTCCAGGCGGCCTTCGAGGTCGGCATAACGGAACGGCGCGCCGTCGAAGTGCATGGCAAACAAGGCTTTGAAGACATTCCGGGTCGCGAAGCGGTCCACCGCCGGCAGGTCCTGCAACTGGGGAATGGCCGCGCTGCGAGCGGCCTCGCTGGCCAGCAGCGAATGTAACAAAAGCCGCTCGACGGCCGGGATCTCGGGACTGCGGCGCGCCGCCGGGCGTTCGCTGCTTCCCTTGCTGAAATAGTCGCGCACGAGCTTCTCTTCGACGCCCAGATAATCGGCGACGTCGTTGGCGACCGCGAAACGCTCCAGGCGGTCGGCAATGCGCTGGATGGCCGGCGCGACGAACTTAAAACTTTGCATGCGCCCTTCCACGGTCCGCATGTCGAATCGCTTGCGGGCGCGATCGGCCAGCCAGTGGAAATACGCGGGAGCTTTCTCCAGTCGCGCGCGATACGCTTCGGCGCCGAGGCTTTTGACGTATTCGTCCGGATCCAGATCTTGTTCCAGCTCCAAAACGCGGACCTGCAGGTTTTCGTCCAGCAGCATTTGGATGGAACGCTCGGCGGCGTTGGCGCCGGCGGCGTCGGGATCGAAATTCACGACAATGCGCTCGGAGTGGCGCTTGAGCGCGCGCACCTGGGTGCTGGTGAGCGCAGTGCCGCAGCTGGCGACGACGTTATGAATGCCGGCGGAGTAGACGCCGATCACGTCCATGTAGCCTTCCACCAGAACCGAAAAGTCGGACTTGCGCACGGCGTCTTTGGCGCGGTGGAGATTGTAGAGCACGTAGCTCTTCCGATAGAGCGGTGTTTCGGGCGAGTTCAGATACTTGGGTTCGTCGCCGGCCCGCAGCGCGCGGCCGCCGAACGCGATCACCTTGCCCGACTCGTTATGGATGGGGAACATCAGCCGCCCGCGAAAACGATCGAAAAATCCGCTGCCATCCTGGCGCTTCATGACAAGTCCCGAGTGCTCCAGATGTTCGGGGGCGAAGCGGGATTGGAACTGGCGGACCAGCTGCTGCCCGGCAGCATCCGAAAGACCCAGCCCGAACTCGGCGCTGTGTGCCTGTGTGACGCCGCGGCTGGCGAGATAGTTGCGCGCTTCCGTTCCGGCCGGGCCATTAAGATTTGCTTGGAATTGCTGAGCGGCGAGTTCATGCATTTCCATTAATGCCCCGCGCAGTTTGGAGTCTGCGTCTGCGTACTCGCGCTGGGGCATGGCGATGCCGTTGCGCTCGGCCAGGAGCTTCAGCGCCTCGAAGAAGCTGACACGCTCGATCTCCATGACGAACTTGAAGACGTCGCCGCCCGCGTTGCAGCCGAAGCAATGGTAGAACTGGTGACCGGAGTGAACGGAGAACGAGGGCGTCTTTTCGGTATGGAACGGGCAGAGCCCCATGTAGCGGGGCGTGCTGCCGGCGCGTTTCAAGCGCACGTATTCGCCGACGGTTTTTACGATATCGACGGACGATTTCAGTTGCTCGGCGAAATCCATGCGGTGCGGTGCCACTAACCTCGGGGGCGGTTGTTTCTATAGTTACACAACCGCGAGGCGAACGGAATGGCATCGTGCGCCGGGAAACGAGACACTAGAAGCGGATGCTGGTTCCGGAACCCGCCGTCATCGAACGCGAAGGCCTGGACGAAAGTCTGGCGGCGCTCGCGAACAGCGACGCGGTGTTCGTGGTGTGGGCGGGCGACCGTTCGTCGTATCTCGCCAAGACCAGCATGCTGCGGCGCCGGCTGCTGCGTATTCTGAAGCCGGCGAGCGGGCAGGGACGGTCGTTGAATCTGCGCGACGTTGTTACGCGCGTGGAATACTGGCTCACCAGCTCGCGCTTCGAGTCGATGCTGTTGCACTATGCGCTGGCGCGGCGGCATTTTCCCGAGGATTATCTGCGGCTGGTGAAGCTGCGCATGCCAGCCTATGTGAAACTGATTCTCTCCAACGAGTTTCCCCGGACGCAGGTGACCACGCGGCTGGGCGGCGGGCGCGGGATTTATTACGGCCCGTTTCGCACCCGGGCGTCGGCGGAGCTGTTCGAGAACCAGTTCCTGGACTTTTTTCAAATCCGGCGCTGCCAGGAAAATTTGGAGCCTGGCCCGCAGCATCCCGGCTGCATTTACGGCGAGATGAACATGTGCCTGCGGCCGTGCCAGCAGGTGGTGACACGGGAAGAATATCTGAGCGAAGTGCATCGCGTCGAGGAATTCCTGACCGGCGACGGCGCCGCATTGGTGGCGAACGCAGCGGCTGCGCGGGACCGGCTCAGCCAGGAGATGAATTTCGAAGAAGCCGCGCGCCAGCACAAGCGGCTGGAGCGCATTCAAGAGGTGCTGGCACAGCGAGACGATCTGGTTTGCGACATCGACCAGCTGTATGGCGTTGCGGTTGCGCCCGCCGCCGCGGCCGATAGCGTGCGGTTATGGTTCGTCTGTCAGGGATCGTGGCAGGCGCCGGTGGAGTTCGCGCTCACGTCCCATGTTTCGCTGGATCAGCGGCTGCGCGAGCTGGTGGCGTCCATCGCCGGGGTGCAAGCGCCGCTGGCTGAAAAGCAGGAACACCTGGCGTTGCTGGCGCGCTGGCATTACTCGACGTGGAGCGACGGCGAGTGGCTGGGCTTTCATGGCCTGGACCACGTTCCGTATCGCAAGCTGGTGCGGGCCATCTCGCGCGTCAGCCAGAAGGCCGCGCCGCAGACCAGTTCACCGTAGCCCCGCGTTTCGCAGAAATTCCTTAGCCACGTCGGGCACGGGGCGGTGTTCCACCTCCACGGCGTAGTTCATCTTCTGCATCGCATCGGCGGAGATCCTGCCGGACAGCTCGACGAGCGCGCCGCGCAAGCCTGGAAATGCGGCCAACGCATCCGAGCGTACGGCAATGCAGGCCTGGTAGGGCGGAAACGCGTGCTTGTCGTCGGCCAGAACTCTGACATCGAGCTTGCTGAGCAGGCCGTCGGTGGTGTTGGCGGCCACCATGCTGACCTGGTTCGCGGTCAGCGCTTGATACAGCAGGCCGAGATCCATGCTTTTCGGCGGCGCGGTCCAATGGATGGGGTACGCGGCGTTGAGCGCGGCCAGTCCGTCGGGGCGCGTGAGGAATTCATAGCCGGCGCCCAGGGAGAATCCCGCGCGATCGGCTGCGGCGTCGCTCAACGTTTCGAGATGCCTTGCGCGAGCGTCGGCGCCGCGCACCGTCATGGCGAAGGAGCTGTCGAAGCCCAGCGGATCCAGCCAGTCGAGGTGAAAGCGGGCGGCGTATTCGGTGCGCACGCGCTCGAGGACTACGGCCGGATCGTTCACACCCGTCAGTTTCAGCACGTTGGTGAAGGCCGTGCCGGTGTACTCGGGATACAGATCGATATCCTTGGCGAGCAGAGCCTGATGCGCCAGCAGCGTTCCGCCAAGATCCAGCTTGCGCTCCACGGGTTGATGCAGACGGTCCTCGATGTGCTGCGCGATGATTTCGCCGAGGACCAATTGTTCGGTGAAATTCTTGGAGCCAACCACCACATGCCGCGTGCGCGTGCAGCCGGCCAGCAGCAGTGCCGCGATCAGGCCGCTGAGAAGCGCCGTTCGATCCAACCGAGCCCTCCGTCCGAGATGAGCGCAAGCAGAGCCGCCGGAATGGCGCCGGCTAGAATCTGCGTGGTGTCCACCGAGGCGATGCCGCGAAAGATGAAGACGCCGAGGCCACCCGCGCCGATGGCCGCGGCGATGGTGGCGGTGCCGATGGTGGTGACGGTGGCCACACGCACGCCCGCGAGGATCGTTCGAGCCGCCAGCGGTATCTCCACTTGCCAGAGCAACTGGGCGCCGGTCATGCCCATCGCGATGGCGGATTCCCGCACCGCCGGGTCCACGCCCAGGATGCCGACCAGCGTGTTGCGCAGAATCGGCAGCAGCGCGTAGAGAACGAGGGCCACGATCGCCGTGCGCTTACCGATGCCGCCGATGAAGGGGATGGGGATCAGAAAGCCGAAGAGCGCCAGGCTGGGGACGGTCTGCACGATGTTGGCGAAGCCGAGCAGCGGTCCGCGCAACACGACGCGGCGGGTGAGTAAGATGCCGAGCGGGATGGCAATGGCGGCGGCGATGGTCATGGACACCAGCACGAGCACAAAATGTTCGGAAGTCAGCTGGCCGATTTCGTCCAGCAGGTCGGCGCGAATCATAGATACCCGCGTTGCGCTGCGGCGCCCAGGTCGAGAGTGGCCAGGAAGGCGCGGGCTTGCGGCCCGGTGGATCGCAGGAATTGCTCGCGCGTGCCGGCGCTCTCCAGGCGGCCACGGTCGAGCAGGGCAATATGCGTACCGATGCGGAGCGCTTCGCGAACGTCGTGCGTCACGAAGACGGAAGTCTTGGCGAGCTGATCGCGCAGCGCCAGAAATTGGTCCTGCAATTCGACTCGCGTGACCGGGTCCAGCGCGCCGAACGGTTCGTCCAGAAGAAGAAAGCGCGGATCGGCGGCCAGAGCGCGCGCCACGCCAACCCGTTGCCGCTGTCCTCCGGAAAGCTGGCGCGGATAGCGCTGTTGGAACTCGGCGGGTTCCAAACCTACCTGTGTGAGCAATTCCGCAGTGCGTTCCGCGATCCGCTCGGCGGGCCAGCCTTCGAGCTGCGGAACCAGGCCGACGTTTTCGGCGACCGTGAAGTGCGGGAACAGGCCGACCTCCTGGATGACGTATCCGATGCCGCGACGCAACTGGATGAGGTCGCAGGCGGCGGTCGAGCGGCCGTCCACCAGAACTTCGCCCTCGGTGGGCAGGAGAAGGCCGTTGATCATCTTAAGCGCGGTGGTTTTTCCAGAGCCGCTGCGGCCGAGCAGCACCAACGTCTGGCCGTGCTCGACCGCAAGGCTCAAATTGTCGAGAATCAGTTTGCCGCCGATGCGCAAGGAGACGCCGCGGAACTCCAGCGCAGTGCGGCCGGGCATCAATGCACCGTCCACAGCGATTCCAGGAAGGGCCACTCGGGATCCATCCATTGTCCCTCGACGTCGAAGCCGCATTGTTCGGCCATGACGGCCAGCTCGGAAAGATGGAATTTGTGAGAAGACTCGGTCCAGATGGTTTCACCGGACTGGAACTCCAGGTCGAGATCCGCGGCCGCGATCCAGACGGATTGGCGCGTGCGCGAACAGAGGTGCATTTCGATGCGGCGCTCGTGTTCGTTCCAGCGGGCCTGGTGCTCGAAGGCGCGCAGATTGAAGTTCGCGCCCAGTTCGCGATTGACGCGGCCCAGCAGATTGAGGTTGAAGGCAGCCGTGACGCCGGTGGGATCGTCGTAAGCGACGAGCATGGTGTCGCGATCCTTTACCAGGTCGGCGCCCAGCAGGAGGCAGTCGCCGGGCTGGAGCGGGCGGCGCAGGTCGCGCAGAAACTCGATGGCGCACGGGCGCTCGAAGTTTCCGATGGTGCTGCCGAGGAAGAGAACCAGCAGGTTTTCGCCCGGCCGGCGCCAGGCCGCAGCATCGGCCATACCCTGCAGGTAGGAGCGTTCGAGGGGATGGACCTCCGCGATGTCGGCCAAATCGCGTTCGCAGCGCGCCAGCGCGTCCGAGGAGACGTCGATGGGGAAGTAGCGCGGTTCGGCATCGCGAATCGCTCGCAGAACATGCCGCGTCTTTTGGCCCGTGCCGCTGCCCAATTCGATCACCGCGACCCGGGGCGGGAGCAGGCTCGCGATCTCGGCGGCATGCGTGCGCAGCAGGCGTTCATCGGCGCGCGTCAGGCCGTATTCGGGCAGATGCGTGATGGCTTCGAACAGCGAGCTGCCCAGCTCGTCGTAGAGATATTTGGAGTGCAGTTCTTTTTGGGGCTTGGTCAGGCCGGCACGGACGTCGCCGGCAAATTCGCGCAGCGCAGCGTCGCCGGCGAAGTTAGTTCTCGACAATCCGAAAGCTGGCGTAGACATAGGGGTAATTGGGCCGGAACCAGTTGCGGAACGAGCGGCGCAGCAGACAGGCCGCGGTGCGCGCCGAGCCGCCTTTCATGACGTAGTGCTCTTCGCCAAAAAAATTTTGCGAGTATCCCAGGTAAAACGCAAAAGGCCGGAAGTCCGCGAACGGGCCGAACTGGGTAGCGGTCCATTCCCAGCCGTTGCCGACCAGTTGCGACACGCCGAAGGCGCTATCGCCCGCGGGCGTGGCGTCGACGTCGACCGGATCCCAGTGGTGAAAATCAAAGTTGCCGCGGGAAACGTCCGGCGGGGCGCTGCCCCATGGATAAGGCCGTTCGAAACCTTCTGGCGTGCCGTACGCGGCGCGGTGGAATTGCGCTTCGCTGGGAAGTTTCTTGCCGCACCACCGAGCGTAGGCGCTGGCCTCCGCGTGGGTCACATAGACCGGCGCGTTGAGCAGCAACGGAATCTCTGAAAACATGCCGCGATAGCGCCATTGGCCGTCGCGCTCGGTCCAGAAATGGGGCGGGGCCGCGCCCGCGCGCACGAATTCGAGATATTGGCCGTTGGTGACTTTGTGCTTGCCGATCGCGAAAGCGGGCACGTCTTGCGTGTGCCTGGCGAACTCGTTGTCCCATCCGAACTCGCCGGGACTCTGGCCAAGGGTGGCCGTGCCCGGCGGAATGGCGATCATAGAGTTGGCGACGCGGTGCGCGCTGTGCGGCGCGGAACCGCCCGGTGCGAATTTTTTTTCGTAAGGCAGATTATGCAGCAGATAAGCGAGCGTTTCGGCATGCATTAGCCGGTGCTCGATCGCGACTTGGGCGATTTGGTCGGGCGCGCGGTCTGAATTCTCGTCGATCGCCTCGCGGACTCGCCGGTTGTAACGGTGGATTTCTTCGGTCGCGGGCCAGTCCGAGGGCTGATCTTCGGCGGCCTTTCCCACGGGCGGATCGATGCCGAACTCGAAAAGCTGGTCGAACCGCGGATGAAAAGAAGGAATGTCGAGGGTTTTCCGGCAGACCAGGTTCCAGTCGAAGGCCTCCAAATGGCCCAGGTAGAAGATCAGTCGGTGCCGCTCGGGAATGGGGCGCGAGTAAAGGGCCTCAGGCCTTAGTAAGTCGAACAGCCTGTCGGTTTGTTCCCGCGCGGATTTCAGCCGCCCGAGAAGCGTCCGACTCGTTACCGGTACAGTCGCCATGGTAGCCTCCGGCCACGCTCTATCAGACTAGCATCCAAGGAATGGGATGCGGGAGGCTGGTACTTTGGAACCAAAAAAAAACGGCACGGGATGGTTACCCGTGCCGGCGAAGAAACGCTGCGTCTGCGATCGTTTGCGAGGTTATTTGGTGCCCGCGGGCGTGCTCGTGGCCGGAGCGCTCTGCGCATTCTGCGCGTTCTGAGCGTTCTGCGCTTCTTTGGCGTCCCAGTGAGCCTGGTTCCGGGTGGTTCTCCAATATCGATCCACGAACGGGTCATCGTCCGGAGCGGCGGCTTTCTTGGGCGCGTCGATCCTGTCCTGAATGTTGGCCTGGAGGGCTTGGGCGTAGAACGAAGAGACTTCAAAATTCACAGCTCCGACAGCGCCGGATGCGTCCTTGTAAGTGATGCTCAGGACTTCTTTCGGATGGAGGAGCGCGGGCATGGGAATCCTGCCGAAGAGGTGGCGGGTTTCCGCCTTGTCGATTTCGATGTTGGCGATGTTTCCGTACGGCACGCTGTAGACCGAGCCGCTGTAGTTGAAACGCAATTCCTTGGCATCGTCAAAGCTCAACGTGCCGGTGGAATTCACCGGGATCGACTTGACCGTGCCACCAACGTATTCGGCGGATTCGGCGGCGCGCACGGCGGCTGGCGGAACTGCCGCGAAAATCAACGTGGAAACCAGAAGCTGGCGGATAGCAGACATTAGTACCTCTCCTCGCGAGTACTATCGGCGGTTCCGGCGCGAACTTTAGGGCCGCTGCCCCTTACAATGGGAGGCACGATGTCTGTCTACGACGAGCGCCGGGAAGAGCTGGAAAAACAAGAGTTTATGCTGGGCGTCGAGCGCGGACGCCTGGCCGTCACCCTGGATTTGCTGACCGACGCGCTGGTGCTGGTGGGCCAGCACGGGGTCTATTGCCAGAGCGCGCGCCAGCCCGGCAAGCCCGCCATGGATATACAGATGATCACCAAGTGCCTGAATGACGCCAAAGAACTGGTGGCGGATGTGATGGGAGAGCTGAAGCGCAAGCGGGCGGCGCAGTAGCTACAACTTGCCGCCGTGCGCGAAGTAATAAGTCCAAATGATAATCAACCCGATGATGCAGAGCGCCATCATGAAGAGCTTGCGCCCGAGCGTCGGCTGATAGCCGGCGGGCTTTTCCGGCGGCAGCGGAGGGGGTTGCTGTTTGGAGGCCGATTTCGAGGGCATTGACTTCGCCTCAAGTATACCTCCGCCTTCCTTCCGGGCAGCGGATAAAGCGCCAGTTACGGCATCGGAAAACCCTCGCGATTGTCAGGTCTTCAGGCAACACAACGTGTGCTCTCTTGGTTGACATTGATGTCCCACTTGATGGGGACATAACCGATGGGAGCAAAGCTTCACAGCCTCTGCAGGAACGGATTGCGCCGCCGCTCGCGGCCAATGGTCGTGTTCAGCCCGTGGCCTGGAATCACCACTACGTCGTCGGCGAGCGGCAGCAGCTTGTCGTGAATCGAGCGCAGGATCTGCTGCATGTTGCCGCCGGGCAGATCCGTCCGGCCGATGCTGTCGAAAAACAGCGTGTCGCCGGCGACCAGTTTGTTCTCGGCCGGAATCCACAGGCTGATGCTGCCTTGCGTGTGACCGGGCGTGTGGATCACTTGAAATTCAGCCGGACCAAGCTCGAGCACTTCGCCCTCGCGTGCGTTTACATCGATGTCGGTCTGTTCCGGCGGTTCCATCCCCAGCCACTCCGCCTGCATGTCGAGATGAGCGTACAGCTCCTGGTCATTGGCATTCATGTAGACCGGCGCGCCAGTCGCGGCCTTCAGCTTGTGCGCGCCGCCGATGTGGTCGATATGCGCATGCGTGATCACGATGGCCTTCACGCGTAATTGATGCTTAGCCAGCACCGCTAAAATTCGGCCGATTTCGTCGCCCGGATCGATCACCACCGCCTCGCGGCTGGCTTCATCGCCGAAAATCGAGCAATTGCACTGCAGCATGCCGACCGGAATGATTTCATGCAGCATGATCGTATACTCGAATTATGGACCCAACCACGCGCGCGGTGCTCGGGGTGTGCATGCGATGGATTCACATCGCTTCGGTGGTCACGCTCCTCGGCGGCTTTATCTATGCGCGGCTGGTGCTGGCGCCCGCGCTTGCCTCACTTACCGGACCGGACCGTGACGCGTTCCGCAAGCGCACCATCGCCGGCTTCCGGCCGCTGCTCTACACGCTCATGATTTTCATCCTCGGGTCGGGCGCTTACAACTATGTCACCAAGGGCAGTTACCCGCCGCATTATCACATGTGGATGGGCATCAAGCTGCTGCTGGTGCTGCATGTCTTCGCGGCGGGCATCCTCTACGCCGGGCGCGACGCCGATGAGGCCAAAACCAACCGCACCCTGACGGGCATCGTGATTTCCGGTCTCATCATCATCGCCATTGCATCTTATTTACGGTGGATCTCACTCGCATGACGGGCTACGACGCTCTGCGCAACCGCGCCGCCTGGCTGGATCTCTCCGCCCGCGGCAAGATCAAGCTGACCGGTGAGGATCGCGCGCGCCTGCTGCACGCCATGAGCACGAATCACATCCAGCAGCTCACGCCGGGCACTGGCTGCTATGCGTTCTTCCTGAACGACAAAGGCCGCATCCTTGCCGACGCTAATATCTTGTGCCGCCCGGACCATTTTCTGCTGGACGTTGAGCCGGAAGTGCGGGAGAAGCTGTTCGCGCACCTGGATCACTACATCATCGCTGACGATGTCTACCTGGAAGACGCCACCGGCTCGACGGCGACGATCGCCGTGGAAGGCCCGCGGTCGGCCGAAGTGCTCGTTGCGGCCGGCGCGCCCGTGCCCGAAACGGATTATGCCAGCGCCGAGTGGGGCACCGGGGTGGTAGCCCGTGTCACCTCGACAGGAAGCCCAGGCTTCTTTGTTTTTGCGCCCGCGGCGGAGAAGCCCGATCTGATCGCCCGGCTCGAAGCCGCCGGCGCGGAAGCGGCCGCTGCAGAAGCCTTCCGAGTGGTCCGTCTTGAGCACGGCAAGGCCCGCTACGGTGAGGATTTGAGCGAGCGATATCTTGCGCAGGAGGCCAATCAGCCGCACGCATTGCATTTCAACAAGGGCTGCTACCTGGGGCAGGAGATCGTCGAGCGCGTGCGTTCGCGCGGCCAGATCCATCGCGTGCTGATGCCCCTGGTCCTTGAAACCACGGAGCCGCCGGAACCGGGCGCGAAGCTCGAAATCGGCGACGCCAGCGTGGCGGAAATCACCTCCGCGGCTTATTCGCCGGCCTTGGGTAAGGTGGTCGCGCTGGCGTATGTTCGCTCCGAACATGCCCGCCCGCACGAACAACTGACCCTGGGCGATATCCGCGCCGAAGTTGCGGCGCGCTAATTGCGGCCGCTCAGAACCTTCGGGATGGAGAGATAACCGACGATCTCGTTCTTCTTCACCTCGTTGACCACCAGCTCGTAGGGTTGGCGCGCTTTGGAGGTCATGAACTGCAGCGGTTCGTTGACGCCGCGATCCTTCTTCTCCACGGTTTTGTCGTCGGCGGTCAGCTCGATGGTGTAACGGTTCCGCTTGGGATCCGCCTTTTTCAGCAGAATGCTCACATCGGCCACGCGCTGCGCCTTCTTCTCCTTGTTGATCGTGAACTGGACGTAATTCCGCTCGCCCAGCGCCTGCAATGCTTTCAGCTCTTTGTCGTTGGTGGCGATCAGTACGCTATGGCCGTCCAGTTCGCCGGTGGCGCGCTTCAGCTCGGCGATGGTCTTTTCCAATTGGGATTTGGTAGCAGCCACATCGGACTTCACGCCGGTAACATTGGTGTCGACCTGCGTGATCCTCGTGTTGGCCGTATCGGTGGCCTGTCTTACCTGGGAGATGTCCGAAGTGAGCTGTTGGCGGTCGCGCTGCTGGGCAGCCTCGAGTTGCGCACGCGTTTCGTCGACTTTCTTGAGCGCCTCATCCTTGGCCTCGCCGGCGGCCGCGGCGGCCTGACGCCGGGCGCGCTCTAACTGGTCTTTGAGTTCTTCGACGGTCTTGCGGTTGCTGCGGGTGGTCAGCGAGGCTGCTTCTTCCAGTTTGTCCAGGCGGTTCTGTGTGGAGTCGTTAGCCGCGACGAGCTGTTTCTTGACGCCGTCCAACTGCGTGTACAGATAGACATTGGCTCCCAGCAGCACAACCACGGCCACGAACAGCGTAATGATCTTGCCGGACCCACCGGCAGGAGCGGGTGGTGGCGGGTAATAGGCGGGCGGAGGTGGCGCATAGTACTGCTGCGGTGGCGGCGCCTCAGTGGGGGGCGGCGCCGACGTTGGGGGCGTTGAACCAGAACCGGGGTTGGGGCTCGGAAAGATGGACATGGGACCTCTTTACACTAGGTTACCAGGAAAGGCCTTAATGGTTCATAAATCTGTAATCCTTCTGGTCAACGTCTTCCGCGCCAGGCCATTATGATGAAAAAGTGGCACTGGTTTCCGAGCGCTTCATTGCACCCGAACAGCTGGACGACGCGCCGGAGGAGATTGTGCGCGGCAGCCTGCACGATTTGACGCGCATCAATCGTTACCTGGGCGGCCATCTCGTCCTGCGAAGCCTGTTTCGTGGGCTGGTGAAACCGCACGAGGAGTTTTCCGTGCTGGACGTAGGCGCCGGATCCGGCGATCTGGCCGCGGCTCTGCGCGGCATGTATCCCGGCGCCCAGGTGACGCTGCTGGACCACCGCCTGCTGCATCTGGCCGAGGCCCCGCCGCCGAAGGTGGTAGCCGATGCGTTCCGGTTGCCCTTCGGCCCGGCTAGCTTCGACTTCGTGTTTAGCTCGCTGTTTCTGCATCACTTCTCCAACGACCAGGTGGTGGACTTGCTGGCGAGCTTCCGCAACGTGGCGCGGCGCGCCGTATTGGCGATCGATTTGGACCGCGGTCCTCTGGCCTACTACTTCCTTCCCGCGACGCGCTGGCTCTTCCGTTGGCGCGACATCACCGTGTCGGATGGCCAGATCTCGGTGCAGGCCGCATTCAAGCAGGAGGAACTACAGGCGCTGGCCGTGCAAGCGGGATTAGGATGGGCACGCGTGAAGGTGCACCGGCCTTGGTCGCGGCTGTCTCTGGCCGCGCCGTTCTAAGGCTCCGGAATGCCAGTTGTACTGGCTATTTGTGCTTCAGGTCCGGCAGACGCGCCACGAGGCCCGGAGTCTTGCTGGACATGTTCGGTCAGGCGTATCTGGATTACTGCAAACAAACCTGGTTCTGAGAATCGTTCTGAGAATCGAGGTCTGGCCGAGAGCCAGCCACCAATCACATGTGACTCGCTAGAACGCTGGCATAATAGCTTCTTGGCCCGAGCCGCTGCCGTTCTCACGCTTCTGCTCGTACTGTCCGCCTGCGACCGTCCGCCGGAGGTCTATCCGCCGCCCGAGCAGCGCCACCCGGCCGAAGGCGTCAATCCCGGCCCGGAGGCCATGCTGATCGAAATGGACAGCCCCGACGCCAACCTGTCCATCGTCAAGGACATCTACGCGCCCGGCGGCACATCCTGGCGCTGGACTGAGCAGGATCCCACGGTAAAAGTCCTGGTGCTGTCCACCGACAAACTGAAGCTCAGCGTCGATTTCGCAATCTGGGACGACGGTTTCAAAATCACCGGCCCAATTGAGCTTTCCTTTTTCGTCAACGACAAGCTGCTGGACAAGGTGCGCTACTCGACGCCCGGCGTCAAGCATTACGAAAAGCCGGTACCGGCCGGCTGGCTCACGCTGGATCGCGAAGCGCTCCTCTCCTTCCACGTCGACAAGCTGTACGTCGCGCCGCGAGACAAGAAGCGCTTCGGCGTGATCCTGACGCGCATCGGACTGGTGCCATGATCCACGCACTGGCGATTCTCTTCGGCGCGCTGCTCACCGTTGTGACCGCCTGGGCGCTGGGCGCGATTCTGTTCCGCAGCCTGGCGCTCAAGCTGCATCGCTGGGAACAGTGCCTGCTGGCTTTCGTCACCGGCTCGGCCCTGCTGAGCATGATCGTGTTCGCCGTCTGCGCGCTGCGGATTGTCCACCGTGGAGTCTTTCTCGGAATTGGGCTCGCGACCATCGGCTATGCCGTGTACTCCGGCGCGCTGCGCGCATCCGGGGATTCTTTCCCTCCGCTGCCGCGCCTGTGGCGTTGGGTGTTCCTCGCAGGAATCGCCCCGTTCAGCTATCTCGCCTTCTTCCACGCCATGATGCCCGAGGACAGCCCGGACGGCATGGCCTATCACCTGGGAACGGTGCTCCAATACCAGCAGGCTCACGGCTTTTTTCGCATCACCACCGACATTTACGCGAATCTGTCCGAAGGCGTCGAGATGCTGTTCCTCTATGCCTTTGACTTCGGCCGGCACTCAGCCGCGACCCTGGTGCACTTCACCTTTCTGGTCGTGCTGGCGCTGCTGATTCTCTCCTATGGCCGGCGAATCGGGCGTCCGGCGGCCGGCGTAGCAGCCGCGATCTTCACCTACGCCGCGCCCATCGTGTATTTCGACGCGTCCATGGCTTATATCGATGCCGCCCTCGCCGCGGTGCTCTTCGCCGAATTCTATCTGCTGCAGATCTGGGACGAAAATCGCGACCCGAAGCTTTTCATTCCCATCGGCATCCTGGCGGGCTTCGCGTATGCGGTGAAGTACACTGCGTTTCTGGCGGTTCCGTATGCAATCGGGTTCATCGCCTGGAAGTTGTGGCGGAAGCGCCAACCCCTCCTGCGGCCCTTGACGGTAGTTGTGCTGCTCGCGGCGGCCTTCGTTCTGCCCTGGATGGTGAAGAACTGGATGGAAGTGGTGAATCCGATCTCGCCGCTGGCCAATCGCCTCTTCCCGAATCCTTACGTGCACATTTCTTTTGAGGACGGCTGGCGCCAGTATCTGAGCCACTACGATCTCGCCAGCCGCTGGCAGATCCCCTTGCAAGTCACCGTGCAAGGCGATCATGTAGAGGGCTTGCTAGGGCCGCTGTTTTTGCTCACCCCGCTCGCGCTTCTCGCGTTGCGCTTCCGCGCCGGACGTCAGTTGCTGCTGGCCGCGGCCTTATTCGGCTCAACCTATTTCAGCAACATCGGCACGCGCTTTTTGATTCCCGTGGTGCCGTTCGTTTCCATCGCGCTTGCTTTGGCGGTGTGCGATTTTCCCGCGCTGCTGCTGGCGCTGGTCGCTTTTCATGCCCTCACCTGTTGGCCGAGCGTCATCAAGCTGTATTGCGCGCCCGGCGCCTGGCGGCTGGAGAGAGTGTCCCCTCGAACCGCTCTGCGCTTGCGGCCTGAGGAGACCTACCTGAACCAGAATCCCGATTACCGCATGGCGCGCCTCATCGATGGCGTGGTGCCGCGGGCTGACAAGGTGTTTGGCGTCTCGCAGTCGGGCCAGTCCTATACGACGCGCGATCTGCTGGTCGGCTATGAATCGGCGTCCAACGAAGTCCTGCAGGATATCTTGTGGACGCCGGTGATTCGCGACTTCCAGCCCACGCGCAAACTCACGTTTCAGTTCGCGCCGCGCGAGATTCGCAAGCTGCGCGTCGTTCAAACGGCGAATGCGCCGCAGCAGCAGTGGTCCATCTCGGAACTGCGCGTCTTCCATGGTGGGATGGAGCTGGCGCGCGACCCCGCCTGGCGGCTTACCGCGCATCCCAATCCCTGGGAGGTGCAACTGGCGTTCGACAACAGCCCGGTCACGCGCTGGCGCACGTGGCAGCCCGCGACCCCCGGCATGTACGTGGAAGTGGATTTCGGCAAGCTGCAAACGGTGGACACCATGGTTGTGGAGACCTCTCCAGACGCGGCCGGCACAAAAGTCCTGGCCGAGGGTCTCGACGCCAACGGGCAATGGATCACGCTGTCGGACCATCCGGTGGAGTCCATCAATCCGATTCATACCAGCCTTCGGCGGGAAGCCGCCGCGGAGTTAAAGGCGCGCGGCATCCGCTACGTGCTCATGAAGCCCGAAAACCCCGGCGCGGAAGATCTGCGCCGATACACCGAGGCGTGGGGTATGAAGGTGGCGGGAGTGGTGGACACCCAGCGGCTCTACTTCATCCCCTAAACCCATGCCCCAGTATTTCCTCGGAATCGATGGCGGGCAGTCCAGCACTACGGCCCTGATTGGCGATGAGACCGGACGCGTGATCGGTGCCGGCCGCGGCGGTCCCTGCAATCACGCCGGCGCCGCGGAAGGCCGGGCAAAATTCGTCGCAGCCATGACCGCTTGCTTGCAGGCCGCCTGCGCGCAGGCCGGCTTGGATCCATCGTCCGTCCGCTTCGCCTGCGCGTGCCTCGGGTTCAGCGGCGGTCCAGCGGACAAAGAAGCCATTCTGCGCGAGATCCTGGCGAGCGACCGCATGGTGGTCACCACCGACGCGTTCATCGCTCTGACCGGCGCTACGGCGGGCGAGCCCGGCCTGATCGTCATCGCCGGTACCGGCTCCATCGCCTTCGGCCGAAACGCCACGGGCCAAACCGCGCGGGCGGGAGGTTGGGGGTACCTGTTCGGCGACGAAGGCGGCGGATTCCACATCGTGCGCCAGGCGTTGCGGGCTGCCCTCCGCGCCGAGGAAGGCTGGGGTCCTCCGACTGCCTTGCGCGCCGTTCTACTGCAGACAACCGGCGCGCACGATATGAATCAACTGCTGCACCTCTTTTACACGGCGGAATTTCCCCGGGATCGCGTGGCCGGTTTGGCAAAGCTGGTGGATGGCGCCGCAGAAAACGGCGATCACGTCGCTCGCGAAATTCTTCACGAGGCCGCCCAGCAACTGGCAATTCTCGCCGCGGCAGTCCGCCGGCAGTTGTTTGGCGCCGGAGAGCGCGTGCGGTTGGCCCATGTCGGCAGGGTGTTCCACAGCCGGATTCTGTTAGCCAGATTCCAAACCCTGGTGCAGCTGGACGAAGGAACTCTCGTGGAGCCTCCCCTCTACCCTCCTGCCGGGGGGGCACTCCTCGAGGCCTATCGGGCTGCCGGCGCCGAGCGTACACTGTCTAACGTTCCAGCCGGGGAGTTCTAAGGAGCTGTCACGGTTGCACGGTACACCGGCTAAGGTGACTTTTCCTCAAATTTGCCTGAGCCCCTATCGATGAGAAGACCGAGGCCAACCTTGAGCGCTTGGGTTCCACATGACAATCAGCCGCTTCCCCCCGTTCCATCGCCGGAAGATCCGGGGGCTGCCGTCGATAAGATAAATGTGACCAATTCCGCAGTAGTACTAGCGGACCGCTACGGGGATGAAGCCGTTCGCGCGCATTGCCTGCGCGTAGCGGCCTGGGCCAGCGAACTGGCCGGCGCGCTGGGGATTTCCGAGAAAGAGCGCAAGCTGA
Source organism: Bryobacteraceae bacterium (assembly GCA_035508055.1). GTDB lineage: Bacteria > Acidobacteriota > Terriglobia > Bryobacterales > Bryobacteraceae > Palsa-89. The sequence goes on along the minus strand of DATJNO010000093.1, from coordinate 19,920 downwards.
TCGAACGCAGCGCTCTCTTCCATCACGTCCCGCAGTTTCTCATGAATGAACAGGCGCGAGTGCGCCTGCTGGCCGAGATGCGGGTTTCCGAAGAAGGCCAGCCGGCGTTCGTGCCGGAAGAAGTGCGGCAGGTGTTGGCGGCGTTCCAGGGCCTGCAACCCATCACCGACGCCGGCCTTGCCAGAATCGTCGCGGTGCTCGAAATCAGCGACGACTTCGACCAGTACTTCGAGTCGCAGCCCTTGTTCGATCCCGACCCGGCCACCGAGGACGAGTGCGCCGCTTCGTCGGTCCAGACCATGATGTCCTATTTGCAGGTGACCAGCCGCACGGACATCAACCGGGTGATTGACCGGCTGCCCGTGTTTCCGCGCGCGGCCCGGGAAGTCATCAAGCATGCCGCCAATCCCGAGGTCACGGTGCACCAACTGGAGGCTGTTGCTTCCAAGGATCCCGTCCTGGCGGGCAGAATTATCCAGACTGCGAACTCGGCGGCCTACAGTCCGATGCAGCCCATCGGCAGCATCCCGCGCGCCATCGGCCACATCGGAACCGACGTGACGCGCAAAGTCCTGCTGGGCGCGGCGTTGCGCGGGAATTTCGCTTCCATGCAGTTGCATCAGCTTTGGAATCATTCGCTCGATGTCGCGCAGTCCGCCGAGATGCTGGCCGGCGAGTCCAGCCTGGGGCTCGATCCGGCCGAGGCGTTCCTCGCGGGGCTGGTTCATGACATCGGGCGCCTGGCGTTTTCCATCATGCCGGTCGCGTTTCTGGAGCGCTTCAATCGGCTCACCGATGGCGGCTGTCCGGCAGTAGAGGTGGAGCTCGGTCTGGTCGGACGCTGCCATGGCGATATCGGCGGCGAAACGCTGGTGCGCTGGAAGTTTCCCGAAGCCATCGTGCAGGCGGTCCGCTGGCATCATCGCCCGGAGCGTTCTTCGGTTCCGCTGGCCTCGCTGCTCTATTTGGCGGAGTTCCTCTGCGACGCCGACGAAGACCTGCCCTCCTACGTCCGGCTGGAAATGGCCTCCAAGCAGGCCGGCGTCCCGCTATCGGTCGTCTACCGTGTGCTTCGCAAAGGGCCCGACAAGCTGGAAAGTCTCCGCTTCGCCGCGTAAAGCGATTTCGCCCGCGCTACCTTAGAGTCAGTGAACCACCGCTCTCACCGCTTTGAGGTGCAGACTACCTGGACGGGAAACTCGGGGCAGGGAACTGCCAACTATCGCGCGTACCGTCGCGATCACGAGATTACCGGCGCCAAGAAAACGCTGCCGATTCCTTGCTCTTCGGATGCCGCGTTTCGAGGCGACTCCTCCCGCTACAACCCCGAAGAACTACTGGTGTCGTCGCTGTCCTCCTGCCACATGCTGTGGATGCTACACCTTTGCGCGGAGGCAGGAATCGTCGTAACTGCCTATTCCGATCAGGCCTCCGGCGCCATGGTCGAAGAGGAAGACGGATCGGGGCGGTTCACCGAAGTCACCTTGCGCCCGGCTCTAACGATTGCGGATGCGAGCCGGACCGCCGACGTCCAGGCGCTGCATGCACGCGCCCACGAGCTCTGCTTCATCGCCAATTCAGTCAATTTTCCGGTACGCTGCGAACCCTCGGTGCTGGCGACATAGGATCGGGGCCTGCCCAGGCGGCCCGGCACTCAGCCCACGATACAGGTTGCCCGGGTCACAGGACATTCCGATCGTGGGCAGGCCGGAAGCTGTTATTATCTCCCGACTGGAAATTGCCTCCGCGCGACGCAGGTGATGACGTTACCAGGGTCTGTGATGATGATTTGAAGCTCATTTAAACCGTCATCGATGACGAAGAAGGCGTGAACAGTTATAGCTCCGGGATTGATCGTGACCGTGTAGGTGCCGGTGCAATCAGGGTTCACTGTATAGGTGCCGCTTTCCGTTTGCGGGGCTCCGCTGCCGCCCACCGTTCCGAACCCCGTGGCCGTCATGTTCCCGCTTCCGTCGAAGGTAATCGCATTGACACCGGCGAACGGCAGGGGCGCTGTGTTCGGGCCGGTGATAATGACTCCCGTGTCCTTGTCCGCGAAGGTGCCGTACAAACTGCCAACCGAGCATCCTACATTGTCGGCCGCCTTGCCGGCCGGCGTAATGCAAAGAGCGAGTGCGACCGGCACGATTGCGAAAGCCTTTGCGAAGTGACTGTGTCTCATAATGGTCTCCTTTTCGTGAATGAGTTTCTCGGGAAGGAACCCTTGCCGCCGAGCTCTCTCCCTTCGCTGGGTCAGGCGGAAACGGGCGGCAGAAGCGGCCAGAAGTGTGTTATTTTTTTTGTGCTCGTGCACGATCCGGCGGAAATCACGACACTTTTGAAAGCCTGGGGCCGCGGCGACCAAGAGGCCCTGGACCGTCTGGCAGACCGCGTGTATGGCGAGTTGCGTGCGATGGCTCGCCGGCACATGAAGAATGAGCGCCCGGACAACACGCTCCAGACGACGGCCCTGGTGCATGAAGTCTATATACGGCTGGTGGACACCTCCCAGATCGAATGGCACGAGCGCGCCCAGTTTTTTGCGATGGCGGCGCGGATGATGCGGCGGGTACTGGTGGACGCGGCTCGCGCCCGGAGGTCGCACAAGCGAGGCGGCTTGGCGCTTAGGGTGAATCTCGACGAAACCGCCGTGCTCTCGCCAAGCCCGGACCGGTCCATCCTGGCTTTGGATGAGGCCTTGGCAGAGTTCTCGCAAGTGGCGCCACGCCAGGCCAAGGTGGTCGAGTTACGGTATTTCGGCGGGTTGACGGAGGAGGAAATCGTCGCGGTCTTGAATGTCTCGCCGCGAACTGTCCGGCGCGATTGGGATCTCGCCAGGGCTTGGTTGCTGCGGGAATTAAAGCATTAAAATCAAGAGGACCGTCGGGGATGCAGCCATGACGCCCGAACGCTTTCGGCAAATCGAGGAGGCGTACCACGCGGCTCGCGCCAAAACCGGCCCGGAACGCGCCGCGTTGCTGGCCGAGACCGATCCGGAACTGCGCCGTGCGGTGGAGTCACTGCTCGCTCAGGCGGATGGCGGCGAATTCCTGGACCGGCCTGCCCTCGACAACGTAAAGATATCCTGGGATTCGACCGCCACGATCCTGACCGCTGGTGCTTGTCTGGGGCCCTACCGCATCGAAGGCAAACTGGGCGCAGGTGGTATGGGCGAAGTGTTTCGCGCGCTGGACACACGCTTAGGCCGCGCTGTTGCCGTCAAGGTGTCGCGTGAAAAATTCAGCGACCGCTTCGAGCGGGAGGCTCAGGCGATCGCCGCTCTGAATCACCCCCATATTTGTACCCTCCATGATATTGGGCCCAGCTACCTGGTGATGGAGCTTATCGAGGGCGAAACGCTGGCCCAGCGGCTGAAGCGCGGGAAGCTTTCAATGGAAGCGAGCTTGCAGTACGGACAACAAATCGCAGGCGCCCTGGCCGCCGCGCACGCCAGGGGGATCATTCATCGCGATTTGAAGCCAGGCAATATCATGCTGGCGGAATCCGGAGTGAAGGTGCTGGACTTCGGACTGGCGAAGACGGCGGCAGACGAGACCCTCACCACCTCCCGCGAGATCATGGGCACGCCGGCATATATGGCGCCGGAACAACAGGAAGGCAAACCAGCCGACGCCCGTACAGATATCTACTCGCTCGGCTGCGTCCTCCATGAAATGGCCACGGGCGCTCGAGTTTCCTCGGGACGGCGCGTTCCCTCAAGAGGTCTGGAAAAGATCGTAAACCGTTGCCTGGAAGAAGACCCTGAGCGCCGGTGGCAATCGGTGGCCGAGCTGGCGCGGGCGCTGAGCGCCCTGGGGCGTCCTGCCTCAAATTGGAAAGGAATTGCCACTGCCGCCGGCCTGGCCGTACTGGTTCTCGCAGCGGGCGGATACTTCTATCTTCATCGCACGCAGAAGCTCACCGACGAGGACACCATTGTTCTGGCGGACTTCGTCAACAACACCAGCGACTCTGTCTTTGACGGTACGCTGCGTCAGGCGCTGGCGATCCAACTGGAACAATCGCCGTTCCTAAAGATCATGGGCGACGACCAGGCGCAACGCGTCCTGCGGCTGATGAGTCTTCCGTCGGGCGCTCGCATCACCAATGAGACTGCGCGCGAAATTTGCGTCCGCGAAGGGGCCGCGGCAACCATCGATGGAGCGATTGCAAGCCTGGGAAAGAACTACGTCATCTCGCTGCAGGCGGTGGCATGCCAGGATGGCGTCACGCTGGCGAGGCAGCAGGTCCAGGCTGAAGATAAAGAGCACGTGCTGAACGCCCTCGGAAACGCGGCTACGGCGATGCGCCGAAAGCTGGGAGAGTCGCTCGCATCCATCCAGAAGCTGAACCGCCCGCTCGAAGAGGCTACTACTGGGTCGCTCGAAGCTCTTCAGAACTACAGTGCCGGTACGTCCAAGCTGGGCGTGGGCCAGGGTCTGGCCGCTATTCCCTTGTTTGAGCGAGCAACGAAAATCGATCCGAATTTCGCGGATGCCTATTTCCGGCTGGGCGTCGCGTTCGAACAGGCCGGGGACATGGCGCGTAGCGAGGAATACGCGAAAAAAGCTTTTAGTTTGAGCGACCGAGTTTCCGACTACGAGCGCGCCGAAATCACGGCTTACTACTACCGGGCCACTGGCGAGGTGGATAAAGAGATCGACGCCTGGCAATCGGCTGCCCGGAACTATCCTCGCGAATGGTCATTTCATAACCAGTTGAGCCTGATTAATGTCGACCTGGGGCGATATGAAGAAGGGTTGAAGGAAGCCCTGGAAACGGCTCGGTTGCCGCAGAACAATGACGCCCCCTATCGCCGGCAATTGGACGCCTATATCTGCCTGGACCGTCTTGCCGAGGCTAAGCAGGTAGCAGAGAAAGTGCGGAGGCAGGGGCTCGACGGACCGAGGATTCATCAGCGCTTCCTCGAAATGGCTTATGTTGAGGACGATCCGGCGGCCATCGCGAGAGAGATTCAATGGTTTCGAGGCAAGCCAGAAGAATATCTTAGCCTTGGCTTGCAGGCCGCCTACCTGAATGTCCACGGCCAGCGCCAGGAGTCGCACAGACTGTATCAGCGGGCCGCTGAGATGGCGAGACGCCGCGGGCTTCCCAGCGTTGCCGCCGAGTTTGAGGAAGCCAATGCGCGTGCCGACGCGCTCGCGGGCAATTGCCAGACCGCTCGCCGCCTGGGGCGCCCAGCTCAAGCCCTGGCGATTTGCGGTAATGAGGCCCAGGCAGAGAAGCTCGCGGCGGAGGCTTCGAAGCTTTCCCCGAACGGAACCATCCGGAACGAAGTACAGCAACCCGTGATCCAAGCCGCGGCCGCGCTGTACCGCGGTCAGCCGGCCCGGAGCGTGGAATTGCTGGCGTCCGCTGCCGCATATGAACGCTCTTACCTAGAGCCGGTTTATTTGCGCGGGCTCGCTTACCTGCGCCTCCATAAGGGCGCGGAGGCTGCGGCTGAGTTTGAGAAAATCGCGGATCATAAGGGGGAAAGCTGGGGCGCTACGTGGGTCCACCCGAATTGGGGGTTGTTCTACTCGCTTTCTTATCTTGGGATGGCCCGCGGCTCCGCGCTTGCGGGCGACGCAGAGAAAGCAAAGAAGGCGTATCAGCAGTTCTTCGAGTTATGGAAGGACGCCGATCAGGATGTCCCGGTTTTTCTGCAAGCCAAAGCGGAGTACGCCAAGCTGCCCTGAGCAGGAGTAGCAGGCCGGAAGAAATCGACCAACTTAACGGTTTGCTGCCAGCCTGTGGAAACGCGTCGCCGGCCAAGCCGACTGACTGCCGGAGCTTTTGTCATAATCAATAGGTGGGTGTGCACGGCGCATTGCGAGATCTGATCCGGCGAGGCCGGGCGCGCCAACTGTCGCACTGGCTGATTCACGCGGCTTCTTTCGCCGCGGTGGTTGCTCTCGGCGGCGCGATCCTCCTCCTGCTGCTCGGCACCCAGATCCTCAACTGGTACTGGCTGGTGCTGTTGTTTGCGGTCAGCCTGGGGGCGGCAATCTACCGGTCGCGGCACCTGCTGCTCTCGCGCTACCAGGTTGCGCAATCCATCGACCGCCGCCTCGGCTTGCAGGACGCCCTCTCCACCGCCTGGTATTTCGAGGAGCGTCCGGATAAGGCAGTGTCACCTCCCGCGGTTGTCGCGCAGCAGCGCGAGACGGCCGAAGAGATGGCGCGCGCGGCCGATGTCCGCCGCGGCGTGCCGTTCCTGCTGCCCAAAACCGTGTACGTGAACCTCGCCCTGGTTGCAGTCGCGCTGGGAATGTTCGGGCTGCGCTACGGACTCACCCGCAGCCTCGACTTGCGTTCTTCGCTCGTCCACATCGATTTCGACGGATTCCTGGGCAACACGCGCGAAATAGCCGACGCTAAGAACAACCGCGGGCCGCGGGCCTTGGATCCGAACGACAAGCGCGATCCCAGCGCGTCGGCGGACCCCGCCGATCCACAGCCGGAGAATCTGGATTCGACCCCGGACGCCGAGCTGAATCCCGCCGAAGATCCCGGCGCCAACAATTCCAATAACAGCGGCGACAAAGCGCAGAAACCGGAAGCCAAGGGAAACGAGCCGCTGCCGCCGGGCAACGATCCGTTGGATTCGGGCGGGAAAGGGCAATCTTCGCCGCAGGCCGATTCCAACAGCCAGAATTCGTCGCCGGGCGCGAATGCGCAGTCCGGCAGGCAGCAGGCCGGCTCGAAGGATGGCAGCCAGAAGCAGGGCACCGGCGAAAATTCCAGCCTGGCCGATAAGGTGCGCGATGCGCTGGCCAATCTGATGGCGAAGCTGAAGCCGCAATCCGGCCAGGGAAGCAAACAGAACAATTCGTCGCAGTCGGCCGGGCAGCAATCCGCGCGGCAGCAAAATCAGACGCAGGATGGCCAGCCGAAGCCGACGCCCGGCCAGGAGCCGAACGACGCGAGCTCCGATGCGCAGTCGCAGGGCGAGCAGCAGCAGGGCGCCTCCGAGCAGGCTTCGCAGGCCAAGAGCGAAGCGCGCAGCAACAATCAGCCCAATTCACCGGAAGGAAAGAGCGGCATCGGCAAGCAGGATGGCGACAAGACCGCACGCGAAGCAGCCGAGCTGGCCGCCATGGGCAAGATCAGCGAGATTATCGGCAAGCGCTCCGCGAACGTGACCGGTGAGGTGATGGTGGAGGTCTCCAGCGGCAAGCAGCAGTTGAAGACGCAGTATTCCCAGCGCGACGCCGCGCATTCCGACCAGGGCGGCGAAATCAACCGCGACGAAATTCCACTGGCCTATCAGCAGTACGTCCAACAGTATTTCGCGGAAATCCGCAAGCTTCCTGCGGCGAAGGCCAAGCCCGAGCCGGCCAAGCCGAAGGGCGCGTCCAACTAGCTTCGGAAGCGAGCGGGCTTACTTCTTCTCCGCCGTTTGCACGATGGACTGCGCCAGGTAATTCACCACACGCGCTTCGTCGCGCGCCACTTCGTAATAAGCCGCGCGCAGAAGCTGGTCCTTGCGATTGATCAGCGTTTCGCGAATATTTTGTTGTACCCGCGGATCGCTGAGTTCCCGCTGACCGGCCGGCTCCTTGGAGTAGATCTTGAAGATGCGGTAGCCTTCCGCGGTCTTGACCACCGGCGTGATCTGCCCGGGCGAAGCGGCCTGGATCACTTTGCGGATATCCGGGTTCGCTTTTTCCAGGGCCGATTCCGGCACGAAGCCGAGGTCGCCACCGTTGGGCGCCGTGTTCGGGTCCTCGGAAAGATTCTGAGCCAGCGCCATGAAGTCGTCGCCCTGTTTCAGCCGGGCGGCGATCATTTCGATTTTCTTGCGCGCCTGCTCTTCGTTCTGCGCCTTGTCGTTCTTCAGATTGCGAACGTTGGGGTCCGGCGTGGGCGTCACCAGGATCTGGGCCAGGTGCACCTGCGGCTCGGGGAAGTTGAAGCTGCTCTTGTTGGCGTTGTAGAAGTCGGTAACGTCCTTGTCCGAAATGGAAATGTGCGACGTGATTTCCTTGTTGAACAGCTTCGTAATGCTCAGGTCCCGCTTGAGCTGCGCCTTCATGTCGTCCGCCGACATCTTTCGCGCCGCCAGCTGCTTTTGAAACTCTTCCTGTGTGTACGGCGCCTTCAGCTCCGCGAACTTGGACTCGACGTCGGCGTCGGTGGCCATGAGCCCCAGCTTTTCGGCGCGCTGCAGCATGATCTCGTTGTCCACCAGCGTGCGCAGCACTTCCAGCTTCTGGATCATCATCTGGTCGTCGCTGGGCCGTTCGGTAGCGGACATAAACTGCGCCTCGTACTGTTTGTCGAGGTCGGTGAACGTGATGACGCGGCCGTTTACCATCGCCGCGACGTTCTCCGGCACGGAGCGCTTGCATCCGCTGGCAAGCAAGAGGAGGAGAATCGCCGGGAGGGCGGTAAGGGCGCGGGACATTCGGGTGATGCCCCCATTCTACCGGAAGCGAAGGAAGAGATACCTTAGGCCCTCGCGCCGCGCGCGATTTCGTGGTGTTCTGGAGGATATGGGAAAACAAATTGTCCTGACCGCGTTCTTGTTCTCCGTCGCGGCGTTCGGGCAGGCGCCGGCTCATATTTCCATCGCCGGCCGCGACGTGGCGCTGTGGAGGCCGGCTGGTCCGCCGCCCACGCCCTCGGGCTTTCCAGTCATCGTGTTTTCGCACGGTTTCAGCGGGTGCCATACGCAGTCGGTCTTTCTCATGCAGGCGCTCGCGAGCGAGGGCTATTTTGTGCTCGCGCCTAACCACCGGGATGCTCGTTGCGGTACAGCGCGTCAAAGCCAGTGGAGCGCTCGAGACTGGCGCCCCGAAGAGCCGTTCCAGAAGCCATCCGCATGGACCGATGCGACCTATCGCGACCGCGCCGACGATATCCGCGCCGTGCTCGATGCGGTTCTCCGTGCGCCGTCATTCGAAGGTGTCCGTGTGGACCCCAAGCGTGTCGGGGTGGCGGGTCATTCCCTGGGCGGCTACACGGTCCTGGGTTTGGCCGGCGCGTGGCCGTCCTGGAAGGACGACCGCATTCGAGTGGTGCTGGCGTTGTCGCCCTACACCAATCCTTATCTGGGTATCGGAGACTTAGGCGGGATGGACGTGCCCGTTATGTATCAGGGCGGCACGGTCGATCTGGGCATCACACCTTCGGTCAAGAGGGTCAACGGCGCCTACGACCGTTCTTCCGCGCCGAAGTACTTCGTCGAATTCAAAGGCGCGGGTCACTTCGCCTGGACGGACTTGAACGCGCGCTATCAGAAAGTGATAGGCCAGTACAGCGTCGCCTTCTTCGACCAATACCTCAAAGGCCGGGACAGCCTGACGAGCCTGACCGAAACGCCGTGGCCGGCCGAGGTCAAAATTGTCAGGGAAAGCGTGAAGTAGCCTGCCTACTGTGTCGCAACGATCTTCGAATCCACCTGGAACTTGCGATAGTTGTTCCAGGTCACCTCTTCGTCGCCGGCGAGCTTCTTCACCAGGCCCAGGCGGCCGGCGCCGCTGATGAATTCGCGCTTGGGCAGCCAGACCTCGTCGTTCACGCGCGTCTGCTCGAAAACCAGCTTCGCTCCGGGATCGAGCCTCACCAGGAACAGGCCGAAGGAAATGGTGGCGGTGGTCTCGGCTTCCAGCCGCACCCACTGGTACGCCTGTTTGTCGATCCACAGCTTCGCGCGCGTCTTCAAAAGCGGCTTCGCGTCGCTGCGCCTGGGATGGTAACCCGGTTTGGGCGTCGCGGTGATCACCCACACGTCGTGGCCGTCGATTTTATCGGAGCCATCCAAGTGGAAGTCGTAAAGATCCGGAACTTCGCGCAGGAAATCCCGATCCTTCTCGCGCTCCCTGTCGTACTCGGCTGCGCGCCGCGCCTTCTGCTCGGGCGTTTCGTGCTCCAGCTTCGCCACGGCCCTATCGAGCTTTTCCTGCTCTTTCTTTTGATCGACCGGCGAAAGCGGCTTGCCGTCACGCTTCAACATGCGCCGGTGTGGCTCGCCGTCCAGGATCACCGTCTCCCACTCCGCGGATTTTTCGGCTTTGACGCGGCCCTTGCCGTCCAGGTCGCGATCGGTCTCCTGCGCGATCCAGGTGTAGTTCTGCATGAGCTTCCAGTCGGCCTGATCGAGCTCCACGGACTTGCGCACGATTTCGCGGGGGTCCTCGCCCTGCAGCGTGACCAGGCTCGCTATCGCCCACAGGATCGCCCAGCGCACCGCTTACCTCCTCGCTAGCTCTGCGACCACTCGTGACCGATGCGCGTGGTCACCACGCGATCGGGATGGCTGCCCGCGGCCGCGAGAAAGCGCTCGGCCGGCTCCAGATAAGGCTCGCGGCTGAGCCGGAAGGTTTGATGATGGACCGGCAGCAGGTGTTCGGCGCCGCAGTCGTGCCCCATGCGCCAGGCCTGCTCGGGATTGCAGTGCACATGAATCCAGGGATCGTAAGCGCCAACCGGCATAATCGCCAGATTCACCGGGTGCGAGGTTCGAATCGAGCGGAAAGAATCAGTCCAGGCGGTGTCGCCGCCAAAAACTACCCGATGCCGGCCGGCTTCGATCAGATAGCCGTTGAAGCCGCGATGCACATCGGTACGCACGCGCGCGCCCCAGTGATTTACTTCGAAGCCTTGAATGGTCAGTGGCCCGACCCGAACGCGCTCGTTCCAGCCCACTTCCTGTACGCTGTGATAGCGCCGTGCGCGCAGCAGGTCGCTCGTGTACTTCGCAGTGACCACGGACGTCCCGGTGCGTTCCAGGCTGCGCAGCGTCGGCAAATCGAAATGATCGAAATGCGCGTGCGACAGCAGAACCAGGTCGATGTGAGGAAGCTGTGTTCTGGCGAGAGCCGGCGCAACGATGCGCTTGATGCCCACCGTCACCGGCCCCATGCGGATGCCGCAGCGCTCGCCCAGCACAGGATCGGTCAGAATGGTGAATCCGTCGATCTTGAGCAGCACGGTACTGTGTCCCAGCCAGGCAGCATGTAAGCCCTTGTCCGGCCAGCGCTTGGGGTGCGGCGCAAAAGGCGCCGGGGTGACTATGCGCCGACGCTCCTGACGATAGCGCCGAAAATACTCGGGCGCGGCCCTCCGCGCAAATTTGGCCGCACCTGCCCAATCGGCAAGCGTGGCTTTCCCTGCATTACCAGCCAAAACGTTCTTCCTTCCAGGGATCGCCGTGCATGTGATACCCGTTCCGCTCCCAGAATCCGGCCCGGTCCCGATCTAATAACTCCAGTTCCGCCACCCACTTGGCGCTCTTCCAGGCGTATAACCGAGGGACAATCAGGCGCGCCGGGGCGCCGTGCTCCTCGGTCAACGGCTCGCCATCGTGCAGGAACGCCACCAGCGCGTCTTCGGCCAGGAAGTCGCTCAACGGCAGATTCGTGGTGAATCCGCCGTCGTAGCCGTGCGCCACGACATACTCGGCGCCAGGCAACGCGCCCCCGGCGAGTTCCAACAGCTTACGCGTGGAAACGCCCTCCCAGATATTGCCCAATCGGGACCATCGGGTCACGCAGTGGAAATCGGCAAAAACCTTCACCCGCTCCAGTGTCTGGAACTCCTCCCACGTCCAGCCAATTGGACGCGCCACCAAGCCTTTTATGTTCAATTTCCAGCGATCCAGGGAGATCGCCGGAGGGCCGTCGGCATCCAAGATGGGCCACTTCCGCGTGCGGCTCTGACCCGGTGGCACGCGATTTGGGCGGCGCGTATCCGGGCTGATCATCACGCCTTGCGGCACGTCTTCGGGCGAGGCAATCCGCTCCGGCTGAGTCTTGTTTTGGTCCATGGCGAACATCGGTGAGAAGATACGGCGGATCGGGCGACTAATCCTAGTATGACATCCAACAAACTCATTGTCCTGGGTCTGGTGCTGTGCGGGACTCTTATGGCAGGAGTCCGGGGGGGGCACGCCGAGTACATCGGCGGCACAATCGCGCAAATTCCGGACGGCTGCCAGGGGACCATCCAGGCCGTGGACGATCAATACTTTGTCTTTTATTCCAAGCACGCCAGTTGGCGCGTGCCTTACAGCCAGATCAACCTGCTTGAGTACGGGCAGAAAGTGGACCGCCGCTATATAGCCGCGGTGATCATCTCGCCGCTGTTTCTGCTGGCCAAGAAGCGGCAACACTTCCTCACGGTCGGCTACACCGACGAAGATAACCGCCAGCAAGCCATGGTCTTCAAGGTGGACAAGGAAGACATTCGCATGCTGCTGGTGAGTCTGGAGGCGCGCACGGGCCGCAAAGTGGAATTTCAGGACGACGACGCGCGCAAGGCCGGAAAGGGGTGAGTCATGCCATGGATCTTAGGCGGTATCTTGTTGTTCGCGCCGTTTATCGAGCCGTCGCCGGAGCAGGAATCCGCGGGCGAATTGGCTAAAGTCCACCGGATCTACATCGCCATTTTGACCGGCGGCGACGCCGCGCTGGAACTTCGCGACTTGCTCATGACCAGTCTGCACAACACCAAGCAGTTCATCATTACCGAAGAGGAGGACAAAGCCGACGCGGTGCTGAAAGGCTCGGGGGACGACGATGTCTTTACCGATACGTTTCAGTCCTCGGAGGGCATCAACGCGCACAGCCAGATCAGCTTCGGCCAGAGCGAGGGCACGCGGAACTACGCCAGCAGCAGCAACAGTCACTCCGGAGGCCTGAGCATTGGAGAAAACGACAGCCGGCGCACCGAGGAGCGGAAGCACGAGGCCATCGCCACGGTCCGGCTGGTGAATAAGGACGGCGATGTGATCTGGTCGGCCACCGCCGAAAGTCTGGGCGGAAAGTTCCTGGGCGCCAGCGCCGACGTGGCCGATAAGATCGCCAAGCGCCTGGTGACGGATTACAAAGCGGCCAAGCAGCTGGCGTCCATGCAGACTACCGTCACGGCTGCGGCGGCCGTGTCGAAATAGCGCAGCGGTGAAGTTTCCCGGCCTGGCGGCCGATGGACGAGCAGGCCATCATGGCGACGCTAACCACAACCGTGCCCGACGCGGCGAGCGCGCGGCGGACCGAGACCTGGTTCCGGCGGATTCTCATCGCCTTCGCGGTGGCCGCGGCGCTGGGGATGCTGGGGCATCTGGGCCTGGTATTTTGGGCGCAAAACGGGTTCACCGGCGGAGAAACCGTGGTGGGCGCGCACACCAGCATGCTGGTGCATGACGGGACGCTTTACTACGACTTCCACCATTACCCCTACACGGTTGCTCCCTACACGCCGTTGTTCTATCTGCTGGATGCGGGGCTTCAGAAGCTCGGGCTACCGGTCTACGCCGCCGGCCGCCTGATCAGCTTCGCGGCTTCGCTCGGGATCATCGTCCTCAGCTGGTATCTGACGCTGCTCTATACAAAGGATCGTTATAGCGCGGCTGTCTGTGCGCTGCTCTTCAGCACCAGTTCGTTACTGTTCGTATGGGGGACGGTTGGCCAGGTGGACGTTCTGGGCCTGTTTTGGGCGCTGGCGGCGTTTTATCTGTACTCCCGCTACACGCTTCTGGGCGAGCGAATGCTGGTCTGGGCGGGCGTCTGCGTTTTCCTTTCTTTCTTCACCAAGCAGACCTTTCTGGCCTGCCCGGCGGCGATTTGCCTGCACCTGTTCTTCACGCGCCGCAGGAAGGCGGCGCTGAGCTTTGGGCTGGCGCTGATTGCGGCGGTCGCCCTCGTCTCGCTCACGCTGGACGCGGCTCTGGGCGGCCGGTTTCTGGCCGACACGGTGAAAGCCAACCTGAATCCGTATTCCGTCCACAAGCTGCTTCTGCATTTGCGCTTCGCGCTGTTTGTCGCCGGACCGCTGGCGATTATCGTGGCGCTGGGTGCACGCCAGGCCATTCGAAAATGCGCCGCGGCTCCCTTTGTGTACCTCGGATTGGCCACCCTGGTATTCCTCGGCTCGGCGCCGAAGGCCGGTTCGGACCTGAACTATCAGCTGGAATTCACCGCGCTCCTGATGCTGTGCGCGAGCCTGAGCCTGGATGCGCTGGATTTCTTCCGCCTGTCGCTCCTGCGCAGCCGCACCTGGATCACGCTGCTGCAGCTTCCTTTGGGCGTGTTTCTGGTGGTGAACCTTCGCACCACCGCCAATGTTCTCCTGCTGCGTTACGTGACCGAGCAGCAAAGCCGCGCCGAGCTGACCGCGCTTGCTCCCTATCTCGCCGGCAGCGGCCGCGTTTTGTCGGCCGACTACAACGCCGTGGTCCGGCTGCGAGGCCGTCTGGATATGGAGATGGCATTTTATAACCTGCTGGCATCGTCGGGCGTGGTGGACCCGGAACCGGTGCGCCGGGATCTGGCTGCGTCCAGGTTTTCCACGGTCGTGCTGGTGGAAGATGTGTTTCACGAGGCGGGTCCGCTGGACGTCGAAATCTCCACGCTGCCGGCCGCGCAACTGGACGAGATCCGACGGCACTACCGGCTGGTGAAGCAAATTCCGGGGCCGGCGCTGGATGGCGTCTACGTGTACCAGCCGCGCAACTCGCCGTAGGCAGGCCCAGGCTTCAGAACCGGTCCCAGACGTACGCCGCGAAACTGCGGGTCTTCCGGAATCCCATGCGTTCGTAGAGGGCGATGGCCTCCGCGTTGTTTGCCGTCACCGTGAGGCTGACTTCGCGGCAGCCGTGCCGGGCCAGCGATTCGAGAGACCGCCGGATCAGCTCATATCCCACGCCCGTCCCGCGCACGGTCTTGGTGACGCACACCTGCGTGATGTGACCGACATCGGCCTGCACCAGGCTGGTCAGGCAGATGCCGCACAGCTTTCCGTTATCCGGATCGGTGGCCACGTAGGAGGCCGGCTGGAAGAAGCTGCCGCAGCCCGGGAATTGAATGATGTTCATCAGGAACCGGCGCGCGCCGGCGGGCGACCGGTACTGGTCGTTGATCTCGCTGTCGATGTGCCCTTGATAAGCGACGGCAATCATGGACGCAGCTTCATCCTGTTTACGCTCGGACCAGCGGTCAAACCAGACCGTCCGTGTCGGCCGCCCTTCGGGCAGCCGTTGGACCGCGGCCATGTCCAGTTGCATGAAGTTGCGCGGATGCACGTGCAGGTAACGCTGCTGGGGCAGCCGGAGAGCCGGGCCGAAACGCAGCATCATGATCTGCGACTCGATGCGATGAATAAACGCCGTCTTTACCAGGTGGTCCACCACGGCGTGGAGCAGCCTTTCCTCGTTTTCCGCCGAGACAAAGTCTTTCATCACGTACAGGTCGCCGATCAGCCCCTTGTGCTCTTCGGTGACGAAATAGCAGTAGCCCACCGGATAGCCGTTCATGAGCAGCGCAAAGCCGTTCAGCGCCTGCATTTCCAGGAACCGGCGCACCAGGCCGGCCGAGCCGCGGAAATCCCAATCCAGGTCTTCGGCCCATACCTGGATCTCTTCGTCCAGGAGCGGATTCAAGTCGCCTGCGCGCAGATACCGCAATTCAAGGACCCGCCATACGGGCGAATCCGAAACAGCCGCCATATACCGCCAGACTACACCGAAAATGTTTGTGTTGCTGGGCTAGTGCGGCAGGTCGCCGGCGGGCTTGCCGGTGGCGATCTCGTTGTAGGCGTCCTTCACTTGCGAAGCAAAGTCGTCGCCCACCCAGTTCTTCACGCTATCGGGCAGCTTCAGGGACGCGATCTGTTTGCCGTTTTGCTTCGTGACCAGGTCGTCCAGCTTTTTGCCTTTCTTCATCGCGGACTGGACGGCGTTGCGCAGCTCAATCATGAACGCGCGCTGGCCCACCAGCACTTCGCGGCTGCCCGCCGGGCCATGCCCCGGAAGCACGTGCTCCACATTCAGCTTCAGAGCGCCGTCCAGAACCTTGGGCCAGTTGCCGATGTTGCCGTCGCCGGTGAAATTGTAGGGGCCGTTGACCGCGGC
The DNA here is from genome assembly GCA_035508055.1 of Bryobacteraceae bacterium. GTDB lineage: Bacteria > Acidobacteriota > Terriglobia > Bryobacterales > Bryobacteraceae > Palsa-89. The sequence continues at coordinate 4,064 of DATJNO010000093.1, read as the reverse complement.
GTCGCCCGAGCAGAGCACGTGTTCCTTCGGCAGGTAGACCATGCCGTCCCCGCGGGTGTGGGCCCAGCCGTAGAAACGGAACTCCACGCGCCGCGTGCCGTCGCTGATGACGTGCGGCGTGTCGGTGAAGGTCTGCTTCGGCGGCTCGGGCGCATTCCTCTTCATGTCGGCCACGTCCTTGCGTTCCTTCATGGAGGCTTGCCAGCGCGCCGGCTCGTAGCGCTTCAGTTCGTCCGCGACGCCTTGATACGCGATGGTCACCGCGCCGATCTGTGTCCACACCGCGTTGCCATAGAGATGGTCGCCGTGGTGGTGCGTGTCGAAGACGTATTTCACCGGTTTCGAGGAGACGCGCTTGGCGTCGGCGAGAACGGCTCGCGCGCCGCTCGGAAAGTTGGCGTCGACGACGATGAGATAGTCCTTCATTTCAATGATCACGTTGTTGCAGTGGCCTTGCTGCAAATCGCCTTCGCGAAACCAGACGCCCGGCGCGATCTGCCGCAAGGTGTTGGGCTGCGCGTCGCCGCGCGTGATGACGAACGCCAGACTCAACAGCGCCGCGAACCCCGTTGCCAGCCATACCCGCATGTGCCGCATATGGGGGAGATTGTAGCGCAGTGTCAGGCCGGAGTTGGCACACCGACGAGGGGCATTCCGCGCGCGAGGACCTGTGTTACATACTCTGTGAATCGGAGGGTTTGCGCCGGGTCGAAGGGAAGCCGTCCGCTGATAGCCAGCTTCGCTAGCCCGTGAACTCCGGCCCAGGACACGATGGCGAAGGGCAGGGGATCGCCCGGAGGCAAACCGCCCTCGGCTTGCACGGCGGCGATCGCGTCCACGAGCGTTTGAAAGGCCCGCAGCGCGGCTTGGGCATATTCCGGCCGCGCCTCTTCCGAGGAGGGCGTATCGAACATCACCAGAAGGTGCTGCGGATAATCGAGCGCAAATTGAACATAGCCTCGCCCGGATAGCCGTAGGCGGTCGGTTGCCGTCGATCCGCCTGCCATCGCCTTCCGCATGGATTCATCGAGCCGGTCGAAGCCCTGCGCCGCAACCGCGCCCAGCAAGTCGCGTTTGTCGTGGAAATGCCGGTAGGGCGCGTTATGCGATACGCCCGCGCGCCGCGCCACCTCGCGCAACGTGAACGCCTGCGGGCCTACCTCGGCCACTAGGGCGACGGCGGAATCGAGCAGGCTTTGCTTGAGGTTAGCGCGATGATAGGGAGTTTTGACTGCCACCGCTTCTTTTTGTAGCACAAAGATGTTGACAATAGCAACATCTGGCAGTAGGATGAATGTGGGCGATGTCAACATGATCTCCTACAAACAACATTCCTTCGACAATCAATGGGACGCCATTGTCATCGGCTCGGGAATCGGCGGGCTGACGGCAGCGGCGCTTTTAGCGAAGTACGCGGGCAAGAAAGTGCTTGTGCTGGAGCGCCATTACACGGCGGGCGGCTACACGCACAGCTTTCATCGGCCTGGATATTCCTGGGACGTCGGCGTTCATTACATTGGCGAATTGCAAGACCCGGCTTCGCCGTTGCGCGCAGCCTTCGACCACTTGACTGAGGGCAAGCTGGAGTGGGCGCCGATGCCCGACGTCTACGACCGCGCCGTGATCGGCGGCCGCAGGTTTGAGTTCCCGACCGGGCTGGAGCGCTTGCGCGCGCGCTTGAAGGACTATTTTCCACAGGAAGCGCGGGCCATCGATCGCTACCTGGCCGCGGTGCAGTCCGCACAGAAGGCCAGTGGACTGTACTTCGCCGAAAAGGCTGTCCCGCGGTCTATCGCGCGTCTCGCGGGCCGCTTTTTGCGGGCGCCATTTCTGAAGTGGGCTTCGCAGCCGACGCTGGACGTGATTCGCCGCTTCACGCAAAACGAAGAATTGATCGCGGTGCTGACGGCGCAGTGGGGCGACTACGGGCTGCCGCCCGCGCAAAGCAGTTTCGGCATTCACGCCATCATCGCCGCGCATTACTTCAATGGCGCCAGCTATCCGGTGGGCGGCGCCGCGCGCATCGCCGAGACCATCACGCCCGCGATCGAGCGCAACGGCGGCCAGGTGGTGGTCAGCGCCGAGGTGCGGGAAATCATCGTTGAAGATGGCAAGGCGGCCGGCGTCAGAATGGCCGACGGGCGCGAATTCCGCGCGGGCCTGGTCGTCAGCGACGCGGGCGCCCGCAATACCTTCGAGCGGTTGGTCAGCGAACCGCAGCCGATCTTAGAAGACCTGCGGCGCGTGCCCGGATCCTTTGCGCACTTGAGCCTGTACGTGGGCGTGAAGCAGAGCGCCGCCGAACTCGGCCTGAACGGCACGAACTTGTGGATCTATCCGTCGCCGGATCACGACGCGAACCTGGCGCGTTTCGTTGCCGATCCGTCCGCGCCGTTTCCGGTGGTCTACATTTCGTTCCCGTCGGCGAAAGACCCGAACTTCGAGAGCCGCCATCCCGGCCGCGCGACGATCGAGGCGGTGGTCATGGTGCCTTATCAATGGTTCGAGCGCTGGGAAGGTTCGCTTTGGAAGCATCGGGACGCCGAATATACCGCGTTCAAGCAAGGCCTGGCGAACCGGTTACAGCACGAACTGGAGCGGAACGTTCCCGCGATTGCGGGCAAGATCGATCACGCCGAGCTATCCACGCCGCTCACCACGCGCCACTTCATGAATCACCCGCGAGGGGAAGCCTATGGTTTGGCTGCGACTCCCGAGCGCTTTGGCTTGCGCTCGCTTACTCCGCATAGTTCGGTGCGCAACCTCTACCTGACTGGCCAGGACGTCACGACGCTCGGAGTCGCAGGCGCGCTCTTCGGCGGTGTAGTGGCAGTGTCTGCAATTCTGGGACGGAACCTCATGTCGGTGGTGACCAAGCCGGAGCGGATACAAGCGATGGTGGGTTAGAGACAGGGCACTGACTCAGTCCAGGTCAAAAGCACGACCAGCTGCCGCCCATTCTCCACGTGCAGACCCGAGACTTTGGTTAGCGGCGGGCCGTTCGATGCCACGCGCAGCGTGTAGCTTCCAGGTGTGATGTAGAGGAACTCAAACTCGCCGCTATCATTGGTGTTCCCTTCGGCCACTGGTCGTGCCGCACCAGCAGCTAGCAAAGCGACCGTCAAATGTTTCAGCGGCCATCCGGACTCGGTAATAGCTTTACCCGATACACCGCCCTTACCGGTGGACGGGAAGGAACGCTCAGAGATCTTCCGCCTTTGGGGTTTGGCAATGCACGGTCCGGCCGGGGCAATTTCCAGCATGAGTTGGCCCAAGCCAGTGTCCTGTCCCGCTTGGACGGAAACATCGAGCTGCTTGGCTTTAAATCCGGTACGCTGAATCCTTACGGTGTAGGTTCCTGGTGGCAGGTCCGCGGCGATGAACCTGCCATGCTCGTCGGCTTCGACTGTTCGTGTTACCAATCCTCTGACGATTACGTCGGCGTGCGGCAGAGCCATAGAAATCGGGTCTACGACTGTTCCGGAGACGCTCCCAGAATTCTCTTGCGTTGCAGCGCAACTTGGCAGAAGAGCCGCCGCCATTACCGACACCAGCCAATTCCTCATTTCAGCTTATCGCGTAGCTGCCAGCCGGCTACAACCTGGGACTCTCGCCAGGGCGCTGGCCTGCGACATAACCGATCAGGCCGTTCAGTTTGTCGGTGATTTCAGCCAGGTTTTGTTCCGTGCGGCGTTGGAAGGTCTCCACCTCAGCCAGTTTCTCAGTGTGAATTCTCAGAATCTCAGACTGGCGCTTCTCGATTTCGGACGTCACAATCATGGCATCCTGCAGGTCTCGGATCGCTTGTTGCATCTGCTCGTTGCTCATGGACCTGTCCATTATGTTAGCGCGGCCTGCAAATGAGGTGCTCACCTTTCGAAAAACTTCTCAGAGAGAACAGTGCCCATTGCTACAATAGAGGATTCAACGGGAGGCTGAATGGCTGCTCAACCGCGGCGCACTTCGGTGCCGGTCAAGATCGGGAACGTCTGGGTGGGAGGCGATCACCCCATCGTCGTCCAGTCCATGACCAACACCGACACAGCCGACGTCACCTCCACGGT
>DATJNO010000092.1:0-10191 GCA_035508055.1 Bryobacteraceae bacterium | reverse complement strand
GAGTATACCGCGGCGTGATGCGCGACAAAATTTTCGAACTTCCTAATCGGTCCAATCCGGAATAGTCTGGGTAGGCAAGATCGAGCGGTCGCTGGTTGGCGTACGTCTCTTCGGGCCCTTCCCTTCGAACTTCTCATGGGAATCGGGAGCAGGCCGGAGCGGTTGTCAAGGTAGTGGCCGCAGACCACGCCCGCAGGGTTACCTTGACCAGCGCGACTGCCTGCTTTATCGACAAACTGAAGTTCGAAGGGAAGGGCAGCCACTTGGCCTAGGCAGCTGCGATCCAACTCGGCGGCGCCGGCGCGCGATATCCCAGCGAACTGTGAGGCCGTACGGTATTGTAGTGCTTCTGCCACATTGCAACCACCACCTGCGCCTCCTTTAGCGAATAGAAAATCTCTCCGTTCAAACACTCGTCTCGCAGCTTCCCGTTGAATGATTCGCAGTATCCGTTTCCCACGGACTCCCCGGCTCGATAAACAGGGGCTGCGTGCCGACGGTCTCCAGCCATCGCCTCACTCGCCGCGCCGTCATCTCGGCGCCATTGTCGCCGGTATCCGTACCGGCCATACTGGCTGGCTAGGGCGGATCGCCTGAGTCAGCCGGTCTTCGTCGTCCCGCTGCGTGGGCCGGTAACGTTGCGTCCCCCCGCGGCTGACGCACCAGCCGACAGGCGTGCCGTTCACTCAATCCTTTTCCCGAGCGTGATGAACGGCGATCCTGCGCCGCTCGGGACTTAGAAGTTTCCCTGCGCGATGTCCTTCAGGATCTGCTTTCCCACCGTAAGGTCAGCAATCGCGCGACGCAATTGCGCGTTTCCCTTCTGCAGCTCTTTCATCTTCTTGGCCTGTACCGCCTGCAGGCCCCCGAACTCCTTCCGCCAACGATAGAAGGTCTGGGCCGTGATTCCGGCTTCTTTGCAGGCTGCCGGCACTGTTTTACCCTGGCTCGGCAGCACTTCGATCTGTCGCAGTTTGGCCAGGTCACATCCGCCTAATGCGGTCGTCCAAGGTAGCGTTTGCGCATTTTCGCCACGATTGTGAACTCCGGATCCACCACGTTCGAGATCTCATACTCCATCGCTTGGCCAAGCAGAAGGCTCGCGCCGCGTTCGTCGAACCCGTAACTCTGCGTGAGCCAGCGCATCAGTTCGGTCGTCGCGTGCTGCAAGGCTTCATTCATGGCACGTGAACTGCCGAGCACCATGATGAAGTCCTGGTTCTCCAGGCGGGGCCAGTTGATCTTCTTCTGTTTGATGAGGTCCACGGAGAATTCAACATCCAGCGATGTCTCAATGGCGCTGCCAACCACTTCACCATCACCCTGCCGCGCGTGTCCGTCACCTAGAAAGAACAACGCGCCCGGTTCGAATACGGGCAGCATCACAGTGGCGCCGGCGCCCATACCGTTGTAGTCCATGTTGCCGCCGAAGTTGTCAGGGAAACTCGTGGGGATGGCAGCCTTGTTGGCCGGGGCGGTGCCAATGCAGCCCAGCATTGGACGCAAGGGCAGCTCGATGCGCGGTCCCTTGAACTCGCCCGGATCAAGATAGGCGACACCTGTTTGTTTGTCGATCTGCCAGATCACTGTCTTCGGTTCTCGCAATGCTTCCAAACGCAAAAAGTCGGGGTCGGCGGTGTAGGGAGCCAGCAGCGACGCGGACCAGCCGGTGGCGCGGTTGGTCTCCAGACGCAACAAATGAACCACGAGAGTGTCGCCCGGCTCGGCGCCCTCAATGTAGAAAGGGCCTGTTTCGGGATTGGGTCCATGGCCGCGCTGCATGCCAGCGGAGTCAACGCCGCGCGCATCGATCGTGAACGTGACCACATGGTCGCCAGGCTTGATATGAAGCACGGGGGCATGAGCGCCGGAAAAGGTGTTGTAGAATTCCGTGGGCTGAAACCGATGGGTTTCGGCGAAACAGGTGACAGCCAGCGTTAGCATCAGGAACAATTTCATCCAGGCCCTCCAGTTTGGACAAGTATATCGGAACAGCTGTGGCCCAACGGCCGCCGACCGTAGCGTGGTTTCCAAGCGTTTGCTATCGGCTGTCTCAAAGGCGTCGGCGTTGCCGGAACTGTTGTCGTGCATACTTGCACAACTCTGTTCTGTCCGGGTGGCGCGTGATCCGCCGGGAGCAGGAAAGCACGGGCAGAGTCTCCGGTAAACGCTAGCCGACAAGGGAGATCTATCGCCCAGAACGCGGGTTTGAGACTATGTAGGGCCAGAGTCCGCGATGGCGGCTACACAGGCTGATGTCTCAACCGTCACGGTGTGCGGCGAACGTCTATTCGTACCGCAAGGCTTCCATCGGAGACACGCGAGCGGCCCGGCGTGCAGGCGCATAAGCGGCAAGTAGAGCGAGTGCCACCATCACTGCCGCGCCAAAGACGATCGGGACTACGCTCTGCACGGGGAGGCCAGGGATCAGACTCCCGACGAAGCGCTTGCCCCAGTACGCGAGTAACGCACCAATCACCAGGCCGGCGGAGCTCATTCCGAGCGCCTCTCGCAGCACCATTCGGGTGATATCCGTGCGCGTCGCGCCGAGCGCCACGCGGATTCCAATCTCGTTGCTGCGCCGTGCCACGGTATAGGCCAGCAGCCCGTATAGGCCAAGGGCCGCGAGCACCGCGCCCAGCGCGCTGAACAACCCGGACAACATGGCGCTGAGGCGTTCGGGAACGATAGCGCCATCCACCTGGTCGGCCAGCGTCTTGACATGCTCGACGGCTACAGTCTTTAGCTGCCCGCGCACCAGCCGGCGCACGTCACCCGCCACTGCCTCCGGGTCCACCGAGGTCCGCAGCGCAAATTTGGAAAAGTTGCGGCCCAACTGGAAACTGTTGAAGTAGACGAAGCGCAATGCCGGCTCGCGCATGTCCCCGGATTTCGCGTCGCCCACCACCCCCACGATCTCGAATGGCTGGCTGTCGCCATCAAAGAGGATGTGTCTTCCGATGGGATTGCCATCGCCGAAAAAATAATGGACCAGCATTTCATTGACGATGGCCACGCGCTGGCGGCCCTGGTCCTGAAAGCTGAAATCGCGCCCCAGCAGCAGGGGAATTCCGAAGGTCGCAAAGTAGTGCGGCGCGACCCAGTTTTCCGAGAGGAACCGGCGTTCGCCAGGCTTGGCCTGATAGCCCTCCACGGTTGCGGGGCGCATGGCTCCCACGCCGGCCATCGGAAAGTACCCGCACGTGGTGGCCGAACGCACGCCCGGAATGGCTTCCAGACGCCCCAGCAGTTCGCGGTAGGCGCGGGACAAGCGCTCTCCGTCATAGCCGCTGCCTGCGGCGTTGAGATCCACCAGCAGAACATGGTCGCGTTGGAAGCCCAGGTCGAGGTGTTCCAGTTGTGACAGATGGCGGACGAACAAGCCGGCAGCGCTCAGCAGCACAACCGAAAGCGCCACCTGCGCCACCACCAGGTTCTTGCCAAAAAGCCGGCGTGCGCGGGCTTCGCCGGCCCCCGGCGATTCGCGAAGGAAGAACATGGGCGCGGAGCGGAGCGTCTGCCAGGCGGGCGCCAGTCCGAACAGGATGCCGGTAAGGAGGGCGATTCCCGCGGTGAAGAGCAGCACCACCAAATCGGGACGCGCCTGGAGTTCGATGCGCTCCCGCCCGCTCCCCATGATCCGCACCAGCATACCCGTGCCCCAATTTGCCAGAAAAATGCCGAACAGCCCACCCGAGGCAGAAAGGAGCACGGACTCCGTTAGTTCCTGACGCAGGAGACGAAGCCGGCCGGCGCCCAGCGAGACGCGCACGGCCATTTCCCGCCGACGGGCCGCTCCACGTGCCAGAAGCAGGCTGGCAATATTGGCGCAGGCGATCAGCAACAGCAGCGCCACTACGGCCATCAGCACCAGCGTCGGCTTACCAAACTGATCACGCAGGTGCGAAAGACCGGCCGCCGCCGGCTGCACCTCCATTTTCCAGTCGCGAACGCTGCGATCGTCATTGGCTTTGAATTGCTCGTCTAGGGTCCACTGCCACAGGACGTTCATCTCTGCGCGAGCCTGCTCGATGGATACACCCGGCTTCAGACGCGCCGCCAATTTCAGCCAGTACTGCGCGGTGGTAGCGTTGCTCGGTTGGTGAGCAGTCAGCGGCAACCAAATGTCTTGAGGGTTCGCCGGCTCCAGGCCAACGAAGCCTCTGGGGGCGACTCCGACAATGGTCAGCGGGCGGTTGCCATCGCTGATTTGCCTTCCAACAATCGCCCGGTCGGAGTTGAACCTGGTCTGCCAGTAGGACCAGCTGACCACCGCAACGTTGGCGGGCGAGCCCGGGCTACCGTCTTCCGAGCCGATGAGACGGCCCAACACGGGATTCACGCCGAGCGTCGAAAAGTAATTTACGGACACGAATCCGCCGTGCACGATTTCCGGTTCGAGTCCGTCGCCACGTATGGCGAAAGGTGTATCGGATGCCGCAATCAGGCCCGAGAACACATGATTGTTCTCGCGGTAATGCTGGTAGTTCCGCCAGTCGAAGGCGTTGAAATGGTCCTGCGCCGGAGCTTTGAAGAGCAGTTCCACTAATCGGCCCGGATCGTGGACGGGCAGCGTGCGCAGCATCAGGGCGTTGATCAGGCTGAAGATGGCCGTGTTGGCGCCGATCCCGAGGGCCAGCGAGAGGACCGCAACGGCCGTGAATCCGGGGTTGCGGCGCATCCCGCGCAAGGCGTAGCGGACGTCCTGCCAGAGCGTCGCCAGGGCGCTCCATCCCCACATTTCGCGGGTGATCTCCTGGATGAGCGTGCGGTTACCGAAGTCGCGGCGGGCGGCCAGTGCGGCGGCCTGCGGATCCTCCCCTAGTTCGATGCGGTCGCGCGTAGCCATGGCCAGGTGGGCTCGAATCTCCTCGTCCAACTCCTGGTCGCTCCGCTTACGGCGAAATAGCCGGTCCAGACCGAGGCTCATGCATCGCCTCCTTCTTCACCAGGATTCATCAGGCGGACAATCGCGGCGCTCAATTGTTTCCACCGGCTATGCTCGCTGATGAGCTGCTTCTTTCCGGCTTGGGTGAGCTGGTAATACTTGGCGCGTTGGCGGTGCTCCGAAGATCTCCATTCGGATTTAATCCAGCCCTGCTTTTCCAGCCTATGCAATGCCGGGTACAGGGATCCGGTTTCCGCTTGCAGGACCTCGCCGGAGCCGGAGCGGATCGCCTGACCGATGCCATATCCATGCTGCGGCCCGCGGCGCAGCGTCTGCAGAATCAGCATGTCTAGCGTGCCCTGGAGCAACTCGATCCCACTCTTGTAGCCTTCACGTTTGCGCATGGCTGTAGGCATTCTACTCCCACGGCAGTAGCGTGTCTACAGGGTGACTCAAGGCCGGATCGGTCCACATTCCGAAGCCGCTCCCACCGGTCACCCATACACTCCGGTATTCACTTGGCCGATAACGCCTTTTTGATATTTGCTGGGCAGAGCGGGATAGATCCTCTCTGACGGCGTGGTGTTTACCGGCGCCTCTTCGCCCGTGCTTCCCCGCTCGCGGCGGATCGTCCGGCACTCTTTCTAAAGGTCGGTACGAGTAGCGGGTTATCCAACCATAATGCGGCCCATTACTCTTTTTTGTGGTGCCCCTGACTGCAAGGTTTTGACAAACGTGGCACGAATCCGAACTGCGCTCCATTTCCGGGCGCCGGCCCGCGGGAATCGTGATCGGAGAAAATTGGGGATCGATATCATTCGCCTTCCCGACGCCGATGATTGGTCTCAAATTCGCCCGTTTTTCTAGCCCGGTTGGCATCGTTCCCAAGTTAACGCAGTATCGTCCGCGACACGGACGAAGCTTAGGCTGATGCGTGCATCGGGGAAGCTTCCTAAGAGTCGCGCGTGACTCGCCCGGTCTGCCGACGTAATTATTCCTCTCTGTCTCGCATAAACAAACAGCCCGTTCCGGAGTGACTCCGAAACGGGCTGGAGTTTTTCTTCTTAAAGAACGGTTAGTGTCTCGCCTGCGTCACGATGTGACCCGTTTCGTAGACTTCGCAATACGCACGCTCCGGCACAAGTCCGGCGTCGGCAACTCCGTTGAGCCGAAGCGTTCGCGGCTGCATCACCCACGGTTCCAAGAGCACATCGGGGTCTTCGACGGTGACTTCGTAAAGGATTTCATCGCCCTTACGCGTGAATTTCTCCACGATGTGCATGTTCTCGGAATGGAAGAGGCCTCCTCGTCCCAACCACGTCGTATCGACAAACGAGATCGAGTCGAGCACCAGCGTGTCGCCCTCCCAGTGGCCCACGCTATATCCCATATACGTCGCCTCGATCGCCTTCTTTGGATCATGCTTGCGGCCGTCGGTTGGAATCACGCGAAATTCCCTGTTTCCGCCTCCGTAATCGCTCGTGGTATAGAGCAAGGTAATGTCGTTCGCCGTTTGGAAGATGCGGCGGGGCGGGCCCTCCCGTGGAACCCCCATCGGCTGGCACGTCATGATCGGATCGTCCTTGTTGGTCCACTGATCCAGTTCCTGAACCTTGTCCCAAAACTCGGGTTTGTAAATGGGATGACTCGGCCCAAATCGCGAAGGAGAGATCCACTCATAATCCACCCAGAAGTTGTCTTGTCCGGTTTGGCAGCCGGTGTCGGGGCTGATTCCCCCGCCCTTCACCTGCGTTGGACCGCATCGGCGGTTCCCACTACCTGTGATTTGAAGAGGGGGACCACTCCAGATTCCCGTCATATCCGGATGACCATTGGCCAGCCGCGGGGTTGCGACGGCTTCCGTCTGCGTCGCCGGCTTTGCGTCAACATTCAGAGTCCAGTTGGGAGGCTGATTGGTTGGCTGGATCGCCGCCTTCACGCTTGCCGGAACCGGCATCACAACGTACATCTGTCCCGTTTCCGTCACCGTCGTCGTAATGTCGCGGACGACGGCGCCGTTTTTGCGTTCCGTCATCCTGCCTGCGTAAAACGCTTCGGCCGGATTGAGCGGATTGTTCCAGTCCTTATAATCGCTGTAAGTGAACTCGTAAGTGTTGGCGCCATTTTTCACCACTACGCGTTCGGGCATGAACTTGGCGTCGAGTGTGGCGCTCGCGATTGCATTAGGGACGCCCGGAATCGGAAACGTTACGACGGGCGTATTGTCTTCCCACGTGACGGAGGTTTTCCCGGCCATTGAGACATTAGCAGGTACCCGTTGCGGCCTGGGCGCCATTTCCGGTGGATCACTAATCCCCGCCATCGCGCCCTTGAACGCACCCTGCGGGCTTGCCCACAGGCGAATCATCCGCTCCTCTACAGTCGCGGGCATCGGCGTCGCCTTACCTTTACCAGGGACGAGTTCGGCGCCAGGAATGTCTTCGTTCCAGGCATATGCTCCACTGAGGACTTCGACATTGGAGCACGACTGGCCATTGGGCCGAGTGCCCGTGTACTGGATCCGCTCGCCTGACGTCTGGTAGCTGATGCTGGTTCTATACTTCGTTACATTGCAGGGCTGTCCGTCCACTTGAATGGTGCCCTTGCCCTGGTATTCGAGCGACATGATCAGATCTCGTTCCTCGCTGCTTCGGAGCATGCCCATATACCAGGCCCAGTCGAAAAGGACTGCTTTCAGGTCCTTGGCACCGGGTGCCGGGGTGTACAGCGGCCTGCGTGGACCAAAGAAGCCGCCAGCTCGCCCACCACCTCCGGCGCCCGCATCCCGGCCACCCTGAGCCGGCGCTGCAGGGGCAGCGCCTCCTGCTTGTGCAAAGGCCGAGGACGGCGCGCTGACCGTCAGAGCGACTGCTATCGCAAAAGTTGTCCTAGAGATCTTTCGTAGAACGGTCATATCATCCCCCTTCTTGTTTGAAAGTCGTTCGCGTTACCGGCGGAAATTTGGATCACGCGTCCATCCGGAGGTATCCCAACCGTAGCTGAAGGCTGGCAACAGCAACCAGTTTATTTTAAGCTAGCTTCTCCTGCGATTGGCTGAAGTAGAGATTGAGGCCCAAGATCGTGACAACGCCCACAGATCTCGATGGCCATCGATTTTGCGGAAGTTGTTCGCCTTTGAGCAGCCAGGCCGAAGCGACCCAGCGCTCCACCATCTCCGATCCCGCCACCGCGTGACGTTCGCCGTGCGGCGCGCCACACCGCTCTGCGGACTCTCGATCACATTGGTTGTGGCCAGGCATCTGTACGGCGAAGGCGGCAGCTTCAGCCGCTGCAAGGTGAACATCTCGCCGCTGCTGCACTTCGTGTGCGTTGAGGCTGTGCTGGGTGAGGTCTCGGAGTGGATCGTCGGACACTCGTAAAGAGCTATGCGGCAGGACCGTGAACACGCCCCAGGGGCAGCTTTGGAAGGGTGGCGCGTGATCCAGGACTTGAACGCGGGACAGGCATTAATCGAATCAGAACGCAGCATTCGGCGCGGCTGGCGAGTGATTTGCAGCTTCACATTGTTGACGTTGCGGAGCCAAGCCCGCTTTCGCACACCGTTGTATAATGCCCGTGGCGGTCGGGTTTCAGATGCGTTTCCTGCCAATTGTCGGCGGTCTCTGCTGTTGTATCCTGGCCTTTAGCCAAACTAGATCCGGCTCCATTTCGGGTTCCGTCTTCGACCCGGCGCACGCACCGGCGGCGGGTGTAAGTGTCGAAGCCAGGAACACCGAAACCGGGACTGATTACAAGGCCGTAAGCTCGGCCAAGGGCGAATACACTCTTGTGCAACTACCGCCCGGAAAGTACGACATCTTCGTTATCGATGCCAAGTACCGGCCTTTTGTGCGTAGGGGCGTCGTGATTGGCGCAGGCCAGCCGTCAGCCTTGCAGATTCAGCTTGCGTCGAATGCCGGTATGTTGGCCACACTTGGAGAAATGCCGGCGTTGTTTGAGCTTCTTTCTAAAAAGCCGCCTCCTCCCGAAGGGCCTGCGCCTAGAACTCCGGATGGGAAGCCGGACTTTTCAGGCGTCTGGCTGATATCTCCTACGTCCGTTGGGGGCCGTTCGCAACAACCAGATCTACTGCCGTGGGCAAGAGCTTTATTCCGCGAACGCGTACTCAATGACTATAAAGATAAGCCTTCCGCTCGATGCCTGCCGGAGCTCCCGGGATTCCTGGCTCGGTGGCCTATCAAAATCGTCCAGACTCCCAAGCTCCTGGTGACGCTTAGAAGCGACGATGTGATCGCCAGCCATCAGGTTTACCTTGACGGACGCAGTTTCCCGAAGGATCTGGAATCATCATGGCAGGGATATTCGATTGGCAAATGGGAAGGCGACACGCTGGTCATCGATACGCTGGGGTTGAATGATAAAACATGGCTGAATATGTTTCCGCATACCGGTAAGCTGCATATCACTGACCGGTTGCGGCGGCCGGATCTGGGTCACCTAGAAGTGGAAACCACATATGATGATCCAGGAAGCTTTCGGGCACCGTTCCAGACCAAGATCGTAAATGTCTTCTCGCCTGACGAGGAAGTAGAGGAGTACGTTTGCGCGGAGAATAATCAATACCGCGAGCACGTGAACACCAACTAGCCGAGCACGCGTCTGAAGGAGAGCAAACTCAATGAGATACGAAGTGCATATATTGATCCTGTCTCTGGCGCTCGTAATCTCGCGCTCGCCTGCATACGCGCACCACTCGTTCGCCGCGGAGTACGATAGCGATAAGCCAGTTCAAGTCAGCGGTACGGTCACCAAAGTGGAGTGGACCAACCCACACGTTCATTTCTACGTGGATGTTAAGGACGATCAAGGCGAAGTTGTCAATTGGAATATCGAACTTGGGCCGCCGCTAATCTTGCGCCACCTAGGATGGCGGCAAGATTCGCTGAAGACCGGCGATCAGGTGACGGTCGAAGGCTACCCGGCCAAAGACCACTCCAATCTGGCGAATGCGAAGAAAGTAACGTTGGCCGATGGTCGAAGCGTATTTGCGGGATCTTCGGGTGAAAAACGCGGCGAATAGGCCTGCTATTCCTTGGCTTCTACTTCGGCAACGCGCTCAAGCTGATCTTTCTGAAATTCGATTACGGCGGACATCATTACCGGTGCGGTCGCAGCCGGCAATTTTGAAGGAAAGAGCTCATTGCTCTCAACATCGTCGCGCAGGGTGATCCGCCTCTTTTTCCAAGTTGGTGTACCACTAGATGTGTTTCTGCATTGCGCAAGCTAAAGTTATATACATGTCGCACGCACAATGGCTGGTTCCTACCTTGCTGCTTCCGGCA
>DATJNO010000091.1:0-18171 GCA_035508055.1 Bryobacteraceae bacterium | reverse complement strand
CGCCGAAGAGCACAACCGGCGCGGGCGCGCGCTCACACAAGCCGGCAAGTACACCGAAGCAATCGCCGAGCTGACACAGGCCATCCAGCTCAAGCCGGACTTCGCGCTGGCCTATAACGCCCGCGGCTTCGATTATCTGCTACTGCGTGATTACCAGCACGCGCTCGCCGACCTTAACGAAGCAATCCGGATCAATCCGGCTTACTCCAACGCGTATAAGAATCGCAGCGTGACAAAGAAGGCAATGGGCGATGCGGTAGGCGCTGCGGCCGATTTAGCCAAGGCTCACTAAATGCTCAGCCAGCGTTCCAGTTCTCCTGCGGGGCACCGGATGCCCACGTAGAACGTGCCGAACAGCGCGTAATCGGCGCTCACTTCGTCGAAGCGCATCTCGTAGATCAACTTCTTGAAGACCAGCGGATCGTCGGCGAACAGGTCCACGCCCCACTCCCAATCGTCAAAGCCGATGGAGCCCGAGATGATCTGCTTCACTTCGCCGGCGTAGCGGCGGCCCACCATGCCATGCTCGTGCATCTGGCGCTGCCGCTCGGCCATCGGCAGACGGTACCAGTTCTTCAACTCGCCGCGCTTGCGATCCATCGGGTAGAAGCACAGATACTTGTGCGGAGGCATGTCGGGATACAGCCGCGGCGCCATGGCTTCGCGCGAGCGGGCCATTACCTCTTCAATCTCGGCCCGCCACTCCGGCGAAAACGGCGCAATGCCGCGCTCGGCCAGGGCGCCATAGGTCTTGAGGCTCGACTCATACAGCCCCAGTTCCACCACCGAAAGATACGAAGTCGTAGGCTCCAGATAATCCCACAGCCCGAGACCCGCCAGCCGCCGCTCCACTTCGCCCAACTCGTCGAACGAGCGCCGGAAATGCACCAGGATCAAATCGCCTTTGTGTCCCAGCAGCGTGAACGCCGCGCTCTGGCCGCCGGTGTTGCGCTCCATTTGAGCCAGGGCGAGGGAAGCTTCCTGAGCCAATTCCGACCGCTGCGCTTCCGGCAAAGTCTTCCAGGCGGTCCAACGGACGCGCAGCATCTGATGCAGCATGCTGGACCCTTCCAGCGTCAGCGGGACGGCCGGCAGGCTCTGGACGGCGGGCTCGGCGGGGGCGTTCGTGATAACTGGCATGTGCGGATTTCCTTGTGTTATTTTATTACTCTTCTACGTTCTTATGAGTGCTTCTCCGCAATCCCAGCCGCCCGCCGAAGCCGCGGCCGCGGGCATCCAAGCTTTGCGCGCGAGCCACCAGGTTCGTGAACTGCAGCCCGCGGAAGAAGGCGCCAGCGTCCACGCGCTACCGGCCGGCGTGTACGGCTTTGCGTACGCGCCCGGACACGAAGCCGTGCCACTGTTCGCCAAAGAGTCCTATCACGCCTTCGAGGTCCACAAAGCGGCCGACGGCGTTGTGTACCTGATCGGCTTCCTGACGCCGCAGGAAGCCGCCAGTCTGGACGGCGCGGGCGAGGGCGCGAGCTTCCGGCTCTTCCCCGCCCCGTGGGAGAGCTCGCAAAGCCTGGTCAGCGTTCCTCTGGCTCGCATCGTACCGCCCAAACGTATGCCGCGCGAAGACGGCAACCCGTTCCCGTTCGCGATCGCGTAATTGGAATGCGATCTTTCGCGCACGGCATGCACTTAGAGTGCATGAGAATCTTTCTGACCAGTCTTCTCGCGCTCGCCCTCGGCACCGGATCGGCTGTTTTCGCCCGATCCGACCACAGTGAGAACCGTTCCAGCTCCCACCATTCGCGCAGTTCCGTGAACCGGAATCGCAGCAAGTCGCATCGCACCGGCACGAACCGAAGCACTTCGCAGACCCGGAGCAACATTCCCTCGAACTAGTAGTTTTGCTAGTCAGGGGCAAGAGGCGTGGTAAGTTAGCTGCTTACCCGCCTTTATGTTTTCTTCCCGGCTCGGTTGGAATCTGGCTCCCAACCCGCTGGCGCGCCTGCTTCAGGAAAAGCGTGCGGCAGGGGCGGCCATTTTGGATCTTACGGAATCGAACCCGACCGCAGCCGGGTTTACATATCCCGAGGCAGAGATCCTGGGGGCTTTAGCCGATCCGCGGTCTCTACGCTATGAGCCGGCACCGGCGGGGATCCCGGCGGCTCGCGAGGCAGTCTCGCGGTACTATGCTGGCCGCGTCGCGCCGGATCAGATCCTTCTGACCGCCAGCACCAGCGAAGCATACGAGTTCGTGTTCAAGCTGCTGGCCGACCCGGGCGACGAGGTCCTGGTGCCCCGGCCGTCGTATCCGCTGTTCGAGTTCCTGGCCGCTCTCGAGTCAGTCCGCGCGGTCCAATATCCGCTCCTGCATCACGGCGGATGGGCGATCGACTTGGATGCGCTCACGCACGCCGTCACACCGCGCACCCGCGCCATCGTGCTGGTGAATCCGAACAATCCGACCGGCTCGTTCTTGAAGCGGACCGAACTGGCCCAGCTCGTGCGCCTGTGCCGCGATCACGACCTGGCGCTGGTTTCCGACGAAGTCTTCTGCGACTACGCGTTTGAAGACGACCCGCAGCGCGTCAGGACCCTGGCGGGCGTCGAGGAAGTGCTGACGTTCTGCCTGAGCGGGCTTTCGAAAATCGCCGGTCTGCCGCAAATGAAGCTCGGCTGGATCGCCGTTGGCGGCCCCGCCGGCGGTCGCCGCGAAGCTTTCGAACGTCTGGAGCTGATCGCCGACACCTATCTCTCGGCGGGCACGCCGGTACAATGGGCCGCGTCCGCTCTACTCGCCTCGCGTGGGCAGGTGCAAGGGCAGCTCCTGGCCCGCGTCCGCGAAAACCGGGCGTTCCTGGCCGGCCAGATCGGGCCTGCTTCGCCCTGGGATCTTTTAGCGGCCGAGGGCGGCTGGTACGCGATTCTCGAAGCGCCTAAGATTCACAGCGAGGAGGAATGGGTGCTGAGCCTGCTCGAGGCCGGCGGCGTGCTGGCGCAGCCCGGCTTCTTCTTCGACTTCGAGCGCGAAGCGTTCCTGGTGCTGAGTCTGCTCACGCGTCCTGAAATGTTTCAGGAAGGGGTCCGGCGCATTTTGGCCCGGGGCCGCTGACGGAAGCGAGCCGCGCGTTGGCCAACTCCATCACTTTGGAACAACATCCGCTTAGGGAAATGCTGATATCGCGCAAGGAAGCGCCGCGAAAGCGCAGGCGAGGCGGCTGATGGTGGTCGGGACAGCGGATGTCGCGCAACTTGGCTTGGGTCGCTTGCTTGAACCGTTCGACCCGCAGTGTGTCGAAGTCCGGCACCAGGAACATTTTAGCATGGAATTGTTGTGATCTCCCGTGATCCCCGTAGTACCCCGAATCCGTCCGGACTACCCGGCCCTCGTGCCGACCCCAGGGCTGGGTAAATGCCCGCACCGAAAATAGGCTTCTAGCCCGCCCCCCGGGGGCTTGACAACCAAATCGGCGTGCTTAGAATGGGGATAATCTGTTTTATTTCTTATGCAGCCCTGCAAGCATGATCGTACCGAGATCCTAGCGCGGCGCGACGGAGTCGACTACGTTCGATGCCTGGATTGCGACCAGGTATTCGAGGCGGAAGATCTTGAGTCCGTGCCCGTCTACGAAGAAGACGACCAACCCGCCGCCTGAGCGTCACAGTCCGCCGCGTTCTCCTCTGAGATTTTCCGAGGCATACCCGTACTGTGTTCCTAGCGCCGGTTCTATGCAAACTGGTAACAATGGGCTACGCCGTGGATGGCAGGGAACCTGCGATGCTATAGAGGATGGAAGCGCTGCGCATCGTCGCCATCGGAGGAGGGACCGGGCTTTCCAGCGTATTGCATGGCCTGAAGCGGTACGCCAAGGAACCCCGCGAAGTGGAGATTACCGCCATCGTCACCGTGACCGATGACGGAGGCAGTTCCGGGCGCCTGCGTCGGGAATTCGACGTGCTGCCGCCCGGCGACATCCGCAACTGCATGGTGGCCCTGTCGGAAGACGACGGCCTGCTTTCCCGCCTGTTTCAGTACCGCTTCTCGGAGGGCCGGGGCCTCAAAGGCCACAGCTTTGGTAACCTGTTCCTCACCGCGCTGACCAATCTGACGGGCGACTTTGTGGGCGCGGTGAAAGTCTCCTCGGAAGTATTGGCCAGCCTGGGGCGCATTTATCCCTCGACCGACGCCAACGTAGTGCTGGAGGCGGAGCTGGAGAACGGGCGTATCGTCAAGGGGGAGACCCGGATCGGAAAAAGCCGTTCGCGCATCCGCCAGTTGCGGCTGCGGCCGCGAATCTGCATGCCGTTGCCCGAAACGCTGGCGGCGATTGAGGAGGCCGACCTGATCACGCTGGGCCCTGGATCGCTGTTCACCAGCGTCGTCCCCAACGTTCTGGTGAAAGGTATTCCGCGAGCCATTCGACGCAGCCGAGCCTTGAAAGCCTATTTCGTGAACCTGATGTCGCAGCCGGGCGAAACCACCGGCTTCCGCGCCTCCGATCACGTGGACGCCATCCATCGCCAGGCGGGAATGTCCTTCCTGGATGTCGCGGTGGTGAACACGCGCCCGGTCAGCCCGCGCCAAAGGCGCAAGTACGCCGCCGAGGAAGCGCGCCCGGTAGTGAACGACGTCGACCGGCTGGCCGAGATGGGCCTGCAAATCGTCGCCACGGATCTGTTGGCGGAAGGCGCGACAGTCCGGCATGACCGGCGGGCCACGGCCGAGGTGGCCATGGAACTGGCCCGGCGGGGACGCGCGGCGCGGCGGAGAGTTCCGGTCCTGGCCCGAGCAGAATGAACTCCCGGGTAAAAGTAGTGATTCTGGCCGCCGGCCTGGGCACGCGCATGAAGTCCAAACGCGCGAAGGTGCTGCACCGCGCGGGCGGCCGGGCGCTGATCGAACACGTGGTCGCGGCGGCGCAAACCATCGCCAGGCCCGCGGACATTCACGTGGTGGTCGGGCATCAGGCCGAAGAAGTGCAGGCGCTGCTCGCTCCCACGGGCGTCCGCTTCGTTCGGCAGCGCGAGCAGAAGGGCACGGGGCACGCCTTGCTGGCTTGCCGCAAGACGCTGGCTTCCGATACCGGGCTGGTCGTGGTGCTGTACGGCGATTGCCCGCTGCTCTCCCCCGCGACGTTGGCGAAGCTGGTCCGGAAGCAGACGGCGGGAAAAGCGGGGGCCACGTTGATCACCACGCGCCTGGGCGATCCCAGCGGCTACGGCCGCGTGATTCTAGGCGGGCGCGGCGAAGTGCTGGCGATCGTGGAGCAGAAGGCCGCGACGGCCGAACAGCGCGCGATACAGGTCATCAACTCCGGCATCTATTGCTTCCGCGCCGGCCTGCTATGGAAGCATCTGCCGCAAATCCGGCCCAATAATCCCGCGCGCGAATATTACCTGACCGACATCGTCGAGATCTTCCACCGCGCCGGCCACTCCGTGTCCGCGATGGACGTACCGAACGCGGCCGAGTTGCTGGGCATTAACACGCGGATCGAGCTGGCCGGCGTGGACCGCATTTTCCGCGAGCGCAAAGTCCGCGAGCTGATGCTGGAGGGCGTGACCATCGAAAAGCCGGAGACCGTGACCATCGATGGCGAGGCGCGAATCGGCGCTGACTCCGTGATCGAGCCATTCGCGCAGATCCTGGGCCGCAGCGAGATCGGTGCAGACTGCCGCGTGGGCTCGTGCTCCATCGTCAAAGACTCGACGCTGGAAGATGGAGTCGAACTCGAGCCTTTCACCTCCCTGGCCGATTCGCACGTCGAGGCGGGCGCCCATATCGGGCCCTTCGCCCGGCTGCGCGGCGGCAATCGCGTGGGCGCCGGATCGCGGATCGGCAATTTCGTGGAGCTGAAGAACACCCGGTTCGGCGCGGGCGCGAAAGCCAATCACCTGGCCTACCTGGGTGACGCGACCATCGGCGCGAGCGCCAACATCGGCGCGGGAACCATCACGTGCAACTACGACGGAGTTCACAAGCATCGCACGCACATCGGCGCGGAGGCGTTCGTGGGCAGCAATGCAACCTTGGTCGCGCCGGTCGAAATCGGGGACGAAAGCTATATCGGCGCCGGCTCCGTCATCACCGAAGGGGTGCCCAGGGGCGCCCTGGCGCTGGGCCGGGCGCGGCAAATTGTCAAAGAAGGATGGACCGCAAAGAAGAAAGGGAAGGCGAAGAAGTAACTATTTTTTTCCTGTGCGCTGCGTGGTACGAACCACGATCAAGCGCGCGATGTCGCCTTCGCCGGTGACGACAAAACCCACGGTGACTTTGGCGCGCACCTTCAGTTTCCCTTCGATGCGCGTGTCCGGCTTGATCAAAAACGTGTGCTTTTGGGCGGGCTTGCCGAGGATGCTGCGCGAGACCGTGATCTTGTCTGCAGTCAGCTCGACGACCGGACCGGAAAATGTGTCATCGTACTTCGGTTCGCTCTTGGTCTCGTCCGGTTTAGGGGTGTTAGCGGCCTCCTGAGCCCAGCCCGCGAAGCCGGACAACGACAGGGCAACCATCAGCACAATCGCGAGAGGATGCCGCACTCTTGCATCATAAACCAAACAAACGGCTGCGCCACGCGGGCCGGTATTAAACTTGCTTCATTCGATCGGTTACAAGACCAAAACGGGATGGTAGAGGTGGGCGAGCCGCGCTTCGCCGATGGCGATCAACTCGCCATCGGGGCCGATGGCCTTCACATAGCGGGCGCCGCCGCGATCCACGAACGGCGAAATACGGAAGTCCTTGCCCTGGCGAATTTGTCCGGCCGTCAGCGCGTCCACCGAAGCGGCGGGGAATTGCGGCAGCAGGCGCGAGACGGCAATGACGGCGTCCGCCAAGCGGCCCGCCGAGGCCAATTCCTGCAAGGTTTCAAGAGTCCGGGCCTGGCTCTCGTTGAATTCTCCCGACGCGGTCCTGCGCAGGCTTTCCAGAAATGCGCCACAGCCCAGAACCTGGCCCACATCGTGAGCGATGCTGCGCACGTAGGTTCCCGGCGAGCAACGAACGCCGATATGAGCCACGGCGCCGTCGAATTCGAGCAGGTCCAGAGCGAACACCTGAACTTCCACCGGCGCCAACTCCACGGCGACCCCCTTGCGGGCCATGCGGTAGGCGGGCGTTCCCGCGATTTTCTTGGCCGAAAACTGCGGCGGCGTCTGGAGCAGGGTCCCGCGAAATTGAGACAGCGCAGCTTCCAGTTCCGCGCGCGTGAAGCGCGGTTCCGTGGGCGTGGAAACGGGCGTTCCGTCCCGGTCGTAGGTGTCGGTGGCCCATCCAAAGCGGATGCGTCCTTCGTATTTTTTTTCTCCCGCCGAGAAGAACCGCGCCAGGCGCGTCGCGCGCCCGATCACGAGCGGCAGGACGCCAGTAGCCATCGGATCCAGCGTACCCAGATGCCCGACCTTGCGCGTATTCGCCAGGCGGCGCACGCGATTGACGACGTCATGCGACGTCAGACCATCCGTCTTGTCCACTACCAACACCCCATCCACGCCTCCACTCTAGCAAGGCCGCGCTTGCCGCCCGCCGCCGCCTTGAGGACAATGGATGAGGCAGCGCCTGCTGCCCTACCCGCCTTGGCAGCTAACGCCCGGCGCAAACCACGCCGGAGGTGTCGCTCAGAAATGCTGGAGTTCTTTCGTCAGCTGTTTGAATCGGACTTCATGCCGCATGGCTTCTGCTTTGGCTGGCGGCCGGACATACTCTGGCTCCACGTCAGCTCCGATGCCGTGACGGCGCTCTCTTATTACATGATCCCGGTGATGCTGGTGGCTCTGGTGCGGGCCCGGCGCGACCTGGCGTATCACTGGATGTTCACGCTGTTCGGGGTGTTCATTCTATCTTGCGGTACCACGCATTGGCTGGCGATCCTGACGCTTTGGCATCCGGTGTACCGCCTGGAAGGCGTGGTGAAGGCCATCACGGCGCTGGCGTCGCTGCCCACGGCGATCATTCTGGTCGGCCTGGTCCCCAAGGCGATCGCTTTGCCCAGCCCCGCGCAGCTGCGCGCGGCCAACGAGAAACTGGTGCGCGAGATCGCCGAACGCAGGAAAGCGCAGGACGAAGTTTCGCGCTTGAACGACGAACTGGAACAGCGGGTGGCTGAGCGCACGCGCGATCTGGAACGCTCCAACCAGATGCTGCGCGAGGCCAACGAGCGGCTGGCCGATGCCGAAGCGCGCTACCGGCTTCTGTTCGAGCACAATCCGCTGCCGATGTGGGTGCGCGATCCAGCCAGCGCCCGGTTCCTGGCGGTGAATCAGGCGGCGGCCGAAGTGTACGGATATTCCCGGGACGAGTTTCTCGCCATGACAGCTCATCGGTTGGCCGGAGGAGCCGAGCTGCCGGCAAGACTCGACGGTCTTCCCCAGCCTGTGCTGGAGCAGCACTTCCGCAAGAACGGCCCATCGATTTACGCCGAAGTCCGCTTTCGGGAAATCCAATTCAATTCCGCACCGGCCTGGCTGGTTCTGGCCACCGACGTCACCGAGCGCAAGCTCCTGGAAGAACAGTTGCGGCACTCCCAGAAGATGGAAGCCGTCGGGCGGTTGGCAGGCGGGATCGCGCACGACTTCAACAATCTGCTCACCGTGATCCTCGGCTACACCGATGTGGCGCAGCGACGGCTGGCCGCGGAGGATCCGCTGCAGCGCACTTTGTCCGAGATCCAGCGCTCGGCCGAATACGCCGCTACTCTGACCGCGCAGCTGCTGGCGTTCAGCCGCAAGCAGGTTCACGTCCAACACGTTCTGGATCTCTCGGCCGTTGTGACGGCCATGCGAAGCATGCTGGTCCGGGTTCTGGGAGAGGACATCGATATCGCGTTCATTCCGCCGGCCGCCGCCTGCCCGGTGCGGGGCGATGAAGGCCAGCTCACGCAGGTGCTTATGAACCTGGCCGTAAACGCGCGCGATGCGATGCCGGACGGAGGCAAGTTGACCATCGAAACGCGTCCGGTGGAACGCGAGCGCGAGGACCTGGGCCGCCATGGCGTGCGCCCCGCCGGCCGCTATGCGTTGCTGGTGGTTTCCGATACGGGCAGCGGCATGGACGCCGAGACGCAGGCCCATCTCTTCGAGCCGTTCTTCACCACCAAGGAAACCGGCAAGGGAACCGGGCTGGGGCTCTCCACCGTGTATGGCATCGTGCAGCAACACGGAGGCTGGATCGATGTCTACAGCGAACCCGGCCATGGCACCACCTTCAAGATTTATCTGCCGGAAGCCGGCCCCGTGCCGGAGCCGGTCGCGCCCACGCCGGCCGCGGCCCATCTGCCACCCGCGCCCAGCGCGACCATTCTGCTGGTCGAAGACCAAGCCCCGCTGCGTCTTCTGGCCGAGGACATGCTGTCGGAAGCCGGCCACACAGTGCTCGCCGCCGGCAACGGCCGTGCGGCCCTGGCGCTGGCCGAGCAACATGCCGGCAGTATCGATTTGCTGGTAACCGACGTGGTGATGCCCGAAATGAACGGCCCGGAGCTGGCCGATCGCCTGGCGCAATCCCGTCCGGACATGATGGTGCTGTATATCTCCGGTTACACCGACCATGCTCTGCTGCACCGCGGAGCGCTGGAAACGGGCACGGCGTTCTTGCAGAAGCCTTTCCTGCCTCAGGCGTTGCTCGCCAAAGTGGAGGAGTTACTGCGCCGCCGTTCTAACGCCAGGCTGCCGGAAACCTGAGCTTCGCGTTCCGCGTCTTTAACACAGAAACCTTTGAGGCTCCGGCCTCTCCACAATTTCCCTTGAGTTTGGCAGGCCGTCCCGCGAAAGCGTGGCCTGTCAGCCGGTGAGTATCTTCCTCCGAGTACTCACCGGCTTTTGATTTCCAGGGCCCGGGCGGCCGCGCGGCGGATGCTGGCCGGCGTCTGATAGCGGTCGAATTCGGTTGACCCGCACCAGGCCACCCGGGGCGCTTCCTCGGAGGTTTCGAGCGCCTCGGATTGCGCCGTAAACGCGAACACCAGGTCGTGATGCAGGTGAAACGGCTCGCGCTTGCGGGCCGGAATGCCGTGCACATCCATCCCGGCCAGCAGCGCCGCGGCCCCGGGTGCGATGCGAACCGAGGTCTCCTCCATCGCTTCGCGCCGCGCGGCGTCGCCCAGCGTGGCGTCTTCTTCCTCGACGTGTCCGCCCGGCAGCAGCCAGCGCTGGTGCCGGTGATGAAACATCAACAGCACGGCGTCGCGCTCGGGATGCCTCACCACGGCAGTGCAGGTGATGTGGCCGGGATGAAACTGGTGGCGTGAAAACGGCGTTTGCGTATATTCCAGCAGCGAGAGAATCAGCTCGCGGCTTTTTTCCTCCTCGGGCGCGGCCGCGAATTCACGCACCAAGCCGAGCGCTTCGGCGGTGGAACGCATGCCGCTCAGAACTCGATCGCCGCCAGCACTTCCGAGGGCCGCTTGTCGAAGGCGCGGCAGATGGCCAGCAGGCTCTCCACGCTGGGCAGGTTCGCTCCGCGCTCGATGGAGCTGATCTGCGAGATGCTGAGCTTGGTGGCGGCGGCCAGATCTTTCAGCGACCAGTCGCGCTCCACGCGCAACATTTTGATCTGATGCCCCAGCCGTTCCCGTAGCCGGTCCTGCGCCATGCGGCCGAACCCGAATTTTTCGATGGCGTTATGCAGCGTCTGCCGGAGCTGCGCCAGCGAGAAGGGCTTCGAGATGTAGTCGAAGACCTTCATTTTGAAGGTGGCGCGCATGTCTTCGAGCGACGGATAGCCGGTGATGATGATGACGCACAGGCCGGGATAAGCGGCTTGTAGCTGCTCCAGCACCTTGTCGCCCTTGAATTCGCCCATCTTCATGTCGAGCAGGACGATGTCGGGCAGCCGCTGCTCGCAGGCGTCGAACAGTTCGCCCGGATGGCCGAAGGTGCGGATGGCATACACGCCGTCGTCCTTCAGCGCGTCTTCGAGGTAATTGCAGAAGTCCGGATCGTCGTCCAGAATGGCGAGGTCCACCAGGCCGCTTTGAACCACCGGCTCGGGGCTTCGTTCCGATACAGGTTTCATGGTACAGATTGTCCTTCCGGCCGCTTCGGCGCCGACGCCGGCAGAGTCACTTCCAGGCAGGCTCCGCCCTCGGCGCGGTTCGCAGCCGCGATTGTTCCGCCGTGCTGATGCACGATGCCCTCCGCGACGGTAAGCCCCAACCCGGTTCCCTTGGCGTCCAGGCGGCTGGAGACGAACGCTTCGAAAATGTCGGGGAGCACATCGGGAGGGATGCCGGGGCCATCGTCTTCCACTGTGACGGAAATCCAGCCCTGCGAGTTGCGGCTGAGCCGGCGCGCGTTCACCGTTACGTGGCCCAGGGGCCGGATGGCGTAGAGCGCGTTGCGAAGCAGATTGACGAACACCTGCACCAGCCGGTCGGAATTGCCGATCACCACATCGCCCGCGCCGATGTGGTTGGCGAAGTGGGCCTGCGCGGCCTTGCCGTCGATGGCCACCAGGCTCCAGGCTTCGTCGATCAGCTGGCGCAGCGGCACCGGCTCCATGCGCTGCTTGCGGACGCGCGAAAAGTCCACCAGGCTCTCGCTGATCTTGAGGATGCGCTGGGTGACGCGCAGCATGCGCGCCAGCCGTTCCAGCGTCGCCGGGTCGTGCGTGGTTTCGGTGAGCTTTTCGATGGAGCCTTGCAGCACCGTCAGCGGCGTGTTCAATTCGTGCGCCACGCTGGCGCTCAGCAGGCCCAGGCTCACCAGGCGGTCCTGCGCTTCCAGCTTGCGCAGCGCCTCCTCCAGATCTTCCTCGCGTTTGCGCAGGTCCACCACGGTGGCGTTGCGCGAGCGCATGATCTGGCCGATCTCGTCGCGTAAAATCAAGCCTTCATCGATCAGCTCGTGGTCGCGATCGCCATGCTGGGTGGCCTGGTCGGCGTCCAGCATCAGCTTGAGCGGCCGGTAGACGTACAACGGCATGATGGTGGTTTCCAGCACCAGCACCGCCAAGATGTAAATCGCGCCCAGAACGATAAACAGGTTGTTCTTGGCGTGGTAAGGCAGATAGGGGTAGAGCGCAAAGTAAACGGCCAGCGCCAGGATCAGGAAGAACAGGTTGTGCAGCACCATCAGCTTCAGGCGCACCTTGAGGTCGCCGAACAGACGGCCCACTCGCTTGGGCGAGCGCATCACCGGAAGGCTGATGGATTGACTTCCCGACACGGTACCCTATCCCTATTCATTATGATTCTACGCTGGAGCGCGGTGCTTGGTAATCGGCGGCTCGCGGCGCGCGAATTACAATGAAGCGAGGCGCGGCATGGCAACCCAGTTTGACGCCATTATTATCGGGAGCGGCCAAGCCGGACCGCCGCTGGCCAATCGCTTGTCGGCCACGGGCCAGAAAGTCGCGATCATCGAGCGCAAGTTCTTTGGCGGAACGTGCGTTAACACCGGATGCATCCCCACGAAGACCATGGTGGCCAGCGCGTACGCGGCGCGGATGGCGCGGCGCGCGGCGGAATTCGGCGTCGCGTTGAACGGCCCCGTGTCCGTGGACATGCAGCGCGTGAAGGCGCGCAAGGATGCCATCTCGCACGGGCACCGGAAGGGCGTGGAAGACTGGCTGCGATCCAGGCCGAACGTGACGGTGTACCAGGGCAGCGCCCGCTTTGAATCGGCGCACGAAGTCAGCGTCGGAGCCGACCGGCTGGCTTCCGGCCGGATCTTCATCAACGTCGGCGGCCGCGCCATCATTCCCGACCTGCCCGGCGTCGGCGAGGTAAAGTATCTGACCAATTCCTCGATGCTGGACGTCGATTTCCTGCCCCGGCACCTGGTCATCGTCGGTGGCAGCTACATCGGCCTGGAATTCGCGCAGATGTTCCGGCGCTTCGGCAGCGAAGTGACGGTCATCGAAATGAGGTCCCGCCTGATCGCGCGCGAAGACGAAGACATTTCCGCTGCCATTCGCGAAAATCTGGAGGCCGAGGGCGTGCGGTTCCGGCTGAATGCCCGGTGCATCCGCCTCAGGAAGGAAGGGGGAGGCATCGGCGCGGGCGTCGATTGCGAGGAAGGCGCGCCAGAGGTCCTGGGCTCACATCTGCTGCTCGCCGTCGGCCGCCGGCCCAACACGGACGATCTGGGCCTGGAGAACGCCGGCGTCACGCGGGACGAGCACGGCTACATCCAGGTGGACGATCAGTTACGAACCAACGTGCCCGGCATTTGGGCGCTGGGCGACTGCAACGGCAAAGGCGGATTCACCCACACTTCCTACAACGACTTCGAAATCGTCGCGGCAAATCTCCTCGAGCACGATCCGCGCCGCGTTTCCGACCGCATCCGCGCTTATGCTCTGTACGTCGATCCGCCGCTCGGCCGCTGCGGCATGACCGAAGCGGAGGTTCGTGCCGAGGTCCTGGCTGGCAGCCGCAAGGCCCTGATCGCCACCATGCCCATGACCCGCGTGGGCCGCGCGCAGGAAAAAGGCGAAACGCTGGGCTTCATGAAGATCCTGGTGGACGCCGCAAGCAAACAAATCCTGGGCGCCGCGATCCTCGGAACCAGCGGCGACGAGACGATTCACACGATTCTGGACATCATGTACGCCCGTGCGCCGTACACCGTGATCCAGCGCGCGATGCACATTCATCCCACCGTCGCCGAGCTGGTTCCGACACTATTAGAGGGGCTAAAGCCGTTCCCGTCAGCCCCGTGAACCATTCAACCGAGCGACACGCTACTGGCCGCGAGTTCCGCGAGCAGCGGCTGGAGGTAGGCTTCGTAGTGGCGCCGGCGGTCCAGAGAACTGCGAAACAGCGGCTGGCGTGCCTGATACGCGCTGGCGGTGGTAATCACCCTGCTGGTCCGATGAAAACTCAGACAGCCATCATCCCAAGGCAGGCCGGCATAATCCAGCAGCCGCCTGGCCTGCCGCTCCAGATCGTTCACCACGTCTTCATAGCGGACGTCCAGCACGGCATCCGGCGGCAGAACGGAGCGCCAGTGCGCCATCAGTTCGTGGTACCAGCGGTAGTAGCGGCCGAGTTCGGCCAGGTCATAACTGAACTTCATCTCGAACGTGAACAGCTTCGAAAAACAGGAAATGCAGGTGTCCACCGGATCGCGCACGGTGTGAATGATCCGGGCCTGCGGCAGGATCAGGCGGATCAATCCCACATACTGAAAATTCAGCGGAGCCTTGTCGGTGATCCGGGTCTTGCCTTTCGCGAGATCCGGCAGGCCGGCCAGGTACGCTTGTCCCATGCGGCGCGCTTCGGCGGCGTCCAGGCCGGCCACGCTGGCAGGATACGGAGCGGCGCCGCCGTTGGCGACCAGGGTCAAATTGTCCGACTCGCCTGCCGCCAGCACCAGCGGATGGCTGGCCAGGATCTGCTCAATCAACGTGCTGCCCGAGCGCGGCATGCCCAATACGAAAATGGGAACGCGGGATGGATCTCCCGCGCCTTCAAGCCGCCGGAAAACCTGCGCGTCAAACGCTTCGCGAATGGACTGAAAAAGCCTCCGCGTCGCGCCTTCGTCATAATCGATTTCCCGCCGCTTCAGGGCATTGCCCGCCAGCATATGCTGTATCGCGCGCGCGTAATCGCCCAGGTCGTCGAAGGCCTTCGCCAGCGTGAAATCCACATACATCCGTTTGTTCCCCGCAACACCGCCGGAGGCCAGCGTTTCGAGCGCCTTCAGAGGATCATCGCCGCGGCGAAACTTGAGCAATTCCGCGCGATTGTAGTGCGCTTCGGCAAAATCGGGATTCCGCGCCAATGCCTCGTCGAAATGGGCCCGCGCCTCGGCGAATTGGCCCTTCTCCTTGAGTAGCGTGCCGAGATTGTTGTGGGCTTTCGCGTAATCGGCCTTTAGCTCCAAGGCCCGCTCGAACTCGAGGGCCGCTTCGTCCAACCGCTGCTGGTGCTGCAGAGCGATTCCCAGGTTGTTGTGTGCTTCGTGGTCATGCGGCCGGAGCGCCACCGCCTTTTGGCAGAGCCCCAGCGCCTGGTTGAATTGACCCTGATCGAGGAGTGCGGCGCCCAGGTTGTTGAGCGCTTCCGCGTAATCCGGCTTGAGCTCCAGCGCCCGCTGGTAGTGCGCGATGGCCTCGCCGATCCTGCCTAGCTGCTGATGCGCGACGCCCAGGTTATTATGCGCATCGGCGTAGTCCGGCCGGAGCGCCAGAGCTCTTTCGTATTGCGCGGCGGCTTCCTCCAGCCGGCCCTGCGCTTTCCGGAGGTTGGCCAGATTGTAGAGGATCTCCGGGAAGTCCGGCCGAAGCGCCAGCGCTCGTTCGTAGCGCTCCGCGGCTTCCTCCAGCTTGCCCTGTTCGTGCAGGACGGTGGCCAGGTTGCTCTGGGCTTCCACCCATCCCGGCGCCAGCCCGACGATCGTGCGGTACGTTTCCTCCGCCTTGTCGAACTCGCGGGCGCTTTGATGCCCTGCCGCCGTGGCCGCGAGGCTTTCCAGAGTGGCGATCAGGTTTCGCCGGGCGGCGTCATCGGACGTTGGCATGCTTTCTCCCACCTTCCCGCAGCATACCAGCGCTCAGCGGTGCGTGACCGGGATCGTCGAATCAATCGCGGACCTGCTGCGCGCTTAGAATAGAGGCGAGATGAAACTCCTCTGCCTGTTCCTCCCCGTATTCCTGCTGGTGGCCGCGATTCAACCCACCGATGTCGCCCAGCGTCTGGACCGCTGGAAGCAGGTCCCGATGCCTTACAATCCGCAGGGCCTCGACCAGCACCAGCGCCAGATGGTGGACAAACTCGTCGCAGCTTCGCGCCTGATGGAATCCATCTACTGGCAGCAGAGCGATCCGGAGGCGCTCGCGCTCTACCGCTCCACCAAGGACGCCAATCTGCGCCGGCTGCTGGCCATCAACGGCTGCCGCTGGGATCTGATCGACGACAACAAGCCATTCACCGGAACCGCTCCCATCCCGCCTGGCCGCAATCTCTACCCGCCCGGACTCACGCGCGCCCAGATCGAGGCGTACGTCAAGGCGCATCCGGCCGAAAAGGACGCGATCTACAGCTCCTACACCGTCCTCCGCTGGGCCGGCGGCAAGCCGGGCACGACGCTGGAAGCGATTCCCTATCACGTCGAATTCAGGAAATATCTCGATCCCGCCGCGAAGCTCCTGCGCGAAGCCGCGGACTTGAGCGACGACCAAGCCTTCGCGGGTTTCCTGCGCCTGCGCGCCGCCGCGCTGCTCTCGGACAACTATTACCCCAGCGACCTGGCCTGGGTGGACCTGCGCAATCCCAAAATCGACGTCATCTTCGCACCCTATGAAACCTACCTGGATGACGTGCTGGGCGTGAAGACTTCCTACGAAGCCGCCGTGCTCATCCGCAATGAACCGGAAAGCGCGAAGCTCGCGCTCTATCAGAAATACATCCCCGACATTCAGGACGCGCTTCCGCTGGCCGCGGCCGACCGGCCCTCCAAGCACGGCCAGCCTTCGCCCATGGAAGTGGTGGACGCGCCCTTCCGCACTGGCGACCTGCTGCATGGCTATCAGGCCGTCGCCGACAACCTGCCCAACGATCCGCGCATCCACGAAGCCAAAGGCACCAAAAAGATTTTCTTCAAAAATTTCATGGACGCCCGCGTGAACAACGTCGTGCTGCCGCTCGCCAAATACGTCATGCCGGAAGCGCAGGCCGCGCGCGCTTCTGGCGACGGCTACATGGCCGCCGTCATCCTGCATGAGATCTCGCACGGCCTTGGTCCCGCGTACGCGCACGCCGGCGGCAAGCAGATCGCCATCACCGAAGCCATCGGGCCGGTGTATTCGGCGCTCGAGGAAGCCAAGGCCGATGTCGTCGGCATGTACGGCTTGCAATGGCTGATGGATCACGGCGCGTTGCCCAAGAGCCGCGCCGAAGAGTACTACGCGTCCTACGTCGCCGGTATCTTTCGCACGGTCCGCTATGGCGTCGCTGAAGCGCACGGCCGCGCGGAGATGATGGAGTTCAACTACCTGTTGGAACAGAAGGCAGTGAAACGCGCGGGCGGCAAATATGCCGTGGATTACGCGAAGATCCCCGCCGCCATCGCGTCGTTATCGAAGGAACTGCTCACCATCGAAGCCACCGGCGATCGCGCGCGCGCCGAAGCCTGGTTCAACCGCTACGACAAAATGCCCGCGGATCTCGCCACGGCGCTGAAAGCCGCCTCCCAGCTGCCCGTGGACATCTGGCCGCAATTCGCGTTCCCGGTAATGGAATAAAACAAAAAGGGGCCGGGTCTTGCGCCCCGGCCCCGAGTCTCCTCCGATCAAGTCGCTTACTGATAGGTAATGGTGTCGTTGTCGAACAGAGTGGCGGCAAATGCGAAACCAATATCCAGGTTCGTCGCGGTGAACTTCACCGGATCGCTGATATTGTCCAGGCTCAGTTCTCCCGATCCGGCCGGCAGCGCGCTGGTCACCGCGCCCGGCACCGTGAACGACAACGCCGACTGCGGCGCCAGGCAGTAGAAATATCCGTACACCGCGCTGTCCGAAGAGTAGCCGGAGATCTCCACATAGGTTCCCGGAATTCCGCCGGTCCAGTGCACCGTGACGCCCGTCGACCGCGTAATGTTGGTGATCGTTTGATACTCGGTCCAACTAAACAGCGGAGTCCCGATGCTCACCGAGGTGCTGAGCGGCCCGATATCTTTGCCACCTGTGCCCTTGAACGAGAAGCTCCCGCCGGTCGAGCCGATGAATCCGTCCGGAAGTTCAGCATCATAAAGCCCGCTGGCCTCAACAATCGTCTCTTTCGTCAAGGTTTCCGTCTGACCAGCTCCGTTGGTAACGGTAATGGTCCCCGCGTCCAGCCCCGTGTATTTGAAGGGCGGCGCCGGCGGGCTGGTCGTGTACGTATACTGCCAGACCACGCAACTGCCGATGGAAGCCGTCTCGTAGCTGGCGTAATTGGCAAACTCGGCGCCCTGTACCTGCTCAAAGTCGCCAATCGCGCTGTTGTCCGTGGATGCTGTCGTGCCCGTGGCCCGTGGACGCGGCGCCGCTGGGTGGAATGGCAATCCTGCCCGTACGCGCAGGTGGGGCGCCGGCTTCACCGACGGAAACGCCGGGGTTATGCTGTTATCCTGGAAAACCTCCAGAAAGCCGAGATTCACCGTGCTCTGGCCGCTCAACGAGGAAATACTCGTCCCCCCGAAGACGCTGTTGGCGTCGGAACAGGGTCCGCCGTCGGCGCTGACCGGAATCGCGGTGAAATTGCTGTCCCGTCCCGCCGACCCGCTCACGAACCACAC
>DATJNO010000090.1:0-27015 GCA_035508055.1 Bryobacteraceae bacterium | reverse complement strand
CTCGTGATGGGGGCACGGCGCGTACGATGCGCTTCGGCAGACCCCGCGAGAATGCCGCGATCTCCTACAGCCATGCAACAACAGAAATAATGCGTCAGGCGTTGGTCCGGCAAGCCGAGCACGACTAGCATCTCGAACGCCAGGCGCATGATCGAGGAGGCAAGGGCCAACCTGGAGTTTGTGGAGGCTCGACGTGGGCTGCGTCGCGAGCTTTCTTTCTCGCGTAAAGGCGCGCCTAGAGAAGTTCGTGAGCCCCACGCGAATGGCCGAGACCGAGTCGATGAATTCCGGGTAAGGGCACCCGGCTAAAGATCATGGGCAAAGTATTGGGCAAAGTGGCCGTTTCCGGGGCTGCGCTCTGGGGTTTTGTGGTCTGGAAGTTCTTGATTTGATTGGCTCCTCAGGTAGGACTCGAACCTACAACCCTTCGGTTAACAGCCGAATGCTCTACCATTGAGCTACTGAGGAGCAAGGCAGGCAGGTTATTTCTCATTCATTACAGCAGAGCCGCGCCGGGCTGTCAAATAACCGGCGCTTGCTAAACTGGTAGTCTCCCCATGGAATTGGAAAAAGCATACGAGCCGCAGCGGTTCGAGCCCCGTTGGGCGGAAACCTGGGTGGAAAAGGGTATCTTCCACGCCGACCCGAGGACGCCGGGGCCGCGCTTTTCGCTGGTGGTGCCGCCGCCCAACGTCACCGGATCGCTGCATATCGGCCACATGCTCGACCACACCGTCATCGACACGGCCACGCGCTGGCATCGCATGCGGGGCGACAATACCTTGTTCCTTCCCGGCACCGATCACGCCGGCATCGCCACCCAGATGCTGGTGGAACGCAGCCTGGCCGCGGAGGGCCTCACGCGCCTGCAACTCGGGCGCCAGGAATTCGTGCGCCGCGTCTGGGAGTGGAAGGAAAAATACGGCAACCGGATCACTTCGCAGATGAAGCGCATCGGCGACAGCTGCGATTGGAGCCGCGAGCGCTTCACGCTCAGCCCGGAACTTTCCCGCGCCGTGCTGGAAGCGTTCGTGCGCCTCTACGACCGCGGCCTCATCTATCGCGGCACCTACATGGTGAACTGGTGCCCGCGCTGCTCCACCGCGCTGTCCGATCTGGAAGTGAAGCATGAAGACACCCAGGGCAGCCTGTGGCACATCCGTTACCCGGTGAAGGACCGCTCGCGCGTTCTCGTGGTCGCGACAACGCGCCCCGAAACGATGCTGGGCGACACGGCGGTGGCGGTGAATCCCAACGACGCGCGCTACCAGAATCTGCAGGGCCAGACCGTGATTCTGCCGCTGATGAATCGCGAAATCCCCATCATCTTCGACCAGGTGGCAGACCCCGAGTTCGGCACGGGTGTGGTGAAGGTGACGCCCGCGCACGATCCCAACGACCTGGAAGCCGGCAAGCGAAATAACCTGGCTCAAGTGAAGGTCATCGGCGAAGACGCCCGCATGACGGCCGAGGCCGGTCCTTACGCGGGGCTGGATCGCTTCGAAGCCCGCCAGCGCGTCGTGGCGGATCTCGAAAAACTGGGACTGCTGGAAAAAATCGAGCCGTACGCCCTGGCCATCAGCAAATGCGACCGCTGCGGCACGGTCGTGGAACCGCTGATTTCCACGCAATGGTTCGTGAAAACCAGGCCTCTAGCGGACCAAGCCATGGCGGCGGTGAATGACGGCCGCATCCAGTTTGTCCCCGACAATTGGAATAAGACCTTCTTCAACTGGATGGAAAACATTCGCGACTGGTGCATCTCGCGGCAACTGTGGTGGGGCCATCGCATTCCCGCCTGGCATTGCGCCAATTGCCAAAAGATCACGGTTGCCCGCGATGCCCCGGTGGCGTGCCCCAACTGCATGTCCAAGGAGCTTACGCAGGACCCGGACGTGCTCGACACCTGGTTCAGCTCCAGCCTGTGGCCCTTCTCCACGCTCGGGTGGCCGCAAGAGACCGAAGATCTCCGCGCTTATTACCCGACCAGTCTGATGATCACCGGCTTCGACATCCTGTTCTTCTGGGTGGCGCGCATGATGATGATGGGCATCGAACTGACGGGCGACGTTCCGTTCCGCCAGGTGCATATGCACGGCCTGGTGCGGGATCCGGAGCGAAGGAAAATGTCGAAGACCAAGGGCAACGTCGTCGACCCGCTCGATATCAACGAGCGCTTTGGCACGGATGCGTCGCGCCTCTGGCTACTGAAGGCGGCCGCTCCGGGCACCGACATCACGTACAGCGAGGACCATCTCAACTCCGCGCGTCAGTTTGCCAACAAGATGTGGAACGCGGCGCGGCTGTTGCTGATGAACATGGGAAGCGCGGGCATCGAACCGTGTATTCCGCAAGCTGGCACCGCCGAGACGCTGGAGGACCGTTGGATCTTCAGCCGCTTGAGCCGCACCGCAGGCTCCGTGAACCGCGCGCTGGAGCAGCATCGCTATCACGAGGTGGCCGAAGAATTGTGGCAGTTCTTCTGGCACGATTTCTGCGACTGGTATCTGGAGATCAAGAAGCTGCGGCAGGCTCCCAACTCCGGCCTGACCAACGACTGGTGCAATCTGCTGAACGTGTTCGGCGCCTATCTGCGATTGCAGCATCCGATCATGCCCTTCATCACCGAGGAGCTGTGGCACCGCTTCGGCGAAACAACGTCCATCGCGCTGGCCGCTTATCCGCAGGCCGGCAGCACTGATGAAGCCGCCGAGCGCGAAATGGCATTGTTACAGGAGATGATCACATCGGCACGCAAACTTCGCGCCGACCACGGCCTCGATAAGAAGCTTGAACTGAAGGGTGTCCTGTACTGCCACAACGGCTCGCAGACCGTGGAACTCAGCGTGATCGAGAAGCTGGCGAACGTCAAGCTCGACTTGCGGACCGAAACGCCCATGGCGCTGGCGGGCGCAGTGCGTTCGACGCCGGAGTTCGATCTCCTGCTGCATCTCCCGGAAATCGATTCCGCCGGCCAGCGGAATCGCCTGCAAAAGGAAATCCACCAGCTCGAAAAACTCATCGCCGATAAAGATCGCCAACTTGCCAACGACAAGTTTCTGAGCAGCGCGCCGGCCCACGTCGTGGATTCGCTGCGGTCGAAGCGGGGCGAGTATGTCGCCCAGCTCGAAAAGAGCCGCACAGCGCTCGCGCAGCTCTGAGAAGCTCATGCCCTTCGATCTGGCCGGTCTGCGTTCCGAACTCCCTGGGCGTCAAATTGAATGGCATTCGGTAATCGGTTCCACGATGACTGAGGCCAGCCGTCTCGCTGCCTTGGGCTGCGCCTCCGGAACCATCGTCGGCGCGGAAGAACAAACCGCCGGCAAAGGCCGCTTGGGCCGGACTTGGCATTCCGGGCCCGGCGCCGGTCTCTACGTCTCTATCATTCTTCGATATCCGTTCCAGCCCAGTGCAAGGCCCGTGGTGACCCTGGCGCTCGGCCTGGCAACGTGCGAAGCGATCCAGAAAGCGACGGGCATCGTCTGCGACTTGCGCTGGCCGAATGATGTTCTCATTCAGTCCCGGAAATGCGCCGGGATTCTTACCGAGCTGGATGGCCCGGCTATCCTGGCGGGCATCGGCATCAATGTGAATCACACCTCGTTCCCGGAAGAACTGAGCGCAACGGCGACTTCGCTTCGCATGCTGACCGGCCGGTTACAATCGCGCGAAAAGCTGCTGGTGGAACTGGCCCGCAGCGTCGACGGTTTCTGCCGCTTGTTGGAACGCGAAGGCCGCGAACCAATCCTGCGGATGTTTTCGTCCGCCTCGAGCTACGTCTCCGGCCGCCGCGTGCAGGTGGATGCCGGCGATTCTGTCCTCCGCGGCACCACGGCCGGCCTCAACCACGCCGGATTCCTCATTCTCCGGCAAGACGACGGACGCGAAAGCGTCATCCTGGCGGGAGGAGTGCGCCCATGCTCTTAGCTTTGGACGCGGGCAACAGCAACATCACCATCGGCGCATTCGAAGGCGGCGGTTTAATCGGCCGTTGGCGCCTGCGGACCATTCACGACCAGACCGCCGACGAATGGGGCGTCCTCATGCGCAACCTGTTCGCCCTGGCGTCTCTCGATCTGGCGCGCGTCGACGGCATCATCATCGCCAGCGTAGTGCCCACGCTGGATGCTCCGCTCACGGCCATGTCCGAGCGCTATTTTCACACCACTCCGTTGTTTGTGACGCCCGACACCGACGTCGGCTTGAAGGTGCTGTATGACAACCCGCGCGAGGTGGGCGCGGACCGCGTAGTCAACGGGGTGGCGGCTTTCCACCGCTATGGCGGGCCTTCCATCGTTGTGGACTTGGGAACCACGATCAACTTCGATGTCGTGTCGGCTCACGCGGAGTATCTCGGCGGAATGATCTGCCCGGGCATTGGCATGTCCATCGCCGCGCTGTTCGCCAAGACCGCCAAGCTTCCCATGGTGGATTTCCGGCAGCCGGCGCGCCTGATCGGCAAAAACACCGTGAACAGCATCCAATCCGGCCTCTACTATGGCTTCGCCGGCCTGATCGACGGAATCCTGGAGCGCGCCATCGCGGAGCTCGGCAGCGAGACCAAAGTGGTGGCCACCGGCGGGCAGGCGCAGTTGGTGGCGAAGGCGTCGCGCTTGGTGCAGCAGGTCAACGAAGACCTGACCCTCGAAGGGTTGGAAATCATATGGCGGCGCAACCGGAAGAAGTAGCCTGGCCCGCCAACTACTTCAACTATTTCACCGAAGTTGAGGTACACTTCCAAAAAGCGCGCGGCACCAGTCTGTTCCTCATGTCGCCGCTCGACTGGGCTCTGGTGGAAACGTGGAAGAACGCGGGCGTGCCGCTGGAAGCCGTCTTGCGTGGCATCGACGCAGCCTTCCAGAAATGGCGCGGCCGAAAAAACCGGACGCAGATGGTCAACTCCGTGGCCTACTGCACGCAGGCCGTGCTGGCCGAGGCTCAGGCGATGGCCGGAGCGGCTCAGCCGGCCGGTGCGCGCAAACCGTCCGCCGCTCCGTTCAGCCTGGAAGACCTGCAAGCCTACCTCAACGCGAACGCGGTAGAGCTTCGCCAGAGACCGGGTTATGACGGCATCGCAGAAACGTTGACCCAGCTGGCCTCCGAGTCCGACGTCCTCTATCGCGACCTGGAGGATCTGGAGCGGCGCCTCACCGCACTCGAAGAAAAGATGATCGCGCTGGCGCGCTCCCGGCAGTCCGACGACGACCTGGTGCGCGCGCGCCGCGAGCTGGATCTCGAGTTGCGTCCGTATCGCGGTAAAATGACCGCCGATC
Organism: Bryobacteraceae bacterium; assembly: GCA_035508055.1. Classification (GTDB taxonomy): domain Bacteria; phylum Acidobacteriota; class Terriglobia; order Bryobacterales; family Bryobacteraceae; genus Palsa-89. The sequence continues at coordinate 21,742 of DATJNO010000090.1, read as the reverse complement.
AGCTGGCGATGCTGGAGAAACAGTACCTGGAGCGGCGCCTGCTGGAGTTTGCCGGCCTGCCGCGCCTCAGCCTGTTCTACTTGCGTTAGCCCATGAGCGCCAGCGAAAGCCCCGCGCGGTTTATTATGGTGGCTGGAAGATCATGTCTGTCCCTCCTCCGGAATCGAAGCGAGGCAAGCGCATCCTGCTGACGGTCACCTTGGTGGTCTCGCTGGCCTGTCTGGTGTGGTGGATCAATAGCGTCAGTTGGCCCGAGCTCTTGGAGGACGTGCGTGAGCTCGATTGGCGCTGGGTGAGTGTCGCCGCCATTGCGGACGTATTGGTCTATATCATCCAGGGTTGGCGCTGGAGCCTGCTGCTGTTGCCTGTCGCCCCCGTATCTCCGTGGACTTCAACCGGCGCGGTGTTCGTGGGCCTGTTTGCCAACGAGGTCCAGCCGCTGCATGCCGGCGAACTGATTCGCTGCTTCCTCATGGCGCGGTGGAGCAAGGTTCCGATCTCGGTGACGATGGCGTCGGCGTTGATCGAGCGCGTGTTCGATGGCGTGTTGCTGATCGCCAGCCTGGTGATTTCGTTGCGGTATATCCGGCATTTTCCTTTGACCCGCGGCCAGGCCCGGGGCATCGGGATCATCACCACCGGCAGCATCTCGCTGGCGGTGCTCATCGTGATCTGCGCCGCGTTGCTCGCCGTGGCGATGTACTGGCGCGAACAGACGCTGGACAAACTCCTGGACGTGCCGCTTTTCTCTTGGGCGCACGCGTTCATCGAGGACCTGCATCGCATCGGTCACTCGCGCTTCCTCTACTTTTCCGCAGTGGCCAGTGTTCCTTATTTGCTGCTTCAGATTGTTCCCATTTATGCGCTCATGCAGGCCTATGGATTTCAGACCGTCTTGTGGTCGCAAGCCGCGACGCTGATGGTTTTGCTCCGGCTGGGTGGAGTTCTGCCCCAAGCGCCCGGCAATATCGGGTTGTTTCAGGTGGTTTCCACCCTGGTTCTTACGTTGTTTGGCATTCCCGGTGATATGGCGCGGCGCTTTGCGGGTATTCTTTTTGCCGGCGTCACGGTGCCCCTCCTGCTGGTCGGCCTCATTGCTCTGGTCGCGTCCGGCGCCAAGATGAGCGATCTTCACCGCGAAGCGCAGGCTGAAATGCGCGCCCGGCAGGACGAGCTCAGCAAGACCAACTGAGCGGCCCCTAAGCTCCTGTCGCCTAAAGGCTGCCGGTTCGCTTCTCGAAATTCGAGCGGTTTTGAGGAACTTTTTATGCCTTCTTGGATTCCCTCCGAGTATACTTCCTCTGATATCCATCCTCCGCGTTGAGGTCTGCGGAATCTACCTTAAAACGGAACGTCTCGGCTTCACGGGGAACTTCTGCGTACGTAGTCCCGGAAAAGTGAATGTCTCGGCTTCATGGGGATACGTGTGCGTGCGTAGTCCCGGAAAGGACTGAAATGAGTTCGCAACTCAACAGAACTATGGGCGTGGTGTCACTCGCGCTCGCGATATTAACTCTACCGGCCAACCTGGGGGCTCAATCCACTTTTGGCAGCGTGCGCGGAACCGCCACGGACGCCAGCGGGGCGGCCATTCCCATGGCCGTGGTCACGTTGCACAGCCTGGACGAAAACACCGACGCGTCCACCCTGAGCGACGACGGCGGCAACTTCGATTTCGAAAATCTCAAGCCAGGACACTATTCGATTACAGCCACGAAGGAAGGCTTTGCACGAGCGATTGTGAACCAGGTGGAGCTGGTGGCCCGGCAGAACCTTCGAGTCGATATCAGCATGGCTGTGGCGGCCCAGGCGCAGACGGTTGAAGTCAACGCCTCGGCGCTGGCCGTCAACACGGAAAACGCCACGCTGAGCGATTCCAAAGAAAACACCGACATCACCCAGCTGCCCATCAACTCCCGAACGGTATCCAGCAGCCCTTTGGGAGCTCTCGCCGTGTCTCCCGAAGTAACCCGCGATTCGCAAGGGAACTTCGCGGTCGGGGGCGCGACATCGTCGCAGACTGGTTTTTCTGTGGATGGAATTTCGACGTCCAGCGTGCGTTACAACGGCGCGCTGCAGGACGCGTATCCATCCATGGAAAACATCGCCGAAATGAAGGTCACGGCGTTCAACAACAATGCCGAGTTCGCTCAGATCGGCGACGTGACCTTTGTCACCAAAAGCGGCACCAACGACCTGCACGGGAGTGCGTTTGAATATTTTCAGGATAGTGCTCTCGATGCCAGCGTCCTGAATTTCAATTTCAAAGCGCCCCGGACGTTTAACACCTTCGGCGGCAGTTTTGGCGGGCCGGTCACCATCCCCAAACTGTACGACGGGAAAGATAAAACGTTTTTCTTTGTCGACTACGAAGGAAATCGCAAGACGCAATCCGATCCCGAGCAGCTCCTGGTGCCGACGGCGGCGGAAAGAAGCGGCAACTTGAACGGTCTGGTCCAGGGGTTGGGATTGGGTCCGGTCATGAATCCTTTCACGGGCGCGCCGTTTCCGAACAACACCATCCCGTCGGGGTCCTGTCCGGGCTGCATCAATCCCGTGGCTCAGGCTCTGTTGAACTACTATCCCTTGCCCAACGCCAACCTGGGTGTTCTAAACGCATCCTACAACTATCAGACTCTGGTGCCGACGCCCTCGAATTCGAACGGCTTCGACGTCAGACTCGACCACAACTTCAGTTCCAAGCAGCAGCTCTATGTGCGCTACAGTTTCAAGAACGCGTTCTATACCGAGTACAACAACGCCGGAGTGGTTGCACCGGCCAACAACTTTCTGCCCAACGACGGAGCCAATGAACAGGATCGGAGCATGGTGGCTTCCTACAATTATTCGATCACCCCAACCTTGCTCAACGAGTTCCGCTTCGGATTCACAAACTACAATGAACAGGACACTTTCCCCATCTCGGGAGCGAGTGCCGTTTCTCAGCTCGGGTTGGTCTTCGACCACCCGGTAGGCATTGCCTCGCATGCCACGGCCGACGCGTTCCCAACTTTCAATTTCGCCGACGGCTCCGTTACCAACATTGGGCAGGACCGTGTTGGGCCAACCATTTCGGGGAACATGCAATTCACCGACAATCTAACCAAGATCATCGGAAAGCACACTTTCCGGTTTGGGATCGATGCCCGCCGAGAGCATTACAACGCGCTCATGTACTTCCTGCCTTCCGACGACTATGGCAACTTCACCTTTAGCGGTTCCTTGACCGGATACTCCATGGGCGACTTTCTGCTCGGCTTGGCGAACCCGTCGTACTTCGCTGTCACGGGCCCGCAAATGGACGCACGCACGGTGCAGTGGGGCGCATACGGTCAAGACGAATGGCAGGTCAACAACCACCTCACGGTCAATTTCGGGATGCGCTGGGAGCTGCTTCCGCCGTTTCAGGAAACCAATGGCGACATCGCTACCTATCTCACGAATGGGAGCAACCTGACCGTCGTCGTTCCGGACAAGTTCTATAAATTTATTGCGAACAATCCGCTCCTCCAACAGATCTACACCGGGTTCCTGCAAGGATTCAACGCTTGCGCGCTTCCGAATAAGACCTCGTTGTTGCCGTGTTCGAATATAGAAACGGCGAGCCAGGCGGGGATTCCGCAGGGCCTTCGGGACTGGAATTGGCGTGATTTCGACCCCCGCGTAAGTATCGCCTGGCGTCCCTTCAACGACAACAAAACCGTGATTCGCGCCGGCTTCGGCATCTATACCATGACCACGCTTGGCCCCATGTCATTCAACAGTGGGATCATCGCCCTCTCGGACCTGCTCACCTACAACAATTCGGTCACCAATGGGGCCGCGGCATTCCAGTTTCCATACACGTCTCCTCCGGGCGCGCCGGCAACTTTAGGCGGTGGCGATTTCGAGGAAGCCAACAATCCGCACTGGAAAGACCCTTCGTCGGCCCAATGGAACTTGACCGTCGAACGGGAACTGACACCCAATACGACGGTCCGGGTGAGCTACACGGGCCAGGGCTCCTACCACCTTCCGATCACCATAGACCGGAACCAGATTGCAGCGAGCACGACCCCTTACACCATTCCGAACAACGGATATTCCGTGGTGGATCCCCGCGCGCCCTATCAGAACTGGAATTTGTTGATGGAATCGGAAAGCGTCGGCAATCAAAGCTATCAGGCGGGTATCGTCGAATTCACGCATAGAGCGTCACATGGGTTCACGTTCCAGGCCAACTACACCTTCGCGAAAAACATCAGCGACGCGCAAGGCACCGATGCTCCGAGCGCGTATGCAGGTGAAGAGCCCTACGCCGTGGAAATTGCCAATGCTTACGACATCGGCTACGACCGGGGCAACGTGGTGGGGATGCCGCGGCAACGCTTTATGCTGACGGGCACCTACCAATTGCCGTTCGGAAAGGGACAAACTTTCGCGGGACCAGGTTTCCTGAATCCAGTCATCGGAGGGTGGGTCCTCAGCACCGTTACGACCGTGCAAACCGGCCAATGGCTCACGCCCACGATGCCCGCGGCCGACGATCAATCCAACACCAATCTGATTGTGCGAAACACCGGCGGGGCCATTGCGCGCCCGGACTGCGTGGGTAATCCTTACGCCAACCAGACCACGCAAAACTTCTTCAACCTCAGCGCCTTCGCTCTGCCGCCCCCCGACGCCGGACGCTTTGGAGACTGCGGCGTGGGTATTTTGCAGGGCCCCGGCATGGTGGATGTGGATACGGGCCTGGCGAAACGCTTCAACATTGGTGAGCGGATGCATGTTCGCTTCGAAGCGACGTTCACTAACGTCCTCAACCACACCAATTTTGCCCCGCCTGCGCTGAACGTTGGGAACGCCAGCAATTTCGGAGTTTTGCAAGCCGCGCTGCCCCAGGGTCAGGGAGGCAATCGGACCGGACAACTCGCGTTGCGATTCGACTTCTGATTCCGGCCTGTGCGAGCGATGGTCGCTTCGGGTGACCATCGCCTCGCCTGCGGCCCCGAGGCCCGGGCGGTGTTAAGCGCCTCGCCGCTCCGGTTCGCGAAACCGGTATCCGAGATAAGGCTCCGTGAGCAGATATTCCGGCGAAGCCGGATTCTTTTCGATGCGCTTACGAAGGTGATGGACAAAGGTGCGCAGATACTCCACTTCCTGGCCGTACTCCGGACCCCAAACCGCTCGCAGGAGAACGGCGTGCGTGAGTGGAAGTCCGGCGTGCGACATGAGGTAGTGCAGTAGGTCGAACTCCTTCGGCGTCAGCCGCAATTCCTGCCGGCCCTTCAGAACCACGCGCCGCTGAGGATCCAACTCCAGCTCTCCGATTGCGATCGGCTTCGCGGTCTGCTGCTGAGCCGCCCGGTTGCGCCGCACGGCCGCCTTGATGCGCGCCATCAGCTCGGGAAACGAGAACGGCTTGGTGATGTAATCGTCCGCTCCCGCTTCGAGCGCTCTCACCTTGTCCTCTTCGCTGTCCCGAACCGTCAACATTAAAAGCTGCATGCGGGGATAGGACTTCCTGATTCTCTTGCAAGTTTCAATGCCGCCGATCCCGGGCATATTCACGTCGAGCAGAACCGCATCCGGCGAACGCTTGGGAATCTCCTGCACGGCCTGCTCCCCCGTCGTGCATTCCGCGATTTCGAAACCCAAAGCGGAGAGCGTCGTCCGCAGCGCGCGCCGCAGATCCGGCTCGTCATCGACGATCAGAATTCTTCCTGGCACATCCGGCATACGATTCCCGGCGGGAGACGCTTCGATTCCTTGTGGGCTCAAGAAACTCCCCAATCCTCAGGCGCTTCCGCACTCACCGTGGAAACGGCTCCCGGGCCACTGGCGTAGTCGGCCCCCGCTCGCAGCCCCTCCGAATCGTCGTCGTCCGCACTTTTAGGAGCCGCCGGAAGAGCCAAGAAGAATACGGTTCCCCGCGCCGGTTCGCTTTCTACCCACACCCGTCCCTCGTGGGCGAGGGCGATTCTCTTCACAATCGAAAGCCCCAGGCCCGTGCCGGCCGGGCCATCCTCCGTGGCATAAGCACGGTAGAACCGCTCGAAGATTCTTTCGCGGTCAGAAGGTGGAATGATGGCCCCCTGGCTACGCACGCTGATCACCGTTCTCCCCTCCCTCCCGTCACAATCAACCTGGATTGTCGAAGCCGGCGTGGAGTACTTCATCGCGTTGTCTAGGAGCTGAGCCAACGCCGCCGCGAGCAATTTGGGGTCCGCCCAAGCGCGCTCTTCGCTCGAAGACGCCTCCACTTGAATTCGTTCCAGAGCTTCTCCCGATCCGAGGGCCCGGATAACGGAATGGATCAGGTTCGAGCACAGGATCGGCTCACAACGAGGCTGGAAGTCGCCGCGATCGAGTCGCGCCGTGGTGAGCAGCCGCGACGACAAGTCATTCAGTTTCTTGGATTGCTCGTCAATCAGGGTGACCAGCTCGTTTTGCAATTCCGACAGGCCGCCGAGCGCCAGCAACCCGGAACTGGCGGTCCAAATCGTCGTGACGGGCGTCTTGAATTCATGTCCCAACGCATCGAGTACGGCAGAACGCAATTGTTCGCCTTGGCGAGCCGCCTCCGCGCGGCATTCGCGCTCCACGGATTGCGCCCGATTCAGTGCGCTGGCGCACAGTGACGCCAAGGCATGCGCGGCCAGACGCGACATGGCGCCGCCGCACAGCGCCAGGCCCCCCATGGGGCGCGCTTCCGCGTGCAGCGTGCAATACCAGGAGCCGGTAGCGGGATCGAAGTCATTTCTGCCCGTCAGATACGCGGAACGGGTGCGTTCTTCGGCCCCGCCAGGAGCCGCGCCGCTCCGGTGCGTTGTGACGGACATTGCATCGAAAAGAATCACCGCGTCCAATTCGAAGATTTCTCGAACCGCTGCGGTGAGCGCCGGGCCCAGTTCAACGGGCCCAAACAGCATGATCCGGCGCGCTGTACGGTAAAGCCGTTCACTCTCGCGCCGCCCCGTCAAAGCCTCCGCGGCGCGCTGTTTCGACAGATGAGAAAGACGGCTCACCACCAGCGCGGTCAACTCGAAGCTGCACAACGCCACGAAATCTTCCAACGAGTTGACACGAAACGTGAAAATGGGGTCGACGAAGAAGTAATTCAGGCAGGTGACGGCTGCGAGAGACACGATGGTGGCAACCCGGAATCCACTATAAACGGCAGTGAGCAACACAATAACCAGATACAGAAATCCGACCGTTGCCAGCCCCAGGCCGAGGCGAAACGACACCCACGTACACGCGGCCACGCCTGCCAGCGAGACGCCCGGGACCAGCAAAAGCGCGCTCAGCCGCCTGCGAACCTGGATTGGAAGTGCTCCGTTCACGAAACCCTACCTACTCATCAAATTATAGAGCCAGTCGCCAGGTTCGGCACCGGATCGAAGTTGGTCTGGAACAAAGCTGCTGGTTTTTATGCATTTTTTATGAGTTCCTGTTAATACTCATTGAAACGAGAAGAGTCCGCGGGGAATTCCCGGCTTGTTGCTCGACGTCACTGTCCCGATGTCGGCCTTACCGGAGCTAACTTCCTGACTCTACTGCTTTTCCAGGGCCTCGCAGCCTACCTGAGCCGGATAAAGGAACCCCAGCGATGACCCTGGTGATGACAGCCTGCCTCTGTGTGGCCGACCCAACCAAGCGCCGGCCAGCCTTTCGAGCGTGTTTGACCGGGAACGCGCGCCTGGAGCGCGAAGAAAAGCTTTCGAGCGAAAGAGAGCGTGCCCGTGCCGGAAACAATTAGCGTCCTGGTGGTGGACGATGATCCGGCCATGCGCAAAGTCTTTCATGCATCTCTTGCGGCCAGCGGTTTTCAAGTGGAGGCGTGCGGCAGTGGCCAGGAAGCGCTCAGTATCGTCCCGCGGCACGCTTTCGACTTGGTCTTGCTGGACGTAAGCATGCCCGGCATGGGTGGCGTGGAGACCTGCCGCAAAATCCGAGAGCTTGCGCCGCGCATCGGTATTCTCATGGTTACGGTTCGCGACGCCGAGGAAGACAAGGTGCTGGCCCTGGAAGCCGGCGCCGACGATTACGTGACCAAGCCGTTTCGTTTGCGGGAGCTGGCCGCCCGCATGCGCGCCGTGTATCGCCGGACTCGTCCGCCGGGGAAAACGGAGCCGGCCATCCTTTCCATCGGGAACCTGAGGATGGATGCCGAGCGCCGCATGCTATGGAAAGGCCAGGAAGAGATTCATTTGTCGCCCAAGGAATTCGACTTGGTCGCCTACCTGATGAAAAACCAGGGCGCGCCGCTAACTCACGCGCGTCTGCTGCGCGCCGTTTGGGGCCCGGAATACGGCAATGAACTCGAATATCTTCGCTCCTACGTCTGGATGCTGCGCAAGAAGATTGAAGACGACCCCACGCGTCCGGAATACCTGCTGACCGAGCCCTGGGTGGGCTACCGATTCCAAAATCCCGCAGACCCCGAAACCGCAGCCCGGCAGTTGGTTTCGAACGAAGAGTAAGCCTGGCGCGCTTTCGGAAGACTTAGTGCGTCATGGCGTAGATGATGTAGTTGACGCCGATGCGAATCGCCAATCCGGAGAATTTTTCGGGATAGCGGGGATCGTCGGCGTACTCCCAGGCGTCGCCCACGTCGGAGTTGTAGGAGATCGCCACCATCACCCGGCCCTTGTCATCGTAGATACCGCGCCAGTGCGCCCCCAGTCCGCCCTCCGCGCAGTTCTTGCAGCCTTGATATAAGTGCTCCGCGCCGGGGATCTGGAAGCGGTCGCTGAGATCGAAGACAGTGTGGAAGATGGGATCGTCATCCGGGATGTCCACGATCGGCCGGTCCGGGAAAACGAAGCGGATCCGCTTCAGGAACATCTCCCATTCGAAGTCGCCATGAAAATCGTCGGCCATGAAGAAACCGCCGCGCAGCAAATAGTCGCGCAGCACCTTGGCTTCGGCCTCGGTGAGGCCCCACTCACCGACCTGCACCGCGTACAGCCACGGCCAGTTGTACACATCGTCGCCATCCTCGAGCATCACGGGCTGCTCCACGGAGCGGACCTGAATCCGGGTCAGTCGCCGGACGGCTTGCGAAAAGTGACGGTCGGCGCGCGGGTAGTCCTGTGTCCAAAGCGAGAGCCCCTGGCGGAAGTCGCCGTCGAAACGGCCGGCGTATCCGTCGTTCGGACCGGGCGGGAACATCAGGCGGGCGAAAGTCCACTCGCCGGGCACTTGCCAGTCGGGAGTCAGCTCGAAATTATAGTATTCGACGCCGTGGTATTGGCGGAAAGGACGCTGAAAGGCGTAGACGATGCCGAGAAAAACCAGGCCGCACGTGCACAGACCTATCATTCTCCGCGCATTCATCCATCCGCCTCTTTCCCGAGCATACCATCCGGGTGAGCCGCCCTCGCGGATCGGACGCAACACAGAAACAAAGTAAACCGCCGATAAGGACAACAGGGTGTCACGTGCAGGCGTTCGAGCAAGGGCTGGATATCGCCACCGGCTTGCCGGGCAAGGAGCAAGCCTGGGAGGCGCTACACAAGGCCGCGCTTTCGGCCGGCACTACGTACTTGCTGGTTGCCGTGATCCCGCGTGTGCTGGCCGTGCAGCAGCGCTTCGGACCGGCGGCGGCAGAGCGGGTGCTGGGCGTGGCGGCGGAACATTTTCGGAAAGCGCTGTTTCCGCATGACGCACTTTACCGCTGGGACGGCCCGGTTTTTCTAGCCATCCTTCCCCGCACCGAGCGCATCGACTTGGTCCGCGCCATGGCTCGCCGGTTCGCCGGCGAAAAGCTGGAAATTCCGCTGGAGGTCGGCAATCACACCTTGTTATTCCCAGCATCGGCCAGTTGGGCGGTCTTCCAGTTCCTGCCGCCGCTGGAAGATTTGATGCGCGTCGTGAATGCCTTCGTCGCCGTGCAGATTTCCTCGGCGGCATTTCACTAGGATCCGGCTGTTATACTGGGGCCTCTGGTGCAGACTCATTCCGCAGCCCAGGGGAGCACGGCGTCCAGCGATCACGCGAGTGCGCTCCTCGCCGGATTTCTCGGCTGGACTCTGGACGCCTTCGATTTCTTTCTGGTGACGTTGTGCCTGACCGCGATTGGTAGGGAATTTCACAAGAGCGACGCCGCGATCGCTCTTTCGATCGCCGCGACGCTGGCCTTCCGCCCGCTGGGCGCGTTCCTTTTCGGGCTTCTGGCCGACCGCTACGGCCGGCGCATCCCCTTGATGATCGACTTGGTCTTCTATTCCATCGTCGAGGTGGCCACAGGCCTCGCGCCGAACTACGTGACTTTCATGGTGCTGCGCGCTCTATTCGGTATCGGCATGGGGGGAGAATGGGGCGTGGGCGCTTCCCTGGCCATGGAGAAAGTTCCCCCGCGTTTGCGCGGGCTGCTGTCGGGCCTGTTGCAGGAAGGTTATGCAGCCGGCAATCTGCTGGCCGCGGTCTGCTATTTCTTTCTATTCCAGCGCTGGGGTTGGCGGCCCTTGTTCTTTCTGGGAGGTCTACCGGCGCTTCTGGCCTTGTTCGTCCGATTCCGCGTGAAAGAGTCGGAAGCCTGGCGCACCAGCCGCGAGCAGAGCTGGAGCGGGCTGGGGCGCGCCATCGCCGGGCATTGGAAAATATTCCTGTACCTCATGGTCTTCATGACGATGATGAATTTCTGCTCGCATGGCACGCAGGACATGTACCCCACTTTCCTCCAGCGCCAATGGCACATGGCGCCGCGCCAGCTTTCCGTGGTCACCGCCATTTCGATGATCGGCGCAATCTTCGGCGGCCTGGCGATCGGCCTGCTTTCCGACCGGATTGGCCGCCGCCGCGCGATCGTCCTGGCGCTGATGACCGGAATTCTCACCGTCCCGCTTTGGGCCTACGCGCCCTCGGTTGGCCTGCTCGTCGCCGGTGCTTTTCTGATCCAGTTCCTGGTGCAAGGCGCCTGGGGGGTGATCCCGGCGCATTTGTCCGAACTGTCGGGCGATTCGGTGCGCGGATTTCTGCCGGGCTTCGCCTACCAATGCGGGGCGCTGCTGGCCGGCTCGATCACGTATGTGGAAGCCGTGCTGGCGCGTGGGATGAGCTGGGCGACGGCGATGGCCGTGACCGCAGCCACGGTGTTTGCTCTCGCCTCCGGGATGGCGATGCTCGGGCGCGAGCATAAGGGCCGCGCCTTTGGGGCCACCAGCGTGGATGTCACGCCATGACCGGGCGTTCCGCTCCGGAGTGCTTGCGGTAGGGACCGCGCGTCCCGTTCGGAAGGATGGTGGATTCGTCGGTGCGGGCCTGAGTGAGCTGTTGGGCGAGCAACTCACGCGCTCCGGTCAGATTCGCGCCGCGCAGGTCCGCGCCCAGCAGGTCCGCACCCCGGAAGCGCGCTTCCGTCAGGTTCGCACGTCCGAAGAGCACGGCGTTCAACTGGCTTTCGCGAAAATCCGCCCCGCGCAGCCAGGCTCGGTCCAGCTGCGAGCCGGCCAGGTTGGCCTGAAAGAACTTCGCGCCGTCCAGGCTCGCCCGGGCAAAATCGCAGGCTTTCAGCAGGCCGTTGCTGAAATTGGCCTCTGTTCCTTGGGCCGCGCAAAATCGGCAGGCGTGAAATTGCGCGCGGACGAATTGCGCGCCTTCGAACTCGCTCTCCGAGAAATCGCAGGTGGCGATGCGCGCATGGTGAAACGAGCCGGACTTCAAGGCAGCCCCCTGTAATTTGCAGCTCTCGATGACTGCGCCCTGGAAGCGCCCGTTCTGGAGATTGGCTTTCCGGAAAATTGTGTTCCGGATCTTCGTGTCCGTGAACATGGCCGCCGCCAGCCAGCTGGAGACGAACTGGCTCTCGGAAATCTGCGCGCCGCTCAAGTCCGCGCCGCCTAACAGCGCGCGGGTAAAGTCGGCGGCGTCCAGGACCGCCTTACTGAGGTTCGCTCCGGTGAGTTCCGCGTCCAGCAGCGTGGTTCCCCGCAGGATCACGCCTTCCAGATCGACGCCCGCCAACTGCACTTCATTTAAAGTCTCGTTCTCCAGAATGCAGCGCCTTCCGGAAGGCTGTTTTCCAATCCACTGCGCATGGGCATGCAGCAGCTCTTTGAGAGAATCACCGCTCGCCAGCTGAATCGCCGTTTCCATACCGCCATTGACCTTATCGGCGGCGTACGGCGGGGCGTGAGCGAAGGAATACGGCGGCGGGCTAATGCCCGGCACTGCCCGGTTCGGACGGATAGCCTTTGCTGTACCAATCCGTGTGCATGTTGGTGGGGATGTCCAACACCTGGAGATGCGTGTAGCCCATCTCTTTCAGCGCGCGATAGGCGGGCCGGATATTCGGGCACTTGGTCATCGGGCAGCAGCCGCAGTACAGCACGATGCTGGTGTCCTGCGGAAGATTCGCCACCGCTTTTTTGAGCGCCGCAATGCCTTCGGGGTTGACCGTGGGGCCGATGTAGACGGCATGCGGCAGATGGCGGCTGTGGTAAAGCACGGAAAACGTGACCGCCATAATCACCGGCGCCTTGCCCGAGCGCAGCGTTTGGGCCAGTGCGCCCGGCGGCAGCAGTTCCCCGCGCGACCAGGGGTCCGCGGCCTCCTGGCTTGAGCCAACCAGCGCCAACAGCCCCAGCAGAATCGCGCCGCCAACGAAGCGGGTCATCCTGAGCCCAGTGTACCTCCGCTCTCCCCGGCTTAGTCGGCGGATGCGGACGATCGCCCGGCGGCTTCGGCCGGCTCGTAGGGAAACTTCCGGATGGCCTTCAGACACTCAGCCAGCGCCCCCAACAGCGAGCTGCCCCAGCCCGTGGGCGTGTAAGGCGCGCTATTCTGATTGACTTGCTTGTCGGCTTGCGCCAGGAAGCGCATCGCCGGATCGGGCGGATCAACGTACTCGCGGACCGTGATCACAAACTCCACTTCCCCGCCCGCATACGTTTTCGTGACTCCAAACCGCTCAATCCTGCACAGCCGTTCGGCTGCATTCTCTTGTGCAAAGCTCCATTCGGCCAAGACGCCCCCCTAAGCTCGCAAAGCCTGTACCTGCTGATCGTATTGCGCGAAGGTCTTCCCCTCCTCGGCCAGCCGTTCGAGCAGCGGCGCCGGCGCCCACAAATTCCCAGCGTGTTTCTCAAACTCACGAATCCGCTGGCAGACCCGCGTCAGGCCAATCGAGTCAGCGTACCACATGGGTCCACCGCGATAGGCCGGAAAGCCGTATCCATGGATGTACACGATATCGATGTCCGACGCACGCAGCGCAAAGCCTTCTTCCAACGCGCGCGCGCCTTCGTTGACGAGTGCATAAATCGTGCGCTCGACAATTTCGTCGGCCGGGATGGCGCGGGGCGTGATCCCGGCGTCCTTGCGAACCTGCGCGATCAGCTTATCCACCTGCGGATTGTGCGAAGGATTGCGGGCTTCGTCGTACTGGTACCAGCCGGCGCCGGTCTTCTGTCCGAACCAGCCCAATTCGCAGAGCCGGTCCTCCAGGAGCGGCCGGCGGACGCCGGCGAGCTGAGCATCGCGGTGTTCTTTGCGGATTCGCCAGCCGACGTCCAAACCCGCCAGGTCCGCCGTGGCGAGCGGGCCCATGGCCATGCCGAATCCGAAGAGCGCCTGATCGACGGCTTCCGGCGACGCGCCTTCCTCCACCAGGAACTGAGCTTCCCGGCGATAGAGCGCGAACATGCGATTGCCGACAAATCCGCGGCAGTTGCCCACCACGACACCGATCTTACCGAGCTTCTTCGCCAGCGCCAGGCACGTGGCGATCGTCTCGGGGGAAGTCGCCTTGCCGCGGACAATCTCCAGCAGCCGCATTACATTCGCCGGGCTGAAAAAATGCGTGCCGATCACCAGGCCGGGCCGCGAGGTGACCGAGGCCAACTGGTCGATGTCGAGCGAGGAAGTGTTGGATGCCAGGATGGCGCCCGGGCGCGCCGCGCGGTCCAGTTCTTCCAGCACCTGCTTCTTCAGGGCCATGTTCTCAAAAACGGCTTCCACCACCAGGTCCACGGCGCCGAATCCGCCATAGCTGAGCGTCGGCTGGATCCGGGCCAGGTTTTGCTGGACGGCCGCCGCGGTGAAGCGCCCCTTTTGGGCGGAATTGGCGTAGTTGTTGCGAATGGCCGCCAGCCCGCGGTCGAGCGCCGCCTGATCTGTCTCTTTGAGCAGCACCGGAATGCCGGCGTTGGCGAAGACCATCGCGATCCCGGCGCCCATCGTGCCGGCGCCGACCACCGCGGCTTGATTCACGGGAAGATGCGGAGTGTCTTTCGGGATACCCGGGATCTTGGCCGCCTCGCGCTCGGCGAAGAAGACATGGATGAGGGCTTTGGATTGATCGGAGAACAGACATTCCTGGAACAGCTCGGCCTCGCGTTTGAGCCCGTCGTCGAACGCCAGGGTAGTTGCGGCTTCGATGGCGTCGATGGCGGCCAGGGGCGCGATCAGGTTGCGCTGCCGCTTGCGGGCATGAGCGCGGGCGCCAAGGAACAGGGGCGCGTTGGCATGCGGATCACCGAGCTTGCCGCTGGCGTCGCGCGTGCGCGGCGGCGCAAGGCCAGTTTTGGTGCGAGCGAACGCAATGGCTCCAGCCAGCAGATCGCCATCGATCATTTCGTCGATGATTCCGGCCTCGAGCGCATCCGCGGCCGTCACCGGCTCGCCGGCCGTGCACATGTGCAGGGCCTTGGCCACTCCCGCCAAGCGCGGCAAGCGCTGGGTCCCACCGGCGCCCGGGATAATGCCCAGCTTCACCTCCGGCTGGCCCACCTGCGCCGAGCGGAGCGCCACGCGGTAATGGCAGGCCATGGCCGTCTCCAGTCCACCGCCCAACGCGGCTCCATGGATGGCGGCGATCACCGGCTTGCGGCAATTCTCGATGAGTTCGAGCTTGGCGTTCAGGCCTGGGCCGCGCCGGCGGTCCCCGCTGCTGGTCATCTTGCCGAACTCACGGATATCCGCGCCGGCGATGAATGTGCGGCCGCCGCCGATGAGCACGATGGCCTTGACGGCGTCGTCGGATTCGAAGCGCTCCAGCCCGGCTATGATCGCCTCGGGAACTCCTGGGCTGAGCGCGTTCACCGGCGGGTTGTTTGCCGTGAGGATCCCGACATCGCCCTCAACGCTGGACAGCACCAGCTCGCTCATGGGTCTGATTCTAACGCAAGGACGATCAGGAGCTTCGGCCGAGCCTGCCGGTCTGGCACCTCGGCCGGAATTGGTTGCAGTTATTCGGCGTCATCGCTGCCGGTGACGAAGATGTCCATGAAGACGCTCACCACCCAGCCCAGCAGGATACCCGCCACCGAACACGCAATCAGGGACTGCCATGCGGCCAGTCCGAAGCGGTCGCCAATGGGGAGCGCTACGGCGAGACCGGCTGCGCCGAAGACCAGGGTTACCAGGAATCGTTTTCTCATAGATGCACCGCCGTTGCCTCTGGCGTCAAGGACAGTATGCCCTGAACAGGGGACGAGTCCTAGAGGTTAGTGCTGTAATCAGGCACAGGGACACACCTCAGGCTCTCTAATGTTTTTCTCTAGTACAGCGCAATGCCTTAGGCCAACGGCTAGTCGAAGTCGAACGGCCGTTTTGGTTTGGGGGCGTCGGGGTTCTCTTTGGCCTGCTTGAGAAGTTCGTCGAACTTTCGTTCCAGCACTTTGTGGTGGTCCTTATGCTGCTCGAAGGACTTCTGAAACGCCTCGGCGCGCCGCGCTTCCTCGCCCTTGAGCTTTTGAACGGCAGCGCCAATGTCTTCGACGCTGGGCGGTTTCTTGTGTTCCTCGTAGCGGATGACCGCCTGGAGCGCGGGATCGATGTGAAGCGTCGCCTCGCAACACGGACAGCGCACCTCCATCAGCCCGCCTTTCGCCTTGGCCATATCGCACCTTTAGCGTAATCGAGCCGGGCTGCGCAGCGCAATCGCCGTTCGGGAGCCTTATGGCTCGTGATAAGGAATCTCGCGCGTACCGCTGTCCAGGCCCTCAATGCGGATGACCTCCCGCTTGGGGGGAACGGCAGCGGGCTGGACAACGGGGCGTATGTCCGCGGGTGTGCGCTGGGCGCTAGTTTGCTGAGGGATAATTGCGTGCCGGCCCGCGGCCAGGCCCCGTTCGTACGAAGCCTGCATCTGCTGAACGCCCTGTGCGACTTCCTGGGCGGTCAGACGCAGGTGGAGGTGAGCGGCCTGGCCCTCAGCCGTGAGTTTCAGCTTGCTGGCCAAGTCCTGCATTACCTGCTCGCTGCCGCGCGCCTTGGACGTAAGCTGGATCATGTGGCCCAACTGGGTGACCATTTTCTGCGCCGAGACCTCACTGGCAAAGCGCACCACCACGTCGATCAGCACGCCGCTGCGGAACGAGACGCCGGCCTCAAAGCCGCGCGCATCCGAACCCCAGTCGCTGCCGTTGAGCATGGCCTTGAGCTGGTCGCTTCCAAGGCTATCGGGAGCTGCGGTCAAGATCCAGGCTTCATAATTGGCGTCCATCTCGGCTGCGCGCGCCAGCAACGACCCGGGCGCGGGCGTTGGCGCCGCGAACTTGTTCCGTTCCAGCGTGGCGAAGACCGAGGCTGCGTCGCCGATCAGGATCGTCTGCGGGTCCAGCGGCACGATAGCCATATCCTTGCCGTCCTTGCTTTGCGGCCGGTAGACCTCGGTAGAGTTGAATAGCTGGGGCTTGGTTCCGTAATGCGCCAGCACTTGTTTCACCCGGATGAGATCGAAATGCCCCTGGATCACGATCAGCAACGGCGCGTCCGGAACGGGGCCGGCGGCCGGAGCGGCGCCGTCGGCGGGCGCGTCAGGATTGGCATCCTGGGCCGGCTTCAGGGCTGGCTCGCCGGGCGTTGAAATCAATATCCGGTCGACATCGTCGAGCAGTTCCATGCCCGGAAACTGCGGGATGGGCATAGAGGCCGCGGCAGTGGCCGTTGCGGTGGCCTTCTGAAATTTCTCGCGGAGCATGGCCCCGACGGCCGAATGCCTGACGCGCTCCCAATCGATGCTGATCACGGCCTTGGCATTGGGGTGCACGTAGCGCCAAAGACCGGCATCGGACTGGGCGTTTCCGAGCACGGGCACCAGCAGCACTCCAAGGACCGCGCAAGTTGCTCGAAGCATTAAGATAAGCCTCCTCCTAGGTATCGGCAAAATGCGGCGCAGGCTGCAGTCCGCGCGGGCCAAGGTGTTATATTGAGAGTACTTCCGCAATTCCCCGGGCCCGTAGCTCAGTTGGTTAGAGCGCTACCTTGACACGGTAGAGGTCACAGATTCGAGTTCTGTCGGGCCCACCAACGTTTTCAGTAGGTTCAGCCGGTTCGTCCATGGGTTCACGCTGCGATAGCCGCTGCGATTAGCGCACTTGCGCCTCTTGCGCAAGGGGTGGAATGTCCGTACGATACGCGTATGGGAAGAACACGGCAGCGGCATTCGTCGGGCTGGATCGTGCTCGAGAAACGCGCAAAGCCTCAGCGCTGGGTAGTGCATTGGTACATGAGCGAGTCCTACTGCGATCGCCGCGGTGTGCTGCGCTACAAGCAAGGGTCCCACCTGCTAGGCTTCAAAACGAAGGATGACCTTCCGACTCGAGCAGCCGCGCAGCAGCGATGGGAATCCGACCGGAACGACATCCTGCAACGCAAAGCTACACGAGCCGAGAGCAAGCAAGACCTAACATTTGAAATGTACGTTCACCAGGAGTACATCTCACAACGAAAGTCGGTGTGGAACGAGGCAACACGCGCGAAGTTGAGTTACTACTTTAACCTGATGTGCGCGGATTTCGGCGACATCTTGGTCAGGGACATCGACAAGAAGCGGCTACAGTTGTTTCTGAATGGACTGGCTGAACGATTCTGCCACGACACCGTGAGTGGGTGCCACACCTATCTTAAGTCCATCTTTGCGGAGGCTGTCGGGCAGAAAATCCTCCAGGACAACCCGACAAAGATGCTCATCTTACCCCACACACGAGAGAGGGACACGCACACCATATCACTTGAGGACGTACAGCGCTTAGAGGACGCGCTTGAAGGCAAGGACAAAATGATTTTCAAACTCTTCAGCCGCTGTGGAACACGCGCTGGAGAGGCGTTTGCTTTTCAATGGCAAGATCTTCAGCCGGATCAGAGTTTGCGGGTACAACGGACATATTCTCGCGGGGTACTCAAGCCGCCAAAGACGAAGAAGAGCCGGAAGCCCATTTATCTTCCTGGATCGCTGTACCGTGACTTGGTTCAATTGAAAGAAGTTTCAAAGGACAGCTCACCTTCGGGCTGGATCTTTCCTTCCGAGCGCAAGCGTCGACGTCGACTTGGTAATGGCGAGCGCGAAATCGAAGCCACATTGAAGCCATTGGACTATCACAACTGGGTAAACCGGAACCTTAGGCCTGTTGCTAAGAAACTGGGTATTCGAGTCAACTGCCAGATCATGCGCCGTACTTTCGCTACGCTCGCGAATGATACGGGAGGCGATTTGAAAGACATCCAGACCATGATGCGACACACAAGATCTGCGACGACTGCGGATATCTACGTGCAGCCGATTCCGCGGAGTGTGCGGGAATCAATGGAAGCCCTGGATAGCGCATTGAGCAGCCGACCTGATGTTCAGTAGAAAATCGACCAGGACCTGTGCGATAGCATTTTCTGCGCGTACGCGACCGTGTGGCCTGCAATCGCCGGACCTCGACTGAATCGCCCCTTTGAAGCCTCTAAACATCAGAAAGTATTACTACGCGAAATCAACACCTCTCATTCTCGCTCAAGGGGTACCTGTGGACCTCCAGCTTTGTTGCACAGCGTTGGTTCGTTGAGGCGCTGGCACTGCCGTTTGCCACAATTTCAGCCTTGCCTTATAACGAGGCATGGAATCAGCACACCTCCCCGGGGCAAAACTCTTGACACCACGAGAAGTCGCTTCGTGGCTCGATGTCTCGGTTGCATGGGTACAGAACCACGCAAGCACGAAAGAGCCCAGGATTGCGTCAGTACGCGTCGGCAAATTGCTTAGGTTTCGACGCGAAGACGTCGAAGATTTTATTGCTCGCCAAGCCCAGCGAAGGACGCGCACTTTCATGCGCGATCTGAGCTTAGCCGCAACCTCAAAGCGCTAGGTTGCAGCATGAACATCTTGGGACAAACACTCGTCATGCGCCAACTTCCGTTAGGCGGGTGGAGTTATTTCGGCTCGCACCAGACTAGTGTTGAGGCCACAACATTGTCGGTCATGGCGTTGAGCACGGAATCGCCGGACGCGACTCGATCTGGACTTGACCAACTATCGCACTTACAGCGGCGAGACGGGGCCTGGCCTGCCTTCCGTGGAGACTCGGACGGCAGTTGGACAACGGCTCTGGTGTTATGCGCTCTAAACGCCACTGGTGAATTTGCGAGCGCCCGCGATAAGGCATTTCGTTGGCTCGTCTCAGAGCGTGGACGAGAGGGCCATTGGTTCTGGCGATGGAAATTCAAAACGGTGGATCGCAACGTTCAATTTGATCCCGATAAGTATGGATGGCCGTGGGAATCGGGATCGGCCAGCTGGGTCATTCCCACGGCTTTCAGTGTTATCGCCCTGAAGCAATTCACGGTCTGCAATCGTTCGGAGGCGTCGGAGAAACGAATCCATCTGGGCGTCGAAATGCTTCTGGATCGGGCGTGCGTCGACGCAGGTTGGAACTCTGGAAACAGCGTCGTGTACGGGGTACCGCTACGTCCCCATGTTGAGGCGACGGCGATCGCGCTGTTGGCGCTGCAGGACGAGGGGCGAAGTGAGCTGATTCGCAGAAGCTTGGCGTGGCTGGAGAAAGAGGCCGCGTGCGTCGATTCCGTTTCCAGCCTTGCCTGGTGCATTCTCAGCCTATTCGTCCACCAAGAACCTGTTGACCGCCTCAAGAACAGGCTGGCGACGATCATTGGAGATGGCCGCGACATCCGGAACAATGCAACGCTCGCCACCGCGCTTCTCGCGCTGAAGTGCGGCGAGATTATTCATCCGTTCATGGTGCTGCGATGAAGCTCGATCGACGCCGATTTCTGGGCTCAGCAGCAGGGGTGGCCGCAACAACTGGCATGGCGGCAGAGTGGCTTTGGCCGAAGCACTCGATATCCTACAAGAAACCTCACTCATTTGTTGCGATCCTGGATGCAGTCGAATACTCCGAGAAGATTGAGGCTCTCCTCATGGACGGATTGCGGCTCTTCCATCTGAGGGTGCTTGGCAAGACAGTTCTCCTCAAACCAAATCTGGTGGAAGATCTGCCAGATGCGGTAAACACGAACTCCGTGCTCATCGGAGCGGCCGCGCGCTGCTTCCTTCGTCTCGGTGCCGCACGCGTCACGATCGGCGAAGGTCCGGGACATCAACGCGACACCGAACTGGTCGTGCGTACGGCAGGTCTCGAGCCGCATCTCAGGGAACGCCAGACCGCGTTCGTGGATCTGAACCGCGACGAACTCAGGAAAGTGAGGCTGAGGGCCAATTACAGCAGCCTTCACGAACTATGGCTCCCGCATACAGTCCTCGCGTCCGACTTCGTTGTCTCAATGCCCAAGGTAAAGACGCATCACTGGGCTGGGGTAACGCTGAGCTTAAAGAACATGTTTGGCATCGTGCCCGGTATGAAGTACGGCTGGCCCAAGAACGCGCTGCACTGGAACGGAATTCACGAAAGCATTCTCGACATCTGCTCAACGATTCCGATTCACTTCGTGATCGCAGACGGCATAACCGCCATGGAAGGCAATGGACCACTGCAAGGAAGCGCCCGCCAGCTTGGGAAGATCGTGCTCGCCGATGATCCTGTCGCGGCCGATGCGACCTGCGCACGCCTGATGGGATTTGATCCGCTTCAGGTTCGGCACCTCTCGGAAGGAGGGCAGTTCCTGGGCAACCTGCATGAGGATCGCATCACCATGTTGGCCGAAGGAGTGAGTGTGCCCACGCGTCCATTTTCCGTACTGCCAGAATTTCACTATCTCCTTGCGCGGAAGATCTAGAAGGACCTCGGCCCACACTCGAAACAAAGGGACTGAGGAAAAGTGGGTCCGGGCCGGAAATCGAGCGTTGGGCGTCGCTCTCGCCTCTCCTGTTCTGACCCGAACCCAAAGGATTGAGGAAAAGTGGGTCCAGATAGAAAAATCTGCTTCTCGGCGGAGAGTTGTTTCTCCGACTCGGAAACGAAGGGACTGAGGAAGAGTGGTTCCCGAAAAAGAGATGAACCTTCGCCGCGCAGAAGAGGTAGGTTCCCGCCAGGCCGCCGTCGCGGACGAATCGAAGGGATTGAGGAAAAGTGGGTCCGCCCTTCAAATAACGACCACGGTCATTCCTGATCATAGATTGGAACGTTTTGGAGGTGTGAGGACCCGAACCGTTTTCGACCGAATAAAGAGGAGTTAGGCAGCCCGCAGAGCAGTTCCCGAGTAACATGGGGCTTCAAAGGAGCGCGGGCGAGTGTTCTCTTCGATCCAAGAATTGTCCGACAAGCTCGAAGCCGCCAAATACGTAACGGACTCTGTGACCCTCAAGGTAATCTATCTTGCCTCTCAAATGCAGAAACCAGTTCTGGCGGAAGGGCCACCCGGCTCCGGGAAGACAGAGCTGGCGAACGTAGTGGCTTTCGCGGCAAACACCCGAGTCGAGAGGTTGCAGTGCTATGAAGGCATCAACGAAGAAAAGGCCATCGGCAAGTTCGACGAGTCGCTGCAGCGCCTCTACCTGAACACGCAGAACGGCGGCGCTTCAGCGGACTGGTCGTCTTTACGCCGCGATCTGCATACGCTGGACTTCTTTCAG
>DATJNO010000089.1:0-3324 GCA_035508055.1 Bryobacteraceae bacterium | reverse complement strand
CTGATGGTGTCAGGCCCCGAGCGCGTGAAGCGCTCCACCACGTGCAGCGACTCGCTTTGCGGGATGCCCTTGATGCGCGCGGTGGCGGCGCTGGTGCCGATGGAGCCTTTGTTGTTGTAATTGGTCGTGTCCACAACCAGCGTGTTGCCTTCCCACCGGCCGCGCGAGTCGCCGTTCCACAGCCGGATGCCGGAGGGCACGTGCGGGCGGCCGTCGAGCGGGATGATGCGGGTCTCGTGAATCATCTCGTAGAGGATCACGACGTAATCGGGCGTTTGCAGGATCTGATAGGCATTGTTGTAGCCGGCTGGGAACATGCCTGCGGGCACGCCGCGCGTGATGCAGCGGTCCCAGACGCTCATGTACTCCCAGGAATCGGAGTTGTGGGCGGTGTTGTAGTCGCGTTTGGCTTCCGCAGCACGAGTCAGCGGGACGCGGCCATCGGGCGGATCGACCACGAGCGACGTCTGGCGCGTGCCGACTACTTTGGTCCCGGAGTCGAACCAGGCTTGGTTGTAGGAGCCGACGTCGCCGGGCTTAGGCGGGGCGTCTACACGGTTTGCCGCCGCGCGTTTCTCCAACGCCGCGGCTTCTTCGGGCGTGAGCACGGCTTTGTTGGCCAGCGAATCCGGGCGCTCGAAGGGCGTGATGGTAGCGTTGGTCCAGATGCCTTCGAGATCGGGCTGGCCGTCGGGGGTGCGCGGAGGAGTCCACGTTTTGGCGTCAGGATTCGCTGCGTAGGCTAGCGCGGCGAGCATCAGAAAGGCGAAGAATCGATGGCGCATGGAAATCCTCCTTAGCCATCCGGACTGTTTCAACCAGGATAATTGACCTGTGAGGAAAGCGCCATCCACGGAAGACGCGTTAGCCGCGATCCAGGCGATTCGCCGCGCGCCGGAGAGTCACGATCTCAAGCGCGATCTGGGGCCACTGCTGCGTCACAAGAGCAGTCACGTTGTGGCCGCGGCCGCAGGCACCGCCGAAAGTCTGGAGGCCGGCGCCCTCGCACCCGAGCTAGTGGAGGCTTTTGAACGCCTGATCGGGGACGGTGCCAAGCGCGACCCCGGATGCAAAGCTCTGACCGCGATCGCACGGGCATTGATCCAACTCGACGACCCGGCCGCGAAGGTCTATTTCGCAGGCATCCGGCATGTCCAACGAGAAGGCAGCTTCGGTCCGCCGGTGGATGCGGCTGCGGCACTGCGAGGGTTGTGTGCGCGCGGGCTGGCGCGGATGGGCCATCCCGACGCACTGCTCGAATGCGTCACCCTGCTGGCTGACTCGGAGGTTGCCGCGCGGGCCGGAGCGATCCAAGCAATCGCCGAAGCCGGAAGGCCTGAAGGTGTGTTGCTTCTGCGGCTGAAAGCGCTGCTGGGCGATCGCGAGGATGAGATCCTGGGCGAGTGCTTGAGCGCGCTGCTCGCGTTGGACCCCGCGCCATCGGTCGAGTTCGCTGCGAAGTTTCTCGATTCGCATTCCGAAGTCATAAGCGAGCAGGCCGCGCTGGCGTTGGGCGAGTCGCACTTGCCGGCGGCGTTCGAGGTGTTGCGGCAGGTTTGGGAGCGCGGCGGAGCCAGCGAGCGACGGCGAACGCTTCTGGTCGCGATCGCCATGCTGCGCAGCGACGAAGCGCTGGAATTCCTGATCAGCAGGCTGAGCGAGGAGAGCGGGCCAGTGGCGGCGGACGCGCTGGCCGGATTGACCCTTTACGCACGTGACGAAGCGGTGCGCCTGCGGGTCGAGGAGATCGTGCGCGAGCGCAATGAGCCCGCGCTCGAAGCTGCGTTCGCCCGCGAATTCCGCAAGAAACGTCAAGAAACCGGTTGACCGCTCCATTAGACTGGATCGAGATGGCCTGCACGAAACGTCTGAAAAAGATCCAGCCGGCGCTGGCGTACGCGGCGGCGCATCTGGACGAAGATGTTTCGCTGGCGGCGCTGGCTGAGCAGACGGGTCTGTCGGCGTTCCATCTGCAACGCGTGTTTGCCGAAACGGTTGGCGAATCCCCCAAGCAGCTCACTTTGCGGCTGCGGCTGGAACGGGCGGCGGCGCTGCTGCTGACCGGCGAAGATTCGGTCCTGGAGGTTGCGCTCGCGTGCGGGTTCCAGAGCCACGAAGTGTTTATCCGGGCCTTTCGCAAGCGTTTTGGCTTGGCGCCACGCGCTTACCGCGAGCGTGGATTCAGCCAGCAGACCGGCGGAGATCAGGCCAAGACGCACGCCGCGCTGGTGAACCAGGTGGGCCCGTGCGTCGATCTGTACCGCATCCAAGATCAACCTCGGAGGAATTCAGTGGAATATTCAATCGCAAAGAAGGCGCTTACGGCTCAGCCCGCTCTGGTCATGAAGCGGCGGGTAAAGCGGTCGGAAATCGCGCAAGCGCTGGGGGAAATGTTTGGCCGCATCTACCAACAGGCGCAGGGAAAAGGGATCGCGCTCGCCGGGCCGCCCTTTGCGCGTTATTTCGACTGGGGGCCGGGAATGACGACCATGGAAGGGGGGTTTCCGGTGGCCGCGCCCGTCGCCGAAACGGGCGACGCCGAGGTGCTGGCGGAAACTCTGCCGGGGGGTCCGGCGGCCATCACGATGCACTCCGGAGCTTACGACACGCTATCGCAGGCGCACGCGGCCATTCAAATCTGGATTGAGGCGCAAGGCTTGACGCCGTCCGGCGCGCCCTGGGAATCCTACATCACCGATCCCGGCCAGTTTCCCGATCCCAAGGACTGGAAGACCGAGGTCGTCTGGCCGCTCCAGGGGTAGCGGCTAATCTTCGGCGACGGCGATCTTGAGATCTTCCAGGAAGCGCTGATCCTGCTCGGTGAAGCAGATGTCGAGATCGGCCGGTTCGGCGACGGGTTCGTCGCGGCGGGCATTCTTGATGGCCGTGAGCGCCACGGTGGTTTCCAAAAGCAGGCAGACATCGTAGCCGGCACCCTTCATGTCGCCCACAATGGCAGCGATGCGGTCTGAATCGGAGACAGCCTCGTTAATCGCTCTCTCCAGCTCCTGAATCAGGTCCTTCATTTCGGATTCCATACCGCTCCTCCTTCGTACGGCCCTTTGTCGAGCACTTGGAGTACCAGCCTGAGGGGACATGAAACTAAGTAGTTAGGCGTGACGTGAACGGGGCAGGCGGACAGAATGTCCGTCGCCCGACCGGAAAAACTGTCTGGTCCGGCAGTACTAGTGCGAAAGAGTGGGCTGGCGTTCGCCCGGCTTGGGCCGGCGCATGATGAACGGCAGCGGGGCCAGGCAGGCGATGATGATGGACATGACGAAGAAGCTGTTCTTGAAACTGAGCGCGTTGGCCTGGCTTTGGACG
>DATJNO010000088.1:0-11569 GCA_035508055.1 Bryobacteraceae bacterium | reverse complement strand
GATCGCCGTCCGCGTCATTTGCGCCTGCAAGGACCTGGGCATCCGCACCGTCGCCGTTTATTCGGAGGCGGACCGCCATAGCCTGCACGTGCGCTTCGCCGACGAAGCGATTTGCATCGGCCCGGCCAAGAGTTCGCGCAGTTACCTCGATATTCCCTCCATCATCAGCGCCGCCGAGATCACCAACGTGGATGCCATTCATCCCGGCTACGGCTTCCTGAGCGAAAACGCGGATTTCGCGGAGGTGTGCGAGACTTCCGAAATCAAGTTCATCGGGCCCAAGCCGGCGGTGACGCGCGCCATGGGTCTGAAGCAGCGTGCCCGCGCGGCGATGGCGGATTGCGGCGTGCCCATTCTCCCGGGTTCCGCCGGCATCTTGAACAGCGCCGACGAAGCGCTCGAAACGGCTCAGCGGATCGGCTATCCGGTGATGCTGAAAGCGTCAGCCGGCGGGGGCGGGCGCGGCATGCGCATGGTCCGCGAACCGTCCGAGTTGCCTTCCCTTCTGAGCCAGGCGCAGCAGGAGGCCCAGGCCGCGTTCTCTTCGCCCGATGTCTACATGGAAAAGCTGGTGGAAGCGCCGCGGCATATCGAGTTTCAACTCCTGGCCGACGAGCATGGCAACGTCGAGATCCTGGGCGAGCGCGAGTGCTCCATCCAGCGCAGGCATCAGAAGCTGCTGGAAGAAGCGCCGTCACTCGCCATGACGCCCGAGCTGCGCGCGAAGATGAAGGCCGGCCTCAGCGAGGCGATGCGGCGCATCGGCTATACCAACGCCGGAACCATCGAATTTCTGATGGATCAGAACGGCAATCTCTTTTTCATCGAAGTCAACGCGCGCATTCAGGTGGAGCATCCGGTCACCGAGGCGATTACCGGGCTCGATTTGGTGAAGAGCCAGATTTTGATCGCCGCCGGCTGCCGCTTGCCCGAGATCATTCCGCAGCCAGTGACGGTCCGTGGGCATGCCATCGAGTGCCGAATCAACGCCGAGAATCCGGATACGTTCGCGCCCTCACCCGGCCGGATCACTGGCCTGAACCTGCCGGGCGACATCGGCATTCGCGTCGACACGGCCGTGTATACCGATTACGTGATTCCTCCATTCTACGATTCGCTGGTGGCCAAGCTGATCGCCTACGGCGCCGACCGTAACGAGGCCATCGCGCGCATGCGACGCGCGCTCGACATGTTTGTCGTGGAAGGGATCTATACGACCATCCCGCTGCACCAGCGCATCATGAACGATCCCGATTTCATCGCCGGCCGAACGGATACGTCGTTCCTCGCAACCCGCGCTAAGCCCTGAGCTCGCTTTCGCTCACGTCGATCTCGAGCCGCAGGAGGGCCGCTCCCAGCGTTTTGCCCTGCGCATCCACTCGCAACGAGAGCGTCCCGCCGCCGTCCAGCGCTTCGTACATCAGGAAGTTCAAAGCGCCCAGATTCGGCAACTCATAGCGTTCCACTTTGCCCTTCACCAATATGCCAAAGTGCTGCTGGACCCGCTCCGCCGTCACTTCCCGCACGAGTAACGGGTAATGACGGGGGTCGAAAGCGATCACACCGACGTTGGATGTATCGCCCTTGTCGCCGGATCGGGCGTGCGCGATGCGTGCCAGCGGGACTTTCATTCCACCACCTCCACCGATGTGCGGATCAGCTCGCGCGGAATCAGGGCCGGCCAGAAGGCCACCACTTCGCGTACCTGCGGCCGGCCATCGCCGTAGCCCGTCCCCGTGGGCGGCCCGCTGAGCACCAGCGGGATCAACTCGCGTGTGAAGCGGTCCAGCGCCTTCTTATCCTGGCCTCGCGCCCCGATCCTCACCTGTACCTCGGGCGGGTCCGGATTCGGCACAGCCACCGGTCCGTGGCACGCGTTCACGCCGAAGAATTCGGTGTAGATTTCGTCGAACGTCAGGCCGAGCTGTTTGAGCCGCTCGCGTACGATACGGTCGGCTGCCTGGGCCTTCTCCAACGCCTGCGGGGCGCTGTACACCAAAGTTCCAATCGATTTCCAGCCCCAGGCATAGCTGATCGACAGCTTGAGCATTTCCGGCCGCGGCTTGCCGCGAATACCCGACACACGCACGCGGTCCGGTCCGGCGTCTTTCAGTTGAATCGTGGTGAAGTCGGCGATGCAATCCGGAACGATGTAGCCTTGAGGATCGCCCAGCTCGTACAGCAACTGCTCCTTCACCACGCCGCTGTTGACTCGCCCGCCGGTGCCGGGGTGCTTGGTGATATTGAAAGTTCCGTCCGGCTCCGCTTCGATGATCGGATAACCGATGTTCGCCAGGTCGGGAATGCTCTGCCAATCCACCTGGCAGTTGCCGCCTGTCGCCTGCGCGCCACACTCGACGATGTGCCCGGCGACGGTTCCCGCCGCCAGCAGGTCCCAGGCATCTGCCTTCCAGCCGAAGCGCTGCAGCATGGGCGCGAGCGCCAGCGCGGCGTCAGCGCAGCGGCCCGCGATCACGACATCCGCGCCGCTGTCCAAAGCCTCCGCCAAAGGGAAAGCTCCGACATAGACGTTGGCGCTCAGGATTCTGCCGCGAATCGTGTTGAGCGGCTCGCCGGTATCCATGCTCTTCATCGCATGGCCGGCGGCGAAAAACTCATCCAGCCGGGCGAATACGTCATCGCCCAGCACGACGGCGACTTTCAGCGATGGCGCCAGACGCCGGACTTCCTTCGCGCAGGCGACCGGGTTCACGCCGCCCGCGTTGGCAATCACCTTGACGCCGCGTCCATGCAGCAGTTTTTCGAGCCGCGCGATCAGCGGTGGAAAATCGCGCGCATAGCCGAGGTTCGGGTCGGCCTGCTTCTGCTTCTGCAGAATCGACATGGTTACTTCGGCCAGGTAATCCAGCGTCAGATAGTCGATGGGCCCTTGCTCCACCAGCCGCACCGGCGCTTCCAGCCAGTCGCCCCAAAAGCCTTGCCCGTTTGCGATACGGATCATCGGATTCCGTCAGAGGGTCTCGAGCGTCAGATGCCCGCGATGGCCGTGCGCGGTCGCCACTTCCAACGCGAATGCCAGCACGCGGCGTGTCTCCAGCGGGTCGATCAACGCGTCCACGTGCCCGCGCGCTGCCGCGTAGCGGGCGTCCAGCCAGCGCTCGTAGTTCGCGCGCGTCCGCTCGATGCGCTCCTTCAGATCGTCGGGCACCGGTTTGCCTTCCGCCTTCAGCTTTTCCAGTTCCGGACCGTGAACCGCCTGTACCGCCGAATCGCCTTCCATGACTCCGATGCGCGCGGTGGGCCAGCCGAAGGTGAAATTCGGGTCGAAGCCCTGGCCGGCCATGGCGTAGTAGCCCGCGCCGCTGGCGTGGTTGATGGTCAGGATGATCTTAGGCACGGTCGCGCAAGCCATGGTTTCCACCATCTCCGCTCCCGCGCGAATGATCCCTTCGCGCTCGGCATCCACGCCCACCATGAAGCCCGACACGTCCTGCAGGTAAACCAGCGGCGTGTTGTTCCGCTCCGCGTTTTCGACGAAGTACGCCACCTTTCGCGCGGACTCCGTGTAGACAATGCCGCCAATGCGCGGCCCGCTTTCTGTCTTCAAGAACCCGCGCCGGTTGGTGATCAATGCCACTGGCCGGCCCGCGAGCCTGGCTTCCGCGCACAGCAACTCAGGAGCATGCGCGGGTTGGAATTCCAAATAGTCGTCGCGATCGAAGATGCGCTCGATCACCTCCTCGACGTTATACGGCAAGCGATGATCGGCCGGCAGCAGATCGTAGAGGACTTCGGCGGATTTCGCCGGCACAGTTCCCTTGGGCGCCGGGGCGGGCGAAGGCAGCGCCCGGAACCTTTGCCGGATCAATTCCAGGCAAGCCGTATCGTCGGCGGCCATGAAGTGCGCGACGCCGCTGGCGGTGGTGTGCATGCGCGCCCCGCCCAGCGTTTCGGCATCCACCACCTGGCCCACCGCGCCTTTCACCAGATTCGGCCCGCCGAGGCCCATGAAGCTGGTGCCTTCCACCATGATGATGACGTCGCTCAAGGCCGGCAGATACGCGCCGCCCGCGATACACGGGCCCATCACCGCCGAGATCTGCGGCACATGCAGCTTGCGGCGCATCAGCGAATTGTAATAGAAGATCCGCGCCGCGCCATATTGACCGGGAAAGATGCCGTCCTGCAGCGGCAGGTTGACGCCCGCCGAATCGACCAGGTAAACGATGGGCACGCGATTGCGCATTGCGATTTCCTGCGCCCGCAGGATTTTGGTAATCGTCTCCGGCCACCATGAGCCGGCCTTGACCGTGGCGTCGTTCGCGACAACCACAGCGGCGCGGTCTTCGATCTTTCCGACGCCCGTGACCACGCCCGCGGCAGGCGCCTGCCCGTCATATTGGTCATAGGCGATTAGCAGCCCGATTTCCAGGAACAGGGAACCCGGATCGAGCAGCTTGGCGATCCGCTCGCGCGCCGTCAGCTTGCCTTCCCGGTGCTGCTTGTCGATCTTCTTCGCGCCGCCGCCTTGCCGGATCCGGTCCTCCAGCGCCTGCAAATCCTCGACGAGTTTCCGCATGGGGCCGCTGGTTGTGGTGGGCACGAATCTTAAGAATAACTCCAGCCTTTCACGCTATGCTGAGTGCATGCTGGGGATGGATGCCAGGGCGGCGCGAGCCTCCTGGACCGCGATGGTGCTGGTCGTGCTGCTGGCCGCCGCCTACGCGATTCGCGAAACGCTGGCCGTGTTCGTGATCGCGCTGCTTTTCGCCTATCTGTTGGCGCCTCTGGTGGGTTTGGTGGAGCGTTTTACGCCCCGCCAGGTTTCTCCGCGGTTTGCTCTGGCGATTGTGTACCTGGCGTTGATCGGAGTGATCATCGCTTTGGCCTTCACCGTCGGCTCGCGCCTGGTGGAGGAGGCCAACAGCCTGGCCTCGCAGTTGCCGGCCTTGCTGAAAAGCCGAGCCTGGATGCAGCTTCCGCTGCCCGCCTGGCTGGAGCCGGCGCGCGACCGGATCATTCAGACCATCCAGAACGAGCTCAACGTCAGCGGCGAACAAATCTTCCCGTACCTGAAGAGTGTGGGCGGCCATCTGGTCTCCGGCGCGAGATACGCGTTGTACATGGTCCTGATTCCGATTCTGGCTTTTTTCTTTCTGAAGGACGGCGCGGAAATCCGCGAAGGCGTGGTGGCCAGCCTCTTTCAGGAAGAGCGGCGGCCGGTGGTGGATGAGATCCTGGAGGACATCAATCATCTGCTGGGTGAGTACATCCGCGCTCTGGTTCTGCTTGCGCTCGCCGCCTTTACGACGAACGCGCTTTTCCTGGGCTTGAGCGGAGCGCCGTATACGGTCCTTTTGGCGGGCTTGGCGGCGATCGGCGAGTTTATTCCCGTCGTGGGGCCTGCGGCTGCGGGTATCGTAGTACTGCTGGTCACCGGTCTGAGCGGATATAGCCATCTGCTGTTGTATTTGATCTTCTGGATTGTTTTCCGGCTGGTTCAGGATTACGCGCTGTCGCCGTACCTGATGGGCAAGGGAGTGCAATTGAATCCGTTGCTGGTATTGTTTGGAGTGCTGGCGGGCGAACAGCTGGCGGGCATCGCCGGCATGTTTCTGTCGGTGCCCCTCCTGGCCGTGCTGCGCGTCGTCTTTCTCCGATTGCGACGAGGACGCACGGGAGATCTCGTGACGCCGGGCGTAAAGGCATGACGGCGCGGCAGGGATGGTTGTTCCTGCTTGCGCTGCCGGCCGCCGCGCATATGGTCAGCATGAGCACCGGCGACTTGAAGATAGAGGGGAGCCGCGCGCACTACGAACTGCGGATTCCGATGTACGAAGTAGCCCATGTGCACGAGCCGGAGCACACGTTGCTGGACCATGTCCGGTTCAAGGACGGCGGCGCGTGGGTGAAGCCCGAGAACCCGGGGTGCCATCCGGACGGCGACACGTATGTCTGCACGGAGGAACTGCAGTTCCCGACGGCGGTGGAATCGGTGAACGTGGAATGCACGCTGGCATCGGTGACCGTTCCCAATCACGTGCACTTGCTGCGCGCATACCGGGGAGACAAGAGCGACGAAGCGGTTTTCGATCTCTCCTACACTTCGGCCGAGCTGCGCTTCCGTCCGCCCAGTGCGTTCGAAACCGCCATCCGCGAATTGTCGGCCGGATTCATGCGCGCCGCCGGAGGGTTGGCCCCGCTGTTGTTCCTGGCCAGCCTGGCGCTGGCCGCGCGCAGCCGGCGCGAATTGATCGCGCTCACGGCCGCGTTCCTGGCCGCCGAAGTGCTGGCGTGCGCCATCGCGCCGCATATCTCCTTTCCGCTGTCGCCGCGGTTCATCGAAGCGGCGGCCGCGCTGACCATCGCGTATCTGGCGTTCGAAATCATTCTGCTGCCGAAATCGGGCCTGCGCTGGCTGGTGGTGGCCGTGCTCGGCCTGTTTCACGGCGCCTATTTTTCTGTCTTTCTCACCGAAAGCGGGTTCGGCGCTGGAACGTTTCTGGCGGGCGTGGCGGTCGCGGAGCTGCTGCTGATCGCGCTCTTCGCGTTCGTTCTCGGCCGGCTGGCACGCTGGACGTGGACGCGGCGGGTGGTGCCCGTAGCGGCATCGCTGCTGCTCGCGGTGGGAGTGGTGTGGTTTTTCATTCGTCTGCGCACGTGACTCCGGCATACTGAATGTATGCGGAGCTTCGATAGCCTCTCGGAGCGCGAGATCCTGGCGCTCGCCATTTCGCTCGAGGAAGAAGACGAGCGCGTTTACTCGGAATACGCCGAAGGCTTGCGGGAGAATTTCGCGGCGACGGCCGCCGTGTTCGACGGCATGCGCGAGGAAGAATCCGGCCACCGGCGCCGTCTGATCGAGCTGTTCAAGCAAAAGTTCGGCGAGCACATTCCGCTGATCCGGCGACAGGACGTGCGCGGCTTTGTGCATCGCAGCCCGATCTGGTTGATGCAGCCGTTGCGCTTGGAGGTGGTTCGCAACCAGGCCAGCGCGATGGAAGTGGAGAGCCGGCGCTTCTACGAAAAGGCCGCGGCGCGGGCGCAGGATGCCAGTGTGCGGCAGCTGCTGGATGATCTGGCGCAGGAAGAGCGAACGCATGAGGATAAAGCAACCGAGCTCGAAAAGGCCAAGCTGGGGCCGGATATCAAGGCGAAGGAAGAGGAAGCCAACCGGAGGCTGTTTGTCCTGCAGATCGTACAGCCGGGGCTGGCGGGATTGATGGATGGATCGGTTTCCACGCTGGCGCCAGTGTTCGCGGCCGCGTTGGCGACGCACCAGAGCCGGGATGCGTTCGTGGTTGGGCTGGCGGCTTCCCTCGGCGCCGGCATCAGTATGGGATTCGCCGAAGCGCTTTCCGACGATGGGAGCCTGACGGGGCGCGGGCATCCGTGGGCGCGCGGCCTGGTGTGCGGGCTGATGACCGCCCTGGGAGGAATCGGGCACACGCTGCCGTTTATGATTCCCGGCTTTCGAGTGGCCATGGTGGTGGCCGCGCTGGTGGTGGTCGTCGAATTGGGAGTGATCACCTGGGTCCGCCACCGTTACATGGACACGCCGCCGCTCTCGGCGGCTCTGCAGGTGGGACTGGGCGGCGCGCTGGTATTCGCGACCGGGGTTCTGATCGGAAGCTCCTAGCACGAAGGTTACGCGCCGGCACGCCGCAGGCGCCGCAGGATGGGACCGGAAAGCGCGCGCGTTGCCAGGTCCAGCTCGCTGACACGGAGCAAGCGGCAGGCTCCATAGAAAACGAGAAGGCCGAGAGGAATGGCCCCGGCCAAATCCACGACGCGCGCCAGGCGGCGGACACCGAGTGAGACCTGTATGCCATGGCTGAAAAGCCAAACCGCGGCGCCCATGGCCGCCGACGCTACGACGATCTTCCAGGTGCTGTTCAGGAGATTCCGCCCGTACATCCCGCCGATCCGATTTCTGAGGATGATAAAGAGCACCAACGATCCGAAAATCGCCACAGCGGAAGTGGAGAGCGCGAGGCCGGCGTGACCCAGGCGGGTTTTGTCCAGAAGCAGGCTGGCCGTCACGAAATTCACGGCGATCGAGAACAGGCTCACGATCATCGGCGTGCGTGCGTCGTGCAGCGCGTAGAAAGCGGGGTTGATGACCTTCAAAGCGGCATAGCCGGCCAGCCCGATCGCGTAGCAAGAAAGCGCGAGCGCGGTCTCCTGCGTGTCATACGCACTGAATTTGCCGCCTTGATAGATCGCGCCGATCATGGTGCTCCCCAAAACGATGAGGCCCACCGAGGAAGGCAGAGTCAGCAGGAAGACCATGCCGAGCGACTTCGATAGCGTCCGGCGGAACTCGTCGAAATTGCCGGCGCCGGCGCTGCGCGAGATGGAGGGCAGAGTGGCCGATGCGATGGCGACGCCGAACAGTCCCAGGGGAAGCTGCATGAAGCGAAACGCGTAGCCGAGCCAGCTCACCGGGCCATTGCCGGGGATGCGCGAGGCGAAGTTGGTGTTCACCATCACGTTGATTTGCACGGCCGCGTTGCCGAGGATGGCGGGTCCCATCAGGCGGATGATCTTCTGCAGGCCGGGGTGGTTCCAGTCGATAGAAGGCCGGAAAACAAACCCCTGAGTGCGGAGAGCGGGCAGTTGCCAGCACAATTGCAAGGCGCCGCCCAGTACCACGCCGATGGCCATGCCGGTGATGGGGTCGACGCCCAATTTCGGACCGATCGCGTATCCCAGGATCAGCCCGAACGTGACGGAGCCGATGTTGAAAAAAGTGGAGGCCAGCGCCGGCACAGCGAAACGGTTGCAGGCGTTCAGCACTCCCATCGCTTGAGCGGCCAGCGCCACCAGCAGCAGGAACGCGAACATGATGCGGGTCATCTTGACGGCGAGCTCGAACTTGCCGGGCACGTTGTGGAAGCCTTCCGCCAGCAGGTCGACCAGGGCCGGGCTGAAGATGATGCCGAGCAGGCAGAAGGCGCCGACGATGAGGATCAGCGCGGTAGCGACCAGATTGGATAGCTGGGCGGCTTCTTTGCGGCCCTTTTGCGCCAGCGTCTGGGTGAAGATGGGGACGAAGGCGGAGGAGAGGGCGCCTTCGGCGAACAGGTCGCGCGTGAGATTGGGAATACGGAAGCCGAGCAGGAAGGCGTCGTAGATGAAGCCTGCGCCGAAGAGGCGGGCCATGATGATTTCGCGCAGCAGGCCAGTGACGCGCGACATCGCCACGGCCGCGGAGACAATCCCCGCCGACCGTACCACGCTCTCGGCCGGAGCCGGATTCTGCACGTTCGAGGCCACCGTTACCTTGCCGCCGCGCCCGAACCGGCGCTGGGGATCTGCTTAAGAAATGCCTCTGTGGCACGGTACATGGGCGCGGGTAACCTTATTATCGCAGACGTGGTGCTAGCGGCCTGCTTCAGTGCTACGACCGGACGGCGGCGGCATGTGAAACAGGACATGTTCGATGTGGCGGGACTGGTTGAGCAGCGTGAGGTGGCGGGCGTGGGCTTCGATTTGGTCTTTCGAAAAAACGAAGCCATGCGCGGCGGGATTGAAGGGAAGTGCTTTGTGCTTGTGGAGTTCGAGTAGGGCGGCGGCGGCGTTAAGCGAGCGGCGTTCGCGTTCGGCGCGCTCGGCCTGGAGTTCGCGAAGGGTGGCGAGGGTTTTTTGGAACTGACGGGAGAGGCGGGTGCTGTGGAGGCCGAGGGTGGCGAGGGCGCGGTGGGCGTCGACGATATCGAAGGCGATCGCGGCTTCTTCGGTGAGGGGGTTGGCAGCGCGGTCGAGGAGGCCGGCTTCGAGTTTGGGGACGCGGTTGAGGCGCCAGGCGGTATCGGCGAGCTCGGCGACGAGTTGGGATTCGGTGGGAGTGGCGGGGTGGTATTCGTCGCGGAATTGCTGGACGTGCCGGTCGTAGGCGGCGCGGTCTTCAGATGGTAGGACGGGCGAAGAGGCGGTGAGACCGTGAGCGAGGGCATTGCGCGATGAGATGCGTTTGCCGGCGGGGGTGCGGGGGCCGGTGGAGTACATGGAGTTCTGGCGATTGATCGCGGCGCGATCGAGAGTTTTGATTTGTGCAGGTGACATTGAGGTCCTCCGATCCGGGATAGCACGGGAGTTGGGGAGTGGGAGGTGGGGAGTGGGCGAGGTTGTTGGGAAGGTGCGGGATTGCGCTCGAGGAAGCGGGTGACTGAGCCGGCAATTAGTAAGCCTTGGCGATGACGACGCGGCGGTCGACGGGCTCGCCGGTGAGGATACATTTGCCGGGGCCGTCGTGCCGGTCGACGAGGGGGATGCAGCGGACGGTGGCCTTGAATTCCTTGAGGCGCGCGTCGCAGGCCGGGTCGTCTTTCAAATGCGCCATGACGAATTTGCCGCCACCTTTTTCGGCCGTGGAATCCTTTAGGATCTCCTCGACTTCGCCGATGGAATTGGCGAGCACGGTGTTGGCTTCCAGGCGCTCGCTCGCGGCGTTGTAGAGATCCGTCTGCATCCGGGCGAGAACGGCGGGGATGCGGGCGGCTAGTTCAGTCTGCGGGAGCACTTCTTTCGCGCCGGTATCACGCCGCTTCAGCACGACGTTGTTGGCCGCCACGTCGCGCGGGCCTAATTCCAGCACAAGCGGTACACCGCGGCGTTCCCAATGGAAGAATTTCGCGCCGGGTGATTGCCCCTCGCGATCGTCGATCTTGGCGCCGGTCCCGGCCGCGAGGCGTTCGGCGGTCTCGAGCACGCGTGCCTTCTCGTCGTCCTTTCGATAAATGGGCACCAGCATGGCTTTTACCGGCGCGAGCTTCGGAGGCAGTATGAGTCCCTTATCATCGGAGTGGCTCATGATGAGGCCGCCCACCAGGCGCGTGCTGGCGCCCCAACTGGTCTGCCAGACGTAGTCGAGCTGGCCTTCCTTGGTCTGGAAACGGACGTCGAAGGCGCGGCCGAAGTTCTGGCCGAGGTCGTGGCTGGTGCCCGCCTGCAACGCGAGACCGTTTTGCATCATGGCTTCGATGGCGAACGTGCGGACCGCGCCCGCGAATTTTTCAGCGCTGGTCTTTTGACCCTTGATGACCGGCATGGCCATGACGTTTTCGGCGACGTCGGCGTAGACGTCCAGCATGCGCAGCACCTCTTGGAGCGCCTCTTCGTGCGTGGCGTGCGCGGTGTGGCCTTCCTGCCAGAGGAATTCGGTGGTACGCAGGAACATGCGCGTGCGCAGCTCCCAGCGGATGATATTGGCCCACTGATTGATGAGCACCGGCAGATCGCGGTAGCTTTGGATCCACTTGGCGAAGAAGTGGCCGATGATGGTTTCCGACGTCGGCCGGATGACGTACGGCTCTTCGAGCTGCTTTCCGCCGGCCACGGTGACGACGGCCAATTCCGGCGAAAAGCCTTCGACGTGCTCGGCTTCCTTCTGCAGAAAGCTTTGTGGGATCAGCAGCGGGAAATAGGCGTTCTGGTGCCCGGTGGCTTTGAAGCGATCGTCCAGGGCGCGCTGCAGCAGTTCCCAGACCGCGTAGCCATTGGGTTTGATGACCATGCAGCCCTTGACGATTTCGGCGGGCTCGGCCATGTCGCCCTGGAGGACGACGTCCTGATACCAGGCGGCGAAGTCCTGGCTGCGCGGAGT
>DATJNO010000087.1:0-24748 GCA_035508055.1 Bryobacteraceae bacterium | reverse complement strand
GCATGAATATCCGCTACCTCGTGCCGTCCGTGAGCCGCTGGCTCCTGTCCATGGGATGCCTCATGTTGGTGGCCGGCCTGCAGCCGCCGGTTCACGCATCAGGCGTAGACCTCGCGAAGTTCAGGAGCATCGAGCCGCAGTTCATCGCGGCGCTGGGAGACCCCGGGGCCACCTCCGGCAACAACGCGCAATCATGGGGCCTCTGGAACCAGGACCCGGGCCCGCGCGCTTGCAAGCTGGACCACTACCACCAATTGAAGGCGGCCGGCGGCGTGGCGCCGGCACAGTGGAAATTCGACGCTAAGGACTGGTGGCTGGAGGAACACGGCTTGATCATGGAGAAGCCAACCTTTCCGCTGGCTCCTGGGAAATACCTGGTCACGGGCGACCGCAACGTGACGTCCGTGCTGACAATTCATCCCAAGGACAAGGATGGCAATCAGCGCTGGGAACTCGCCGGCGGCGCGACCCTCTACGATGTCACCCATCTCGGATGCCGCTCCGCACGCTACACGCCGGCGACGGCCGACAACTCGTGCTCGCCCGCAAACGTTCGGACCACGGGTTTTCCGGTGAATCCAGGGGCGGCCATGCCCGTCGTGAAGGGCTGCCACAAGCAGGACTACGAGGTTCTCATCGTCGTTGGGCTGCCCGCCACGCACTGAGTGGCCGGAGCGCCTCTAGAACAGATTCATAGCGGAATGATCAGACTTCGGACCTCAGCTTCGCAATTTTGAAGCAGCCGAAGTATCCGCAACGGGCTCATTGGGCTTTCTCATGAGCCATAGTAGCGTCCATTAACTTCCTCGCCCATCACAGCGAAATCCGCACGCGACGTCTCCAGCGCATCAGACTTCCATGAATACCCAATCGAGGGCACTTCTATCTGGGCCTCCAGCTGACAGCCCGCCTTCGTACCTCTGAATCGGAATTGTCTGGAGGCGTTCTCGTAAAGCACGGGTTCGCCGGTCGACTTCCAAACCATCTTGAATGTCATCCGTGCGGCAGTGGCAAGTGAATCCAGCGCTGGCCAGCGTGGCTGATCGACTACCGGAACGTTCTTCAGCTCGAGCGTGACCGTGTTTCCATCTGGGCTGATTTTCAGACCTCCCTCCGGTACCGTGACAACCCAGTAGAGCCCGGAGGGTGCAATCGGGGGATGCAGGTCGTGAATTTGGTTGGCGGGGACCGCCGGTCCCCGGAACAGCGTGAGTCATATGTGCGTAAACGTTCCGGACTGTGTGGTGCGCGCAGCCCAGTACTCGCCCTGCATGACGCCATAATCCGTTGTCGGACTACCAAACGCGATTCGATTACCCCGGTTATCGGTGCCCATGCCGGAGAACGTACTGGACCGAGCAACGCGCCCTTTGAAGTCGTAAATATGCGATGGCTCCAGGTTAGCGCCGGCTGGCTGATTGTGGCTGCCGTTCTTATCCAGCCAGGGAATGGGGAAGGGCTCGGTTCCGCCGTTTGCCGTCGTTAGCCTCTCTCGCGCTTGCTGAGCGGAAGTACCCCGTGCTGCGGCGATCACCGCACCAGCCGACGTGATCGCTTCGAGGAAGCTTCTCCGATTACAAATTGGGCAAGGGGTGCGAAGTGGGGTCATGCAGCCGCCTCCGGTAAATATTTTATGCCTGATCGAATTCAACCTGTATTTGCATTTGAGGAAACCCTGTGCTGGTGATTTGCGCCGAATGATGGGGATGAAAAGCTGGCTCCAAAGCATGCGATTCGCAGTGTAACGCAGCGTTTCTGAGCCACCTGTTCGACTACACTAGAATTTATGACCGAAGCAGAGCGAATGTCGCGCCCACTCTCCGCCGTCGATCCGGAAGTGTACGAAGCCATCCAACAC
Organism: Bryobacteraceae bacterium; assembly: GCA_035508055.1. Taxonomy (GTDB): domain Bacteria; phylum Acidobacteriota; class Terriglobia; order Bryobacterales; family Bryobacteraceae; genus Palsa-89. The sequence goes on along the minus strand of DATJNO010000087.1, from coordinate 22,890 downwards.
GAAACCGAGCGCCAGCACGGGCGGCTGGAGCTGATTGCCAGCGAGAATTTCACTTCGCAGGCGGTGCTGGAAGCCACCGGCAGCGTATTCACCAACAAGTACGCGGAAGGTTACCCGGCCAAGCGCTACTACGGCGGTTGCGAATTCGTGGACATCGTCGAAAACCTGGCGCGGGAGCGGGCTAAGAAACTGTTCAACGCCGAGCACGCCAACGTTCAGCCGCATTCCGGATCGCAAGCCAATGAAGCGGCGTACGGCGCGGTGATTCAGCCGGGCGACACCATCCTAGGCATGAACCTGGCGCACGGCGGCCACCTGACGCACGGCCATCCGCTCAATTTCTCGGGCAAGACGTACAAAGTGGTTCCCTACGGCGTGCGCAAGCAAGACGAACGCATCGATTATGAAGAACTCGCGCGCCTGGCCGAAGAACATAAGCCGAAATTGATCGTGGCGGGCGGCAGCGCCTATCCCCGCATCATCGATTTTGCGCGATTCCGCCAGATCGCCGATTCCGCAGGCGCGCTGTTCCTGGTGGACATGGCGCATTTCTCGGGGTTGGTGGCGGCGGGACTGTATCCCAATCCGTGCGAATACGCCGACATCGTCACTTCCACCACTCACAAGACGCTGCGCGGGCCGCGCTCGGGCATGATTCTCTCGAAGGCCCAGTATGGCGCGGCCATCGACAAAGTGGTGTTCCCCGGCGTGCAGGGCGGGCCACTGGTGCATGTGATCGCAGCCAAGGCGGTGTGCTTCCTGGAAGCGATGTCGCCGGACTTCAAAGTTTATTCCAAGCAGGTGGTGGCCAACGCGCAGGCGTTGAGCGAAGCTTTGCAGAAGCAGGGCTACCGCATCGTGTCCGGTGGAACCGATACCCATCTGATGCTGGTGGACGTGTTCGCCGCCGGGGTTCGCGGCAAAGAAGCGGAGCTGGCGCTGGATGAGGCCTACATCACGGTAAACAAGAATGCGATTCCGTTCGATACGAACCCGCCGCTGAACCCGAGCGGCATCCGGCTGGGTAGCCCGGCGGTTACCACGCGCGGTTTCCGGGAAGCGGAAATGCGCACGGTGGCTGCGCTCATCGCGGAGGTGCTGGCGCACCCGCAGTCCGCCGAAACGTTGGCCGCGGTGCGCCGCCGCGTCACCGATCTGGCGGAACAGTTTCCGCTATACTCGTGGAAGCTGGCGCGAGCTTCGGTCTAGACGAGGCTGCTTCTTTTCTCATAATTCCGAACTCCTAGCACGGTTGTATCTATGCCTCTCCGGATCGTTCTCGATGCCCGCCGTGTCGCGGATTTCGGCATCGGCACCTACATCCGCAATCTGGTGCGGTCGCTCGCGCGGATCGACGGCTCCAACCAATACACGCTGATCGCGCCGGACCGGATGGCTCCGGAATTCGCCCGCCTTCCCTCCAACTTCGAAACCACTCGGTTCGAACCGGCCCAGAATGGCGGACTCTCGCAGTTCGCCTTCAGCCTGTTTCTCCGAAAACTGGAGGGGAACCTGTATCACATCCCGCTGAACACCGTGCCTTTGTGGATGCCGAAGCCGTACCTGGTGACGATCCACGACATGAGCACGCTGCTGTTTCCCAACCAGTCGGGCTATCGCAACCGGCTCAGGATGTTTTACTCGCGGCGCGGGCTGCTGCGTGCCGACCGGGTGATCGCGGTCTCCCTGGCCACGCGGCGCGACGTGGAGACGGTGCTGGGCATTCCTTCCGAACGCTTGCGCGTGATCCACAATGCGCCCGATCCGGCGTTTCACCGGCCGGCTGCGCCGGGAGCCGCCGAAGTCGAGCGCACGCTGGAACGCTACCGCATCCATTACCCTTTCCTGCTCTATGTGGGCCGAACCAACCCGCAAAAGAACATTCCGCGCCTGGTGGAGGCTTTCGCGGTGCTGCGCGGCGAGATCCAGGATCATCCCGTTTTCCAGGATCTGCGCCTGATCATCATCGGCGACGAGATTTCGCGGCACCCGGCGTTACGCCAGGCCGTCATTCACAGCCGTGTGGAGAAGTCCGTACGTTTTCTCGGCTTCGTGCCGCTGGAAACCTTGCGGGCGTTTTACCAGGCCGCGGCCGCGTTTGTTTTCCCGTCGCTGTATGAAGGCTTCGGCTTGCCGCCGCTCGAAGCCATGGCGTGCGGCACTCCGGTGGTGTGCTCGCATGTGAGTTCGCTGCCGGAAGTGGTGGGCGAGGCGGCCGAGGTGGTGAATCCGGAGAACGTTTTCGACATCGCGCGCGGGATGCGGGAGGTTCTGCTCAACCGGGATTTGCGCACGCAGTTGGTCGAGCGGGGCCTGGAGCAGGCACGGCAGTTCAGTTGGGAGCGAAGCGCGCAGCAGGTGTTGGAGGCCTATCAGGAGATCGGCTCGTACAGGAAGCGGCCGGATTGAGACGCCGCCGGCCCGGTCTCCTGTTCGCGGCCCAGCCAGCGGATGCGGGCTTTGACGGACGCCAGGAAATTCGCCCGCGCCTCAGGTACGTGCTCCCAAAGAAGCGGGCTATCCAGACTGGTATCGGTGACCAAGTAGTAGCTGTTGGTGCCGGGGCGGATGTAACGCACAACGGCTTCGCCGCGCCGCGACACCGTGTACAAGCCTTCGGGAACCAGGTGCGAGCGGCGAGGCTCCGATGTGTCCAGCAGCGCCAGGTCGAAATCGGCCAGCGTCGCGAGCATCTGGGGATCGCGCGCCAGTCGCGCCACAAGCCATCCGGAAGGCGCATGGCGAACAGGGAAGGGCAAAGTGAATCTGTTGCGCCGCTGGATTTGAGCGGGCCAAGCCAGGCCGGGCCCCATCGGCGATTCCAGAAACGGCACTTCGGCCAGCCGTTCCCTGACCCGGCGGTGTTGGAGGTTGGCCTCCAGCGCGCTTTCGGTCGCCAGGTCCAGAAGCGAAAGATGAAAATGCCTTAATGTTAAGTCCAGAATTTCGGGTGAGAGGTTTCGGATACCCTTCAGCACATTATGGGCGTGAGGCTGGGATATGCCAATCTGACGAGCGAATGCTCTCTCCGTCAATTCGCCGTTGCGGATGCGATCCCGGACGTAAGCCACCAACCTGAGCTGTGCGTCCTGGAATGTCAACTGGGCTACTCCTCGTATTTCAGTTTGAAATAGGCCTCCCTGAGACCCGGCATCAGAACCGGGTCGGGAAGCTTACGAAAAATTAGTGCGGGCGGCAGACGAACCTATATAAACAAATGACCGCCTTGGGCTTTTAGGACTCTCTCCCTAGGGGCCAGAGATTCTCCCCTAAGTAGCAGCGATGTTTTGCGTTGACGTGACTCGTCATCGCACTGACACTGGGACGAATGTCAATTGAAACGACTCGGTTGCTTTTCCGGGTTTTCCTACGGAGAGAGAACGAGATGGAATGGACACGATCAGAAACGCTCGCGCTGGCCGCGCCCGGCTGTAACACCTGCCTGGGCCTGGGTTTGCGGATGGGCCGAAATCAAACGATGCATCCCTGCAACTGTGTGTTGCGGGCTATCTTCCGGGCCTGCCTGGAACGCTTCCGAGACTGCAACAACCGCGAGAAATACATGAGCCGGATTACGTTGGATCCGTTGCCCGGCAGAGGCCGCCGCATGGCCTGGGGGCGCAAGGACGAGGAGTTTTCGGCCGACTTCTGCCTGGTGAGCAAGAGGACCTTGTCGGAATTCGAGCATCAGGTCTTTCGCTACCATTTTCTGCTGGGCGCCGACTGGAAGCTTTGCTGCCGCAAGCTGAAAATGGACCGGGGGAACTTCTTTCACGCCGTCTACCGCATCGAGCAGAAACTGGGGCGCGTTTTCCGCGAGTTGGAGCCGTACGCGCTCTTTCCCGTGGACGACTACTTCCACGGGCCGGTGAAAAACGTCACCAGTTGCCTGACAGAGCAGGTGGTGCCGATCCGGAAGCCGCGGCAGGGTGCGCGGATTCCCAACCAGCGCACGGCGTGATCTATTCAAACTGCTTTTGAAACGCGGCGAACTGCTGTTTCAGATCCTCGATCTCGGTTCGTAGCTGGGACACTTCCGCCTCCAGCGCGCCGAGCCGGTCCGTGCGGGCCGCCGTGCCCGGCTCCACCGCGGCTGCGGTTTCGGGACCCGTAACCGCGGGAGGTCCCGAGAGAAGCTGGGCATACCGCGTTTCCTTCTCGCCCGGGCGGCGGGGGAGTTGAACGATCAGTTCCGGTAAGCGTTCGAGCACCGCGTCCACTTCGGCCAGGTCGTCGAAGGGATGCATGCGGCCGGCCCGGCCGCGCAGCTCGCCGAGGGTTTGCGGGCCGCGCAGCATCAGCTCGCACAGGATCGCCAGTTCGCGGCGGCCCAGATTCAGCTTTTCTGCGAAGCGGTGCCCGTACTTGGGAACGCGGCTGCCGGCGCCCGTGATGCTGAGCAGCCAGCCTTTGTCGCGGAGGCGCAGCAGCGTTTGTTCTACGGTGGCGTCGTCGAAATGGACGATCGGGTCGCGGTTGGATTTCTGATTGCAGGCGTTTACCAGTGCGTTGAGCGACAGCGGGTAATATTCGGGCGTGGTGATCTCTTTTTCGAGCAGCGCGCCGAGCACGCGCACTTCCTGGGCGTCGAGCGGGGAATCCATCGCTTCAGTGTGGCACGAGCCTGGGCAGATGCATCAGAATAACGCTATATGCCGACCGCCTCCGCGAAGAACCGCTACAAGGTGGTCGCCCTGCTGATTTTCCTTTTCGCAGTCACCTATCTGGACCGCGTTTGCATTTCTGTGGCCGGGCCGCGCATGCAGGATGACCTGCATATCGATCCGGTAGGGTGGGGCTGGGTCACCGGGATCTTTACGCTGTCTTATTGCTTGTTCGAGATTCCCACGGGTGCGTTGGGCGATCGGATCGGCCCGCGGCGCGTGCTGACGCGGATCGTACTGTGGTGGTCCGCCTTCACCGCGCTGACCGGGGCCATGACCGGCTATTACCCGCTTCTCGCGACCCGCTTCCTGTTTGGTGCGGGAGAAGCCGGCGCGTTTCCCAACGCCGGAGTGGTCGTCTCCCGATGGTTCCCGCCGTCGCAGCGGGCGACGATATCCGGCGTCAGTTTGATGGCCAGCCAGCTTGGCGGCGCGCTGGCGCCTCTCCTGGTGGTCCCCATTCAGATGCGCTACGGCTGGCGGGCGGCGTTCTTTGTGCTGGGATTGTTGGGGCTTGTGTGGGCCGCCATCTGGTATTCCTGGTTCCGCGATTCACCGGGGGAAAAGATGGGCGCCGCGAGAACCACCGAAACGGTCGCGGCGGACCTTCACGCTACCAGCCGCGCATTCCCCTGGCAGAGGGCGCTCCGATCGCAAAGCATGGTGGCGCTGATGGTCACTGCATTCTGCTACGTTTACGTGTACAACTTCTTCCAGACGTGGTTTCACACTTTCCTGGTCCGCGGCCGCGGATTCAGCGAAGCAGGCCTGTTTCTCTCCGCTCTCCCTTTCGTCGTTGCGGTGGGCGCTAACCTGGGCGGAGGTTTAGCCAGTGACGCGCTGGTACGTCGGATGGGGCTGAAGAACGGGCGGCGCATCGTCGGCGTGAGCGCGCTCGCCACCGCGGGGGCGTTCACCATCGCCGCCATGTTCGCCCGGCAGCCGCTGCTGGTGGTGACCCTTCTGGCGCTGGTTTATGGCGCGATCACGTTTCAGCAATCGGGAGTCTTCGGCGTGTGCCTGGACATCGGCCATCAACACGCGGGCGTCGTCGTGGGCTTGATGAACACGGCCAGCCAGATGGGAGGTTTGATCGGATCGGTGGCCTATGGTTACATCGTGGAGCGCTTCAACAGCTACAATGCACCTTTCGTGCCGATGGCCGGCGTCTTATTTCTCGGCGCATTGCTCTGGCTGAAGATCGACGCGTCGCAGGAGCTCAGCCCGAAGCCCAAAGCGGCGTTTGCGGCCAAGTAATGCGTCTGCATTGACGTGATGGGCCGCGTGTTATAGCCTGTCGCTAGTGAGCGGGCACACTCAGTTGAGCGTGTGGCAGCGCTGGGTCCGGCAGCCGCAGAAAATCTGGTTGCGCAGAGCGCTTTTTCAGGTCCACCTGTGGAGCGGTGTTGCGGCCGGACTTTACGTTTTCATGATCAGCGTGACCGGCAGCGTGCTGGTTTATTGGAACGAGCTTTACCGGGCCGTCACTCCGGAGCCGGTTCTTTCCCGGCCGTCAAGACCGCCCTTGACCGATGCTGAGCTTGCCGCGGACGCCCAGCGCCTCTATCCGGGCTATCGGGTCGTGCATATGAGCCGGGCCCGGGTATCCGATCAGGCTGTGGATGTGTGGCTGCGGCGTGGCGACAGGATCAAGAAGCGCCTGTTCGATCCCCGGAGCGGCGGCGATTTGGGCGATGCGATCCCAACCGGAATGTGGCTTGTTTCGGAGACCCAGGACCTGCACGACAATCTGCTCGCGGGACCAACCGGGCGGGAGGTGAATGGCATCGGCGCGGTGGCGGTGCTTGCGCTGGCGATCACTGGCCTGGTGATCTGGTGGCCGGGCATTCAGACGTGGCGGCGCAGCCTGACCCTGCAGCGCGGCCTGGGCTGGAAGGGCCTGAACTGGCACCTGCACAGCATGATCGGCTTCTGGAGTCTGGCTTTCACGCTGATTTTTGGAGCCAGCGGAATTTATCTCAGCTTTCCGGACCAGCTGCAAGACCTGGCGGACCGGATTGAACCTCCGACGGCCGCCAATGCCGGCGTCCGCATTGTGGACCGGTTTATCTATTGGCTGGCCTACCTGCATTTCGGCCGCATCAACGGCATCGGGATCCCTTGCCACGGCCCCGGGCTATGCGACCAGACAACCAAGGCGATCTGGGCGCTTTTCGGGCTGGCGCCCGCGGTGATGTTCGTCACCGGCGCGATCATGTGGTGGAACCGCGTGCTGCGGCCGCGTATGCTCCGCACGCGGCAACCGGCGGATTCTCACGCGGCGAACGCGTGACCGCCGGCTACTTTCCGTAGGACAGCGCGAGCACTGAATACGACGTTGCGGCGTCGATCATGAAGCGGCCGACATCGGATGCCGGGTCGCGTTGCTTGTTCAACGAGTAGGCCAGCCAAAGGCCGGCGGATTTGTCCTGGTTGTGAGTCAGCCAGGCCAATGCGTTCTGGAGCGCTGGTTGCGTACGCGGAACGCCAGCCTCCTGGAGCACGAACGCGGCCAAACCGGTTCCATAGCCGTCACTCGCGGTGTCCAGCGGAGTGCCGTCGCGCCGCTTCCAGGTTGGAATGACCAGCGAAGAAGTGTTCCAACCTCCATCCGGCCGCTGCTTACTCAAGACCTCCTCGATGATGGCCTTCTGCTGCTCGGGCTTCAGCATTCCCGGCACTCTCGCAGAGGCCCACAGCAGAAACATGCGATTGATGAGCGACTGATTGGGCAAAGCTTGCTGGAAATATTCCCCGAGCAGTTTCAGGTTGCTTTGGATTTCGGGAGTGGAGCGGTAGTCTTCCGGCGCCATGCCCACTGCGAGCGCGCCCAGCGTGGCTCCCCAGAACTGGGAATCATCGGCTTCCCACGGCTCGTTATGGAAATTAAGCCAGGTCCAGGCGCCTTTCGAGTCGCCGGTTTTCAGCTGCAGGGCCCACATGTTGTCCAGAGCCAGGCGCGTGTCGGCGCTGAGTTTGCCCTGCTCGGCAGCGTAACGGGCGAGGATCAGAGCGTTGAGCACGGATTCGGTCCCACGCGATTCGGCGGTCTTGGGCACGCCGCGCTTCTCGTCGCTGTAGAACGGTTCCACCTGGCTCCACAGCCGGACGCGCTTGGTGACGTTGGCCAGCAATTTCTCTTCGGTTGCGGACGGAGATTGTTCGCCCAGCGCACCGCGGAGAGCGGGCCGGACGAGCGCGTACGGCACAGCGGTGTGGCAGGAGACGCAGAAGGTGTCGTGATCGCGTGCTGAGGAGGGCCAACCCATCCACCAGTTCGCGCGTTGATCCAGGTATGCGGCGGCAGCCTTGCTATCCCAGGAACCTCGCCCGCTACTGGCGGCCTGCGACGCCGGCACAACCAGGAGCGCCAGCGCCGCGAATACGGGAATCGTTGTCTGCATGAGTCACCTCAACGAATATCCCTTGATGCGGCGTGGCAGCAGGGAGTTTGGATTTCAGTGTTAACCTTACCATAATTGTGAGATGCTGCGATAACTTGGTACCATCGCAGGAACCATGAACGGGCGCGAGGCTTCCGCAGTCTCAGAACCAGAAGCGTCGAGCGGCCTGCGGCAGAGCCTGGGCCTGTTCGACTCCACCATGATCGTCGCCGGTTCCATGATTGGAGCCGGGATCTTCATTGTCCCGGCCGAAATGGCGCGGCAGGTGGGGAGCGTGGGCGGGCTGCTGACATCCTGGGTCATCACCGCTCTATTGACCGTCGCGGCCGCGTTGTCCTATGGCGAGCTAGCGGCCATGCTGCCGCACGCGGGCGGCCAGTACGTTTATCTGCGGGAGGCCTGGTCGCCGCTGTGCGGCTTCCTGTACGGCTGGACTTTGTTCCTGGTGATCCAGACCGGAACGGCGGCGGCGGTAGGGGTGGGTTTCGCGCGCTATCTGGGCATCTTGTGGCCGCGCGTTTCGGAAGATAGCTATCTCATCCCGCCAATCCACCTGACGAGCGGTTATGCGGTGTCGCTTTCCACGGCGCAGCTGGCGGGCGTGTTGCTGATCGTGCTGCTGACGTGGGCGAACGCGCGCGGAATCCAGTACGGAACGCTGCTTCAAAATACGTTTACCTCGGCCAAGCTGGCCGCTTTGCTGGGAGTGATTGCGGTGGGTGTGGCGGGATGGAGACTTAGCGGCCAGTTCCATTTCAGCGGTCTGTGGCAGCCGAAGGGATACACGCCGGTTGCGCCGGGAATGACTCCGGAAACGTGGCTGGGACTAGGGGCTGCGCTGTGCATCGCTCAGGTTGGTTCGCTCTTTTCCGCCGACGGCTGGAACAACATCACGTTCACCGCGGGCGAAGTGAAGACCCCGCGGCGGAACGTGCCGCTTTCGCTTTTGTTCGGCGCGCTGATCGTGATGACTCTTTATGTGGGCGCGAACGTTGCTTATGCAGCCGTCCTGCCGCTGGAGAAGATTCAACGCGCTCCTTCCGATCGCGTGGCCGGCGCCATGCTGCAGGCCATCTTCCCCACGGCGGGCGCGGCGTTCATGGCCATCGTGATCATGATCTCGGCTTTCGGCTGCCTGAACGGCTCACTTTTGTCCGGCGCTCGCGCTTACTTTGCGATGGCGCGCGACGGCCTGTTTTTCGCCCCGGCCGGGGTGGTGAACCGGGCTCGCGTTCCGGGCGCATCGCTCGCGATGCAGGGCGCGTGGGCGAGCTGTCTGGTCCTGATTCGCACGTATCATCCTTCTACGCGCGCCTTCGGCAATCTCTACAGCAACCTCCTGGACTATGTGGTCTCGGCCGATCTGCTGTTCTATATTCTGACCATCGCGGCGGTGTTCCGGCTGCGGCGTCTTCAACCAGCGGCCGAGCGGCCGTATCGCACCTGGGGTTATCCTTTCGTACCCGCGTTCTACATCCTGAGCGCGGGGGTGATTCTGGCGGTGCTTTTCGTGTATCGTCCGGCGACCACGTTCCCCGGCCTCGTGATCGTCGCCGCGGGCGTGCCGATTTATTTCGCTTTCCGGCGTTCCTGACATGTCGAAACCAGCTCGCTTAGTCCCGGTTTTGCTGGCGTGCCTCGGATTGGCAAATGCGGCCGATTCTCACATGCCCGTCCAGATCGAGAAAAACGTCCCCGCGACGATGCGCGACGGTACGGTGCTGCGCGCGGACATCTATCGACCGCGTGCGCCCGGGCGCTTCCCGGCGATCCTGCAGCGAACGCCGTATTCCAAGAATCCGCCGCATGCCTCCGAGGAGTTCAGTCAGCTTGCGAGCCACGGCTTTGTGGTCGTGATTCAGGACACGCGCGGGCGTTACATGTCGGATGGCACGGCCAGGCCGCACGACGAGGCCGAGGACGGATTCGACACCATCGCCTGGGTCGCGCAGTTGCCCTACGTCAATGGGAAAGTGGGGATGTACGGCGGCAGCTATCTGGCGACCACGCAGCTTCTGGCGGCCACGTTGAGACCGCCGGCGCTGGTGGCTTTATTTCCCGCCTCGTCCTACGCCAGCCGCTATGACATGGTGTTTCAAGGCGGAGCTTTTTATTTGAGCGACGGCCTGGGATGGAATCTGGGACAGGCCGTTGATGTTCGCCGCCGCATTCTGACGCCCAGCGCCGATCGCGACGGGCCCATCGGACTGACGGCCGCCGAGTCGAAGACGTTCCAGGAGCAATGGCTTTGGCAGGTGCCGCTCAACAGCGTCGACGCGCTGGAGATCCGCAAGTACGCGCCGGGCTATTTCGCCATGCTCGACCATCCCAGTTATGACGCGTACTGGCGCACGTTCGATATCGAAGCGCGGCACAATCAATTTCAGGTTCCGGCGTATCATCTCACGGGCTGGTATGACACCCTGCTGACGGGCACTTTGCAAAACTTCACGGGACTGCGCGCGCACGCCGCCACGGAGGCGGCGCGGCGGTATCAGCGGCTGGTGATCGGTCCCTGGACCCATGCGCGGCCGACGCTGGAGAGCACGAAGATCGGCGGCGTCGATTTCGGGCCGGATGCCGGCCTGGATTCGCAGCGCCTGATGCTGCGCTGGTTCGCGTACTGGTTGCAGGGCGGCGACCATGCGATCATCGAAGGCGCGCCGGTGCGCATTTTTGTCATGGGCGAAAATCGATGGCGGGACGAACCGGAGTGGCCGCTGGCGCGGGCGCGATCCACGGCCTACTATCTTCGCAGCGGCGGGCGCGCGAACACGAGCGCGGGTAACGGAACGCTGGGCGCGCAACCGGCGGGCGGCGCATCCCAGGACCGCTTCGTCTACGATCCGTCGAATCCGGTTCCCACCGGCGCGCAACGGGGTTATTCGAGGACACCCGCCGATCAGCGCGAGACTGAGACCCGCGAGGACGTTCTGGTCTACAGCACGCCGCCGCTGCCCAAGGCGATCGAAGTGACGGGGCCCATCAGCGTGAAGTTGTGGGTGGCGTCGTCGGCCCGGGACACTGATTTCACGGCCAAGCTGGTGGACGTATTCCCGGATGGCACGGCGCGAGCGCTCACGGACGGAATCCTGCGCGCGCGCTATCGCGACAGCAAAACGCAGCCCAAGCTCCTGGCGCCGGGCGAGCCGGTCGAGATCACGATCGACTTGGGCGCGACGAGCAATTTGTTCCAGGCCGGCCATCGGATCCGGATGGACATCTCCAGCAGCAATTTTCCGCGCTTCGACCGCAATCCCAATACGGGCGGAGTCTTTGGAGAAGACTCGAAGCTGCTGCGAGCGGAGCAGACCGTTCTTCACGATGTCGCGCATCCGTCGCGCCTGCTGCTCCCGGTGGTGCCTGCGGAGGTGCACCCATGAAGCGACCGTGTTTCGTGATATGGGGCGGCGCATGCGCAATTCTTGCGCTGGCATTGGCAACCGGCTGCGGGCCGAAACAGCAGCCATTCGAGCAGGCCGCCAATCCGGCCGCGCGGCTGGGCTTTTCCACGCGCTCCCTGGTTGCCGAACGCGAGGCCGAGGCCAGATACACGGCTCAGCTTTCCACCGATTCCATTTCGGAATTTCACCGCGCGTTCACCCGGCGGCCGCACATGGCGGGATCGCCCGCCTCGATGGCGGTCGCGGAGATGATTCGCAAGCGGCTGGAAGACGCCGGCCTCCAGACGGAGGTTCACGAGTTTCAGGTCTATCTTTCGACGCCGCGCTCGATCCACGCAGAGTTGGTTGCGCCAACCCGCCAGCCTTTGAACGTGCGCGAGCCCGCTAATCCGCTCGATCCGGATTCGGCGAATCCGGAACTGGTTTCGGCATTCGTTGCTTACTCCGCTTCGGGCGAGGTGCAGGGGCCGGTGGTGTACGTGAATTATGGATTGCCGCCCGACTACGCGAAGATCGAAGCCGCCGGAATCGACGTGCGCGGGAAGATCGTGATGGCTCGCTATGCGAAGAGCCATCGCGCGGTCAAGCTTCACACCGCGCAAGAGCATGGAGCCGCTGCGATCATCATCTACAGCGATCCGGCCGACGATGGTTACGCGAAGGGGCTGACGTGGCCGCAAGGGCCGTGGCGCGCCGATTTTCAAGCGCAGGACGGCAATGGAAAATATAGCTGGTTTTGGCACGGCGATCCGCTCTCGCCCGGAGTGGGCGCACGCGCCGATTCGAAGGTGCTGGACCCCGCCACCGCGCCGACGCTTCCACGCATTCCCGCCATCGTGCTTTCCTACAAGGAGGCCGCGAAGATACTCGCTCAATTGCGCGGCCCAGGCGTGCCGGCCGGCTTTCAGGGAGCGCTGCCGTTTGCGTATCGTTTGGGGCCCGGCCCCGCGGTGGTGCACATGAACGTGCAGATGGACGCGAGCCGCCGCCCGATTCACGACATCATCGCGCGGTTGCGCGGGCGCAATCCGGACCGCTGGGTGGTGCTGGGCACGCATCACGATGCGTGGACGTTCGGCGGAATGGATCCGGGCAGCGGCGCATCGGGGGTCTTCGAAACGGCGCGATCGCTGGCGGCGCTAGCGAAGCAGGGCTGGACGCCGGAGCGCTCGATTGTCTTCGCCTTCTGGGATGCCGAAGAGCCCGGCCTGGTTGGTTCCACCGAATATGCCGAGGCGTTCGAACACGAACTGCGCCAGAAAGCGGTGGCGTATATTAACACTGACCTTTTCATGCAGGGCCACTTCTTCGGCGGCGGGACGCCGTCTTTACGAGATTTTGTGATCCAGGTGACGCGGGATGTACCGGCGCTGAGCGGGCATGGCAGCGTGTATGACGAATGGCGCGCTTACTCCTGGCAGAAACAGGCGCTCGCGCGAAGGCGCCAGGGCCCCAAGAATTTCGAAGTGGAATTGGCGGCTCTGGGCAGCGGCGCCGATTTTGTGGCCTTTCAGGATTACCTCGGCCTGCCGACGTTATCGCTGCAATATGATTTCGAAGGCAGCTACGGGGCGTATCATTCCAATTACGACTCGCGCTATTACGTGGAGCACTTCAGCGACCCGGGATTCCACGTGGCGCGGACGCTCGCGCAGGTCTTCGGAGTCACGGTGATGCGGCTGGCCGGCTCCGCCGTGCTTCCCTACCGGTACTCGCACTACGCGCAGATGATCTCCGGGTTTCTCGACGACGCAAACGGCTGGGCCACGGATGACGACGGCAATCCGACGGTGCCGCTCCACTTGGATGGCGCGAAGGCCCTGGCCAACGAGATCGCCGCGCGATCCGCGGCGCTGGAACGGCGTATCGATGAAAATGTGGAGAGCGGACGCTGGCCGGATGCGTCCACGGCGTCTTTGAATGACCACCTCACGCACCTGGAGCAGGATTTGCTGGATGAGAGCGGCAGCCCGGCGCAACATTGGTACCGGCATGTGATCTACGGCTGGAACATTTATTCGTTGTACGACGGCCAGCCGCTGCCGGGATTGGCGGAAGCCATCCGGTTGAAGGATCCGGCGCGCGTCGCACAGGAAACCACGCGAATTGAGAACGCGCTTCGCCGCATGCTGGCGGAGCTGCGGCAAGCGGGAGGTTCATGAGGAGCACACAGGCCGTACCTTCTCAGGAGAAATACCGGGCGCCGGGCGCGATGTCGCGGCAGCTTTACGAACGGGCCGCGCGGGTGATGCCGGGCGGCAACACGCGGCACTCCGTCGCGCTCGCGCCCTATCCGATCTATGCGCGCAGCGGCAGCGGCTGCCGCATCACGGACGTCGAAGGCGAAGAGCGTGTCGATTTCCTGAACAACTACACCTCACTGATCCTCGGGCACGCGCACCCGAAGGTGACCGAGGCGGTGGAGCGCCGCGTCATGCTGGGAACGGCGTTCACCATGCCAACTCCCGAGGAAGTGGAACTCGCGGAGTTGATCGCCGGACGCGTCGCGTACGTGGAGCAGATTCGCTTCTGCAATTCCGGCAGCGAAGCGGTGATGCTGGCGATCAAGGCGGCGCGCGCCTTCACGGGAAGGCCTAAAATCGCCAAGTTCGAAGGCGCCTACCATGGACTCTACGACTACGCGGAAGTGAGCGAAGGTCCGACGCCGGACGCCTGGGGCGAGGCCGATGCGCCGTCTTCTATCACCGAGCCCGGCACACCCGAAAGCGTGGCGCACGATGTGATCGTGCTGCCGTGGAACCGGCCGGAGGCTTGCCGCAGATTGATCGAGCGGAACCGGAGCGATCTGGCCGCGGTGCTGGTGGATCCGATGCCGCTCGGAATCGGGATGATCGCGCCGCGCCCCGGATTCCTCGCACTTTTGCGCGAAGAGACCGCGCGCCACGGAATCGTTCTGATCGCCGATGAGGTTTTGAATTTCCGTCTGGGGTATCACGGCGCGTGCCAGGTCCACGGCATGACGCCGGACCTGGCGACGTTCGGGAAAATCATCGGTGGAGGGTTTCCGGTGGGCGGTGTGGGAGGAAGCCGGCGCGTCATGTCGGTTTTCGATCATACCGGGGCGTTGAAGGTGCATCACGGAGGGACCTTCAATGCGAATCCGGTGACCATGGCCGCGGGTCTGGAAACCATGCGGCACATGACGCCGGAGGAATTCGACCGGCTGAATCGCCTGGGTGAATATGTTCGCGATGGCTTAAAGCGGCTGTTTCGCAATACGGGGAGACCCGCCCAAGTGTGCGGCGCGGGATCGATGTTTGTGGCGCATCTGACCGCCGAAGAACTGGTCGACTTCCGGTCGCTGGGCGGTTTCTCGCGCACCAATCCCATCTACGGAGCCCTGTGCCACAACATGCTGCAGCACGGTTTCATCCTTTCGCCGCGCGGCGTGTTTGGCTGCCTCTCGACGCCCATGACCGAGGCCGAGCTGGACGGGTTCGTGGAGGCGCTGGGCCGGGCGCTCAACGAATTGAGCGAGACGACGTGAACGCGCCGCACGATTTGTCAAGCGCGGAAGCGATTCGATATATTGGTGTCCATCGAACCGGGTGTGGCGTGCTTCGGCGGCGGTGCAGCCCAGCGGAAGCAGCCCACGGCGCTGGCCGGGGGAAGCCGAACGAGCAGCGCAGGACCAAGGGCGTGTTATGACCTCCACTCCCACCGGCAACGCCGGAGCCAAGCCGCGGCACCGCGTTCGGATCGAGTTCCTTTGACGACGGATCCCCTAGCCAAAATCCTCGACCTCGCTGACGACGCCATCATCTCGGTGGATGACCAGCAGCGCATCATTTTGTTTAATCAGGGGGCCGAGAAGATTTTTGGCTACTCCGCCGAGGAAATCGGCGGCCAGTCCCTGGACATCCTGCTGCCCACCCGTCATCTGGAAGTGCATCGCCGGCACCTGCGCGATTTCGGGGCCGCCACGGTATCGGCGCGGCGGATGGGCGAGCGCCGCGAAATCGCAGGCGTCCGGAAGAACGGGATGGAGTTTCCCGCCGAAGCGTCGATTTCGAAAGTTTCCGCCGAAGGCCGCACGGTCTACACCGTAATTCTTCGCGACATCACCGATCGCGTGCAGGCCGAGGAGAAGATCCGAGCGTCCTTGCGCGAGAAAGAAGCGCTGCTCAAGGAAATCCATCACCGCGTGAAGAACAACCTGCAGGTGGTCTCCAGCCTGCTGGGGCTGCAGTCCCGTACGGTCAGCGATGAAGGTTTACGCAAAATGTTTCAGGAGAGCCAGGACCGGATTCATTCCATGGCGCTGCTGCACGAGACCCTGTACCAATCCAACAACCTCTCGCGCATCGACTTTCCGGAGTACATTCGCCAGTTGGCGGTACATCTTTTTCAATCCTACGGAGTTGCCTCCGCCCGAATTCGCCTGCGAACCGATCTGGACAAGCTGTACCTCAACTTGGACGCGGCCGTGCCGTGCGGGCTGATCATCAACGAACTCGTGTCCAATTCCCTGAAGTACGCCTTCCCGCAGGATCGCGAGGGAGAAGTGCGGATCGAGCTGCGCGAGCAAACCGACCAAATGGCGCGGCTCACCGTCGCCGATAACGGAATCGGCTTGCCGGACAATATAAACTTGGAGACGGTACGAAGCTTAGGGCTGCGGCTGGTGCGCACGCTGGCCGAACAATTAGGCGCTAAGATCGAGGTGAAATCAAAAGCGGGAACGGAGGTTCAGCTGGTGTTTCGCGCCGCTGCCTGAGATCACAGCATGTCCGCACGAATACTGATTGTCGAAGACGAACGGATCACGGCCGAGGATTTACGGGACATTCTGACCGATCTGGGCTACACAGTGACCGCCGCCGTTTCGAGCGGCGAGGATGCGGTGGCGCAGGCCGAGAACGGAGCGCCCGATCTGGCGTTGATGGATATCCGCATCAAGGGCACCCTGGACGGCACGGCGACGGCGCGCATCCTGCGCGAGCGTTTCAACATTCCGGTGATTTTTCTGACCGCGCACGCCGACAGCGCCACCGTGGCGCGCGCCAAGGACGCCGAGCCGTTGGGCTACATCACCAAGCCGTTCCAGGAAGCGGAATTACACGCCAGCATCGAGATCGCGCTGCACAAACACCGGGAGGACCGGAAGCGCCGCGAGAAGGGCGAATTTCTGGCCTCGACGTTGCGAGCCATGGCCGATGGCGTAATTTCTCTGGACCCGACGGAAACGATTACGTTGTTCAACCCGGCCGCGGAAGCCTGGACCGGCACCCCCGCCCAGGAAGCGATCGGGCGGCCGCTGGAGGAAGTGTTCCATCTGGTGGACGGCTCGACGGGCGAGAAAGTCGACCTGCCGCTGTGGCGCGTGCTTTCCGAAGGCACGCTCCAGGAGCTGCCGGGGAATGCCCTGCTGGTCTCGCGCGGCGGCGAGAGAAGGCCGGTCACCGGCAGCATTGCTCCCATACGCGACCATAAGGGTGAAACGGCGGGCGCCGTGCTGGTTTTTGGGCGGGTCAGCGAGCAGAGCGGTCAGACTCGCCCCAGCGTCGCCGCGGCGGCCACCGAAGACGAGGGCGTCGGGCTGGGCAGCTTCAAGATGATCGCGGTATCGCCCTCCATGAAGCAGGTGCTGAAGTTCGCCCGCCGCGTCGCGCAGAGCGAAGTGTCCACCATTCTGCTGGAAGGCGAGAGCGGCACCGGCAAGGACGTACTGGCGCAGTTTCTGCACTACTATGGACGCCGCAACGAAGGACCGTTCGTGGCGCTGAATTGCGCGGCCATCCCGGAGACGCTGCTCGAAAGCGAGCTGTTTGGCTACGAGAAGGGAGCGTTCACCGACGCCCGTGCGCCCAAGGCGGGCATTCTGGAGGTCGCGTCCAAGGGGACCATTTTTTTGGACGAAATCGGGGAGATGCCGCTGACGCTGCAGGCCAAACTGCTGCGCGTTCTCGAAGAGCAAAGCTTCCGGCGACTGGGCGGCGTCCGGGATATCCAGGTGGACGTCCGCGTGGTGGCGGCCACCAACCGCAAACTCACCGAAGCCATTGAAGAAGGCAAGTTCCGGCTGGACCTGTATTACCGGCTGAACGTGATTCAGGTCTCCCTGCCGCCTCTGCGGGAGCGCCGCGAAGACGTCCTTCCGCTGGCGGAACACTTTGTCCGACTGTACAACACCAAGTTCAAGCGCAATATTCAGGGCATTTCGCATTCGGGCGCGGCGCTGCTGCTGGCGCACGACTGGCCGGGCAACGTGCGCGAATTGCGCAACGTCATCGAGCGCGCGATGGTACTGGAAGAAGCCGAGTGGATTCAAGGCTCCAACTTGCGCATCGAGTCCAACGGCAATCTCCCGGCGGCGGAAGCTCCTGCGGCTCGCAGCACGTCTCCGGCGCCGTTCCAGGTGAGCCTGGAAGAAGCGGAAAAGAACCTGGTGATGCAGGCGCTCGAAAAGGCGGGCGGCAACCAGACGCGCGCGGCCGTGCTGCTGGGGATCACGCGCGACACGCTGCGCTACAAAATGAAAAAGTTCAATCTGCGGTGACGCGCGCCGCTAGTGCGTCAAAGCGTAAATGACGTAATTCACGCCCAGACGGATGCCCAGCGCGGAGTACTTCTCCGGGTATTCGGGATCGTCGGCCCATTCCCAGGAGTCTCCGACGTCGGAATTGAACGACATCGCCACCATGAGCCGCCCGTGGTCGTCGTAGATGCCGCGCCAGTGCGGCACGGCGCCGTCGTTGCGATAGGTGGTGCCGCGCCGTAGCGCCCATTCGCCCGGAACCTGGTAACGGTCGTCGAGATCGTAGACCGTGTGAAAGATGGAATCGCCGTCTTCGATCTCCACGATGGGCCGGTCGGGAAAGACCTTGCCCATGCTTTCGAAGAACCGGTCCCACTCCTCGGTGCCCCAGAAGTCGTCCAGCATGAGGAAGCCGCCGCGCAGCAGATAGTCGCGCAGTTTCTTGACCTGGCTTTCGGTGAGTTTCCAGTCGCCCATTTCGCCCGCGGCCAGCCAGGGCCAGTTGTAAACGTCGTCGCCGTCGTCCAGATTGACGGGCTGTTCGACGGAGCGGGCATTCACGCGGGTCAGACGGCGGAGCGCGACGACAAAATGACGGTCCGCGCGCGGGTAATCCTGCGACCAGCTGGTGCCGCCCTCGCGCCAATCCAGCATTCCGCCATATCCGTAGAAGCGGCCGAAGCGCGCATTGGGATGCTGCGGGTACATCAAGCGGGCGAACACCCACTCGGCCGGCACCTGCCAGTCGGCCGGCAGTTCGACGTTGTCGTAAGGCTCCATGCTCCGGTATACGCGGAAGGGCCGCTGGAAGGCGTAAATCACCGCCACCAGGGAAATTCCCGCGCCGAGCCGTAGGGCATTCCGGAAAGTCATCGGCCTAGAGTGAGAATACCACTGCGAATTCGACGGCGGCGCCCGATTTCCCGTTTCGGGGGCCGGACCGTTACGATAGGGGGGAGGGCCCGATGCCTAAGACTTTACGGATCATCCTCCTCCTCGGCCTGGCTTTGTGCGCCGCCGGCTGCAGGAGCGCCCGCCAGTACCTGGATCGGGGAAACCAGCTCTTTGCCGCTGGCCGGTACGAGGAAGCCGAGATCAATTACCGGAACGCGATTCAGAAAGATGCACGATCGGGCGAGGCGCAGTACCGTTTAGGGCTCACCTTACTGAAGCTGAACAAGGCCGCGGAAGCCTACCAGACCTTGACGCGCGCCGTCGCGCTGGAGCCCAATAACATGACCGCCAAAGTGCAGCTGGCCAACTTGTGTCTGGCTGCCTATGCCAGCGATCCCAGGCATCCGGTGGTGTTGTACAAACAGGCCCGGGCTCTGACCGACGCTTTGCTGGCGGCCAACGTCAAATCAGCCGAAGGGCTCCGCCTGGACGCGGCCTTTGCGCTTCTGGACAACCATCCGGCGGACGCCGTGGAGAAGTTCCGGCATGCCGTGCAAGTGGCCCCGAATTCCCCCGAGGCCGAGCTGGGGCTTGCCGACGCCCTGCTGCGCGACAACCAGCCGGAGGAAGGCGAGCGCACCGCCCAGGATGTGATTGCGCGGCACCCGCAATTCGTGGCCGGCTATCAGCTGCTGTATAGCTATTACGTGGCCCAGCGAAATGGGGAGAAGCTGGAAGCGCTGCTGAAGTCCTGGAGCACCCAAAATCCCAAGTCCCCGGTCCCCATTCTGCGGCTCGCGGCTTACTATTACGCGCAGAAGAAGCCCGACGAAGGAGAGCGGACGCTGAATACCCTCCTGGACCGGCGAGCGGAATTCCCGGACGCAGACTTGTTGGTGGGAGATTTTCATGCCGCCTCACGGGACTGGGACAAAGCGCTGGCGGACTATCAACGGGGCGAGTCGCGCGATCGAACGCGGGAAGCGACCTATCGCGAACGAGCCGCGGGCATGCTGGCGGCGTCCGGTCACCGCGACGAGGCGCTGAAGGCGGTGGACGCCATCCTGGCGAAGGACGCCAAGAACGTGTTCGCGCGCTCGCTGAAGATCCAGCTCCTGGATCAGGCCGGTGGCGTGGCCAACTTGCAAAACGCGGCCAGCGTTGCCACCGCGCTTGCCCAGGACGCTCCGAACAACGTGAGAGTCCAGATGCTGGCCGGTCAGGCGCTGCTCCGCCAGGGCAATCTGGATCAGGCCTCGGCGCGCTTCACCCAGGCCGCGAGGATCGACGGAAGTTCGCCAACGCCGCAGTTGGCGCTGGCTCGCGTGGAATTGGCGAAAAGAAACTATTCCGCAGTGCTGCAACACGCTAACGCGGCCCTGGCCTTGAATCAAAGGGATCCGAGCGCCCGGTTGTTCCGGGTGATCGGGCTGACGGGAACCCGATCCTACGAGGTCGCCAAGGCGGAAGCCGAACAGCTGGCTCGGGATACGAAAAACGCCGCTCCGGTAGAGATGCAATTGGGGCTCATCGCCCTGGGCCAGAAGCGCTATACAGAAGCGGAGGCTGACTTCCGCAAACTGTATTCTGAAAACCAGGGTGACATTCAGCCGCTGGCCGGGCTGGTGAACACCTATATCGCCGAGCATCTGCCGGACCGCGCCTTGACGCTGGTGGAGAACGAGGCGCAGCGTACGCCCGGGTCCACCAGCAAACAAGCGCTTCTGGTGGCTACCGCCGAAGCAGCCGGTAAACCCGACGTGGCCCTGGCGGAGCTGCAGAAGATGGCCGCCCAGAATCCTTCCTCGGCCGCCATTCAGATCCGCATCGCCCAGGCGCAACAGCAGGACGGCAATCTGCCCGGCGCGCTTCAAGCGGCGCAGCGGGCCCAGCAACTGGCGCCGGGCCAAAAAGGTCTGAACGCCATACTCGGCAGCATTCAGGACCAGATGGGCAAATATCCGGCAGCGATCGCCAGCTACCGGAAGGCTCTGGCCGAGAGCCCGGATGACCCGGTGGTCCTGAACAATCTCGCTTTCCTGCTGGCCGACAATGGAGGAAATCTGAACGACGCACTGCAGATGATCACCAAAGCGGTGCAGAAGGCGCCGAATTCCGGCTCGCTGCGGGATACGATGGCTTGGGTGGAAATGAAGCGCAAGAACTCCGCCGCCGCTCTTCCGATTCTGCACGCCTTGGTGGGCCAATATCCTGACAACGCCACGTACCACTACCACTACGCCGTCGCGCTGCTGGATCGAGGCGACCGGGCCTTGGCCCGACAGGAGGCCCAGCTGGCGCTCGCCAAGAAACCCTCCGATCACGTGGAAAGCGGCGCGCGTACGCTACTGGCGCAAATCAAGTAAGCCACGCTCACTCACCCTTCGTGCCTGCATCGGCAGGCTGCGTGCGTGGTATTGTGGTGGTTCTTAATCCTATGGCAAACATCCCCGGAGGCATCCGGCACTCGCGGTCGCAGGTACAGTAGTCCGCCATGCAGCCACTCGTCGGCATCGTCATGGGCAGCAAGTCCGACTGGGAGACGATGCGGCACGCCAACGAGACGCTGGAACGCTTCGGCGTTCCGCACGAAGCCAAAATTGTTTCGGCGCATCGCACGCCCGCCTGGATGGTGGAGTACGCGTCCAGCGCGCAGGCGCGGGGGATTCAGATCATCATCGCGGGGGCGGGCGGCGCGGCGCACTTGCCGGGCATGATCGCCGCGAACACTTTGCTGCCCGTGCTCGGCGTTCCCGTGGAGAGTCACGCGCTCCAGGGCATGGATTCGCTGCTGTCCATCGTTCAGATGCCGGGCGGCGTTCCCGTGGGCACGATGGCCATCGGGAAGGCGGGCGCGCAGAACGCGGCGCTGCTGGCGGTTGCGATTCTCGCCAATCATGATCCGGCACTGCGCGAAAAGTTACGCGCGTTCCGCGAACAACAGGCCGCCCAAGTCAAAGCGGAAGAACTGGCGTGATTCAACCGATTCTTCCCGGCGCCGCCATTGGCGTGCTCGGAAGCGGGCAACTCGGCCGGATGTTCGCCATCGCGGCGCGGCGCATGGGCTACCGCGTCCACACATTTTCGCCGGATCAGGACACGCCCACCGGACAGATCGCCGATGTCGAAGTGCAGGCTTCGTACGAAGACCTGGACGCGGTGCGGCGGTTCGCGAGCCAGGTGAGCGTGGTGACGTTCGAGTTTGAGAACGTGCTGACCACGACGGCGGAGGCTGCGGCCGAGCGCGCACCGGTGCGGCCCAGCGGGTCTATCTTGCATACGACGCAGCAGCGCATCCGGGAGAAAGCGTTTCTGCGTGGGGCGGGCTTGCCGACCACGCCCTATCGCGAAGTGCGCTCGCTCGGCGATTTGGAGCTGGCGATTGCGGAACTGGGCTGCCCGGCGGTTTTGAAGACTGCCGCGTTCGGCTACGACGGCAAGGGCCAGTTCAAGGTGGATGCGCCGGAGCGTGCGGCCCAGGCCTGGAGCGCGATCGGCGAGCAGGAAGCGGTGCTCGAAGCTTTCATCGACTTCGACCGTGAAATCTCCGTAGTTGCCGCACGCGGGGCTGACGGCCAGTTCGTGCACTACGGCGCCACGGAGAACGAACACAGCCAGCACATTCTGGATTTGTCCATCGCGCCGGCGCGCGTGCATAGTGATGTCTCCGAGGAAGCGGTGGAGATTGCACGCTGCGTGCTGGAGACGCTCGGCGTGGTGGGCGTGCTGTGCGTCGAGTTTTTCGTCACGCGCGAAGGCAAGCTCCTGATCAACGAACTGGCGCCGCGGCCGCACAACTCCGGCCATTGGACCGTTGACGCCGCCGTCACCAGCCAGTTCGAGCAGCAGCTCCGCGCCGTGTGCGGCCTGCCTCTGGGTTCCACGGCGATTCACCGTCCCGCGGCGATGGCCAATCTGCTGGGCGATCTGTGGACCGGCGGTGAACCCAACTGGCCGGCGGCCTGCGCCTTTCCCGACGTAAAGCTGCATCTCTATGGAAAGCTGGAGCCGCGTCCCGGCCGCAA
>DATJNO010000086.1:0-16796 GCA_035508055.1 Bryobacteraceae bacterium | reverse complement strand
GAACGCGTGCTGGTGGCGGCCCGGCGCGGGCGGCTGCGCGTCTCGCCGCACTTCTACAACAACGAACGCGATATCGAGATTCTGGCGCGCACCCTGCGCGCTTCGCTCACTGAGTCGGCGCAGGCAGCGAGAACGTGACGCCGCGCTCGCCGTTCAACCGCTGGCTTAAAGCCCGGTCGATCGACGAAAGCGGGACCTGCTTTTGCTCGTGATCCATGGTCACGTAGTGCACCGTCGCGCCGTCCACCCAATAGGCCAGCACGGCCCGGATGGTGGTGTCGTGGAACGCCAGCAGGTACAGCGGTTCTTCGTACTGTTGGCTCTGCGGAGCCGTCACGATGCGCGGCTGCGGAGGCGCTGGCTGCACGATGGTGGGCGGAGGCGCTGCCCACGCGCCCGGTGCGCCATTCGAGATGATCACCACCGACGGACTGCCGCCGCCGGATGGATAGCCGTAGCCCGGGGCGCCGTAGTCGTAGGGATAAGCGGGCTGAGACGCGTAGCCGTAGCCGTAGTCGTCGTAATCGTCGAATAAGAACGGATCGTAATAGCCGCCGTAGAAGGCCGGATAAGCGCCCCAGCCCCACCATGGCCAGTACCCGCCATATCCATAACCGTATCGGCCGAAGCCCCGGTTGAAGCCGCCCCCGTAACCTCCCCGAAAACCGCCGCCGCCGCGGAATCCGCCGCCTCCGCCGCGGAACCCTCCACCACTAACTCCGCCGCGGAACCCGCCTCCTCCGCCCCGGAAGCCGCCGCCACCACCGCCGCGTCCGCCACCGCCACGTTGGGCAAAGACAGGAATGGTCAGCAGGAGAGCGAAAACACCAATGAAAGGAACGATCCGGCGCATACAGACACCTTCTCTACACACGAGCTTAGCTCCGATTCACGTCTCGGGCAAGCGGACACCCTTCGGACCCTTCGCGTTTCTCTAGGGAGGCAGCAGCGCACTTGACTTTACTGAGGCGGATTGCCCCTGACCTCCACCTTGTTCGGCAGGTACCACTGAACCTCGGTCTGCCCTTTGAAGGGCAGCGAGTTATCGATCGCAAACGAGTACGTGATCTGAATCGGGTCCTCGCGGGCTCCAGGCTCTAAACGCCAAGTAGAAAGGTTTTGAAGGACTGCATTCGCGAGGTGATCCTTCCGTCCCGATCCAATGGACTCCGTCTTTACGACGCGGGCATGGCTCACCTTGCCATCGCGAGTAATTGTCCCGGCTAGAGTGACCGCCCCCGATACTTTCCCCTTGAGCGCGTCGTTGGGATAGAACGCATTCTCCACAGCGATCAAGCAACGATCGCTGATTTCCAGGCGGCAACGCGGCGCGGCCGCAAGCGGAAGATCGATTCTCGTGCTGTAGGCCTTCGTCTCCTTTCTCGAATATGGTTCGTGCATTGGTATCGTCTCCAAATAGTTCTCATGTCTGTCAGCACTGAAGACGTACCGGGCATGCATCTTTGCGAACGCATCCAGCTCCGCTTTCGTATCCTCCTGGTCCAGTAGAAATCCCATGGAGTGCGAGGCCGCGTCAGGCGAGCTGAAAAAACTGACAATGATGCTGTTCCGCCCGCGGTACTGCTCTTCCAGATTGCTTGCCAAACACACCAGCCGAGCCGGCGCGAAATCCGGCAAAGCGATGCTGATATTCATGATCACTTCGGTGCCGGAGTCCATCAATACGCCACCGCCTTGGTATTGCGGCACGCGGCATTGGCCGAAAACTCCGACTGCCAGCCATAGAAGCAGAAAAAAACTCCGCATGACTTGATTTGCCCCCGGGCTTAGCTCCGATTCGCGTCCCGGGCAAGTGGAATCAAGCGCCGATATACCGCGCGTACAAACTCCGCGCGACGCCCACATCCGTCGTGCCCTTGATGATGGCCCGGCCATCCGGAAAAATCGTCAGCAGATATGGCGGCGCTTCAAACCGTAGCGCGAATTCGTTCGCCCGCACCGGCCCCAGCGGCGCAAGTTGCCCGGCCAGCGCCCGCAAATCCAGCGGCCGCTTACGCTCATGAATCTGCACCGCGTCCCGCCCGCACATACTGACAGGCGCCCGCCGTTCGCCGCTCAAATACGGAAACTCGCGCAGCCCGCATGCCGGACAATCCGCCACCGGCTCCGGCTGCGCCACTTGCCGGATCTCGCCGCTCCACACATCCACGGTCGTAATCTTCCGCGACGGCTCGGCGCCGCACAGAATCTTCAGCGCCTCAGCCACCTGCAGGCTCGCGATCGCCGACGTCGCCGGCCCCAGCACTCCCGCCGTCTCGCACGTCGGCTGCACGCCGCCCGGCGGATCCGGATAAACACAGCGCAGGCAGCCCGTCTTCCCTGGCACGACTGGCATCGTGATCCCGTAGCTCCCCACGGCGGCGCCATAAATCCACGGCACGCCGCGATCCACCGCGAAATCATTGATCAAATAGCGCGTCTCGAAATTGTCCGTGCCGTCCAGCACGACATCCGCATCGCCCAGCAGATCCTCCACGTTCGACCAGGTCAGATCCGCCACCACCGGCTCGACGGCGACGCCCGAATTGATGGCCGCGATTTTCCGCGCCGCCGCCACGGCTTTCGGCAGCGCCTGTTCGGCGTCACACTGGTCGAACAGCCATTGCCGCTGCAGGTTGCTCAGCTCCACGTAGTCCCGATCGACGATCCGTAGCCGCCCGACGCCCGCCCGCGCCAGCGCCGCCGCCTGAAAGCTGCCCAGAGCCCCGCAACCCACCACCACCGCCCGCGCGTCCAACAGTTTTAGTTGGCCCGCTTCGCCGACGCCGGGGAACAGGATTTGCCGCGAGTAACGCTCCCGATCCCGTGTGGTCATACATCCAGATGGTACCAGCCGATGCGCTAAGATGGTCGCTTGTGTCGACCCGGCTGGGCTTGAGGATTAGTGTGCCCATGCTTGCCGCTTTCTGCTGGATTCCGCTCAAGGCGGCGCCGGAGCAGTACGAAGGCAAGGCCGTCGCCAGCATCCGCTTCGACCCCGAACCGCAGCAGCTCACGCGCGACCAGCTCCTGGCGATTATCCCCCTCCAAGTAGGGAAGCCCTTGCTTGCTTCCGACGTGCGCGATTCCATGGAGCGCCTTTACCGCACCGGCGAGTACGCGGACATCTCCGTCGGCGCCACGCTCACTCCGGCCGGCGTCGCCGTGACGTTCTTCACCAAACCCACCTATTTCACCGGAAACGTCGCCGTGGACGGCGTCCCCGAGCCGCCCAACCAGGATGAGCTTCGGGTGGCCACCAAACTGCAACTGGGAACCGGGTACACGCCTGATGACATGAACCCGGCCGTCGAGCGCATCACCGAAGTGCTCAAGCGAAACGGATTCTATAGTGTCGACGTCCAGCCCATTACCGGGGAAGACGACGCCACCCAACAGGTTCAGATCGATTTCGCCATCGACCCGGGGGACCGCGCCAAGTTCGACGGCCTCGATCTGACCGGCAACGCTCTGCGCACCCAGGACCAGCTCATCCGCTCCAGCGCCTGGAAACGCTTCTTTGGGCTCTTTGGCGGCTGGAAACCGCTCACCGAAAACCGCCTCCAGAACGGCGTTGAGAACATCCGCTCCTGGTATCCCAAGCACGACCATTTGCTGGCCCGCGTCACGGTGGACCGTCTGGATTATCACCCGGACACCAATACCGTCACGCCCGTGCTGTCAATCGACACCGGCCCTCCCGTCGTGGTCCGGCTGCGCGGCGCCAAGCTCTCCGCCGGAAAGCTGCGCAGCCTGCTGCCGATCTATGAAGAGCGCGCCGTGGACCGCGATCTGCTGGAGGAAGGAACCCGTGATTTGGCGGCTTACTTCCAAAGCCAGGGCTACTTTGACGCCAAAGTGAGCTACCTGGCGGCTTCCTCGGCGAACGGCGAACAACTCATTTATTACGACGCCGTGCTGGGTATTCGCCATACCATCGTCAAGGTGGCCATCGAGGGCAACCACTATTTCGACGACGAGACGCTGCGCGAACGCATGACCGTGACGCCGGCGGCATTCCTCCGCTACCGCCGCGGCCGCTTCAGCCGGGCCGCGCTCGACCGCGACCTGGACGCCATCCGCGACCTTTACCGCAACAACGGATTCCGCGACGTCGACGTCACCTCCCGCGTGGTGGACGATTTCGCCGGCCACGAAGGCGATGTCGCCATCTTCATCGAAATCAACGAAGGCCCCCAGTGGTTCGTGTCCAAGCTCCGCTTCCAAGGTGTAGAGGAAGACTACGAGGCCGCGTTGCGCCTCATTCTGCATTCCACCGAGGGGCAGCCTTACAGCGACCTGAACATCGCCACTGACCGCGACAACATACTCGACTACTACTACAACAACGGCTATCCGGAAGCGAAGCTCGATTTCACCTCCACGCCGGCCCCCGAACCGGATCACATGGATCTGACCTATATCGTGACGCCGGGCCGCCGCGTGTACGTCCGCAACGTTTTGATCGACGGTCTGAGGCGCACACGGCCCAGTCTGGTGCGCAGCCGCATCAGCCTGGAACCGGGCGATCCCCTGTCGCAAAGCCAGATCACCGCCAGCCAGCGCCGCCTGTATGACCTGGGTATCTTCGCGCGCGTCGACGCCGCCATCCAGAACCCCGACGGCGAAGAGCCCACCAAGTATGTCGACTATTCTCTGGAAGAAGCCGCGCGCTACTCCATGAACATCGGGTTCGGCGCCGAAATCGGTAACATCGGCGGTGGCACCACTTCACTCGATTCGCCGGCTGGAACCGAGGGCTTCAGCCCCCGTTTCATCTACGGCGTCAGCCGGTCGGACTTCCTCGGATTGGGTCATACCGTGGGGATGCAATCGCTGGTCTCTACCCTGGAGCAGCGCGTGGTGATCAATTACCTGGCCCCGCAATTCGAAGGCAATCCCAACCTGAATCTGCAGTTCTCCGGCCTGTTTGACATTTCGCACGACGTCCGTACCTTCTCCGCCCGCCGCGAAGAAGCTTCCGTGCAGCTCGGCCAGAAACTGACGCGCGATCTTTCCCTCCAGTACCGCCTCACTTTCCGCCAGGTGAACATTCTGGGCACGCCCCTGATCACGCCCGAGTTGATCCCCCTGCTGTCGCAGCCCGTGCGCGTCGGCCTTGCCTCCATGAGCTTCATTCAAGACCGCCGCGACGATCCGACCGACCCGCATCGCGGCATCTATAACTCCATCGACGTGGCGATCGCCGCCAAAGCGCTCCTGTCGCAAACCGGCTATGGAAGAGTGCTGATGCGCAACGCCACCTACTATCCACTCAGCAAGAACGTCGTCTTCGCCCGCTCTACCGATTTCGGCTTCATCGAGCGTTACGCCGGCTTGCCCGAAATCCCCTTGCCGGAGCGTTTCTTCGCCGGCGGACCTTTCTCCAACCGCGCCTTCCCCGACTTTCAGGCCGGGCCGCGCGATCTCACCACCGGCTTCCCCATCGGCGGCAACGCCCTGTTGGTCAACTCGATGGAGCTGCGCTTTCCCTTGATCGGCGATAACATCGGCGGCGTCCTGTTCAATGATTTCGGCAATGTCTATTCCACGCTTGGCGACGTCAGTCTGCGCTTCCGCCAGGAGAATCTCGAGGATTTCAACTACGCCGTCCAGGCCTTCGGTTTCGGAATCCGCTATCGGACTCCCATCGGACCGGTGCGCCTCGACTTTTCTCTCAGCCCCGATTCCCCGCGATTCTTCGGCTGCCAGGGATCGGTCAATCAGCTTTACTCCTGCGGAGTTGCCGGCTCCAACGTGCCGCAGACGGTGCAGCGCATCAACCAGTTCCAGTTCCAATTCACTCTCGGGCAGGCTTTCTGATGACGCGCAGCCTTCTGCCTTCCGCCCTCTGCCTTCTTTCCGCATGCGCGTTAGCAGGCGGGGAAATTATCGACCGCATCGCGATTACCGTGGGCAACGAGGTGATCACCGAATCGCAGATCATCGAGGAGCTCCGGGTCACCGCGTTCCTCAACCACGACAAGCTCGACCTGAGCCTGGAAGCGAGAAGGCTGGCCGCTGCCCGGCTGATTGAACAGGCCCTGGTCCGGCGCGAAATGGAGCTCAGCCGCTATCCGGCGCCATCGGCGAACGATGCCGAGGTATCGCTGAAATCCGTCCAGGCTATGTACCCGTCCGAGCAGCAGTACCAGAAGCAGCTCGACGATTACGGAATCACCGAAGACGCTCTCAAGCGCCGTCTGCTGTGGCAGTTGACGCTCTTGCGCTTTGTCGACTTCCGCTTCCGCCCCGGCATTCAGATTGCCGATTCCGATGTGCAAGCATACTATCAGCAGCAGCGCTCCGAATGGCAGAAGAAAGGCGTGAAACCCATTCCCAGCTTGGAGGAAACCCGGGCTCAGATCGAGGAGATCCTCACTCAGAACGCGATCGATCAGGCTTTGGATCGCTGGATAACGGACCAGCAGACGCAAATGACCATCCGGTACTTGGACAAGAGCTTGCGAGGCGAGGCTTTACCTTGAAGAAGACGTTCAAAATCTGCGGATTCAGCCTCCTCGCCCTGGCCGGCTTGGCTGTCGCGGCCGGCGCCGTCTTGCTGGTGGTTCTGCAGACCGATTGGTTCAAGAACCAGGTGCGCCTGCGGATCGTCGCCGAAGCCGCGCGCGCCACGGGGGGCCGCGTGGAGATCGGCCGCTTCTCCTATGACTGGCGCACGCTCACCGCCGATGTCGCGCCCTTGGTCATTCACGGTACCGAACCGGCCTCCGGCCCTCCGTTCTTCCAGGCCAAGAAGGTCCAGGTTGGGCTCAAAATCATCTCCGCGCTCAAAAAACAGGTGGACGTCGCCTCGCTGGAGGTGGAAGCGCCCAGGCTTTTCGTTACCGTCGCACCGGACGGTTCCACCAATGTGCCTGTGCCCAAAGCGACCAGATCCAACAAGAATCCTATCGAGCAGATGATCGACTTGAAGGTCGGGCGCTTCGAAATCCACCAGGGCTTTGCCGAATACAACTCCCAGCGTGTTCCCCTCGATGTCCACGGCGAGCACTTGCGGGTCTCACTGGCTTTCGATCCGGCCGGTCCGCGCTACAGCGGCGAGGTTTCTTCGCGCCGGGTGGTGATCTCTTCGCCCCGGCTTCTGGCAGCCGCCGGGTTCGACTTGGACGCCAAAATCGAGCTGCAAAAGAACGGCCTCCGATTCTCGAAACTGAAGCTGGCTTCCGGTGGGGCTAAGGTGCAAGGCACAGGCACGCTAACCGGCTTTTCTTCGCCGCGGATCGCCTTCGATTTCGCCGCCTCCGCGCCCGTTCAGGAGCTGAAAAAGCTAGTGCGGATTCCTCTCGAACCTTCCGGTGGCCTTGCACTCGACGGTCACGTCACCCTTGAAACGGCTCCTTTCGAATACAAGCTGACCGGTAAACTCGCCGGGCGCGATCTGGCGCTCTCCCAACCGGGCGTGGCGCTTCGCGGCATCGTTGTAACCTCGCCGGTGGAAATCACACCCCGCAAGATCGATTTCCCCGACCTTCAGCTCGCCGCGCTGGGCGGACGTTTTCGCGGCTCGGCGCGAGTCCTGGATTTGAAGCGGCTGGCCGTGAACGGCGCCGCCCAGAATCTCCCGCTGGCCGAGGCCGGGCGCCTGGCTGGGCGCAATACCGGCCAATTGAGCGCGCTTCTGAGCGGTTCGGTCAGCCTGGACGGCTCGGTCACGCGTGCCGGTCTCAGCGGTGTCACCGCTCAGGCGCAGTTGATGCTCACTCCCGGTTCCGGCGGAGTTCCCCTCCAGGGGACCGTAGCCGTTGCTTACGATCAGCTGCACAACCGCATCGACCTGGGAAATTCGGAAATCGACATTGGCAGTACGCACCTGGAAGCCTTCGGAACGTTGGGCGCCAATGTGGCTGTCCACGCGCTTTCGCGGAACCTGAACGATGTTCTGGCCTTGCTGCCGCTGGTGGGCGAAGCGCCTCCCGCTCGAATCCCCGTTGAACTCAACCACGGCCAGGCGCGCTTTGATGGCGCTATCTCCGGGTCGCTCGCCAATCCCACTATCTCCGGCAGAGTGCATGCCACGCACCTGAAGATGCAAGGCCGCGAGTTGGATCAGCTCGACGCTGCGGTGGTGGTGGATCGTACCCTGGCGACGGCGCAGGCCCTCACCATCGATCAAGGGAAGCTCCACGTGGAAGGGCAGGGCCGCGCCGGGTTGAGCGACTGGAGATATCAGCCCTCCAACCCGATTACCGCGACTCTGGCGGTGCGCGGCGCCGACATTGCGACTCTCCTGGCGGAGGCGGGAGAAAAGGCGCCCGTAACCGGCTCGCTGGCCGCCACGCTGCGCCTGGACGGCTCCGCCGATTCCCCCATCGTCAGCGGACGAGTCAATCTGCAGAACGTCGCCGCCTATGGCGAGCGCTTCCCGAGCGCGCGCGGCAATGTGACTTATACGGACACTTCGCTCGAACTGGCCAATGCCGACGCCCGCAACGGCGCCGCGCGGATCACGTTTTCCGGCGCTTATAACCATCCCTCCCGGAGCTGGAAGGACGGCTCGCTGCGCTTTCAGTTGGCGGTTACGGATGTGTCTCTCGGCCAGATTCAGCACGTCCAGGATTTCCGCGCGGGCCTGGGCGGACGGCTGGATGTGAAGGCCGAAGGCGCTGCCAAGGTCGTCAACGGAGTGGTCGATCTCACCTCGTTGAATGGCCAGGCGGCGTTGAAGAATGCCCTCGTGGACGGCCGCTCTTACGGCGATGTC
The DNA here is from genome assembly GCA_035508055.1 of Bryobacteraceae bacterium. GTDB lineage: Bacteria > Acidobacteriota > Terriglobia > Bryobacterales > Bryobacteraceae > Palsa-89. Next base: position 8,071 of record DATJNO010000086.1, on the reverse strand, counting down.
GACCTCAACGCCAGCACCCGGCTGCCCAATGTCATGCTGACGGCTACCGCCAACATCGGCGGTTCCCAGATCAACGCCAGCGGGGAGTGGCGTATGGAGGGCGATTACCAGGGTCAGGCCCGGGTCCAGATTCCCCGCCTGACGTTCAGCACGCTGCACGAATTGTGGCCCGGCCCGCACGAACGCGAGGAACTGCCGTTCGGCGGTTTTATCGAAGGCGAGGCCACCGTCAGCGGTCCGCTCAATCAACCCGGCGCGATGAAAGCCACGGTCACCCTCAGCACGGTCCAACTCACTGCCGGGCCCGGCGTGCAGCCTCCGCCCGGCGCCCGCCCCCAGGACCTGGTTCTCCACAACGCGGAACCCATTCAACTCGCGGCGACCCGCCAGTCCATCGACATTCGTAACGCCTCCTTCACCGCCAAGGACACCACACTCACGGCCTCTGGCCGGCTCGCGCTCGATTCCCGCAATCCCTGGGACCTGGCCGTCCGCGGGCGCATCAATCTGGCGATTTTGGAAATCTTCAACCCGGACCTGCTGGCTACCGGAGCTTCCGTGATCAACGTTTCCGTGCGCGGGGCGTTTACCGAACCGCAGGTCGATGGCCGCCTGGAGCTGCAGAACGCTTCGTTGTTCCTGCGCGATATTCCCAATGGCGTCGATCAGGCCAACGGCGTAATCCTGTTCGACCGGAACCGCGCCACCGTGGAGAGCCTCAATGCGGTTACGGGCGGAGGCGATGTGGCTTTCGAGAAAGGCAGCTTTGTCGGCTTTCGCGGTCCGGCGCTGATTTACCGGCTGCAGGCCTCGGCCCGCAACGTCCGCTACCGCTCGGAAGGCGATGTCAGCGTCACTGCGAACGCCACCGTCACTCTGGTGGGCACGTCGGAAAACAGCGTGCTTTCGGGCAACGTCTCGGTGGTTCGAGTGGCCATCGGCACCCGCACCGACATAGGATCCTTGCTGGCCTCTACGGCCAGGCCCCAGGCCGTTCCCTCAACACCCAATGAGTACCTGCGTGGCGTGCAGTTGGACATCCGCGTGGTGACCACGCGCAGCCTGGAGGTGGAAAGCTCTCTGACCCGCAATATGCAGGCCGACGCGAACCTCCGCTTGCGTGGCACCCCGGACCGTCCCGTGCTTCTCGGGGACATCACCATCAACTCAGGCCAGATCGAGTTCTTCGGAAATAAGTACAGCATTAACCGGGGAGTGATCAACTTCTACAACCCCGCCAAAATCGAACCCATTATTGACATGGATTTGGAGACCCAGGTCCGCGGCATCACCGTCGATATCACTTTTGCCGGGCCTCTGGACAAGCTGAACTTTTCCTACCGATCGGATCCGCCGCTGGAAGCCAATGAAATCATTGCCTTATTGGCTGTGGGGCGGGCTCCTTCCACCACCGGGTCCCTGGCTGCGGCGCAAACGCTCGGAAACACCAGCTACCTGGCTACCGGGAGCAATCTTTTGCTTTCACAAGCCATTACGCCGGCCTCCGGGCGGTTGCAAAAATTTTTTGGAGTCAATCACATCCGGATTGATCCCCAGCTGACCGACGTGACCGCTGTCCCGGAAGCGCACCTGACCTTCGAGCAGGACATTTCCTCCTCCGTCACGCTCACCTATATCACCAATTTGGCCGTCGCCAACCAGCAGATCGTGCGCGTGGAGTGGGACCTGACGCGCAAGTGGTCGGTGGTGGCGCTCCGCGACGAAAACGGGGCGTTTAGCGTCGACCTGCAATACAAGAAGCGGTTTAAGTGACGCCATGCGGCTGCGCAAAGCCCAGGGGAAGCTCAAGGTGGAGCACAGCATCCTGGATGGCGTCCGCGACATCCTGGAGCGGCTGATTGCGTCCAACCCGTCGATTCGAGCCGTTATCCCCGGGGTTATCCGGCCCGTGCGCGACGCCCGGGGAGAGGTCAGGATCCGGGTGACGGTGCCCACGACCAATGGCTGGAAGGCGATCGCCTTGAGTGCCGGGGCCCGGCAAGAGCTGTTCATCAGCACTTCGCTATCGAAAGAGCAACTCGACGAAGCGCTGAAGGTCGCCTGCGCGTCATAGACCGTATACCCCTAAGGGTACTAGCGGGGATTAGGGCACTAACGTTACGTCACCCTCCCGCCGATGAGAAATCAGGCCCAGTAGAGCTTTTTTGTGTTTGGACTCATTTCGGGATAGGCCGAGGAACCTAGTGAAGATCCTGATCGCAGACGACAGCATAGTCTCGCGGCACTTATTGGAAGCCACGCTGCGGAAGTGGGGCTACGACGTCGTGGCGGCCTGCGACGGAACGGAGGCTCTGAAGATCCTGGAACGCGAGGATGCTCCGGCCTTGGCGATCCTCGACTGGATGATGCCCGGCATGACCGGTCCGGAGGTTTGCAAACGCATCCGGGAACGCCGCTCGGAGCCTTACACCTACACTTTGCTGCTCACCTCCAAAAGCCAGAAGGAAGACCTGATCGAGGGGATGGAAGCAGGCGCGGACGACTATATCACCAAGCCGTTTGATCAGCACGAGCTGCAAGTGCGGCTGCGTGCCGGCACGCGGCTGGTGGACCTGCAGGCCGAGCTGCTGGCCGCGCGCGAGGCGCTGCGCGAACAGGCAACGCGGGACGCTCTCACCCACCTGTGGAACCGCCGGCACATTCTGGAGATTTTGGAGCGGGAGTTAGCCCGGTCGCAGCGCGAAAACTGCCCCGTGGGCGTAATCGTGGTGGATCTGGATCATTTCAAGACCGTCAATGACACGCACGGCCACCTGGCTGGAGACGCAGTACTGCAGGAGGCGGCGCGCCGCATGCAAAACGGCGTCCGCCAATACGATTCCATCGGGCGGTACGGGGGCGAAGAGTTTTTGATTCTCCTGCCCGGCTGCGACGAAGTCAACTGCGTCGCCCAAGCGGACCGCCTGCGCCGGCTCATCGCCGAGCGCGAGATGCAGGTGCACGACCACGCGCTTTCTCTTACGGCCAGTTTCGGCGTGACATCCGCGTTGCCGGGCCTGAGCTGGACCTCGGAGAGCCTGATTCGTCGGGCGGATGAAGCGCTCTACCTCGCCAAGAAATCGGGCCGCAATCGCGTGGAACTGCTGTCTTGCGCCGAATCGGAAGCCAGCATTTCCGAAACACCCGGGGCCGCGCCGCAGGACCAGCCGCTTACCGCCAGCCGCGGCTAATGCCGCTGGGCGACCTGGAAATGGCTGAGCGTGCCGGCGTAGTTGGAGAGACCCTTGTACAGCGCTTCGGCAATGCGTTGCCGGTACTCCTCGCGCCGCATGATGTTCTCGTCGTGCGCGTTGCTGATGAAGCCGATCTCGGCCAGCACCGAAGGCATGGAGGCGCCGATGAGCACCACGAACGGCGCTTTCTTGACGCCTCGGTCCCGGGAGCGCGGATTGGCGCGCGCGGACATGGAATACAGCGCCGACTGAATCCGCGTGGCGAACTCGCGCGACTCCTCCACTTTGTCCTTGAGCGCGATCTTCTGCAACAGGTCCTGCAATTCGAAGATGTTCTTCTGCGATCCGGCGTTCTCCCGCGCCGCCACTTCCAGAGCGGTTCGCGAAGTGGTGAAGTTCAGGTAATACGTTTCCACCCCGTCGGCCGAGCGGAGTGGCGAGGAGTTGGCGTGGATGGAGAGAAACAAATCGGCCTTGGCCTCGTTGGCAATCTCCGTGCGGCGTTCAAGCGGGACGAAAGTATCGTCGGTACGCGTGTAGATGACCTCGCTGCCCATGCGCTGTTCGATCAGGGCGCCCAGCCGCTGAGCGACGTCGAGCACGAGATCCTTCTCCTCGAGTCCGTTGGGCCCGATGGTGCCGGTGTCGTGACCGCCATGGCCGGGATCCAGGACGATCCGGCCCACTTTCAAGCCCAACACTCGAATCATCGACCGGCCGCCGGAGGAGTCTCGCTTGGCCGGCAGCGCGGTTTCATCGGCAATGGAACCGGGGGCGATGGAACCGGGGGCAATGGATGCGGACAGCACGGCCGGTCCGGACGGCTTTGGAGCCGGCGCAGGGAGCGGCGAAGTCACCAGCGGGGCGGTGGGTTTGGCGAGCGGGGTCTCGCCGGTGGCGCGATACGGTTCCGGCGGGGCGCTATAGCTCAAAGCCGCAACCGAGGACGGCGGAGCCGCACTTCGCGATCGCAACAGCGGCGGTTCTTCCAGCCTGGCTTCCTGGGGCCGCTTGGATGGCGTGCCGGGGAGGGGGATCGGGGGAGGTGGCGAGAATTCGCGATGCTGCTGGACAGGCTTCGGCGCCGGCTGTTCCTGCGGTTCGGACGGAATCCTCTGGGTGGTCTTGTTGAAAGGCGGCTTCTCCGCATCCGGAATCTCGACCGGCGGTTGAACGGCGGGCGACCCCGTGGCGGCGCGCAGTTCGATGATCAACCGTTCGGGGCTGTCCAGGCGTGAAATGCTCGCTTCCACCGGGCTGGCCAGATCCAGAACCACGCGAGTCACGTTGCGCTGCGGTTCGGCTACCCGGATCTGTTTGACGAACTTGTCGCCGACCTTGATCACCGTCATGGACTTGTGGCTGAGGACGGGGCGGGTGCCGGTGAGATCGTAGAACAGGCGGTCGGGGTTATCCAGGCGGTCCGATTTTACGTGGAAGTCGCCGTCCGTTTCGATCGCGATGCGGGTGACTTTGCCGAGCGACCAGAAGCGCACCGCGGTGACGTGATGCGGCTCCTCGGATTCGGCGGGGGACTCGCCCCACACGGCGGCCAGAGACAGCAAAACCACGGCTGCCCAACGAACGGACCGATAGCAGCCGGGTTTCCATCCGGCGTATTTTCGGGGGAGGGCGATTCGAGATCCCCTAGCGAGTTGCGATGTGCAGCCTGCCTTCTGGATCGACATACGCAAGAATGTGCCGTGGCTCGTCGCTCGCCGGCTGCGGCTTCGCGGCACTCTTGACCTGGTCTTGCTTCGCGGCCGCGCGCTGCGCCTGGCCGAATTTCTGGCCCACCTTGGCCACGTATTTCTTGGTTTCAGGATAGGGAGGCACATCGCCGTACTTCTGCACCGCACCCTCGCCCGCGTTATAGGCGGCGATGGCCAGCCGGTCATCCTGGAAAGTATCCTGCAAGAGCTTCAAGTAACGGACGCCAGCCTCGATATTTTGTTTCGGGTCAAATGTGTCGGTGACGCCGAAACGCCGGGCGGTAGCCGGCATCAGCTGCATGAGCCCCTGCGCTCCCTTGGGCGAAACGGCGAACGGATTGTAGTTGCTCTCCACCTGAATCACCGAATCCACCAGCAGCGGGTTCACCTCGAAATCGGCCGCCGTCCTCTGGACCAGGGCGCGCACCGCGTCGTCCCCGGCGGGCGCCGCACCCGCCGATTTAGTTCTATCGGCCGGTTTCACTTGCGCCAGCATAGTCCGAACCAGCTTTCCGGAACGGGGGTCGACGCGCACCACCCAGACCTCGCGCGGCGCACCGGCCGCCTCAGCCCGCGGACTGGCGGCGTCGCCGGCCTGTAAACCACCGGCCAAGACGCCACTCAAAACCGCCGCTCCCAGAACAAGATCCAAACAAAAGCGCATCCTCTTGTTTTATCCGATTATAACCGGATTCCTCTCCTCCGCAAATGTTTCTTTCCGGGAAGCCATACGGACCGCCAATGGTATTATTCTCTCATGCAAGCCTCCGGGTTTGTGCTGGCAGGGGGTAGAAGCACGCGAATGGGCCGGGATAAGGCCCTTTTGCTGTATCGCGGAACTACGCTGCTGGAGCACGCGGCGCGGGCCGTGTTGGCCGCTACGGGAAATGTAACCGTGATAGGCGACCCGGATCGTTACCGCCGTTTCGGCTTCCCCGTGGTGGCGGACCGAGTCCCGGGCTGCGGCCCGCTGAGTGGAATCCACACCGCGCTGAGCATTACCGGGACTGATTGGAACCTGGTGGTGGCCTGCGATATGCCTGGGGTTTCCGAGGCTTTGCTCGGCGCGTTGCTGGATCGCGCGGACCGGTCTAACCGGAACTGCGTCGCTGCCGCCGGGCCAACAGGCGAGCCGGAGCCGCTGTGCGCCGTCTACCATCGGCGCTCGCTTGCCGTGCTGGAACGGGCGCTTGCCGAGAAGCGGCTTAGAATGAGGGACTTGCTGCCGGAGCTGGGGGCCGAAGCCTGGGCCGTCGAAGGCGCCGCGCTGGCCAACGTGAACACGCCGGCCGAGTGGGACGATTTCGCGGAGCAACCCCGATGAGCGAGAAGTTCCACTACATCGAGTTCCAGCATGTGTATAAGACGTTCGACCACCCGGTTTTAGTCGATGTCAGCTTCTACGCGGACGCCGGCCAGACCCTCGCCATTATCGGACGGAGCGGCGTGGGCAAATCCGTCAGCCTGAGCCACATCATGGGCTTTCTCAAGCCGGATCAGGGGCGCGTCTGCGTGGCCTATCAGGACATTACGGACTACACCGAAGCCGAGATGAAGGAAATTCGCAAGAAAGTGACCATGGTGTTCCAGAGCGGCGCATTGTTCGATTCGCTGACGGTGGGCGAGAACATCCTGTTTTCGCTGGAACTGCGCGAGGACTACGACGAGCAGAACAAGGAAGACGTGGTGGACGGGCTGCTCTCCATGGTGGGCATGCTGCAGTTCAAGAACGATTATCCGGCCGACCTTTCGACCGGCTACAAACGCGCGGTGGCCATTGCGCGGGCGCTGGCGGCGCAACCGGAATGCATCTTGTACGACGAGCCGACCACCATGGTGGACCCGATCATGTCCGAGACGCTGAGCGACCTGATGCTGAAGCTGAAGCGCCAGCTGCACCTGACCGCCGTGGTGGTGACGCACGATCTGGACCTGATGCGCAAGGTGGCCGACAGCGTGGTGTTCCTCTACGAGGGCAAGGCGATTTACTTTGGGCCGGTGAGCGAGCTGGAGAAGTCGGAGCACCCGCACATTCGGGAGTTTTTGGCGATGGACCGGGTGGAGCTGGTGCCCAGTGGGCCGGGGTAGCTACTTCTTTTCGAAATCGAGTGCGGCGGAGTTCATGCAGTAGCGCTGGCCGGTTGGCTGGGGGCCGTCGGGGAAGACGTGGCCGAGGTGGGCGTCGCACCTGGCGCAGAGCACCTCGACGCGGCGCATGCCGTAGCTCGCGTCGGTCTCGGTCGCGACGCTGTCCGTCGCGACGGGCTGGTAGAAACTGGGCCAGCCGGAGCCGGATTCGAACTTCGTCTCGGAGTCAAACAGCGGATTGCCGCAGCAGACGCAGCGGTAGACGCCTTTCTCGTGGTGGTCGTAGTATTGGCCCGTAAAGGCAGGTTCGGTGCCTTTGCGGCGCGTGACGGCGTACTGCTCAGGCGTGAGCTGCTTGCGCCACTCGTCATCGGATTTTTCGATTTCGGCCATGATTAACGCCCTCCGATTCTGAGTCGAGGTTTTTCAGCTCATTCCACTCGCTGGACCAATCCATATGCACGACATCATCCGGATCGCCGACGATGCAGTCCCGCTTCTTCAATTTGCTGAGCTTATCCTGGGTTGCTCCGGGTTTGGCTCCGACGGGCTTGTCGGCTTTCGGGGTACTCACGCTCTTAGTTTATCAACGCGCCCAGCGGTTGGCTGTGCGTCTACCTTCTCGTGCTGTAAAATTGCAATTGATGCGCGCCAAAGGGAGTCCTCTGCTGCGATTCGGGCTAACGCTCGTCATCACTGGAATTCTGGCCATTTGTTTCAGTCCCTATTTACAACCACGGGCTTGAAGACACGGTTCCGTTTGTTCTTTACTTCGTGGCATGGGTCGCTATTCCGTTCGGACTGCTTCTCTGTGTGGTGGCCGGGTGCCTCCGTCTAATGAGGGACCGGCCGAGGTCAGCTCCTCGCTAACGCGCCACTTCCACCTATCGTTGGATCGTCACGATCGGCTGCGACGCCGCCAGCACGGCTTCGGCTTCTTCCGCGGTGAACTGCTCGGTCTTGGCCGAGTGGTTCATGGAGCAGAATTTGGGGCCGCACATGGAGCAGAAGGCGGCGTCCTTGAAGCCTTCTTCGGGCAGCGTCTCGTCGTGCATGGCTTCGGCGGTTTCCGGATCG
>DATJNO010000085.1:0-32611 GCA_035508055.1 Bryobacteraceae bacterium | reverse complement strand
TCAGCGTGACCGAGGGGGGAAGATGGGTTTGCAGGCTCGGGATGACGCGCCGGATCTCATCGACGATCTTGATGGTATTGCTGCCCGCCTGGCGCATGATCCCCAGGTTGACCGCACGCTCCATTTTGTTCTGCGTCACTACCCAGGAAGCGTTCTTATCGTTCTCGACGCTGTCGATTACGTTGGCCACTTCATCCAGACGCACCGGCGCGCCGTCGCGCCAAGCCACCACCATCGAACGATAATCGGCGGCGTGCATGAGCTGTCCGTTGGCCTGGATGTTGTACGCAGTGTGCGGGCCGTAGATGGTGCCCACCGGCGTATTGACGTTCCATCCGTTCAGCGCGGTGTCGATTTCGTTCAGCCCCAGGTGCTTGGCGTTCAGCTTATCGGGATCCACCTGCACGCGCACGGCATATTTCATGCTGCCCCACACCTGCACCTGCGCGACGCCGGGAACCATGGAAAGCCGCTGCGCCACCAGGGTCTCGGCGTAATCGTCCACTTTCCACATCGGCAGCGTGCGGGAGCTGAGGTCAAAAAACATGATCGGTTGGTCGGCCGGATTGCTCTTCTTGAACGAAGGCGGCGACGGCATGCCCGGCGGCAGAAGCGGAGTCGCTTCCGCGATAGCCGTCTGCACATCCACGGCGGCCCCGTCGATGTCCCGGTCCAGATCGAACTGCAGGGAGATTTGCGTGCTGCCGGTGGAGCTGGTGGACGTCATCGAGTCCAGACCGGCGATGGTCGTGAATTGCCGTTCCAGCGGAGTGGCGACGGCCGACGCCATGGTGGCCGGGTCCGCGCCGGGCAGGCTGGCATTCACCTGCAGCGTGGGATAGTCCACGCTCGGAAGATCACTCACCGCCAGGCCACGATAGGCCACGACGCCGAAAAGCGCAATCCCGGCCATCAGAAGGCTGGTGGCTATAGGACGGCGGATGAAGACTTCGGAAATATTCACGGCCGCGCTCCGTCGTTAGCTGGCTTTGCTGGGCAGACGCCCACGTTCGCCGCCGGGCGCCCCCTGGATCTGAACGCGGCTGTTGGGGGTAAGCCGGAGCTGGCCTTCGGTGACCACGGTTTCGCCGGGCTCCAGCCCGCGGTCGATCACCAATTCCTGGTCTACGCGGGTGCTGGTTACCACCGGACGCATTTCCACCGTCTGGTCCTGCTTCACCACGTAAACGAACTGCCCGTCCTGGCCGGTCTGCACCGCCTGATTGGGCACCACCACCGCATTGGGACGCGTGGTGAGGCGCAGCGAGACGCGCACGAACTGGCCCGGCCACAGTTTGTTGTCGTCGTTCTCGAAGGTGCCTTTCAGCTTGATCGTGCCGGTGGTGGCGTCCACGGTATTATCCACGAATGTCAGCACACCGCTCTCCTGGCTGGCCCCGTCTTCCTGCGGCGTGGCGTTGACGTGCAACTGGCCTTGCGCCATGTATTTCTTGATGTCGCTCAACTGGGCTTCGGGAACCGAGAACGTCACGTAGATGGGTCTCACCTCCGTGATGGTCATCAGGTCCGTCGTGTTGGCGCTGATCACATTGCCCTGCTTCACGGCGATGTTGCCCGTCCGTCCGTCAATCGGCGAGCGGATCGCGGTGTATTCCAGCAGAAGCTTCGCGTTTTCGATCGCTGCGGCGGCATTCTCCACGGCGGCTTTGGACGCCATGATCTGCGCCTTGGCGCTCTCGATGGCGGCTTTGTCCGCGACCATGGTCTGTGCCAGCGCATCGGCGTTGGAGCGCATCTGGTCGGCCTGCTCCCGCGAAACCACGCCCTGTTCCAGCAGCTTTTCGTAACGGGTGGCCTCATTGCGCGAGTATTTCTCGTTGGCGTTGTCGCGCGCCAGATTCGCCTCGGCCTGTCCGAGCGCGGCGGTGTCGCGCGCCAGATTTGCCTGCGCCTGGCTGTATTGCGCCTGAGCCTGGGTCACCTGCGCCTGATAGGAACGCGGATCGATGGAGAACAGGAGATCGCCTTTTTTGACGTAGTCGCCTTCCTGGAACGAGACTTTCGTCAGTTCGCCGCCCACCTGGGCCTTCACGGTAATGGTCGAATAAGCCTCGACGTTGCCGATGACGTCGATGTTGATGGGCACGTCCTTTTGCGAGACCGTAGCCACCAGCACGGGCACGGGCCCGCCATCGCTCCCGCGGCCACCCTTGAAACCGCCTGCTTTCGTTGAAGAGCCGGCATTGCTGCATCCCGGAAGCGTCAGAAAAGCGGCTACAGCAAGGGGCAGAAGCGCCAAAACGAAGCCGCGCGCGGCCCCTCGCGGTCGAATTGGTATGCGGAGATTCATCGAGAAGACCAGGCTCACCGGCAGAAGGGCTGATCGGAAGGTCGAAAGTCCATCCTGCCGTTAGATTTGGCGTCCACCCCGTCGCGCAGGTTACACCTCAATCCTTTTTATCTATAAGATACGCCTTTAGTTTGCGCAAGCTTACCTAGGCTCACGGATGATTCTAGCGCAGTTGGAACCCGCCGTCGGAATACAGCACTCACTCCGCCCGCGCTTTGGTGTCGACCAGCTTCCGGATGTTGGCGGCGAACTCCTCGACGCGCTGTACTCCCTGATCACCGTGCTTCCGGTTCCGCACCGACACGCTTTCGCTTTGCGCCTCGCGATCGCCCACCACCAGCATGTAGGGGATCTTCTGCAGCTGCGCCTCACGAATCTTGAGGTTGACCTTCTCATTGCGGTCGTCAAGCTCGACGCGGAGTCCGGCGCATTTCAGTTGTTCAGTCACTTTCCGTGCGTATTCCACCTGGCGGTCGGTAATGGGCAGCACGATCGCCTGCACCGGCGCCAGCCACACCGGAAACGCGCCCGCATAGTGTTCGATGAGAATGCCAAAAAAACGCTCGATGGAGCCGTATAACGCGCGATGCACCATCAGCGGCTGATGCTTCTTGCCGTCTTCGGCGATATATTCCAGCTCAAAGCGCCGCGGCAGCGTGAAATCGAATTGCACGGTCGAAAGCTGCCAAGGACGGCCGATGGCGTCGATCAGCTTCACGTCGATCTTCGGCCCATAGAACGCCGCTTCGTCCGGCATCACCTTCACCTTCATGTTCAGCCGTGCGGTAGCCCGCGTCAGGGCGTTTTCTGCGAGTTCCCACTGTTCGGGGGTGGCCCCGTCGTACTTGCCGCTCGCCCCGCCGTCCCAGGTGGAAAGCTCGGCTTCATAATCGTCGAAGCCATAGGTGTTCAAGGTGTCGATAGCGAATTGCAGGCAGCTCACCACTTCGTCCTCGATCTGCTCGGGCGTGCAGAAGATGTGCGCATCGTCCTGCGTGAATCCGCGCACCCGCATCAGCCCGTGCATCACGCCGGAGCGTTCGTAGCGGTAAACCGTTCCCAACTCGCCCAGCCGCACCGGCAGATCGCGATAGCTGCGCAGTTTGTCGGCGTAGATCAGGATGTGGCCCGGGCAATTCATGGGCTTGAGCTGATACTCGGCGTCGTCCAGCTCCATGGGCTTGAACATGTTTTCGCTGTAGAAATTCGCGTGCCCGGAAATCTTCCACAGGTCGCGCCGCATCACGTGCGGCGTGTAGACCAGCGAATAGCCGCGCTCCAGGTATTGATCGCGCATCCAGTCTTCGATGATCTTGCGGATGCGCCCGCCCTTGGGATGCCAGAAAATCAGCCCGGGCCCCGCCAGCTCCTGGATGCTGAACAGGTCCAGCTCCTGGCCCAGCTTGCGGTGATCGCGCTTCTTGGCCTCCTCCAGCCGCTGCAGGTAGGCCTCCAGTTCCTTCTTGCTGAAGAAAGCCGTGCCGTAGATGCGCTGCAGCCGCGCGTTGTGCTCGTCGCCCTTCCAATACGCGCCCGCCACCGAAAGCAGCTTGAAGGCTTTCAAACGCGAGGTGGACGGCACGTGCGGCCCGCGGCAGAAGTCGATGAAATGCGGCCCCAGCGTGTATTCCGAGAAGATGTCGCCGGCCCGCTCTTCGATCAGCTCCCGCTTCATCCAGTCGCCGGCGTATTTCTTGAGGCCGGCATCTTTCGGCGTCATGACGCGCTCGAAAGGGAGATTCTGAGCCTGCAGCTCCGCCATGCGCGTTTCGATCTTTTCCAGGTCCTCCGGCGTGAACGGCGCCTCGCGCTCGAAATCGTAGTAAAAACCCGTGTCGGTGGGCGGCCCGATGCCCAGCTTCGTGTCGGGAAACAGCTCCAGTACCGCCGCCGCCAGCAGATGCGCCGTCGAGTGCCGGTAAACCTGCAGCGCCTCCGGGCTCTTCGAAGTCAAAATCTCCAGTTTGGCGTCGCCTTCGAGCGGCCGCGTCAGATCGTAAAGCTGCCCGTTGACCCGCGCCACCACCGCGTCATCGGCCAGCCGCGGGCTGATCCGTTGCGCGACGTCCATCGGGCGGCTACCCGGCGGCATTTCCATCTGGCTGCCGTCCGGCAGCGTGATTTTCAGGCTCTCGCTCATTTCTAGTACTCAGAGTATCAGTTTACGTTGCGGTACCATGGAGAAGAATGGCCGCCACCACCGAAGCAGGGGTGTTCGACGAGTCCCGGTTGCTGGCCAGGGCGCGCGAGGGTGATCTCGCGGCCTTCAATGAGCTGGTCAACCGCTATTCGCGCAAGATTTACCGTCTTGCCAAACACATCACCCAAAACGATGAAGACGCCGAGGATGTATTGCAGGAGACCTTCCTGAAGGCCTTCGAGCACCTTGGGAATTTTCAAGGGCAGTCCAAGTTCTACACCTGGATTGTCCGGATCGCCGTAAACGAATCCCTGATGAAGCTGCGCAAGCGGAAGTCCGACCGCACCGTGCCCTTGGACGAGCCGCTGGACACCGGCGAGGACACCGTGGTCCGGGAAATCGCCGTTTGGGACGAAAATCCCGAGCAGCAGTACTCCCGCGAGGAGATCGGCGGGATTCTGGACGAAGCCATCCAGAGCCTGAAGCCCACTTTTCGCACCGTTTTCGTGTTGCGTGACATCGAAGAATTGAGCACCGAAGAGACTGCCGAAGCGTTGGGGATTTCGGTTCCTGCGGTCAAGAGCCGCCTGCTGCGGGCGAGGCTGCAGTTACGCGAGAAACTCACACGTTTCTTCAAGAGGAAGGGAGACGACGTCTTTGCTTACTTGTAAGGAGTTCTTGGAAGAACTCACCGACTACCTGGACGCCAACGTGGACGTCGAACTTCGCCACCGCATCGAAGCCCACATCAACGAATGCCCCAACTGCTTTGTGATTCTCGACACCACCAAGCGCACCATCCAGGTTTATAAGGGCTTACAGGCGCAGCCTCTACCAGAGGACGTGCAGGCGCGGTTGATGAAGGCCGTGGAACGGAAGTGCGCCGGCAAGAAGCCCGGTGCCGCGCTTTAGCTGGCCGCCGCTCCAGCCCAGATTCCGGTAACCTGAAGGCTCGCCGGATCGAAGCCGTTGCCGCGTAGCGCCTGGCGGACTTGTTCCACCTGGGCCGAGTAGGCCGGAAATTCCACACGCACTTGCGCGGGCCGATGGTACAGCTGCGGATTCACCGGGAAATCGAGGCCCGCCAGGGCCTCCAGAAGCTCTTCCAGCAGCCGGGGTTCGGCCGAGATACTCAAAGAAACCAGCTTGCCTTGCCGGCCAAAGAGCGCCGCCGCAGCGGCCGTGGTTGGATGCGCCGTCATCGGGAACTTCCTCTCCGGCGACCCGGTCCCAATAAAAATCCCCTGGGCATGTGCCACAGGGGTTTTTAGGTTTCGTGAAGACCGACTCACCTTTAGCACTTTTTATCGTGGTTGCAATTAGCCAGCCCTACCTCTCGGTAGAACCTAAATCAATCCACGGTTCAGTCTTAGCTTACCACCGATTCAGGTGCTTTGCAATAGATCCGGTCACAATTGGGTCCTAGAGGTCCCACTTACTGGCTCGGAAGTTGCGTGGAAAGCTTCTCAAAGCGCTGGCGCTGCGCGGGTGTCAGCATTTGCAGGATGCGGTTGCGGCCGGTGGCCCGAACATCCTCGATCTGGGCCTCCAGGTCGTCGTGATACTTCACAAAGTCGTCCAGGATGGTCTTGAGGCGGTCGGACTGCTCGGGGGTCAGGTCCAACTCCTTCTGCAATCTCTGATAGGAAAAGAACGCCTTATCGTCGGTCCAATAGGGCGCTGCGGCGTGATGCTGGCGATACTGATAACCCACCCGCAGGCTGGCGGCGCCGACCAGCGCGCCGGAAACGAACACCAGCACCAGAGTGGTCAGAATACGAGGGTCGCGCCAGGAGGGCCGGCTGGTTTCCAGCATGGCCCTATTCGTGGTAACTGGCCAGATTTACCAGCACCGCGTCGCGCTGCTGCTGCTGAACCAGCTCAGGTTGGATACTGGTGTACGGCGCGCTGGTGTCGGTGAGCACCACGGACGGTCCCGAACCCGGCATCCCGCCCGGGTCCGAACTGATCAAGTACGCACCCATCAACAGCGCCAAAGCTGCTGAGGCGACCGCCAGACGCAGCCCGAACCTGCGCTCCAAAAACGCGGACCAAATCGAGGCTTGTTGCGCTTCGATGCGCTCCATCACGCGGGCATAAAAGCCGGCGCGCGGTTCCGTTTCCGGCGTTCTCAGCGCTCGCAGATCTTGCGAATGCTGCTCCAGCAACCGGATCTCTTGCGCGCATTCTTCACAGCTGTCCAGATGCGCCTGAAATCCCTGCGGAATACCCTGAGCCGCCCCTCTCAAATAATCTTCCAGGTAATCCCTGATCGGCTGATGCATGACTTCTTCCCTCAAAAAGAGACTTGCTAAACCTGCTGACGGATCGAATTGTCCGTTTCGTGAGTCCCGACGCTTCCGATAATTTGTATCACATCACAGCGCTGTGTGCCCGCCCGCCCGCATCAGCCGCTGCGCGGTCTTAAGCAGCTTCTGCCGGGCCCGAAACAATTTCACCTTGATTGTATTTTCGTTCATACCCGTCATCCGCGACAATTCCTCCACCGAGTGCCCTTCCACTTCCTTCAGCAACAGCAGGCTCCGGTCTTCGGTAGAGAGTTTTCCAAGCAGCTTCACAACCAGGTCCCGGTGCGCCAGTTGCGTGTCCACGGCCGGCCCCGGATCGGTGGCCGTCTCGCTGTTCTGCATGCGCTGCGTGTCTTCTTCCGAGAAGTCGCTCTCGTAAACCAGCTTCCGCACCCGCTTCTTTCGCAGGTAGTCGTAGCATTCGTTCACCGTGATTTTATAGATCCAGGTCAGCAGCGAACTCCGGAAATCGAAACTTTGAATCGAGAAATAAATTTTGGCGAAGACCTGCTGCGCGATGTCCTCGGCGTCGTTGTGATTGCGCAGAATCCCGTAGATGATGGAAAAAACCTTCGCCTGGTAGCGTTCCACGATCTCCCGGAATGCCATCTCATCCCGTGACTGCACCCTGCGGACAAGCGCGGCTTCTTCGGAGTTCCGGTGGTCCACTCTGGTCCTGGTCTGGCTCCGGCTACCCGATGCCGGAAATGGAAGCGTGCTGGCTAGACCGCTCATACACCCATGGTGACGTGCACCAAGCGCCTGCGGTTGCAGCAAGTTGGGCTGCAAGATGGATGTTTCCACGCAACCGGTGCATCCTACCTCGGAGTGTAGCATCCAACCTGTTGGTGCCGCCTATACCGGGTGGGTTGCCAGCGGCGGTACGGTCGGGCATAATGGTGTCGGAGACGCACGTTACCCTGCACAAGGAGATCTAACACAGACATGGTTCAACTGACTGAGACGGCGGTGACCAAGGTGAAGGAGATTCTGGACTCACAGGAGCCGAAGCCTGCCGGGCTGCGGATAGCCGTGGTCGGTGGCGGATGCTCCGGATTCAGCTACTCGATGGCGTTCGAAAATACTCCCAATCTCCTTGATAAGACGTACAGCTTCGACGGTTTGAAGGTCTTCATCGACCAGGCCAGCCTCCTGTATCTGGACGGCGCCGAGGTCGATTATGTGGAGACGATGGAAGGTTCCGGCTTCAAGTTCAACAATCCCAACGTGAAGAGCACGTGCGGCTGCGGAAGCTCCTTTAGCGTCTAGTCGGCCATTCCAAGTGAAGCATCGAACGGGCGTCGTGAGGTCGGTCCCTCCGGCGCCCTTTGATATTTATTAAAGTATCTTCATGAAGCTGGACTCGCTCCTGACGGAGCAGATCAACCCCGAGTCCGCCGGCATCGACGTGCGGCCAACCGAGGAAGTTCTCGAGATCATCAACCGCGAGGATCGTAAGGTCGCCGTTGCTGTGGCCGCCGAGCTTCCCCGGATCGCCGAGGCAGTGGACCGGATTGTGGAGGCGATACGCGCTGGCGCGCGTTTGTTCTACATTGGCGCCGGAACCAGCGGCCGTCTGGGCGTGCTGGACGCCGCCGAGTGCCCGCCCACCTTCCACGTTTCCCCGGATCTGGTGCAGGGGGTCATGGCCGGCGGCGAGTCGGCGCTGGCGCGCGCGACCGAGACTTCGGAGGACGATCCAGAGGCCGGTGCGCGGGATTTGGTGGCGTGTGGCTTCGTTTTTTCGGATGTGCTGGTGGGGATCTCCACCAGTGGTCGAACCCCCTATGTGATTGGCGCCGTTGAAGAAGCGCGACGGCTACGGGCGCTTACGATCGGGATCAGCTGCACGCCCGATTCCGAGTTATCGCGGCTGGTTGCAATCCAGATTACACCGCTGGTGGGACCGGAGGTGATCGCCGGCTCCACGCGGATGAAAGCCGGAACGGCCACTAAGCTGGTGTTGAATATGATCAGCACGGCGGCCATGATCCGGCTGGGTCACGTGTATGGAAACCTGATGGTGAATGTGCAGCCGCGCAACAGCAAGCTGGCGGCGCGCGCGCGTCGGATTGTGGCGGAGGCGGCTGAAGTCAGCCAGGACCGCGCCGCGGAGTTGCTGGAGGCCGCTGGAAACGACGCCAAGGTGGCGATTGTGATGGCGCGCCTGGCGGTGGACCGGGCCGTCGCCGAAGCGCGGTTGGCGGCCGCGGGCGGACACATTTCCGAGGCGCTGAAAACCTAGATGGACAAGTTCCGGATCCAGGGCGGCCGGCCGCTGCAGGGCGAGGTTCCGATCAGTGGGGCCAAGAACTCCGCATTGCCCGCGCTGGCGGCCTGTCTGCTCACCGATGAGCCCGTGAAGTTGTTGCGCATTCCGCCGGTGCGGGACATCGGCACCATGCAGCAGCTGCTCCAGCACATCGGCGCGCAAGTGGACGTTGACGCCGGCGCGGTTACCGTGCGGGCTGTGCAACTGGAGCACCCCGAGGCGCCTTACGAAGTGGTGAAAACCATGCGAGCCTCCAGCCTGGTGTTGGGGCCGCTGGTCGCTCGCGCCGGCCGTGCCCGCGTTTCCATGCCGGGCGGCTGCGCCATTGGAGCGCGTCCCATCAATTTGCATGAGCTGGCCCTGGAACAGTTGGGCGCGGCGATTCACCACTCGCACGGCTATGTCGAAGCGGAAGCGCCGCGCGGGCTGAAGGGCGCGCAGGTCCATTTCGACCGCATCACCGTCACCGGCACCGAAGACGTGCTGATGGCCGCGGTTTTGGCCGAGGGCGAGACGCTGGTCCGCAACGCCGCGCGCGAGCCGGAGGTGGTGGACCTGGCCGCGCTGCTGAACAAGATGGGCGCGCGGGTCGAAGGCGCCGGTACGTCCACGATACGCGTGGAAGGCGTCGAAAAACTGCACGGAGCGGAACACGCCATCATCGCCGATCGTATCGAGACCGGAACGTTTCTGATCGCCGGCGCGATGACGGGCGGCGACCTGGTGGTTTCCGGCTGCGTCCCGGAGCACGTGGATGCGCTGGTGGCGAAGATGCGGCAGGCCGGCGCGGAGGTCAGCGAAGTGCGCCCGGATGCGCTGCGTGTGCGCGCGGAAGGCCGGCTGCGCGCAGTGGACATCACGACCGAGGAATTTCCCGGATTTGCCACCGATCTGCAGGCTCAATACATGGCCATGATGACCCGGGCCGAGGGTATCTCGTTCATCACCGAAACCATCTTCGAGAACCGGTTCATGCATACGCAGGAGCTGGCGCGCATGGGCGCCAACATCCGCGTGGAGGGGCGGCAGGCGATCGTCGCGGGAGTTGCCGAGTTGACCGGCGCGCAGGTGATCGCGTCCGACTTAAGGGCCAGTGCGTCGCTGGTTCTCGCCGGGCTGGTGGCGCGCGGAGAAACGCTGGTGGATCGCGTGTATCACATCGACCGGGGCTATGAGAGAATCGAGAAGAAACTCGCCTGTCTGGGCGCGCGCATCGAGCGGGTGAGTGCAACGCGGGGGGAAACATGAGCGCTCCGAAGCATCATCACAGTCCGGGATTTTTGGCCTTGGTGGATCAGGCCAAGGAGCGGATCCGCCAGATTGATATCGACGGATACCAGCGCATGCTTGCGGCTCGCGATCCGCACCTGCTGGTGGACATTCGCGAAGACGGGGAATGGCAGGCCGGGCACGCGGCCGGGGCGGTTCATCTGGGGAAGGGAATCATCGAACGGGACATCGAGGTCACGGTGCCCGAAAAGGACGCCAAGCTGGTGTTGTACTGCGGCGGCGGCTACCGTTCGGCGCTCGCGGCCGAGGCGCTGCAGGAGATGGGATACACCAACGTCATTTCGCTCGACGGCGGTTGGCGAGCCTATTTGGCGGCCGGTCTGCCCGTGGAGAAGTGAGTCAGGCGCGCAGGATCATTCCCAACGACAGAACGATGATGCCCGCCAGGGTGCCGAGTTCGAGAAACCTCACCAACTGGGTGAAAGCGGTGTTCATGAACTCGAACCGCAACAGCAGGCAGAGGGCGAAACTCGTCGAGATCAGCCAGAAAGGCACGGCGCCGTCCACCGCCCGCATGTAGCCGATGGCGATGACGTAAAAGAAAATCGGGACGTTGCTATCCAGCCAGTTGCGCAGGCGCATGTACACGACAAACAGGCCGAAGGCGGCCACCAGGCCGGTGGTTACCGAATAACTGTTAGCCGAAAAATGCATCCAATGGCACCTGAACCATCCCCGGCGTTGCGCACGCGGCGGGGATCAGAACGCGAAACCCAAGCCGGCCATGATGACGAAGTCCGACAACCACCCGCCCACTTTGGAGCCGTTCACGGGGAGGATGAGTTTGCTGGGGAAGGGCGTGAGGAAGTCGTGCAGCTCGACCCGGAATTCGGCGGCCGGTGAGATCTTGAACTTCAATCCCCCGCCGACGGACGCCAGCGGCCTGACATCCCGGACGTCGGAGAAATCGGCGATGTTGCCCAGCGGCTGCAAGGCCTGCTCGGCGCCCAGGCCCGAATAGATCTTTACGCCGGCCCCGGCGGCGACGAACGGCCGAACGCTGGCTTCCTTCGCCGAGAGGTTCACCACCAGATCGTAGTGGATGGCGTTGCTCATGCTGGCGAAGCTGTAGCCGGTTCCGCCGGAGCTGAGCTTGAGATTGCCGTATTCGTAGTCGTAGCGCAGTTCGCCCCCGAACGTACCGCTGCTGTTGTTATCCAGCCAGGCGCTGGCCGCGATGGCCGGGCTGCGGCCGGCGCTGGCGTTGCCGAGCGGATTGGAAATGGTCTCGGAGGTCATAAAGCTTCCGCCTGCGCCGAGGCCGACCTCCCAACTCTGGGCCCATGCCGCCGGCGCGGCGGCCAGCGGCACTAAAAACGTAACGAGCAGGAAATGTTTCATACTGGATTCCATTCTAGTTCACGACGCGCACGGCGGTCGAGTACGAAAGTGTGCCTTGGGTGATCACCAGCGGCACCGAAGTCCCGGTGGGCACGTTGAACGGCACCGAGACGTTGATCTGGTCGACTCCCACCAATCCGGGGGCCAGACCCGAATACAACAAAGGCAGATCGACGCCGCCCAGCGTAATGGCCGGAACCGTCAGGCTCACCGACAGCGGGTTAGAGGGCGCCGGCATACCGTCGGCGACCGCGGGAGCCGTCGGGCCGAGGCCGGTGAGGTAGATCACCAGCGCGACGCCGGATTGGCGGTGAACCGGATTGGAATCGGTGACCAGTTGTCCGTTATCGTTGCGGACGATGGTCGGCACGTTGGTGAGAGGGCCGGCGTTGACCTGGAAGACGCTGGGGGCATTGGGCTGCACCACCAGGTTGAAGTTGTCGCTGGTGCCGCCCGGAGTGCGGAAGACCAGCGTTACGTTGCCGATCGCCTCATAGGGCATCTGCGCATTGGCCTGATTGGGGGAAACAAACAGGATCGGCACGGGCTGTCCATTCACGCTCAGACAGCTGTTGGCGAGCGCGGTGGGAAGCGGAAGCTCCGAACTGGCCATATTGGTCGGGCTTAAACTGGTTCCGAAAACCGAGATGAGGCCGCCCGGCGCGACGTTGGCGTTAAAGTCGGCCGCATTCACCACGCTGGTAATGTTGGGCGGCGTCACGGACGCGGCAAAATTCCAAGGCAGCACCGTAACGCCTGAGACCGTGAGATTGAGGATCGCGCTGCGGTCATAGAGCGGCGCAACGGTCCGGGTGAACGGGGAAGTGGTGGTGCCGAGCAGCGGCGCTTCCACCATCTGGGTGGCCTGGCTGACCGAGCCAGTGGGGTTGGTCATATCCACGCTTTGGATGACACCCGGTGCCGTGCTCTGCGCAACGCCCGCCGCGGGAGCCGGCGCGGTGGTGCGATAGCCGGTCTGGTCGACAAACGCAAATCCCGAGGGGTTCCCGGTTCCGGTTTCGAAATCCATCACCGGCACGAGCGAGGAATCCAGCAGGTGGTTGCCGACGACATACTGGTTGAAGGCCGAGGCCGCATAGGCGCCCGAAAGCGAGGTGTAGTCCTGGCGCGACGCCACAAACGAGTTGGAGTTGGCGTCATACAGGTAAACCGTGCCGTCGGCCTGCGCGATGAAAATCGCATTTCCGTTCGGCGACGCAGTCATGACGGTATTGGCGTTGGTTACGTTGTTGTAGACCCCCAGGCTGGGCAGCTCGATTCCGGTTCCTTGGCCGAGGTTCAGCTGCAAAATGTGATAGGTGCCGTCGTAGTACTCGGCCTGCGCAAGGGTGGCGTTGGCCGACGAGGCGATGGACAAGGCGACGAAGCCGCTGGGCAATAGAAGCGGCGGCTGGGCCTGCAGCGTGTCCAGATCGTACATGTTGACAATTTGCGAGCCCTGGTTGCCCACCAGCAGGTACTGCTGGTCATAGCTGATGGCCATGGTGCTGGGCTGGTTGCCGGTCGGCAGTGTGGCCATCAGGGTGTCATTGCTGCTGTTGAAGACCTGCACCTGATTCTTGTCGCTCCGCAGAACATAGAACTGGCTGCGCTTGGGGTCGGCGAGCAGGTCGGTCAGGGTTCCGGGTATGTCGATAAACGCGCCGCGCTGCTGGGGCGTGGGGTTGTTCACCAGCACTCGCACGGACGGGATCACGTTGACCGCCGGTCCCGAGCTGATCGTGAGTGTGGCGGCCACGGTGCCTGTCTGTCCGAGGAACGCGGCCGGGTCCGCCGAGACGGTGACCACGGCGGGCGTCACTCCATAAGACGGCGAGACGTTGACGCCATTCGTATCGGAACTGATGCTGAAGGGCGTATTGTTCCCACCGGGATCGACAATGGTGACCTGCTGGTTGGCCACGCCCTGGTTGCAGAAACTGCCCCGGAAGACCACGTCTTCCTGCTGGGCCTGGACGCGAGGCTGCTGGTTCAGGCTGCCAACCGGCAGAACGGTGACACCGCTGGCCGAGACCGCATACATGGTGTTGGAGTCGGGCGAGAGAACGCTCTTGCCAGTCAGATTCTCGGGCAAGTTCAGGCGCTGGTGCAGCATCAGGTTGCTCGAGTCGACCAGCATCAAAGTGGGAGTTTCGCCCTGGGTTTGCGGGATCTGCGCGTACAGCAGGCCGCGGCTGTCATCGAACAAGGTCGTGCCCACGCTGAACTGGTTGGTGTGCTGCGGAAAATAATTGACGAACGTGCCCTGGGTATTGACCATGACCCAACCGGCCATGGCTTCCGAGCCGTCCGAGTTCAGGCTGACCACGCGCGGGCCCAGAATTCCGGTGCTGGTGACGACGCCGCCCGGGAAAATCGCCTTTAAGTTCACGTCGTAGCGGAAGGTCACCGTACTGGTGGATCCACCCAGGCCGTAGATGGTCAGGCCGTCGGCCGAGGCCACCACGGAAGCCGCCGAGATGTCGGCCGGAAAGTTGGCGGGCGGGACGGGCAGCGTCTTGGCCACCACGTCGGCCAGGGTGTCGATCTCCTCGGTCGTGCCGGACGCCGGGTCCAGCAGCAGAAAGTCGGTGGAGGTGGCGATCAACGCCAGGCCGTCGATCCCGAAGGCGACGCCCAGCGGAGCGCTGCCCAGGGCGAAGGTCTGCTGGCCGTTGGTGGTCAGATCGATGACCGTGACTGCGTTGGCCGGAGAACCGGGAGCGGTGCCGTTACCGAAGTTGGTCGCCACCAGGTAGTGGGCGTCCGGCGACAGCGCGATCGAGTTGGGCTGGGCCGCCACATTGATGGACGTCTGGATGGTGTTATTCGCCAGAGACATCACATCGATGCGGTTGGCGGTGAAATTGGCGATGTACAGCACACCGCGGGTTGAATCCAAAGCGAGGTCCGCGGCTTCTCCGCCAATCGACACCACGGTTCCGAACGTTCCGCCCCACGCTGCTCCGGCCAGCGAAACGGCGAGAGCGGTCTTCCACCAATAAGACTTGCTCAGCATAACGGTTAACTCCCAAAGACGAACAGAATTTTCGAGCTCCTACCCAACTGCGAATGCCAGCGGGCGCCGGCCCGGTCCGAGCCGGGGCCACCCGCAAATCCTCGCCGCGGGCACCGGGCGCGGCGCGCCAGGGAATTTCTCCCTGGCGGTTTCGCCCCGGCGCCTCGCGAGCTTACTCGGCGCTTTTCTTGCGTCGCAGAACGATCAGCCCCAAAAACAGGACTGCGAGCACAGCGCAAACGATGCGAATCATCGAGCTATCCATCGTTTTTTCTCCTTTCCCGCGAAATCATATCCGCTACATGTTGTTCATCATCGGGATTAACTCCCGCATGATCTTCATCACCACGGGCCCTACCGTCACGACAAACAGGGAGGGCAGAATACAGAAGAAGATGGGGAACACCAGCTTGACGCCCAGCTTGGCCGCCTTCTCTTCGGCGATCTGGCGCGCCTGGACGCGCATGTAGTCCGAGTGCGCGCGCAGGCTCAGCGCCACCCCGGTGCCGAAGCGGTCGGCTTGAATCAGGACCGCCACCAGTTTCTTGAGATCCTCCACGGCGGTCCGGTCGGCCAGGTTGCGCAGCGCCTCGGCCCGGCGCTTTCCGGCTTTCAATTCCAGGTTGACAATGGCCAGCTCCTCGCTGATCTCCGGGTGCGCGTGTTCCAGTTCCTTGGCCACCTGCATGATGGCCTGATCCAATCCGAGGCCGGACTCCACGCAAACCACCATCAGGTCGAGCGCATTCGCTAACCCGCGCTGGATTTCCTTCTGCCGGCGTTTGGCGGCCATGCGGACATATTCGTTGGGGCCGAAGAAACCGACCGCGACCGCGGCCAGAACCGCACCGAACTTGTTGGTCTGCTGCGCCGAGGAGTTCATCACCAGCAGCGTGGTGATGACCGGCAGCACGACCGCGAACAGGGCCTTGGCCCCATACAGCACCTTGAGAGCGTTCGGATTGCGGTACCCGGCCCGGATGAGCCGGCGCTGCATCACCGTGACATCCTTGGGGGACGCGGGAACCAGATTGCCCAGCCGCTTCACCAGGTCGTGGAACAACAGGCTGGGATGAACCGGGGCGGCGTCGTGGACGCTCGGCCCGATGCCGGCCACCCGCTCGATCGCCTCTTTCGGCTTCACCCACACCTTCACGCCCAGATAGGAGAACCCGGCCGTGAAGAGCAGCACCAAGAGGATGAAAGTGAAGATAGCGACCATTGACTAAACCTCGATCTTGGTAATGTGCTTCATTACCGCGTATCCAATGAGCTGCAGCACGACGGCCGCGAGCAGCATGATGTTGCCGACGTCGTCCAGGAAAAAGAAGCGGACATATTCCGGGTTTACGTAGAACATGATCACCGCCACGCCAACGGGGATGCAGGTCAACGCCGTCCCCGTCATGCGTCCGTGCGCGCTGATCGCGCGGATGCGGCCGCGCAGCTTGAAGCGTTCGCGGATCACGTAGGCCAGCTTGTCCAGGATTTCTGCGAGGTTGCCGCCCGTGCGCTTCTGCAGCAGCACCGCCGAAACGAAAAAGTGGACGTCCAGGCTGGGGATGCGCTTGGCGAGCTTCTGCAAGGCCACATCCAGCGGCAAGCCGAGGTTATGTTCCTCGAAGGTGCGCCGGAATTCGCCGGCCAGGGGTTCCTGAAACTCGCGATGAATCATTTCCAGCGAAACCGAGAAGGCGTGGCCGGCGCGCATGGAGCGCGCCACGAACTCCAGGCTGTCGGGAAACAGCTCTTCGAAGCGGCGCATGCGCGCATTGCGTTTGCGAATCACGAACAGCACCGGGAGAGCGCCGGCCGCCAGCGCCAGATAGGAATACTGGTGGAACTGCGGAGGCAAAAGCATCCAGGCCAGCGCCCAGGCCGCGACCGCCATCACCAGGCAGGTATTGACCAACCGGTGCGTGCTCCATTTCATGCCCGCCTGCTCGATCATCTCCTGCAATTTGGTCTGCAGCTGGAAGCGGCGCAGCAGCTTCGTGCCGAGCAGGGCGTTGCGCTCGTCGCTGTGGATCAGCGACGCGCTTTGCGCGGCAACTTTCGTCTTTTGGGATTTGCTGGTTCCGAGCAGACGGCTTTTCAGCTTGTCCAGGTCGGAATGCCGGAACGCGTTGGAAGCGATCCACCAGATGACCAGAGCGCAGGCGAAAACGGCGAGGAAAGTGACGATAAACATACTAGACCTCCACCACCTCGTCAAACAGGTCGGCGCGCAGGCGGATGCCGGCCGCCAGCAGTTTCTCGTAGAACTTGGGACGGATGCCGGTGGCCGCGAAACGGCCCACCACGCGGCCGTCCGGATTCAATCCGCGTTTCTCGAACACGAAGATATCCTGCAGCGTGACCACATCGCCTTCCATGCCGGTGACTTCGGTGATGTTGATCACGCGGCGCGAGCCGTCGCTCAGACGCGAGGCCTGGACCAGCACGTGCACGGCGCTGGCGATCTGCTGGCGGACGGAGACCAGCTGCATGTTGGCGTTGGCCAGCGACACCATGACCTCCAGGCGCGAAATGGCATCCCGAGGGCTGTTGGCGTGGACCGTGGTCAGCGAGCCGTCGTGACCCGTGTTCATGGCCTGCAGCATGTCCAGCGCTTCTTCGCCGCGGACTTCGCCCACCACGATGCGATCCGGACGCATACGCAGGCTGTTGACCAGCAGCTCGCGTTGCCGGACCGCGCCGTTGCCCTCCAGGTTGGGCGGACGCGTTTCCAACCGCGCGACGTGCGGCTGTTTCAATTGCAATTCGGCCGCGTCTTCGATGGTGACGATCCGTTCCTTGGACGAAATAAACGCCGACAGCGCGTTGAGCAGCGTGGTTTTTCCGGCGCCGGTTCCGCCGGCGATGATGATGTTCATGCGCGCCTTGACGGCCGCTTCCAGCAGCTCCATCATGCCCGGCGTCATCGCGTTGCGCTCCACCAGGTCCGGCGGCATGAGCTTGTCGGTCGAAAAACGGCGGATGGACAGCAGCGGCCCGTCCACGGCCAGCGGCGGAATGATGGCGTTCACGCGCGACCCGTCGCTCAAGCGCGCGTCCACCATGGGAGTGGATTCGTCCACGCGGCGGCCCACCTGGGAAACGATCTTGTCGATGATGCGCAGCAGATGCTGGGAATCGCGGAAGGTGACCGTGGAGAGTTCCAGCAAGCCTTTGCGTTCGATGTACACCTGCTTGTGGGTGTTGACCAGGATGTCGGAGATGGTGGGATCCTGCAGCAGCGGTTCGAGCGGCCCCAGGCCGAAGACTTCGTCCAGGACCTCGTCGCAGATTTGCTGTTTCTCGAGCGAGCTGAGCAGCGTCGGCTCGGAATCGATCAGCGCGATCAGCGCCTGGCGGACTTCACTGCGCACGCGCTGGTTGTCAATGGTGGCCAGCGCCTCCAGGTTGATCTTGTCCACCAGCTTGCGATGCAGCGTGAACTTCAGTTCCTGGTATTCGGGCTTGAGCGCGCCCTTCGACTTGCCCCCGTTCTTCAAGAGACGCTGTTCCCAGCTGATTTGGGGCGCCGATTTGGTCTCAAGGTTAGGAAACATAGGGATTCTCTACTAAACGGCCGAGGGCGCGGCCTTCAGGTCGGAGAAAGCCGCCCGCTTGCGGTCGTGATCCGCGCCGCCGGATAAGCGGCTGGCCAGATTTTCAATCGCCTTGCCCAGTTCGCAGTGGCCATCCACCGGCTGGCCCAGCGTGACCGCCCGGTGCAGCGAGAAATAGTCGTTGGGGATGCGGGTATCGATGGAGCAGTTGAACAGACGCTCGATGTCGGAGCCGCCGATTTCATCGCGGCGGTTGATGCGATTCATCATGATTTGGAAACGGTCCTTGGGAAAGCCCAGCTGGTCCAGCAGGTTGACCGCCTTGCGGGCCAGATGCAGGCTGGGTAGCTCGGGCGTGGACACCAGAAAGGCCCGGTCGGACTCGGAAATGGCCATCAGACTCAGGCGCTGGAAGACCACCGGCAAATCCAGCACGACCCAGTCGTAGTTCATGCGCGCGTGTTCCAGAACCGCATGCAGGCGCGCCGCGTCCACCGGCCCGGCGTAGGGGGTTTCCGGCGCCGGCAGGATATCGACGCCGTCGGCGGTGGCGACGCAGCTGGACCAAACTCCCTCGTTCAACCTTTCGGCCGACTGCAACGCATCCAGGAGCGATTTACTGTTGTTCAGCTTGAGGTAGAACCCGATCATTCCGCCCATCAGGTCGAAGTCCGCCAGAAGCACGCGCTGCGAGGCGGCCCGGCGCAGAGCGAACGCCGTCTGGGCTGCCAACGTCGAAGCTCCCGAACCCGGCTTGGCGCTGGAGAAAGCGATGATGGACCCGGGCTCGATTTCATCGGCCGGCCCGGGCTGAAGCAGCCGGCGCAACCGGGCCACGGCCTCGTTCTGCGTTTGCACGTCGAAGGGCGCGTACAGGAACTCGCTCGCACCCATGCGCAGGGAGCGCAGAATCGTCTCGGAATCGTTGCGCACATGCAGTCCGACCACGTGCGTCTGCAGATTGAACGAGGCCACCGAGCGGATGAGCTCGCACGCCGCTTCCACATCGGATGCCAGATCCAGCAGCACGACGTCCGGTTTGGTCTGCCGCAGGCGCATCTCCAGGGTCTGCTGCGAGGGATAGGCCTTGAACTCCGACAGGATCTGGAACGCACGCGTGCGTTCGATCGCCGCCGAGAACTGGCTGGCGAGTTCCCGATCGGGAATGATCGAGAGCGCTGTCAGAACCGGTCCTCTGCTTGTCATAGCCTGCCCCTCATGGTGGACCCGGTTGGCTAGTTCCCCTTCTTGGAGCGGACGCGCGCCGCATCGGTTTGCTGCGGATTGATCGGAGTCAGGAACGCGCGCGGCATCACCGGCATCGGCTTGACGTCGCCCGGCTGCAGGGGCATCGTAATCTCGGGCGTCACCATCACGACCAGTTCGTCGTCGCTCTTGGTCGTATTGCGGCTCTTGAACAGAGCCCCCAGAATTGGTATGTTCGCCAGACCCGGGATCTTGGAAAAACTGTCCGTCACGCGGTTGTCAATCAAACCCGCAATGACGAAGCTCTGGCCTTCGCCCAGTTCGATGTTGGTCTCCATCTTGCGCGACGAGAGAGCCGGAATCGTAAATCCGTTGAAGGACAAAGCGTTGGTGTAGTCCAGCGAGGAGACCTCCGGCTTGACGTGCATCCGGATCATGTTGTTGGCGACGATAGTGGGCGTAAAGGTGAGGCGTACGCCAAATTCCCGAAACTGAATGGTAACGGCGCCCGAATTCGCGCCGCCCTGCAGCACCGGAATGGGGAACTCGCCGCCCACCAGAAAGCTGGCTTCCTTGCCATTGGTCGTAACCAGGTTGGGTTCGGCCAGAATCTGCAGGACGCTCTGCGATTGCAGGGCCTGGATCAGTGTTCCCAGATTGAGGTCGGGGCGAAAGGCGAAGATGTTCAGGGCTTGGGAGATCGTGAAGGTCGAATTCACCTGGCCCCCGCCACCCTGCAGACTGGTTGGCGATGGCCCCGGAGCTTGCCCGGTCGTAACCGTACCGATGGTATTGGTGGCTCCGGTAGAAACCAGGTTGACCGCGAACTGCGTCGCCGCAGTCCGGTCGAGTTCGGCGAACTTGACCCGGAGTAGAACCTGCTTTTCGACCGGCTGGGCGCTCACCTGGAGGTCGTTCACGACGGTCTTGGCAAAAGGCGAGGCCAGCGCCGCGGACTGCTCGGCGACTTCCTTGCTGCTCACGTGCCCGGTGATGGACAGCGAATCGCGTGAGGACTGAACGTGGATGTCTTCCCTGGGGAAGGTCTCCTGCAGGAGCCTGCGCAGCGGCTCCAGGTTCTGTTCCACGTCGATGTTGTAGAAGTTTCGCTGGCCGCTCTTGCTCCAGACCACCAGCGTCACGGTGCCGTAGCCTTTGCCGTGGACGAGCACCTCGCGCCCGGTCACCGGCGAGGCGTCGGCGATGTCCGGATTGCTGGTGGAAATGCGCGCAATGTCGGTCGGATAGTCGATCACAATGCTCTTGCCGACTGTTAACCGGATGTCCTCCGGCCCTTGCGCGAAACCCGCTGTCGCCGCCGCGGTGCTGAGCAGCAGCGAAATGAAGCCTAATTGTTTCATTGCTTGCATGGTCTACTTTCCCCCGACTCCCACGACTTCCACGCTCTTTTGGGTTCCCCGGATCACCACGATCTGGTCCGGCGGCGGCGGTGGCGGCGGTGGCGCCGCGGCCACCACGGTCGGCACCGGACGCTCCCTGCGGCGAGGCGCCGGTGGTGTGTTGTCCTGTGGTTTCTTTTTTGCCCGTTCGCCGTACAGCTCACCGATATCCCGTCCGGGAGTTTTTTCGATGGTCTGATCGCTGCCGTTGCGCAGAACCAGTTGAATGCGGGTATCGGAATTGGCCAAAGTGAGCGTTTCGGCCTGCTCGGGTGTGGCGAGCAGAGTGACCGTGGCGGCCGGCATGGCCTGGCCACGGGTATCGGGCTGCATCACGGTGCCGGCGGAGAGCACCAGCATGTTTTGCAGCGCGGTGGCGGTCATCGAGCCGTCGGAGTTGGGCGGGCGTCCCGTAACCAGCACATCCACGCGCATTCCCGGCAGCACGAATCCGGCGATGCCGGTGACATCATTGACCCGCACGGTGACGGCGCGCATACCCACCGGAATCACCGGAGCCAGGCCCAGGCCGCTGCCGCGAGCCGCCAGCCGTCCCTCCAGCACCGGCTCGTCCATGAGGATGTTGCTGATCACCGGCCGGTCGATCACCTCTTCGGGTTTGGAAAAGGCGCCCTTCGGAAAGGCTGCCGCCGGAAGCTTGCCCAGCTTGACGTCCGCCGGTTTGACCGTGGTGCCCACGGCCAACGGGTGAGCCGCCAGAACGACGTCCTTCAGTTGCGTGTCCTCGGTTTTTTTCGAGCCTCCGCGGGCCGTCATCTGGTAAAAGACGCTAGAGATGACCAGCGCGAAAAGCAGGCTCACACCCAACACCGTTAGAAATCTGCGATCCATATCTCTCTCTCCTGCATTCCTGGTGAGCCGGAATGCAAAAACTCTCCCCTCAAGTCTTGGGAACCAAACTCAGCCACACCCCTGCGGCAATCGCCGGTGCGTACGGGATGGACTCCACTGCGGGGCGCCGTGGCGCCGAACCGGCCAGCGCGGACTCCGCGGAGGGCCTGCAGGCCTCCCGCAAAGCGCTCACGGCAATCACGGCCACAGCCATCAAGCCGCCGCAGCCAGCCGTCCACAGGGCCGCTTCCAACAGCCGCTTCACGCCCAAGACAGCGCCGAACCCGGCCATCAGCTTTACATCTCCGCCGCCCATTCCTCCGAGCAGATAGAACACGAAGAAAACGCCCGCCCCGGCCGCCGAACCGGCCAGCGCCGCTAAGGCTCCCCGGCCGCCATGCTCAACGACTTGCAGCACCATTCCCGCGGCGAAAGCGCTACAGGAAATCCAGTTGGAAATCTGCCGCCGCCGCAGATCGTCCACGATGGCCGCGACGCCGATAATCCCCGCGATGCAGACCTGCGGTGTCACCGGCCGCTTCCTTTCCCCAGGTGCTTGCTGCGCTCCGGTCCTCCGCGATCCTGCAAAGAGTTCTCCGCCTTGCCCAGCCCTCCCGTTTTCAAAAGCAGAGGCGCCAGGAAGCCCGCCTGCAACGCGAACTCGGCCAGCGCTTGGCCCGACGGCAAACGCCAGCTGCCCGCATCCAGCCATTCCACCGGCAGCGGCGACAGCCGAAAGTCGCTCGCGACACGGCGGCTGCTGGAACCGGGCTGGTGGCTTCTCATGCGGATCCCTCTCCTGCTTATTAGCTTCGGCAAGATGGGAGGTTTTCATTAGCCTGAGGCCGGGTTTTCTTTAGTACGGGTGATTCGTGGGTGGGAGGGGATCTACCTAATTCAAGTGGGTTTGCTGACTTAGGCGCCGGAACAGGATTGCTCCGCCATCGTCTTGCACCACTTGCCACGAGCGGTCTTCTTTGAGCAACGCTGCCAGCGGCCAGTTGGCAGGCAGCAAGGCCACGTCAAAGCCGCGCCGGGATAAAATCTCCCGCCAGTCGTACGCCCCCTGGAGTAAGTGGAGGTACTCTCGGCCTAGAGTTTCGCCGTAGAAGTCGCTCCGCCCATCCACATAAACTCTCTGACTCGGATAAAAATGGAAGATGATGTAGTCGCCCCACTGATCGGTGGTCAGCAGACGCCCGGTAGTTACCAGCTTCACATTCTTTTGCACGAGGCTGGTGGGGAACATCTCGCTCGGAAAATCCGAAGGCCATTTCACAGGCGCACCCATCATCGCCAGGCCAAGGACTACTGCGGCCGGCCAGAGGCTGGTATGACGGAAGGCTGGTGTTACGTCCCGGGCCATCTGGTGCAAAATCCGAACGGTCGAGGATTTGCTCAGTGTCGCGCTCCACGCCTGCCAGGCGGCGCTGACCTCACAGGCCACCAGCGGCGCGGCGAGGGCGGCGAAGAGCGGGGCGTGCCGCACGCTAATTAGAGAAGAATGCGCCAGAAACACCAGCCACAGAGCTTCCGTGACCTTGCGCCGCCGCAACAGCAGCCCGGCTGTCAGTAATCCCGCCAGCAGCAGCGCTTCAAACTGCAGCTGGCCTTCGGTGCGAAAGGTCGGCGCTTGAAACTCCACGACCAGATCTTTGATCCAATCCGCGCGCAGGTATTGAAGGATGTGCTCGTGCAGCGCAACGCCGTAAGGATTCACCAGCGACGCCAGCGAACAAGCGGCCAGCACTCCGGCATACCGGCGGACGTCCGGCCAGCGCGGCGCTCCGGAGGCGGCTTCCACCGCGCTACCCGCGATGAGCACGCCGAGCAGAGCCAGCAGCATGACAAACCCGCCATGCAAATTCGTCCACAGAACGGTCAAGGGCACCAGCAGCCAAATCCAGGAGCTGTTCTTGCGCCGGTCCGCCTCCAACATCCAGATGCACACCGGTATGAACAGCAGTGTGAACAAGTGCGGCCGGGCGAGGAAGTGCATGGAGGAGGCGCCAACCGCGAGCATGGTAGTGAAGGCCGCCGCCAACCCATTCGCGCCCCGCCATACCGCGTAACGCAGGACGATGGTCGCCTGCAAAACAATCAGGACGCCGGAAAACAACACCACCGCCTTCAAGCCCGCGACCCCGAACAGCGAAGCGAAGAGGACGTCACTCAGCCATTCCCAGGCAAACCAGGGCGCTCCAGGCCGCGTGAAGGAAAACAGGTCCACTGTAGGAACCGCGTGGTGCGCGAGAATATATTGACCGGTGCGGATATGCCAGCCCGTGTCGCCGTCTCCGAGTAACGCTTTCCAGCCGCTGCTCCCGCAGACGAACAGCCACGCCAGCAGCGCCAGGAAGAGGCAGTCCGACATCGACGGGACCAGCGCCCGCCGCCA
The DNA here is from genome assembly GCA_035508055.1 of Bryobacteraceae bacterium. Lineage (GTDB taxonomy): Bacteria > Acidobacteriota > Terriglobia > Bryobacterales > Bryobacteraceae > Palsa-89. Next base: position 8,519 of record DATJNO010000085.1, on the reverse strand, counting down.
ACCGTGCCGTAAGCTGGCGGTAACGCGCGGGGATGGTGCCGCGACCGGTGCGCCGCTCAGAAGTTCGGTGGAGGTTGCCAAGGCAGTTCTCTGCGGTGAGGCTCAGCGCCCCCCCGTCAATGGGGTGATCGACCTCCCCAGCGGCAGTCTTTAGATGGTGGTGGCTTCTTTCGACTGAGGTTCCGGCCCGGCCAGTTCCCGGCCATGTACGGCCAGCGCCAGCCGGTCCTTCAGGCCGGTCTTCTCAAAGATGTGCATCAGGTGCACCTTGACGGTTCCGGGCGTGATCCGAAGGTCCTCGGCGATCTGTTTGTTCTTGAGTCCGCGGCAGATGAGCCGCACCACTTCCTTCTCGCGCGGTGTCAGCCGCGTGATTTCCTTGCGGTGCAGGAATTCGGCCACCTGCTCGGACTGTTCCATCCAGATTTTGCCCGCCGCCACCTCCCGCAGGCACTCCAAGAGCTTGGCCACGGGGAGCGTTTTGCGGACGATCCCGCGAATGCCCATCTGGAGAGCGCGGAAGGCATCCATTTCCGGCAGATCCACCACCCACAGAACGGGGCGTGTATTGGGAGAGGCGGTCTTGAGGTTGCCCACCAGGCGGAATGCCGGCGTCAGCCCGGCACTGACGTCAATGAGCAGCAGGGCGGGGCGCACGCGCTGCAGTACCTCCAGTGCGTCGGCGGCGCGGGCCACCGAACCGGCGAACTCCAGATCTTCGCAGCCAGCCAGCACTCCCGCGAGTCCCTCCGTGACGATCGGCTGCGCTTCGCACGCAAATATCGTGATAGTACCCAGAATGTTTCCTTGGAGGGGTAATCGGCTCTGGAGAATGGCAAAGATAGGTACTAGGGCATTTCGGATGCGATCTCAGTCGAGGCGGCAACCCGTGTAGTAACTTCACGGTACGGAGCAAAGACCGGCGGATCAAACGTCGCAGCAGTACCGCAAGCATACGGAAAATTCCTCAACGAGACCCTCGGTAATCTGTTGGATTGATTTGCTTTCGGTACTGGAACTAGGATTGGTCCAGCGCTATACGGGACGCTATATAAAGGACGCTACCGAAGAGGTCATTTCTTATGCTCAGCGAGCGAGTGGTTTTGGCGTTGATCCTGCTAGGCGCCGCCCATTGTTTTGCGCAAAACGGTTTTGCGCAGAATCCGGCCACGACAGTGAATGTGGATGCCAACGCGAACCGGCACGCCATTAACCCCAATATCTATGGCATCGCATACGGTGATGCGCAGGACATGAGCACTCTGAATGCTCCGCTCAACCGCTGGGGTGGCAATGCGACCAGCCGTTACAACTGGCAGATCGACGCGCACTCGGCCGGCTCGGACTGGTATTTCGAGACATACTCGGATGGCAGCGGCACTCCTTCCGGATCGGCCGACGCTTATGTCGCCACGACGCGCGCCAACGCCGGCGCCGAGCCTCTGTTCACGATCCCGATGATCGATTACCTGGCGAACCTCGGCGCGAATCGCACAACGCTGGAAGGCTTTTCGGTAAAGAAGTACGGGGCGCAAACGGCCACCGATCCGTGGAATTCCGACGCGGGCAACGGCGTCAGCGCGGCCACCGGCAAGAACATCACCGGCAACAATCCGCTGGACACGGGCGTCGCGAACAGCACATCCATTCAGCAAGCGTGGGTGCAGCACTTCGTTTCGACTTTCGGTTCCGCGGCCACTTCCAGCGGAATCAAATATTACCTTCTCGATAACGAGCCGTCATTGTGGTATCAAACCCATCGCGATGTTCATCCGGATCCTTCCACGTATCAGGAGATGTACGACAAGATCGTGGCCTACGCCAGCGCAATCCGGGCCGCCGATCCAAACGCGAAAATCGTCGGGCCGGAGGAATGGAGTTGGTGGGCCATGTGGTACAGCGGATTCGACCAGGCGAACGGGTGGAGCGCGGCGAATTCGGATTACAACACGCACGGACAGATGTATTACTATCCCTGGCTGCTGCAACAACTGTACGCCTACCAGCAGCAGACGGGGACGAAGCTTCTGGATGTTCTCTCGGTACATTGCTACAACGGCGCGCCCGCCAGCAGCGACGATTCGGCGTCCGGCCAGCAGTATCGCAATGCGGAAACCCGCATTTTGTGGGACCCCAACTACCAGGATCCTTCCTGGTATGGCGACATCGCCATCAACGGCCGCGTCATCAACTGGATTCCCACGCTGAAGGCGATGGTGAGCCAATATTATCCCGGTCTGGAGGTCGGCTGCACTGAGTACAACTGGGGGGACGAGCCGAATCTCAACGGCGCGACGACGCAGGCCGATGTCCTCGGCATTTACGGCCGCGAAGGCTTGGACCTGGCCACGCGCTGGACCGTGGCCGAGAATACCGGCACGACACCGACAACCTATTACGTGACTTATCTGGCCAGCCAGATTTACCGGAACTACGACGGCAATAATTCCACGTTCGGCGACACCAGCGTGGAAGCCGGCGTTGCCGATCCCGACAATCTCTCGGCTTTCGCGTCCGTGCGCAGTTCCGACGGCGCATTAACCGTGATGGTGATTAACAAGCAACAGGGCAGCACGCCTGTTACGGTGAGCCTGGCAAACTTTTCGAGCGGCCTGACGGCTCAGGTTTGGCAGATCAATTCGGCATCGCAGACTTCGATCGCACAGCTCGCGAACGCGAGCGTGGCGAACAATTCCATCTCGACCACGGTGCCTTCGCAAAGCATTACCTTGTTCGTGATTCCGCAGGGCGGGACGGTTTCAGCCCCCGGCGCGCCCACGGGCCTTGCGGCGACGCCGGCGAATGGCAGCGTGACCCTCACCTGGAACGCCACGGGCGGCGCAACCAGCTACACGGTGAAGCGCGGGACGGCTCACGGCGGGCCATACACGGCGCTCGCTACGGTTGGAAGCTCGCCAACCAGTTATACCGATTCCGGGCTCACCAATGGAACAACCTATTACTATGTCGTGACCGGCACGAACTCGGCCGGCACCAGCCCCAACTCGGCCGAAGTGTCCGCCACTCCGGCTGCGCCCGCCACGCTGACTTTCCAGTCGTCAGCGACCGCGAGTCCGGCGACCTTCGCGCCCGGCGCCAGCACCACGATCGCGGTTTCGGTCACCGACACCGGGACGGGCGGGCTTTCCAACGCAATCGTCGAGCTGCAGGTCTTCGACAAATCCGGAAACGCGGCCATGACCACGTATTGGACCGGCCAGAACTTCGCCGCCGGCCAGACGCTCAAGTTTTCCTATACCTGGAACTCGGCGGCGAGCCTCGCGAGCGGCACGTACTCGGTGGACACCGGCGTCTTCGATTCGACCTGGGCGACCAACTACTATTGGAATGGCTCGGCCGCATCCATCACGATTGCGAAAGCTCAGGCGCCCGCCGCGCCGACAGGACTTACGGCGAGCGCGGGTAACAAGCAAGTCGCGCTGGCATGGACCGCGAGCAGCGGCGCAACGTCCTACAACGTCTATCGAGGCAAGACGTCGGGTGGAGAGAGCGCTACACCGATCGCGACCGGCATCACCACGACGTCCTTCACAAACACAGGCCTCGGGAACGGTAAAACGTTTTACTTCAAGGTTGCGGCCGTGAATGGCGCGGGGACCAGTGCGCTGTCGAGCGAGGTCAGCGCGACACCCCATTCGAGTTCGGCCGCGCCTTCGGCGCCCGTGGGTTTGACAGCCACCGCGGCAAAGCGAAAAGTGACCCTATCCTGGACTGCCAGCAGCGGCGCCACATCCTACGATATCTACCGAGGCACGGCGGCCGGCGCCGAGAGTGCCACGCCGATCGCGACCGGCATCACCGGAACTTCCTATACGGCCACCGGCCTGAACACCGGCAAGCCATATTTCTTCAAGGTCGCGGCGGTCAACACCAGCGGGACGAGCCCGCTGTCGAACGAAGCCAGCGCTACGCCGAAGTAGCAAGGCTAACCGGATCAGATCTTTTCGAACGCGTGAACCGCGTCCAGGATCATTTCGACTGCGGCGCCGTCGCCCATCGCCGAATTGACCATCAAATGAAAATAGGAGCGCGACGGCCACTCCACGCCAAAATGCTGCTTGATAAACGCCGCGCGATCCTGATCGACGCTCTCGGCCAGGTCCATGGCTTCCTGCTCGCTCTTGCCCTGCCGCTCCAGGCGCTGCACCTTGGCTTCGAAAGGCGCGTAGACGAAAACATGGAAAACATCCGGCAAGCCTTGCAGGTAGTAGGCCGACCCACGCCCCACGATCACGCAGTTACCCTCCGCGGCGGCGCGCCGCACCAGACGTTCGGTGACCGCGCGTATGGATTCCGCATCCGCCAGCTTCAGGCGGTGTGTATTGAGGCTGCCCTCAAAGCTGCCGCGCAGAAAAGCCTTGAACATCCGGTAATACAGCGGGTCGCGTCGTTCCTCGTGCTGTTCGACGTGGGATTGGTCGCACTCCAGGTGGCGCGCGATGTCGGTGGTGAGCAACTGATCCCACAGCTTCCATCCCAGCCGTTCGGCGACCTGTTGCGCGATCTCGTTGGCGCCGCTTCCGTATTCGCGCTCAATGGTCAGTACTTTAATCGTAGCCATCGTCTTCAACCGCCGTCAGCCGGCGGCAACCTCCCCGCCCGCGCCCGGATCGTTCTTCTTCACGATGAATGTAAGCAGGAACATCACGCCCGAAAACACAGCGAGCACCAGGAAGGTGTCGATATACGCCAACGTTTGCGATTGAGCCTGCAGGGATTGATAGATACTGCCCAGAGCCTGTTTGCTGGCGTCCGGCGGTGTGGCGCCCGCGTGCATAAGTCTACCCGAGAGCGCCTGCAGCTGATTCCGGAACGCCGGATCATACCCGGTAGCGTGGTAACTGAGCACATTTTGGTGAAACTGGGCGCGCCGCGCGAGCAGCGTGGTGACCATGGAGGTTCCTACGCTGCTGCCGATATTGCGCATGAAATTGATCAGGCCCGCGACCGTGTTGCCTTTTTCGGGCGCAACTCCAATATAAGCCGCCAGAGTCACGGGTACAAACAGGAAACCTAGCCCGAAGGCTTGTGCGATGCGGAGCCAGGACGCCGATGCGAAGCTGATCAGCAGGTCGATGCGCACCGTGGAATAGTACATGCCGCAGGCCAGACACAGCCATCCGAAGGCGATGACGTACTTGACCGGTATCTTGGTAGTGAGCTGTCCGACCAGCGGCATTTCAAACAGGAGCACCAGGCCGCCGCCGGAAAGCACCAGTCCGGCGGATTGAGCGGTGTAACCCATCAGCGTTTGCAGATACTGCGGCATCATCACCAGGCTGGAGAACAAAAGCACGCCCAGGAAGAACATCATCAGGCTCGAGGTCGCGAAATTAAAGCTCTTGAACATGTGCACGTCGATAATGGGTGCACGTTGAAACCACTCCCAAAAGACTAACGCGATCAGGGAGACGGCCGAGATGGTCACCAGCGCGACGATGAAGTGAGACCCGAACCAGTCGTCTTCCTGGCCCTTGTCCAGCAGAACCTGAAGCGCGCCGACGCCGAGGGCGAGCAACGCGATGCCGATGTAGTCGACGCGGATGCCCGCGCCGCGCAGGCGCGCCAGATACGGCGGGTCCTCCACCATGCGCAACACCAGAAGCAGCGTCAGGATGCCGACCGGCAGATTGATGTAGAAGATCCAGCGCCAGGAATAGTTGTCCGTAATCCAGCCGCCGAGCGTGGGGCCGATGGTCGGCGCCACGATGGCCGTGATGCCATACAGCGCGAACGCCAGGCCGCGCTTCTGCGGCGGAAACGTGTCCGCGAGAATCGCCTGGGCCATCGGTTGAAGGCCGCCGCCGCCGGCGCCTTGCATCACCCGGAACAGGATCAGCGCACCCAAACTCGGCGCGATGCCGCACAGCAGCGAGCTGGTGGTAAACAACATGATGCACAGCATGAAAAAACGCTTGCGCCCGAACAGGGTCGCCAGCCAGCCGCTGATGGGCAGAACAATGGCGTTCGATACCAGATAGGACGTGAGCACCCAGGTGCTTTGGTCGTTGCTGGCTCCCAGGCTTCCCGCCATGTACGGCAAAGCGACGTTGGCGATGCTGGTGTCCAGCACCTCCATGAAGGCCGCCATCGCGACCACTACTGCGATCAGCCAGGGGTTGAATTTAGGAGTCCAGGTTGCAGCCGGCGTCACTGGGTGTCCTTACTCGAGATAGACCTTCGGGTCCACCGAAAGACCCGGCCGCAGTCGATGGTCGCGGTTTTGGCCCGGATCCAGGTTGATGCGAACCGGCACGCGCTGCACCACCTTCACATAATTTCCCGTGGCGTTTTCGGGCGGCAGCAGGCTCAAGCGTGATCCACTGGCTCCGCCGATCTGCAGTACGGTGCCTTTATAGGTCCGGTTGTCGTATGCGTCCACGGTGAACTCGACGCGCTGGCCGGCTTTCATGCGGCTGAGCTGTGTTTCCTTGAAATTCGCGGTCACCCACACGTCATCCAGTGGCACGATAGCCAGAAGCTGCTCACCCGGCGACACGTTCTCGCCAAGCTCCACGGTCTTCTTGTTGACGATTCCCGACACCGGCGCCACCACGGTGCAGTAGCTGAGATTTAACTTGGCCTGCTCGACCAATGCCTTGCGCTGCGCCACCTCCGCCAGCGCCGACTTGGCGCGCGATTCGCTGACGGCAACCTGTTTGGGCGCGGTAGAGGCCGACTCCACCGAGGCATCCGCTTGCCGGATCCGCTGATTGGCCTGGTCCACAACACTCTGTGCGACGATGATGTTCTGTTGCGCTTCGTTTACCCCGGCCCTGCGGTCGTCCAAAATCGCCGCTTGCGCCGCCGCGGCCTGTACCGCCGTGTCGTACTGCTGGCGGGAGATCTCGTCTTTATCCACCAGAAGCTTGTACCGGCGTACGTCGTCGTTGGCCTTCGTTAGATTCGCTTCGGCTTCCCGAACCTGCGCGTGGGCGGCGATCAGGCGGGTTCGCGCCGCGTCCAATTGCCGTTCGGCGCCCAGCAGGAAGGCGTTGGCGTCCGCGCGGCCGCTCGTGGCACTTTTCAGCTGGCTGAAGCTGGTGGTGTTGGTGATGGGAACATCGATTTGCGAGGTCTGGAGAGCGGCTTCGGCGTCGGCCAGGTCTGCCTGGGCTTTCTCGAGCGCGGCCTGATAGTCCCGCGGATCGATGCGCACCAGCACATCGCCGGCCTTCACGGTCTGCTCGTCTTCCACGTCCAGCTCGGCGACGTTGCCGCTGATGCGCGCGCTGATCGCGTCGATGTGGCCATCCACCTCGGCGTCGTCGGTGGATTCGTAGGAATTCAAATACCGCCATAGAAACACTCCCGCGACGGCCAGGATCGCGACCACCGCCAATGCAATCAGAATCCGTCCCAGCTTGCGCTTTTTGCGCAGGGGCCTTTGCGGGTTAGCAACTTCCGCCATGTTATTTCACCTCCATCAAACGTTGAATTCCCGCGTCGGCGCCGCCCATCGCGCGCGCCAGTGCGACTTTCGCCAGATTGTGGCCGTACAGCGCGGCGATCAGGACGTCGTTGGCCGAGGCCACGGATTCCTGCGCCTGTACCACTTCGATGTTGTCGGTGACGCCGGCGGCAAACCGGTCGCGCGCCTGCACCAAAGTTTGATTGGCCAGATCGAGATTGCTTCGCGAAACGGCCACCTGATCGGCCGCAGTGCGAATGTCCAGGAAGGCGTTGCGAACCTGCTGATCGATTTGTCCGCCCAGGTCGGCCAGCTCGTCCTGGCGCTGCTTGAGCTCCGCTTTCGCCTGCAGTACCTCCGCGCTGATGCGGCCGGAGTCGAAAATATTGAAGCGCGCCGAGGCCACAAAGGTGAACGTCCCGTGGGAACTGGCCAGCGAGGGCCCGACGTCGCCGTAATCCGCCGTAATGGACCCCGTCGGGTAGCGCTGGCCGCGCGCCGCGTTCACGGCGTCCTCGGCGGCGCGGACGCCGGCCTGATAGCTCTGATAATCGGGACGGTGCTGGAGCGCGAGTTGCAACGCCTGCTCCTGGGTGAGCGAGGTGAGCGGCGAAAACGGCACGGACTCGGCGATGTGGAAGTCCTGGCCGTTCGGCAAGCCGATCGCGCGCCCCAGCGCAATCTTATCCTTGGCGAACTGATTCTGCGCCGCGATCAGGCGCTCCTGCTGCTGCTTCAGCTCCACCTGCGAGCGCAAAACATCGATGGCCGGCGATGTTCCCGCGGTGTGCTGATCCACCGCGCGATTGTAAAGCGCCTGCGCCGTGTCTACCTGCGAGCGGATGGCATCGATCCGCGACGAGTCGGCGATGATCTCCAGATAGGCCGACGCCACCACCTGCACTACCAGGTCGCGCGCGTCCTGAGCCGACAGGCGCGCGGCGCGTTCGTTTTCCTGTGCCGCCCGGTGGTTTTTGCGTGCGGAATAATCGTAAACGCTCCAGGAAGCAAAAGCGCGAACGTCGGTGAAATGGAATGGACCCAAGACCCTGGGAATGGAAACTCCCGGAAAGGAGAAGTTGAAGCC
>DATJNO010000084.1:0-159097 GCA_035508055.1 Bryobacteraceae bacterium | reverse complement strand
GCTGTCGCCCGCCAGTCCGTTTACTTGTGTTGGCGGGGCGGATCAGCAGATACTGGGGCCCGAGAGTCGAAAGACGAGCGTGCCGATAGCGCAAGTCCAGCGGCTCGGTGCCTGGCTTGCGCCGATCTACTCGGGAACTTTCGTGCGGACGTGCACCTCACCCCCTGCCAACTCCGCCAAGGCGGCGCGGAGTTCCCTTAGCTTGGGGGGCTTGTTCAACACGCGGTCCACGTGAGGTGGAACGTCGCCCTCGGCGACGAGACGCTGGCCCCAGCCGGTCAGCAGAATCACCGGCGTGGATGGCGAATCGCTTTTGATCGCGCTGGCGACCTTGCGGCCGTCGACATAGGGCATGCCGAGATCAGTAATCACAACCGCGAAGCGCTCATCTCGCTCTTCAGCCGCGCGGAAGGCATCGATGCCCTCCTGTCCACCATTGGCCGTCACGACGGCGTGGCCATCGGCCTCCAAAGCGTCGCGGAGCGACTTGATCAACAGCGGATCGTCATCCACGCTCAAAATGCGCAGACGCGGAGGCATCGCCTCGGGGCCCGCGGCCGGAACTTGGGTCGAGGTAGATGCGGGCACGGGGAACCGAAGGCGAACCACAGTTCCTTGCCCAACCGCGCTCTCTATTTCGATGTCCGCGTTGTGCCGCCGCATCACCCCGTAAACCATCGCAAGTCCGAGGCCGGTACCCCGCTCGCCCTTGGTGGTGAAGAACGGCTCCAGGCAGCGGCGGCGGGTCTCCTCGTCCATACCCACGCCTGTGTCCGCCACCTCCACATCTACCTGCTGAGGTGACGCCGAACTCTTAGTGGTTTTAGTGCGGATGGTCAGCTTCCCACCTTCCGGCAAGGCGTCCACCGCGTTGAAGACCAGATTGATCAATGCCTCGCGGATCTCGCTTTCGATCCCCGCTACCGCCGGCAGATTCTGTCCCAATTCCGACCGCAATTCGATGACAAGTCCGCGCTGCTGCGGCATGTCGGACCAACGCGCGCGCGTCAGATCGATGACTTGCTGTGCCAGGACGCTCAAGTCTACCGGCGAGAGGATCAATTCCGGCTCGTGCTGGCGATAGAACTCCCGCATTCGCGCGACGGTGTGCGCCACATCACCGACGGCGCGGCGCGTGGTCTCCAGGTATTCGCGCGCTCGCTTGCTGAGACTGGTGTCCTGCTCCAGCAACATTTCCGTATAAATGGCTACGGGCGAAATGGCGTTATTGATGTCGTGCGCGATCCCGCTGGCCATTTGCCCCAGCGCGCGAAGCCGCTCCTGTTGCATGACGGTCTGTTGCGTTTGGCGCAAATCATCGTACGCCTGCTGCAGAGCGCTGTGAGTTTCGGCTTGGTGCGCCGCCAGCGCGACATGCTCGCTGAGCTGTTGCAAGAACTCGCATTCGCCACTGCTGAAACTGTTGGGCTGGCGGCGAGCGGCAATCAGGACGCCGAAGACCTGGCTCTCAAACAGCAACGGCGCCGCGACGAACGCACGGAGCCCGCTACGCGCCAGGCGCTGTGGAAAGGGGAAGTCCACCTGACTAACATCCTGTTCGTAAACCAGCCGGCCACGGACGCATTGGGACAGTCCATTTTGGTCGATGCTGATGTGCGCTTGCTGCGTCATGGCTAGTTCCATGGCCAGCGCTTCGCTGCGCACTCCCACGCAATTGACGACGACTTCCGCGGCATCCGGGTTGTAGAGACAAACGCAGCCAAAATCGATCGGCAGGCTGTCTTCCAGACTCCGAATCACGACTTGGAGGATGCTGCGAAGGTCCAGGCGCTCGCCAATGGCGCGCGTAATCTGGCCCAGGAGATTCAGCCGTTCCAACTGAGTTTGCAACTTCCGCTCGGCCGTCTTGCGGGCGGTAATATCCTGGGAACTGCCGACGAAGCGAACGGGCTTGCCATGGTCGTTCTTAATGACTTTGCCACTGGCCCACAACCACCGCGGTTCGCCCTCCCGTTGCATGATGCGGCACTCGAATTCACATGCCTCGCCTGTTTCAATCGCCAACCGAAGCTTCTGTTCCACACCCGGGCGATCTTCGGGAACGACGTTTTCATAGAACTCAGCGCGAGTCGCGGACGGGTTGAGGTCGACTTCGCCGATAATCTGCTGGTGGCGGCGGGAGCGGGTCACCAGTCCGGTGGCCAGATCTAAATCCCACTGACCGATTCCGGCCGCATCCAGCGCCAGATCGACCCGCTCTTCGCTTTGCCGCAGCGCCAGTTCCGTACGCTCGTGCTGTGCAATTTCCAATTCCAGCTCTTGCGTCCGGATCTGAACGCGCCGGTCCAGTTCATCGTTGGCTTCGCGCAACAGGTCGCGCTTCTTGCGTTGTGACTGAGCCACAAGGCTGATCAGCAACGAAAGGCCCACCAGCAGGATCAAGCGGCTAGGATCGACGCTGGTTAGCCGGAAACCGGGAGTCGCCAAAAGTGGAATGCCGGCCATCGTGACGACGCAAGCCATGGCTCCGGGTATGTAGCCGCCGATCCAGGCTGTTACGAAGATGGCGACCAGGAAGAACAGTGTGTACGGAAAGTCCACATTCTTGGGCACAAACCGGGAGATTGCGAGTTGCACGCAAATTGCAGCCAAAAGCGTGACAAATGGGAGAAGGTACCGGACGACCGGTCCGGGTTGGTTCAACAAGCTTTCAAAGAAACGCGTGACTCGTTTGGGAGCGCCCATGGGTTAGAACTCCAGCCGCGCGCCGAGCTGGATCTCACGCCCGGGGCCTGCCGATGTAATGGTTCCAAACGCCGGTGAATCGATCGAATTCACCGGAACGCCCAGATTGGTGTGATTCAGGGTGTTGAAGAACTCCCCGCGGACTTGCAGGCGCCGCGTCTCAACGGAACCCCAGGGAAACGATTTGGACAATGCGAGATCGATGTCGTTGACGCCGGGTGCACGCAGGATGTTGCGGCCTGCGTTGCCGAACTCGGGCGTGGAGGGAATCGCGAAGGCGGCCGTGTCGAACCATTGGTCGATGGAACGCTGATCGGAAGGCAGCGCGCCCGAGGCAATTCGGTTCGGCCGGCAATTGTCGCCCTCGGCGTTAATGTCCGCGCAGGACATCAACACACTAAACGGTGTTCCGCTTTCAGCCGAAAAGTCGCCGCTGAGTTGCCAGCCGCCGGCCACGGCGTTCGCGAACTCGCGCACGGGCGAACGCTCGGCGGGGCCGCGCCCAAACGGGATCTCCCATACGACGCTTCCCACGAAAACCTGCGGGCGGTCGAAGCTGGAAAGTCCCCGATCCAGGCTGTTATTGAGCGGGTCCTGCGGATACTGGCCACTGGCTATCACGGTGTCTGTGCCGTTGCTTTGGTTATCGATCGACTTCGACCAGGTGTATGAGCCCAGGAAGTATAGCCCCCCGGAAAAGCGCTTCTCGATCTTCGATTGCAGCCCATGATAGATCGAGTGGGCGCTATTGGAGAGCTCGCGGATCTCGCCCAGCGCTGGACCGAAGGGTTGCCGCAAAACCGGGTTCGTAGCGCCGGGCAGCGCTGCGTTGAGGTCGGACGCCGTTAACAGCCGGTTGCCGCTGGTGCCGACGTAGGCGGCTTCGAACATCAACGAAGGATTCAACGCCCTCTGGACGGTGAAGCTCCAAGTCTGCGAGTACTGATTGCCATCCGTCGGCACGATCGAGCGCTGATTGCCCGTGGGCGCGTTGGGAGAGGGCATCAGCAGGCCGGGCAGGACGCTACTCAACGTGTAAGTGGGCGCGGTGAACGGGAACTCCGTGATGTTGCCGAGATAGTAAAACGGGACGTTGAATTCGTTACTGTTCAGCGCACCCGCCGCGCCATAGGGATCGATAAATCCGATGCCGTAGCCGGCCCGAATCACAGTCTTGCCGGTCGGCGAGTAAGCCAGGCCGACCCTCGGCGCCAGGTCTTTGTAGTCCGTGTTCACCAGCCGCTGATTCGTGTCTTGCCCGGCGATCAGCATGGTCCCGGTCGCCGGGTCGAAGTTCGACAAGCGGTCGTGCATTTCGCGCGGGTACGGCATAATATCGTAGCGGGCGCCAACGTTGATGGTGAGCCTCTGCGTCACCTTGATGTCGTCCTGCGCAAAGAAACCCAGGCGATAGGAAATCAGTCCCACCAGGCCTGGCGGAAACTCGTCCCGGAGGATTTGATAGGGCGCGCCCACTAGAAAGCTCGCAAACGCGTTGCCGCCCGGCGTTCCCACCAGCGAACTGGTAGTGAGGTTCAAGAACGTGTACTCTCCGCGTCCGTAAACCAAATAGCCTGTGCTGCCCATCTCATGCTGGTAGTCGAATCCGAGCCGAATGACGTGCCGTCCCTTCACCCAGGTAATTTTGTCGGTGAAGTTCCATTGCGTTGTCGCGAGACTCAGCGGGGTGAGCAGGCTCCCGCCAATGTTGAATAACCCAGCCACCACCATGCTCGATAACCCGGAGGTCTGCGGGCTCACATTAACGCCAGGAATCCCGAATTTCTGCGACAGATTTTGCCCGTAATCCTCCTGCGTGAGTACAGTGGTCTGCCGGTTGAGCCCGAGCCGGAGCTCGTTCAACAGGGTGGGGCTGATGGTGGATGTGTAGCCGATGCCAGCGTTTTGATTGCGCGCGCTGGTGGCGCCCGCGCCCAGAATCGATCCGCCCAAAGGCAGCCCGAAAATAGACGGTGTGACTGCAGAAGTATTCTGAAACGACTCACGCGCAAAAAGAGAGTTGCGCTCCGAGAACTGGTGGTCCACGCGAACGTCAAACGATTGGACATTGGAAGTGTCCACGCGCGTCACCGCATAATTGTTGAACGGCAGCGGAGTACCGCCCGCCCCGAATTGGTTCGGTTGCGGCAGCAGCGAGGTGATTTCCACCGCGGCGGGATTGAGTAGGCTGGCCGGAATCGTGTTGCTCAGAAATGGCGTGCGGGCGTAGGATGTGGAGAACGGATCGTAAATCAACGCGCTTCCCGGAGCGGAGAAATTCCCCCCACGTTGGGCACTCAGTGGCACACTCGTGATCATGGGCTGCCCACTGTGCGTAACAGTGCCCTGGTAGTCGGCGAAGAAAAAGGTCTTGTTGCGCCGGATGGGGCCGCCCGCTGATCCGCCAAATTGGTTATAGCGCAGGGCATTCTTGGGCTGGCCGGTCAGATTGGAGAAGAAGTTTGACGCGTCCAGCATGTCGTTGCGAAAGAACTCGAACAGCGATCCGTGCCAATTGTTCGTGCCGGATTTCGACTGCAGGTTAATGACACCGCCTGCGACGTCACCATACTCGGCGGAATACGATCCGGCCTGCACGGAGAACTCGCGAACAGCCTCCAGAGGGATGTTGAAGTCGTTCCCACGGCCCTGGAGGGAAGAAGTGGTTGAAACGCCATCCACCAGGTACAAGTTGGCTTTGGTCCTCTGTCCGTCGATATTTACCGGATTAGGCGAACCCGATTCACCGGGCGCCCCCGGGTTTACGCCGGCGCTCAGGTCGATGAGTTGTTGCCAGCTCCGGCCATTCAAAGGAATCTCGGAGACCTGTTTGCTGACGATGACCTGCGAAAGCTCGGCACTCTCTGTCGAAAGCAACTGCGTTCCAGAAGCTTCCACCTGGACCGAATCGGAAGCCGCGCCGATATTCAGCGCAAAGTCGACTCGCACCGTCTGGTTGACCTCGAGCGTCACCGGCCCGAACATCTCAGTCTCAAACCCTGGCTTAGTCGCGCTCAATGTGTAGGAACCGGGAATCATTGTGGGCGTCACGTAGAGACCGTCACCGTTAGACTCAGCGGTGACCTGGGTGCCATTGTCATTGGATCGAATAATGACTTTTGCCTGGGGCACGACTGCATTGGAGGGATCGCGCACTTCGCCTCGAAATATGCCGCCGGAAGTCTGAGCATCGGCAATGCTTGCGATCAGGGCGCCGGTGACAAGGAGCTTTCTTGCAATTGATAGCCGACCAATCACTGGAATCCTCCCTCGATTCCCCGTGGACGTTATCACCCACCATGTTCAGCGGTCTTAGGGCATTCCACTTATCGGTCATGCGATTACCATGCTTTAGGCAGGAAACGGCACTCCTGGTTGCCGAGTCGAATATGTGAACAAGCGTACTAATCAGAGTGATTTACATATATAAAGAACCAGGGAAAAGGGCCGATTCATACTGCGTATGTCTTAAGGGGGATACCGGGGTATAGCCATCCCATTGGCCGGGGAAGGGTTGGAAAGGATGAGGACTTGAAACGCGCGAACCTCACAGAATCCCGGATCCTGATCGTTGACGACCAAACCGACAACCTCCGAGTACTGGCTACCGTGCTCGATTTTGCGGGTTACGCCAACGTCAATTGTCTCAACGACTCCCGCAACATTCTCCCTGTCTTCCGGGAATTCCAGCCCGATTTAATCCTGCTCGACCTCCATATGCCCCACGTGGATGGCCTTGCCGCCATGGATCAGTTGGCCACTGCCATCTCCAGCGATGATTACTTGCCCATTCTGGTGCTTACCGGGGACAGTACGTCTGAAGCAAAGGAGCGAGCGCTCTCGCACGGCGCCCACGACTTTCTCTCCAAGCCGCTCAACCGGACAGAGGTGCAGCTTCGCGTCAAGAATCTTCTCGAGACGCGCCATCTTCACCTCCAGCTCAAGGCTCAAAATGTATCGTTGGAGCAGCAGGTGCGGGAACGTACGGAGCTTGCCGAGGAGCTGGGACGAACCAACCAAAAGCTGCGGGAGACCCAGGCGCACTTGATTCATTCCGAAAAAATGGCTGGGCTAGGCCAGCTTGTGGCGGGCATCGCCCACGAGATTAACAATCCATTGGCGTTCGTGATCAACAATATCTTCATCGTGCAGGAGACGTTGGAAAGCATGGCGGCGGAGGACGGGGAATTGCCTCAAAGGATGCCCTCGAAGGTCGGCAAGATGCAGGCCCGGATCGCCGACGCGCACGCTGGCGCTACCCGGGTGAAGGATCTGGTCGCCAAGCTGCGGACCTTCTCCCGGTTGGACGAGGGCACCGTCAAGACCGTCAACATTCACGAAAGTATCGAGTCCGTCCTTCTGTTCCTGCGGCACAAGATGGAAGGCCGGATCGAAGTGGAGCGCCACTACGGGGAGGTCGAAATGCTGACCTGCCTCGCCGGCGAATTGAACCAGGTGCTCATGAACATCATTGCCAACGCGATTGATGCGATTGACGGACCGGGGCGCATTACCCTCGCCACGGGACAGCACAACGGCCATTTCGTGATTCGCGTTCGCGATACCGGCAAGGGAATACCCGAAGAAATCCGCAACAGAATATTCGAGCCGTTTTTCACCACCAAGCCCATCGGGCAGGGTACCGGTCTCGGGCTGGCCATCTCTTACGGGATCGTGAAGGCCCACCATGGCTCGATGGAATTTTCCAGCCAACCTGGCGAAGGCACGGAGTTCATTCTGAAGATTCCGACTTCGCAGAGGATCGGTGCATGACGGAACAGGCCTATAAGCCAACGGTGCTCGTTGTCGACGATGAACCTCAGATCCTGGAGTCGATCCACGACTTGCTCGAAGACGATTTTGAAGTGCTGGCCAGCACCGATACGGCGCAAGCGGTGGAGTTTCTCAAGAACGCGCAGATCGCGGTGATCCTGGCCGACCAGCGGATGCCCAAGCTCACTGGCGGCGAGTTCCTGGCGAAAGCACGCGAGATATCCGACGCCACGCGGATTCTCATCACGGGTTACGTAGACATCGATGCCCTGATTCGCGCAGTCAACGACGGCCAGATCCATTCTTACGTCCCGAAGCCCTGGGATCCAGCCGACCTCAAGATAACCGTGCTGCGGGCTGCGACCTACGCGAAGGAAATCCGGCAGCGGAAGAGAGCGGCGGAAATCGTGGGTGAGCAACAAAAGGCCCTGGCGCGTTCGGAAGCTGCTTACCGTCAGCAGACAAAAATCCTGCGGTCTGTTCTGGACAGCATGGGTGACGGCGTTTTGGTGGCCGACGACAGTGGGAAAATGGTACTTCTCAACCCGGCTGCCGAGAATATGGTCGGTCCCGACGCCACGGAGACGCCCCGCTCGGAATGGAGTCAGCACTTCGGCATTTATCGGCCCGGGACAGACACTCTCTATACGGCCGATGAATTGCCCTTGGCGAGGGCCATGCGTGGCGAGACCGCGGATGGAATTGAGTTGTACGTGCGCAACCAGGCGAAGCCGGAAGGCATGTTCGTCAGCGTCAGCGTGCGGCCGATCAAGGACGACAGCGGCAACATCAAAGGGGGCGTGGCCGTGGTCCGCGACATCACGCTGGCGAAGTCGACGGAGGCCATGTTGCGGCAAGCCAAGGAAGAGGCCGAGCGGGCCAATCGCGCCAAAAGCGAATTCCTTTCGCGCATGAGCCACGAGCTGCGCACGCCGCTCAATTCGATCCTGGGATTTGCACAGCTTCTCGCACTGGCCGACTTGGGGGTCCAGCACCAGAACAGCGTGCAGCTGATTCTGAAGGGCGGATATCACCTTCTGGAGCTGATCAACGAAGTGCTGGATCTGGCGCGAATTGAAGCAGGCCGGCTCAGTTTGTCGCCCGAGCCGGTTCGAATCGAGGATGCCGTCAAGGAGGCCCTGGATCTGGTGCGGCCGATCGCCAGCCTGCAGAACATCACACTGAGTGCGGATTTCTCCGCTTACAGAGACCGGTCCGTCCAGGCCGATCGCCAGCGTCTCAAGCAGGTATTGCTGAACCTGCTCTCAAACGCCATCAAGTTCAACCGCAATAACGGGCTGGTGGTGCTGCGGTGCGAAGAGGCCCCGAATCACAGGCTGCGCGTGGAGGTAGCGGACACGGGGCCCGGCATCGACGAAGAGGGACTGCGGAAGATCTTCACCCCATTTGAGCGCCTGGGTGCCGACCGGAACGCGGTGGGCGGAACCGGACTGGGGCTCGCGCTCTCCAAACGCATGATCGAAGCCATGGGCGGGACCCTCGGTGTGCAGAGCACGGTTGGCGTGGGCAGCCGCTTCCACTTCGAACTCTCACTGATCGATCATACCGGGGAACAAAAAGAACATCGTGATCTGTCCGCCGCTCTCAGAACCGAAGGTCAGGGCGGCTCTTCCTATCAGGGAACGATCCTGTACATTGAGGACAATCTCTCGAACCTTCGGCTCATCGAGGAAATCCTGACGCGCTACCCGGGCGTGCACTTGCTCGAAGCCATGCAAGGAAAACTGGGCCTCGAACTCGCGAACACGCACACGCCCGATTGGATTCTCCTGGATTTGCACTTGCCGGACATGCCCGGCGAAGAAGTGTTGCATACCCTGCGGCAAAACCAGCTCACCCAAAGGATTCCGGTAACGATTCTTAGCGCGGATGCGACGCCTGGCCAGATCGATCGTCTCCAGGCAGCGGGCGCTCGCGAGTACCTCACGAAGCCTTTAGACGTGAGACAACTGATCGCGCTGCTGGAAGACACTTTGCGGCGCGAGCATCCTGAGAAGCAAGCGGACGAAAGCGTACGTATCTCGTTGCCACCACCCCAAGAGCAATCCGGGACAACCCTTCGGTGGGTTCCAGAGACAATCACTTTGACCGGACTCCCCACGGAGTTGCTTCAGCAACTCCTTAGCGCAGTGCAGGATGGAGAAAAGGACCGTCTGGATGCACTCATCGCGGCGGTTATCAATCAAGGAGACTCACGGTCCGCTCTTGCGTTAAAGGACCTCGCGGACAAGTACGAATACGACACTCTGACCCACCTGCTCACGGAGGCCAGCAAGTGAACGAAGAACTCCGCCGACTCGCTGAGAGTACTGCCTTCAGGGACGACGTCTCCCCGGCTCGGGCTGAAGCCGCCCGCGTCGTGCAACCCAAGAGCAACATCATGGTGGTGGACGACCAGCCCGCGAACCTGAAATTGCTGGAGGAACTGCTCACGCAGCAGGGTCACACGGTGCGATCATTTCCGCGCGGCCGCCTGGCGTTGGATGCCGCCGCACGGAATCTCCCCGACCTAATCCTGCTGGACATCAACATGCCGGAGATGAACGGCTTTGAGGCATGCAAGCAGCTGAAGGCAGACGAGAACCTCGCTGGCATTCCGGTGATTTTTCTGAGTGCGCTTAACGACACGCGCAATAAAGTGAATGCCTTCCGGTCGGGTGGCGTAGATTACATCACGAAGCCATTTCAGCTGGAAGAAGTGCGCGCGCGAGTCGAGACACATCTCCAGCTCCACCGTGCGCGCCAAGTGGAGCGCGAGCTTCTGGAGAAAACCCTCAATCGCGCGGTGAAAGCTCTGTCCGACCTCGCCCACCTCATGTCACCCACGTTGACAGAGCGGTCCAGCGCGCTGCGAGGCATAGTGGTTCACATGACCGGTCAGCTGCGGTTGCCCGATCCCTGGCAATATGAACTCGCCGCAATCTTGTGCCTGATCGGTTGCATTACCATACCTGCCGACGCGTTTCAGCACGCTTACGTTGCCGACAATGCTTCTTCCGAGGAACTTCAGATGTACCGTGCGCATCCTGCCGTAGGCTTCCAGCTCCTCTCGCAGATTCCGCGCCTCGAAAACGTGGCTGAGATGATTCGTCTGCAACAGACCGAGACTTTGGATTGGGCCAAGGACGATGCCGCGGAACGGGGGGCGCTGCTGCTGAAGACCGCGCAGGAGCTGGACCGCCGGACCTTGCGCGGGATTCCGTTTCAGACCGCGTGCGACCGGCTTCGCGCTATGTCCGGAAAATACCCGGCTGCCCTGCTGGAATCCCTGTCGGATTACTCTCCCTCGCGCGCACTGTTTGAAGTGAAGCACCTGTCGACGCCGCATTTGGCGCCAGGAATGATTCTGGAAGACGACGTCATCACCGGGGACGGGAGCCTGAATGTTATCTCGAAGGGTACGACGCTAACTGTAACCTTGGTTGAGCGAGTCCGAAACTTTGCCAAGACTCGTGGCGTGCGAGAGCCGATTCAGGTGCGGGTCCCGCAAGGGTTGTGCGTGGACGATTCGGAGCGTTTGCTCCGCGTATAGGCGCCCGGAGAACGAATGGGAACGCACCTTATGACTCACGAAGATGTCAAGACCCAGATTATGGCCGTCGATGATCAGCCGACTAACCTCAAGCTTCTGGAGGATCTGCTCACCCGGCAGGGCCACACCGTGCGGTCTTTTCCCCGCGGGCGGCTGGCACTGGAAGCGGCCGTCCGGAACCCTCCGGATTTGATTCTGCTCGACATCGACATGCCAGAGCTGAGCGGCTTTGAGGTATGCAAGCGGCTGAAGTGTGAGGCAAAGCTGGCCGGGATTCCAGTGATCTTTCTCAGCGCACTGAGCGACGCGAGTGACAAGGTGCATGCCTTTCAGTGTGGGGGAGTGGACTATGTGACGAAGCCGTTCCAGGTAGACGAGGTGCAGGCCCGCGTGCAGACGCACCTGAAAATGCACCAGTTGCAGAAAGAGCTACAGTTGCACGCGAATCATTTGGAGGAGTTGGTGGCTTTTCGCACCCGAGAGCTGGCCGAGACGCAGGAGCGTCTGAAGCTTCTCGACCGGGCGAAGAGCGATTTCCTGAAGTTGATCCATCATGAATTGCGTTCGCCGTTGAACGGATTATTGGGTGTCGGTGAACTCGTGTTGGATGAGCTAGGCTGCACGGACGACCACGCCGAACTGCGCGAAATGTTCGATCAGTCCCGCCAGAGGATGCTCACGATTCTGGACGACGCGCTGTTACTGACGGAGATTGAGGTGGCGAGTGGCAACTTCTCCTGCCAGGCAACTGATCTTGTTCAGGCTCTTCGCTCCGCCATCGAAGGCGCCCGGGGGTTTGCGCAATCTCGTGGAGTCGCGCTTGAACTGGAACCCGGAGAGCACGCTTGTGTCGTGGCTAAACGCGACCTGCTCCAGAAAGCGATTCAAGCGCTGCTCGAAACCGCCGTGAAATTCTCGAAAGCAGGTGAAGCAGTCCGGCTGGGATGTCACGCTGGTCCGACCGGCGCTCACGTCTTGATTCGCTGCGGCGGCCGGATTCCCGAATCCTCGATCGAGAATTTCTTCCAGGTGTTTTCGGTCGGTGAGGCGATTTTTCCAGGCGGGGATCTTGGGTTGGGACCGCCGGTCGCGCAGCGTATTGTCTCGCTGTTCGGCGGCTCGATCACTGCGGAGAATCTGGAGCCATCGGGCATTCAACTCAGCATTTCTCTCAAGCCGGCGTAGGCGCGAGGTCCTCCACTGTTGGCGGGCGGTTGTACAAGTCGACAGTGTTTGCGAGGCGGGAGAGCCAGACTGCCAATGCGGCAGGTGGTCGCTCGTTCTGCAGCGCACGAATCCGCGGGGCAGATGTAACTCTGAAAGCCGTTACGAATCGACTGGATGATTTCCGGATGGTGATTACCGTGCCTTTTCGCAATTCCCCGGGTGCACGTTAATAGGTTTCAGTGGCCGAAGCCTTGCGAGCAATCAACTCGAAGCCCTTCTCGCGGGCTATTCTTGATACTTGCTGGAGGCGTTGGCGACCCGACTCCGGGTTTGTCCCGCGGATCTCGATCTTCGCCAGGCTGAGCGAGGCCTCCAAGCGCAGGCGGACCAGATCCTTGGGCGCCTCCGCGAGCACTTGGCGAGCGGCTCGCTCGGCGGCGACCAGCCGCTTCGCGGCTGCGAGAACATTCGCGTGCGCCAGATTGACCGATAGACGGGTGGTGACATCCGAACTTTTCGCGGCTAACTTCAGCGGGTCTTCCAGGCTCGCGGCCGCTTCCAGCAGCTTTCCTTGCTCGACGAGCGACCTGGACAGAAAGGCCGCTGCGAACATCTCGTCATTCGGTTCTTTTTGGGCTCGAAAAACCGACAAAGCGTCACGGGCAAGTTGCTCCGCGTCGTTGGCGCGGCCGGTCTCGTAAGCCAGCTCGGCCAGAGCGAGATGGGTTTCCGCGACGCTCCCGATTTCTCCCAGTTGTTGCTCGATCGACAGAGCTTGCTCGAAGAGCTTCCTGGCTTCATCCAGGCGCGCCTGGAGCAGCCAGACGCGGCCCAGACCGCGCAGCGTATTCGCGTAATTGCTCTTTTCTCCGATGTCTTGTTGTATTGCGCGAGCCTGCTGGAACATCTTGACGGCTTCCGCGAGGTCTCCTTCGTCGGTGAGCGCAAGCCCCATGGCCTCATACGACAGAGCGGTGGAGCTTTGGTGCCCGAGCTCTTGCGAAAGCGCCAAGGTTTGACGGTAAGAAGCGAGGGCAGCGTCCAATTTACCTTGCGCACTGAGGAGATTACCAGTATTTCCAGTGACCGCCGCCATTCCCGGCTTGTCGCCTGCTTCCTGGTAGCTGCGAAAGGATGCTTCGTACATTTTGAGGCCCGCAGCAAAATTGCCCTGCTTGACTTCGATCAAACCGAGATTGACGAGTTCACTACCAATGCCCTGCTGATTGCCAATTTGACGCAGAATCCCTAAGGATTCCCGGTACAGCTTGCCCGCGGAAATCAAGTCGCCTTGATTGAGAGGAACTTCGGCCATGGAATGCAACACGCGCGCCAATTCGCCGCGATCCCCGGTTTCGGCAAAGATCCGGCGGGCTTCTTCACAGACTGTCGCGGCTTTGGCGTTTTCGCCCAAGTTCGCCAGAGCGCGGCACTCCAGACTCCGGGCTCGGGCGAGGAGCAGCCGCGCGCCGTAGCGATCCGCCTTGGATGCGGCTTGCTCGGCAGCATCGCGGCGCAATTTGCTGTCTCCGATGGTGGCAGCGGCTTGCGAGATGGCCAGATCGATGCGGGGATCCTCCTTGGCCTGAGGGCTTACCCGCGCCAGTTCGGACAAATCGCGTAGGGCATTCTTTCCTTGGCCGCCGGAAGTTTTCGCTTGAGCGAGATCGACTCTGTATTCCAGGCTATCCGGGAAGAAGCTCACCAGGACTTCGTAAGTGGCCACGGCCTTAGTCCAATTCCGGTTGGTCTCGTGGTATCCGGCTTCCAATCGAAGGTGATCCTCGCGCGGCAGTTTCCCTGCGGCGTCCAAGGCCTGTTTGGCCTGCTCGCGGGCGTCGCGATCGTGCCCGAGCGTGCGCCAGACTGCGGACAAAGCGGAATGCGACAGAGGGTAATCGCGGTCGGCCGCGACGGCGCGCTGGAGCAGATCCCCTGCGGCCAATGCATCAAACCCGCGCAGCCGGTCGAGCCCTTGCGAATAGAACCGCAGGGCCTCGGCATTAGAAGGAACGGATGCCGCGATGCCCTGAGCTTCGAGTTCGGAAATCTTCGAAAGCCCCAGCCGCTCGCGGAGGCGTGCGCCGATCCTGGCTGCGAGATCCCCGAGAGCTGTTTCGGAGCCCAGCTCCGAGGCTGCGACCACAGTTTGGCCTGTTGAGGTGTCCTGCAACCGCGCATCCAGGCGGACTTGGCCCGCGCCCGAGACTTGATAGGACCCGACCACTACGTAGCCGCCCCCTAAATTCCCACGGACTTTCGCTAGCGCGCCGGCTGGTATGCCCTCGGTGTCCGACAACTTAAGATCGATCTTGGTTTGTGCGACGGTGTCGCCCGCGACGGCACGCAGCTCTTCCCCAGCAGCAAGTTGGGTGGTCAGCATTTCGGATAGGGCTGTCGAAACCCAGGCGTCGCCAGCGTTACCAGAAAGGTTCTTGAAACCCAAAACCGCTATCGAGGGGCGGACCCGCGAGGCTACCGATCCCGCGGATCGATCGGATTTCATCCAGAACCAAGCGCCGGTGGCGGAAACGAGAACCAAAGCGACCATGGCCGTGGCGACCGATTCCTTGTGCCTGCGCACAAATCTGCCGGTGCGGTACGTCACGGTAGGATTGCGCGCGCGGACCGGCAGCCCGTTCAGATGATTTTGGATATCCTCAGCGAACTCCGCCACGGATGCATAGCGCTGTCGGGGTTCCTTGCGCAGGGCCTTCAGGATGATGGTATCGAGATCGCCCTCGAGGCCGCGCCGCGAGGTTGTTCCGCCAAGCGCCGCACTGGGCCGTTCGGGCTCCTGCTCACAAATCATCCGCTCGATTTCCAAGCGAGAGTGCCCTGCGGTGCGATAGGGCCGGCGCCCGGTGAGCAGCTCATACAGAAGGACACCCAGGGAATAGATATCCGACGCCGCGGTGATAGGCCCTCCGCGCACTTGCTCGGGGCTGGCGTACTCGACTGTCATCGGCCGCCACTCGGTTCGAGTGACCAAGGGCGTTTGCAGAAGGTCCGGATTCAGCAGTTTGGCGATTCCGAAATCCAGCAGTCTGGGTACTCCGTCCTTGGTGATCAGGATGTTGCCCGGTTTGAGATCGCGATGGATCACCAGATTCCGATGAGCATATCCGACGGCGGCGCAAACCTCCAGGAACAATTGCAAACGGGAACGAACGGAGAGCTCGCGCAGGTGGCAAAACTCGTCGATGGGCACGCCCTCCACGTAATCCATGACCAAGTAGGGCAGTCCGTCCTCGGTGCTGCCGCCATCCAGCAGCTTCACGATGTTGGGATGGTCCAGCGCGGCCAGCGTCTGGCGCTCGTTGCGAAAGCGTTGGACGATTTCGGCAGTGTAGAAGCCAGGCCGCAACATTTTGATGGCCACGCGTCTGCGAAATTGCTGGTCATCGCGCTCGCCCAGATAGACGACGGCCATGCCGCCTTCACCCAACTCGCGGACAATCTTGTAGGCTCCGACATTCCTGCCGGTCCATGCGGATGGTTGCAAGGAGAGCAATCGCCAAGCAGGGGGATTTTCGAGCAGACTATCGGCCTGGTTGTGGTGCGCCAGCAGCGATTCCACTTCGGCGAACAGGGCTGGATCGCCCGTACACGCTTGACGTACAAATCCCGCACGCTCGCCGGGCTGCATCTCCAGAGCAGCCGCGAGGATCTCCTTCACCTGATCCCACGCGGCTCCGTGATCCGGCTCGCCGGGCATACAAGCCTACTTCCCACGCAACTCACGCGCCAGCCAGGCCTTGGCGACATTCCAGATGCGCTTTACCGTAGCGGGGGAGACTTCGAGCACTTCGGCCGTCTCTTCGATGCTGAGCCCTCCGAAAAAGCGCAATTCCACCACATGCGCGTGCTGCGCGTCCACTTCGGCCAGCCGTTCCAAAGCTTCATCCAGAGCAATCACATCGGTGGCGCGCGTCTTGGATACCAAGGAAGCCTCCTCCAGAAAGACGCGGTTCACTTTGCCGCCTCGCTTGGCCGACTCGCGGCCGCGGCTGTAATCCAGCAGGATGCGGCGCATCATTTGTGCCGCGATACCAATCACCTGCGACCGGCTTTGCCAGTGGACTTCCCGTTGCTCCACTAAACGAAGATAAGCTTCATGCACTAGCGCCGTGGCCTGCAAAGTATGATTGGGACGCTCCTGCTCCAGGTAGTAGTGGGCCAAACGCCGCAGCTCGGAGTATAGGAAGGCCATCCATTCGGAGAGCGGCTGCCCCTTCTCCTGGCCGGAGCCGGGGGGTGCGGTCGCATTCTCAGGCGGAAGCATTGCATACAGTGTAATGCATCCTTCTGTCCGTTGAGCCGCCTTGTATTGCGGGTACTGGTACGAAAAACAGCCGTCCAATTTGAGCCGTTTCAGCCGTGGTTTGCGCGCTTACTGGGCACACGGGGAAGCTGGCTCGTGGATGCCAGCATCGGGCCGGAGGGCTAACCGGTGTTTGGTAACGGAGAAGGAGGTCTTATGTTGACACGCTTCTTGCTCTTCTGTCTGGCGGTGTTGCTGGCTTCAGGGCCCGCGTTCGCGGATTCCGTTTATACAGTCAATGTCGACACTTCTTCCCTGCTCGGCACTTCCGCACAGCTAGCTTTCGATCTCATCGACGGAGGGGGTTCTTCGAATACGGTCACGCTAACTGATTTTTCGACGGATGGGACTCTAGGCAGCGTCTTTCCCACCGGCTTGGTCAGCGGAGCTTTGCCGGGGACTGTCACGCTCGCCGACTCGCCCGGCTCCTTCTTCAATGAGTACCTGACCGACATGACACTTGGCACGACCTTCTCTTTCACACTCGACGCTACCACCAACGGACCCGATCCCCTCTCCGTCCCCGATGCCTTGTCCGTATTTCTTCTCGATCCGAGTACGGGCTTGCCGCTTTACACTACCAGCGATCCCACGGGCTCTGATTCGCTACTTACCCTGAATATTGATGGCACCCCGGAGGGTGATCTTGGCGTGTATGCGTCAACGGTGGGCGCTGCCATAGCGGGCTCTGGGAGTGCAAGCACCGTTCCAGAGCCACACACCGCGGTTCTCTTGGCGGGTGGTTTCGTGTTTCTAGTTTGGAGACTCCAGCGCAGCCGCCCCCACAGGAGAAAGTTGTCATGAAGCTACTCACCTCCGGCTTCGCCTTTCTCATCGCGGGCCTTGCTATTCCGGCCGAGTGCGCGGCGCAAACGTTTGTGGACGTGAGTACTCAGGTCACCATTTCGAAGTCCGGCCTGGTATCGGATCGAGCCGCCAATACTTTTAATTCCGCGGTCACCATCACCAACGTCTCGGGCGCGGTACTGAACGGACCGCTGGTGTTGATAGTTTCCAACATCTCACTGGGGACCGTCACGCTGGCTAATCCATCCGGCCAAAGTCCATCAGGGAGTCCGTTCGTCAGCATCACGGTACCGGCCAACGGCCTCGGCATTGGGGGAAGCATAGCCGGCATTCTGCTGGAGTTCACCAACCCCAGTCGAGCGTCTTTCACCTTCGCTGTCTCGGTTTCGAGTATCGCCGTTCAGCCGGACACCTTGCCGGAAGGCGTGACCGGTCCTCTGATCGAGTCAATGCCGCCCACTGCGGCGGTAGTGGGCCAAGCACTGGCCTACCAGGTGATCGCGTCCTCCAACAACCCCACCAGCCTGGTTTTTTCTCTCTCCACGGCACCATCGGGGATGACCATCAACGCCACCACGGGCCTGGTGCAATGGACACCGGGAGATGCTCAAGTTGGGGACCAAACAGTCACCATCGCCGCTCAAGACTCCGGGGGCCAGACCAGCCAGAGTTTTACACTCTCCGTTTTTGGAAGCACTCCGCTGACGACCGTGACAATCCCAGCCACGACGGGCGGCGTCATCTCGGTGAGTGATCCCGGCTCCCCGATCGATGGCCTTTCGATCAGTATTCCGGCGGGGGCTCTCGCCGCGAATACCACATTCACTGTCTCGGCGCTTGTTCAACCGCCCACCTTGGGCGGAGCGTCGCGCTTTTTCATGGCTGGGTTCTCGATCAGCCCGGATGGGATCGCGCTGGCCAGTCAGGCAACCATCAAACTCCCCTATAACCCGAGTCAGTTTGCCGCCGGACAGGGAATCGCTTTGGAAAGCTTCCTGGGGATTTATTTTTTGCAGACCTCAACCGGCAACCTGCAGTTTTTGAACAGCTCGGTGGACAAAGTGAATCACGTCCTCACGGCCAATCTCCCGCACTTTTCCGTATGGGTGGTCACGAATGTGGCGCGTCTGTGTCCGCCGCCGGCGGGCGGATCAGGCTGCGCAAGCAATTATGCTCCGGCTCCCCCGTCGGCGCTGCTGCCGGCCGTCTTGGTCCACGGATTTCTCACACCTACGACCCTGGCGAATTCAAGTCCTGGCAATGTGTGTGGGATTGTGCTGGGGAATGAGGGAACCTGGGGACAGTTGCGGTACATTCTTGGCCAACTTGATGCTGGGGACATTGGCCGGATCGACGCGTGGAGATTCGACTGGGATTCCTGCAACGTGCCCTTTGAAGAGTCCGCGGGCAACCTCGGACTAGCTTTAGCCTACATGGAGTCCCTTCCAACGAGTCCCTCGCCTAATCTGGTAAATCTGGTGGCCCATTCATTTGGTGGGATCCTGGTCCGGACATATCTCGAGGGTCAGGCCCTGGTAGGAGGCATGGTTCCGTACGCATGTAACAATGACGTAAACCGCGTGATGACGATCGGGACCCCGCACACCGGGATTGGACCCGGCATCGGTGGAGGCCCGGCGTATTCGACGTTGTTCGCGAATTTCTGCTCGAGGACGGCAGATCTCATTGGGCAGCCAGTCACGTGTTTTGAATCGGGAACGGCACAACCGAAACTGACGGGAGGCCTGGTCGGCGAGGGCAATTTCTTGAGCAATCTCAACGGGATGATCCTTCCGTTCTTGAACGCACCCGTTACGCCAGCGCTCCTGAATGGTTCCCGCCCGCCTTCCTACCTTCATATCAAAGGCCAAACGCTCGACTACAGCCTCCTCGGCTTGACTGGACTACTTGCGATCAACGCCGACGACGGTTTGATTACTGTAGCTGGCGCGCAACTATGCGGAGGATCGCCATTCGACGTATGTGGGGGCGGTGGCGTCCCGGGCCCAGACTGTGCCGGAGCGTTTTACTGTGAAACGACCATCGCCAGCAGCACATCAGACCCGGCCGGGCTGTGCCATTCGCCGGCCCTGTTCGGAATAACCTGCAATCCCAACTCGTCTGGGCCTTTGGGGCCCCAACCGAACGTCGGCATGGCCGCTGTGTCAAACACATCACATCCGCTGTGGTCATCGATTTGTAAGATGCTCGGCTGCATTCCTGAAATCACAGTTACGGTCACGCCATCAACGCCGACGGCGGGAGGCACGGTCACAGCGACGCCTGCCGGATTCAATTCGACGAACATGAACTGCACGACTACCTGTTCGGCACTCTTTGATACCGGGACGACTGTCACGCTCACGGCGACGCCAGCATCCGGCTATTCGTTTACGGGCTGGAGTGGGAGTTGTAGCGGCACAGCTCTCACCTGCACGCTGACGATGTCGGACGACCAGCTGTTCACTGGCTATGCGGTCACAGCCACATTTGCTGCCACGTCAGGAATGTGTCCGCCCAATTACCTTGTCCCGACCGAGTACTGCCTATCCACTATTTCCGTTGGAGGATACAACTATTTGGTGTCGTGGGGAGAGATTACCGCCTCGTGTCCCACTTTCTATTTAACCTCGGCTCAGGAGGTTCTTGACGCGGTTTTTTGCAATGGGTTCGACCTTTGCGACATCACCTGCTACCCCACGGCGGCTGCACTCTCGGTGGCCCTCGAGCCATATGCGCCATAGGGCAGCCGGAAGGTCATGCAACCACTATCTATGCAAGAAAAAACAAGGCCGCTGAGCTTCGTCTGGAGGCTTGCGATGATCGGCTTCCTGGGGTTGGGTTTTAGCCGGGTGGGAAGCGCCCAACCAGCGAATCAAACCAAGGAGCTGGAGGACGAGATCTTAGCGCTGAAAAAACAGATGAACGCGCTGCAGGAAAAACAGGGTCAGATACTCGACTCGATTAATGACTTGAAGCGGCTGCTTCGGTTAGCTCCCGGGCGGTCACCGCTGTTGCAAACGCCAGCCACCGTGACGCTTACTGGAGAATTGTTCAGGGGCGCTGCCGCAGCTCGTGTCGGGATCGTCGAATACTCAGATTTTGAATGCCCTTTTTGCGGGCAATACATGCGTGTCTCGTATCCGCAGATCCTCGCCGAATACATTAGAACTGGAAAGATAAAATATTTCTATCGTGACTTCCCTCTGCCAATCCACCCTCACGCGATCATGGCCGCTCGCGCTGCTCGTTGTGCCGGAGACCAAGATAAGTTTTGGGAAATGCATGATAGCCTGTTTTCGAATCAGACGGCTCTGGCAGAGCGGGAGATACTGGATCGCGCACCGAGCCTCGGTTTGGATGCTCCTAAGTTCGCCGAGTGTCTATCGAGCAGGCGGTATGCCGATGACATTCAGAAGAGTACGTCGGACGCGCAAAAAATGGGTATTCTTGGGACTCCGATTTTCATATTGGGAGTTCTAAACGGCGACGTGATGGACGTCAAGAAAACGATTCTAGGGGCTCGTCCTTACGAAGCATTTAAATCGGTGATCGACGAATTGCTTGCCTCAACCAACCCTGCGCCTGGCGCCTCAAAACGCTGAACCTAGCTTCGGACGGGAAGGGATGCTGTTGATCGGGCGCTGGCAGCCCCTCCGGCCTTTTTCATCTTCGAATAGCCGGCCTGGATGCGCGGACCGCGCGCTCGAGCAACACGGTGGCCACGACCGTGAGCATCGCGGCCACCGTCTTGTAACCCAGCGAAGTTCCGGTCGGCCCAAGGATATCGTAGCTGTTGGCCGGTGATGAGGCCGAACTCTTCGGGAATGGCTTCGGCCTAACGAATCCTGCCGTCCCGGCCGGTCAAAGCTTCCATAGCGCCGCACCGGTGACGTGCCGCTACGGGCCGCCGTCGGAGGGGTTGGGATGCCCTCCGGGCCCGTGATTTCGCTTCAGTAAACGCCACTCCGCCGGCAGCAATCGCTTGGAGCGGCCCCAGCGGGAGAGCGGCTTGTTCCCGGTACAGACACCCGGACTAGCGTCAAATTAGAGTCAAAGATGATCTGGGACGAGCTTCTTCCGTTCAATCAGCCGTTGACAAATTGAACAAAGCGGAATATAGTCAGCGCAGAAACTTGCACGGGGTCTGATCCGCTGGCCAAGAGCATTACTGTCTCTGGAGTCAGGGCTGTCCCGTAACGGAGAAATCGATGCGCCCGATCAACGTTCTGATTCTGGCTTGTTTGATTGTCTTGTCTGTGTCCGCGCAGACCAATTTGGGCACGATTACCGGCACCATCACCGACCCAGCAGGTGCCGTGGTCCCTAACGCACCCGTAGAAGCCAGGAATACCGACACGGGCGCCGTTTATCCCGTGGCTTCTTCCGCTACGGGCAACTACACCATCTCCCAATTGCCTCTGGGAACCTACGAGCTGTCGGTGACCGTGATGGGATTTAAGAAGTACACCCGGACAGGCATCACGGTGGAAGCGTATGGCATTTATCGCATTGACCCCGTGCTGGAGGTTGGCGCGGCGACCGAGTCGGTTGTCGTTGAGGCGGCTGCGCCATTGCTGAAAACCGAAAGCACCGAGGTGAGCTACAACATCCCAACCAGCTCCTTGGACGACCTCCCCATCCTCACGCTGAGCGGCGCGCCTGCCGGCTTTGGAAATTCGAGCGGTCTTGGAAACATCCGGAACCCGCTTGCCTCGCTCCAACTGATGCCGGGCACTGATTTCGCGACCGATAACACCCTGCGCGTCAACGGCATGCCTTCCAGCTCCCAAACCATTAACGTGGAGGGGCAGGACGCCAGCAACGGATTCTGGAAGCAGCTCACCCAGGTCAATCAGGCCGGAGCGGATGCCATCCAGGAAGTGACCATTCAGACCAGTAATTACGCAGCCGAATACGGCCAGGCCGGCGGCGGATACATCAACTACACGATGAAGTCCGGCACCAACCAGCTGCACGGGAGCGGGTTCGATTATTTAACGAATACGGTGCTCAACGCGGGCTTGCCGTTCACGATCGATCCGACGAACCCGAACTATAACATCCGTAATCCCATTCATCAGAACGATTACGGCTTCACAGTGGGCGGCCCGGTGGTGATCCCGAAGGTTTACAACGGCCACGATAAGACCTTCTTTTTCTTTAGCTTTGAGCAGTTCCGGCAAACCAACTTCACCACCAATGGAACCTCGCAGGTTCCCACGGCCTCTGAATTGACCGGGAATTTCTCCACCGACGAAGCCGCCTTCCTCGGCTGCAATACTGTAAACCTCGGCGGCGGACAAAGCACATCCGCCTGCCCCAATCAGATTTTCGATCCGACTACCAGGCATCTGGTAAATGGCATTCCGGTGGAGACCCCGTTTGCGAACAATACGCTCCCGGCCAGCATGCTCGATCCAACGGCGCTGATCATCCAAAAGTTGTTCCCGGCGCCCAACAACCCGTCGCCGGTGTTCAACTACAGCGTGCCCGGGTATTCAGATTACCGTCACACCACGATTCCTTCCTTCAAGATCGACGAGCTAATCAGTTCGAAAATCAAGCTATCCGGTTACTATTCGGCCACCAAGACGTACTCGCCTCAAAGCAACGGTTTTGAAGGCCCCCAGCTGCCCTTGTCGACTACGACGGTTCAAAATTCCTTATCACAGACCGTGCGGCTCAACTTTGATGACACTCTGACACCCACCTTGTTGCTGCATTTCGGCGCGGGACTGCTATACACCACCAATCCCCAGGTAACCCCGACTTTCAGCCAATCCGGCCTTTTCCCGCAGGGCACTCCGTTCCCGGCAAACTACTTCCCCTATCTGTCGGGATTGGATACGAATGCCTTTCTGTTTGCGGGCTTCAGCGGCGGCGGCGCGTTCCCGTCATCCACCAATACGGCTTCGTTCTTTGAAGCGCCGTTTCAAGAGGATGTCAAGCCGACCTTCAACGCCAACGCCACCTGGATCAAAGGGAACCACACGTTTAAGCTGGGCGCCACCGCGATGTTTGAGGGCATCCCCAGCATCCTCGCGGGCCGAGCTAACGGAGAATTCGAATTCTCCAACATCGAGACCGCCAATCCCGCGCAGTACGGCCAACCTTGGGCTAATACGGCCAGCAGCGGAATGGGCTACGCCAGCTTCCTCCTGGGATTGGCCGACGGTCTGCAACTCGCGCCCTCCCAAACCGGTGTCCGGCTGGGTATGCATTCCTATGCCCTCTACCTTCAGGACAGTTGGAAGGTCACTCACACTCTGACGCTCGAACTGGGGCTGCGCTGGGATTATGCGAACCTCTGGACTGAGGAGAACGGCCGTTTGCAAAATGCCGACTTCACCGGGGAGAACCCGCTGCTCGGCCGGCTGGGGACCGTAGAATACGGACAAACCTGCCACTGTAACTTCGCGCCACCCTATCCACTCTCCATCGGACCTCATCTCGGTGTCGCCTGGCAGATTACACCCAAGACCGTGTTTCGAGCGGGTGGGGCTATTAGCTACGGGTCCGGGCCCGATCAGGCTGGATTGAATGCCAGCGTGGCGGACTTCCTCGCCTTGACGCCTCCCGGATATGGATTGCCTGCGGCAATTTTGAAAAATGGCGATCCTTACGCCCCTGGTAACGTTTACGGAAACCCCGTCCTTACATACAGCAACTTCTACAATCCTCAAACACCTCAATACCCGCCTGTCCCGGCATCCGGCGTCGTGCCTCCCAGTTCGCCATTTGTTTCCATCGCGAACAACGCGGCCCGGCTTCCGCGCATCTTCCAATGGAGCATCGGTTTCCAGCGCGAGCTTTCCAAAGACATGGTCGTCGAGGCTGCTTATGTCGGTAACCGCGGCGCGTGGTGGACAGCGCCCTTGCTGTCCTCGATGAATTACGACGGTCTGTCGGTTCCGCAGCTGCAGTCGAAGTACGGGCTCAACATCCAAAACCCGGCCGACCAGCAGCTCTTGCTGACGCCCATCAATTCGCCCCAGGTGATCGCTCGCTTCCCGAACCTGGCGAATCCGAATAACGTTTATCCCGGATTCCCGTCCTCCGAGCCTTTGATCGCCGCTCTGGTTCCCGAACCGCAGTGGTATGGAGGCATTCCACCCTTCCTCGGACCTCCAGATGGGGACACCTGGTACGATTCGCTGCAGGTGAAGTTCACCAAGCGCTACTCTCACGGCTTGACCGCGCAAGTGGCCTATACCTGGCAAAAAGAGCTGACCAATGGAGTCAACTCCAATACCTCCTATCTCACGCCTGATGATCCACTGATCAACGACGTTTTCAATTCCTCGACCTGGAAGCAGCTTTCCGGATTCGATATTCCACAGGAGTTGATCATCGCGTTCACCTACACGACTCCCAAGTGGCAGAGCGGTTTCAAGGGGAGCGGTCCCGTGTCCTGGTTCACTCGGGACTGGACCGTGAGCGGGCTGTTGCGTTACCAAAGCGGCCTGTTGATCCGGACTCCTCCCTCCAACAACAACCTGCTCACCGAGTTAGGGATTGGCCCCGCCAACAACCCCGCGCTCTGGGGCGGCGGTACAACATTCTATAATCGCGTGCCCGGCCAGCCGTTGTTCCTGGTGAATCCAAACTCCCATTTCGATCCCACCACGCAGTTGGTGCTGAATCCGGCTGCGTGGACCGACGCGGCGCCGGGAACGTATGGAGCTTCAGCGCCCTACTACAATGACTTCCGCTGGCAGCGCCAGCCGGCCGAGTCGCTCGGCTTCGGCCGCATCTTTAGGATCAAGGAGCGCCTGCAACTCCAGGTTCGGGCTGAGTTCCAGAACATTTTCAACCGCCTGTTCTACTCGATGCCGGCTGACGGCGTAGGAATCTTCGGACTCCCCTCCAGCAATCCGGCGACATTTACCCAACACGGCGGCTCCATCATCGGCGCGAATGGGCTCGTCAACGAACAGGGGCTGTTGTCGGCAGGCTACGGGTTCGTGAACTACGTGGAGGGCGCCGGCGCCCAACCTCGTAGCGGTCAGTTGATCGCCCGCTTTACCTTCTAATCCGTTCGTGTGTGGGGCAGTTCGTGATGACGGCCTGCCCCACCAGAGTTTCTCCTTTTTCTTTTGGCCGGTTAGCGCGATCGCATCGGTGATCTCTGCCCTAGGGGCGGGTCCTGCGGCGTCGGCGCCTGCGCCTGCCCCTTCAGGGTTACGCAAAGTGCGCAAGCTTCTGAAAATGCCGTCAATCGTGTGGGACAATTGTCTCTGCGCGTAGATTTCTAGAACGGAGAAAGTATGGCTCTCTCACGGCGTAGTTTCCTGGAAGTTGTCGGCGTGACTTCGTTGAGCGGACTTCCGCTCCTGGAGGCGCAGGGCGCAACCGCTGACTTGGTTTTGTTCAACGGCAAAATCGTGACCGTCGACGACGCGTTCTCGATTCGCGAAGCCATCGTAATCAAAGATGGCCGGATTCTGGCGGTGGGAAGCAATGAACTGCGAAGCCGGTATCCAGCCGCGCGCACCATCGACCTAAAGGGCCGCATGGTCATGCCGGGCTTTCACGATACCCATATCCATCTGGGCGGCCACTCGCGGCGTTTTATCGACCTGAACGACACTACGTCGCTAGCCCAATTGAAGGACCAGGTGAGCGCAAAGGCCAAGGAGCTGGGGCCCGGCGAGTGGATCACCGGCGCCGGCTGGGACGAATACCATTTCACCGACGGACAGCACAAGCCACTGCGCGGAGATCTGGATGCCGCGGCGCCCAACAACCCGGTGGTATTGACCCGGGCCGGCGGGCATAGCTCGGTCGGCAACAGCAAGGCGCTGGAGGCGGCGGATATCAACAAAGCCACGCCGGATCCGCCGCGCGGGTTGATCGAGCGGGATGCGAACGGAGTCCCCAATGGCGTGATCCGTGAGCGCTCCGATCTGTATACCCGGCTGGTTCCCAAAGACAAGCCGGCGGACGTTCGCGCCAGCTTACTTCAAAATGTGCGCGATCAGCTGAAGCTCGGCATCACCAGCGTGATCGAAGCCGGCTCGCAGGTCGATCCAAACGTGGTTGGCTCGTACGCCGAATGGGAACTTTTGTACCAGAAACACGGCACGGAGCTGCCCCGCGCGTCCGTTCAGGTCGGCTATCCGTCTCCTCAGGGCCAGGCCAAGCTAGGCGCGATGAGGTTGAAGGAATTCGGCAAGAAGACGGGCGACGGCAACGACCGCCTGCGAGTGGGCTCCATTGGAGAGATGCCCGCTGACGGCGGATTCACCGGACCCACGGCCTGGTGCCTGGTGGATTACAAAGGGCTTCCGGGATTTCGCGGCCGGGCGTTCTTCACTCCCGAACAGATTCACGCCAACATCGAGGAAGGCCACAAACTCGGCTGGCAATTCGGGATTCACGCAATCGGCGACGCCGCCATTGCCATGACAGTCGACGCTCTGGACCAAGTGCTGCACGACTATCCGCGCAACGACCATCGCCACTACTTGTGCCACTTCACGGTCATGCCCCCGGCGCGCACCATGGAAATCATGGCGAAGGATAAGATCCACATCGCCCAGCAACCCAACTTCACCTACAACCTGGAAGGCCGCTACGTAGAGACCTTGGAAGGCAATCGTCTGCAAACCAACAACTCCATCACAACTCCTGTCAAGAAATACGGCCTGTTTATGGCCTTCGGCAGCGACAACCTGCCCATCGGCCCCATGGTAGGCCTCTATGCCGCGGTCACGCGCAAGGGTGAGAGCGGGAAGGTGTACGGCCCCGGCGAGGCGGTCAGCATGAAGGAGGCGATCACGATGTATACGCGCCACGGCGCCTTCCTCACGCGCGAGGAGAAGATCAAGGGCACGCTGGAAACCGGCAAGGTAGCGGATATGATCGTGCTGCCTGAAGATCTGCTAGCTGTCTCGCCGGAAAAGGTCCTGAACATGAAGGTCGACATGACCATCGTCGGCGGGAAGGTGCTTTACGAACGTGCCTAGCGCGCTGGAATCGGCTATACAACTGGTGACCGCTGTTCCCGGACCTCGTTCCGTGGAACTCCAGAAACGCCGTGAAGCCAGCGTCCCGCGCGGGGTCGGTTCGGTTCTACCGGTTTTCATCCGCCGCGCTTCGGGAGTGCTGGTGGAAGATGTCGATGGCAACCAATTGCTCGACTTCACCGGCGGAATTGGTTGCCAGAACGCCGGCCACGTCCCGCCGCCCGCTCTCGCGGCGATCCAGGAACAGGCGGGGCAGTTCATTCATACGTGCTTCATGGTGACGCCGTATGAGGGCTATGTGCGGCTGGCTGAGGAACTGAATGCGCGGACGCCGGGGCGATTCCCCAAGAAGACCTTTTTCGTCAACAGCGGTGCTGAGGCGGTGGAGAACGCGATCAAGGTTGCACGCCACTTCACCCGCCGCCAGGCGGTCATCGCGTTCGAGGATGGTTTCCACGGGCGCACGCAACTGGCTCTCAGCCTCACCGGCAAGTCCAAACCATACAAAGCGGGCTTCGGACCCTTCGCTCCGGAGATCTACCGCATGCCTTACGCCTACTGCTACCGCTGTCCGCACAATCTTACGTATCCGAGCTGCGACATGCAGTGCGCGGAACGCCTGGAGTCTACGTTTAAGCGGCACATTGAGGCGGAAGCCGTCGCCGCGGTCATCTTTGAACCGGTTCTCGGCGAGGGCGGCTTCGTAGCTCCGCCCCCAGAGTGGTTCCAAGTGATCGCCCGCATTTGCCGGAAACACGGCATTCTGATGATTGCCGACGAAATTCAGAGCGGCTTCTGCCGGACAGGACCGCTGTTCGCCTGCCAGCACTTTGGGATCGAGCCGGACATTATCGTGACCGCGAAGTCCATCGCGGCCGGCCTGCCGCTGGCAGCCGTGACGGGCCGGGCCGAGGTCCTGGATTCGCCCGGCGCCGGTGGATTGGGCGGCACGTTTGGCGGGAATCCAGTGGCCTGTGCGGCCGCGCTGGAGATTCTGCGAGCTACGGATACGCTCGATTTGTCCGAACGCGCCCGGCACATCGGCGAGCTATTCGAATCGACGACCCGCGACTGGCCGTCCCGCTTCCCCTTGATCGGGGAGATCCGCGGCCTGGGCGCCATGCGCGCGATAGAACTCGTCAAGGACCGGCATAGCAAAGAACCGGCGCCCGATGAAACCAAGGCGATTCTGGCG
This sequence comes from Bryobacteraceae bacterium, assembly GCA_035508055.1. Taxonomy (GTDB): domain Bacteria; phylum Acidobacteriota; class Terriglobia; order Bryobacterales; family Bryobacteraceae; genus Palsa-89. Next base: position 130,601 of record DATJNO010000084.1, on the reverse strand, counting down.
GCGTGCCATCGCCGCGGCCTGATTATCATTTCGGCGGGAACGTTCGGCAATGTCATCCGGATACTGGTGCCACTGATCGCGACTGACGAACAGATTGCCGAAGGGCTGCGGGTGTTGGAAGAAGCACTCGAACAAGTGCGGGAGAAATAGGCGGCCTCTTTGCGGCAGGGGCGGAACTATTTGCTCGCGCCCTTCCCGACGTAGTGGGTTGCGTCTCTGTCCTGGCAAACGAATTCCATCAGTTCGGTGTCGGGCATGAGTTGATGATTCACCCGCACCGTGAACGGCTTGGTGTAAGCCTTGGGATCTTCGATGGTGATGTCGATCTGCATCAATCCGAATTTCGGCCGCCGCCAACGTTCGGTCATCTTGCCGGTGCTGGTGAGCGGGCTGCCTTCGACATCCAGCCAGACGTCGTCGCGGAAGCCGGTGGTCTCCACCACCAGCGTGTCGCCGTCCCAGTGACCCACCGAATAACCGTAAAACCAGGGCGTGGGATCGTTGTTCGGTAGACCCCGGCCGTCGGTGAGAATCCGCCGGACGTTGCCGTTCGCCTCATAGAGGACCACGATCTCGCGCGGCGTTTGCACGATCTCGCGCGGCTGCGGATGCATGTGCAGCTGGGTCAAGCCCAGCGGCAGGCACAGCGCATCCGGGTTGTCCTTGTTGTTGTTCCCTTTTCTCTGCGCCCGCACCTGCGCCCCCCACGGCGTGAAGGGGAGCAGGCCGTCCTTGAAGCCGGCGCCGATGTTGAAGAACTGCGCGACAGGAGGGTCGCCTGGCGAGGTGGGAATCGGGAAGGGCAACGGGGGCGTGCCGTTCATCCCGCCGCCACGGCCGCCTTTCACGTGCGCGGGTTCCCACAGGCCGGAAAAATCGGGGTGGCCATCCGGCGTCTGTGGCGTCGGAGCCGCAAAATCGATTTTGCCGTCTTTGGCCCGGGGACCCGGCGTTGGATAGCTGGGCCACTGTGCGAAGATCCCCGTCGCGCTCAGGGTCAGAGCGAACACGATGGCGGTTTGAATCTTGAAAAATCTCATCGTTTCAATTTCTACGAAAGCAGGTCCTCCCGTCAAGGTGATGTACAAGGGGACCCGACAAGAAAGGCTCAGAGGGGTTCGCCTCTGAGCCTTCCGGTTAATCTGAAAACCCGATTAGAACACCAGCTTCAGACTGAACTGCGTCTGACGGGCCACATCGGGGAGGCCGCCGCTTCCTACCATCGAAGTGATCGAGGCGCCCGAGGGGGCGAAGCAAGCTTGAGCCGCCGGTGTGCTGTTGTTGTCGTAGTAAACTGAGGGGCCGCAGTTATTGCCCGGGTTGATGATCGACCCGGCAGGAACCGATAAGTTGGGATGGTTGAAGATGTTAAAGAGCTCGGCCTTGAACGTGAGGACCACCCGTTCGGTGATTCTCGTGTTCTTGGTTAAGCCGATATCGGTCTCTGCATACCCTGGCCCTCGCAGCACGTTCCTACCAAGATTTCCGGCCGAGCCGTACGTCGAGGCTACAAAGCAGTTCAGGTTGACCCACTGACTTGCGCTCTGGTTCGCGTAGACATTGTTGTTACAGCCGGGTGCGTTGGGTACGAAGGTTGGGCGCTCGTTGTCGAAGGTGTTCCCGGTGTCCATCTGGTCGCCTTCGCCGAGGGAGAAATCCACGCCGGTGTGCCACGATGTAACTCCGCTCAACTGCCAGCCTTCCTTGAGGCGGTTGCCCTTGAAGGGGAACAGGTACACGGCGTTGAAGGAGATGTTGTGGCGCAGGTCGAAGCTGCAGTTGCCTCTGTCCGCAGCGAAGTCGTAGGGATTGGTGATGGCGGATGACGTGTTGTTGAAACCCAAACCGCCATACGTGTACGCGCCGTCGATGCAGTGCGAATACGTGTAAGAGAACTGGTACACCAGATTCGCGGACGCTCTGTGCGTAAGCCCGACTTGTAGCGCGTTGTAAGAAGAGTAGCTGAAAGGCGCGGTCATGTCCTGGGAGCCCAAGGCCGGTACAGGCCGCGGGTTCCCGGTGCAGGGGCCGTTGAGGACGCACGGAGCGCCATTGTTGGTGGCAAGGTAGTCCACGCCGTTGACGACCGTGTCTTCGGGCGCGTTGAAATCGTTGAACGCCAGCAGGTGAACGCCGCGCGTTCCCTGGTAACCGACCGTGAACAGGTTGTTCCACGGCAGTTCACGCTGGATGCTGAAAGTGTATTCCAACGAGTACGGCGTCGAGGGCGTTCCGTAATACGTGCCCGTTGTCTGACTGTAGGACGGGATCCCGCCGCCGACAAAGGGGTACGGCCAGCCGCTGGGGAAGATTTGGATCTGCGTGTCATACGGCGGGCTCGACACATAGGCGGACGAGAAAGTGTAGGTGGTGTACGGATCGTGGAAAATCCCGAAGCCGGCACGGACGGAAGTCTTGTGGTCTCCAAAAACGTCCCACGCCAAGCCGACCCGCGGGTCGAAGTTCCGGTTGGAGGGATTGTTCTGGTAAGCGTGCGGGACACTCTCGAAATTGGGTGCGAAGGGCGGCCCCACCACGTTGGAGAAAAGGTTGTGGATCTCGATCGGATTAGTTTCCCAATCGTAGCGGAGACCAATGTTGATGGTCAGCCTGTTGTTCACCTTCCAGTCGTCCTGAACATAGGGCTGGACAACATCGTAACGCTCGGCACGATAGCTGTTGGTGCCGCCGTTGGGCGCGCCTTCAAACAGGAATGGATTGCCGGACAGGAAACTCGCATCGCCGCCGGTGAATATGTAGAATCCGTTCCAGAAGACCTGGACGTAAGGATCGAGTTGCTGCCGCTGGAACATGCCGCCGATTTTTATGGTGTGGGAGCCCTTGACCCAAGTCAGGTCATCCTTTTCCGTGAATTTGTTCTGAAGGTAACGGAAGGGATTGACAAAAGATGCCCCCAGCGCAGTAAGGTTCGGAACCGCTACATAAGCGTCCTCTCGCGCGGGAGTAAAAATCTGCAGCGCTGCGTGTTCCGCCGGCTGAACTTCCGACGTCCAGGGCCGCGAGAAAGATGCGGTGAACTGGTTGATCAGGTCCGGCGAAAATATATGACGTTCCCCCATCGTAAAGAACTGGTTATGGGTAGTGTCATCCAGAGGCCAAAGACCGAGACCGGAATTCGTGGTGCGGGTGCCGAAGTCGGCCTCGTAGCGTGCGAACATCGCGTCTTTGTCGGAAATATTCCAGTCGATGCGTGCCACGCCGAAATCCTCGGGGGTGGTTTGCGGACCTACAAAGTTATAGATGCCGACGCCTTCTTGGGCATTAAACACTCCCCCGTTCGGAGCCGGGTACAGGGCCAGCATCGCGGCGGAAGCCGGGTTTTCCACGCACTTCGGGGCTACGCAGTTGAGGGAGACAAAGTTAGGTTCCGGCACGTAATTCACCGAGGTCGTTTCCAACAACTGCCGGATTCCCTCGTAGTTGGCGAAGAAAAATATCTTGTTCTTCTTGATGGGGCCGCCAATGGTGCCGCCGTACTGGTTTCTGCGGAAGGGGGGCACGGACGAGCCGTCGAAGAAGCCGCGGCTATCGAGAGCACTGTTGCGCAAGAACTCATATATCGAGCCGTGAAAATCGTTGGTACCCGATTTGGTAACGCCGACGATGGCGCCGCCGTTGCCCGCATACTGCGCACTGTAAGTGCCGGTCAGTGTCTGAAACTCCGCGATGGCGTCGATACCGAGTGTCGTGCCGGTCACGTCGCCGCCGGCGTTGCGCTGCCACCAGTTCAGCATGTCTTCGCCATCCAGCATGTTGGCGTAGCCTTCCGGACGTGTCCCAGCGATCGAATAGGCGTTGGCCACTGAAGTCAGCGCGCTCGATCCGCCCTGCGGATAACTCAGAACGCCGGGCGCGAGCAGAATCAACTGTTCCCAATCGCGGCCGTTCAAAGGCAACTCGCGCATCTGGGTTTGGTTCACCAGGGACGAAAGGGCTGAGTTGGTGGTCTCAACCTGCGCGACCTCGGCGGACACGCTCACGGTCTGGCTGGCTTGGCCGACGGCCAACTGAAAATCAAGCACCGGCGCGGCGCCGACGGTGAGGACTACGCCGTTGCGGGCCGCGTTCTGAAATCCGGCTTTTGAAACGGTGATGTCGTAAGGACCGATGGGCAAATCCAGCAACGCATAGCGGCCCTGCTCGTCCGTGTTTGCGCTTTGGCTCGCGGACGTCGCGGTGTTCTTGATGGTCACCATCGCCCCGGGCACAGCGGCGTTGGTGGCGTCCGTGACGCGTCCGGAAATAGATGCCGTAGCAGCCTGTCCGAATAGATTGCCAGGTCCTGCACATAACAAGATGCATAGCGCCAAGGCAAAAATCAGAACGGCGCGGTTCCGCAGACTTCTCATGATAGAGTTTTTCCTTTCCTTCTATCCACCCCAGAACTGTTTGCGCCAGCTTATCACTTACTGCGGGCAGCGTCCAGCCGATAGGTATGATAGATCCCATCATTGGCCTTGATAGCCAGGGATTGTAAGTCGGCCAGAAGCTTATTGCCTTAGACCCGCACTAAGCCTTCAAAAGCTATTTGTTATCCGGCGGATTACCCACCCGCATCTGATAGGCTTTCCACACGTCGGCCTTAGTCTGTGGCGCAGCAGAAGTGTGCACATTGATATAGCGGTCGAAATCCAGATTCAGCTTTTCCAGAATCGGAACCAGCGCTTTTACGTGATCGTTGGCCGGCTCTCCGGGAATCACCGAAAAGTCGCCCTGGAACAGAACCTTCTCCTTGGGAATGTAGGCGATCAGCAGCCCGTTGGAATGCGGAACCGGCCAGGTGTGGTACAGCACCACGGTTCGCGTTCCGTCGGAGTAAACTCTCTTCTCCTCAACCGCTTCAATCCGGGCTTTCCTTGGGTTCCGGGCGAGCGTGTCATTAAGCAACGTCCTGGGCGTGTTCAGTGCTTTGTCGAGGAACTCCACATTGTTCCTCTGCGTGATGACGATCGCGCCCTCCGCCACCAGCACCGGCAGCCCTCCCGTGTGATCGGAATGAGGATGCGTGTTCATGACATACCGGATGGGCTTGTTCGGAATCAGCTTCTTAGTTTCGGCAACGTAGGCGAGCGCGCGCGCCTCGGATTGCCCGGCTTCGAGCATCATGATGTAATCCTTGAACTCGACGATCACCGAATCGTAGCTGCCCGGTCCGGTGGTGAGCCGGTAGAGGCCGTCACCGAGGTTTTCGGAAGTGACCGTCAGAGGGCCAGGCGCCGGCGGTGGCTCACCTGGGCCTCTGCGGCCCGGCGGCGGAGCAACGAGCGACGCGACATCGGAAGGATTCGCCTTCGCCGCGGTCACGTCCACTTCAAAGAATGGCCAGCCGCCGCGCGTCTCGACGATTTTCGCCGGCGCGAGAACTCCGCCAAAACCTTTCCAGCCGGTGTAAGTGGCGACTATGTGCATGTCGCCCATGATATTTTCACCCAGCCACGTCTCGACACGATCTACGAGGTTCTGTTCGTTCACGTAGCCGTTGATGACGTAGCTCTTGCCGGAGGGCGCCTTTACCGCCGGGCTCCAGCTCAGCACCGTGTATTTCTTTCCGTCAACCCTGCGATGGGTCACCGTCACGTTGTTCTCAGCCGCGCCTTTCAGGAAGCCCCACGGCGTGATGTAAAACTCCAGCGATCCGCCCCAGGGTTGCGAGACATCCGCCTGTTGCGCTGTGACCTGCTGGAAAAAGACGCCGGGTGTGATGGTGGTTGAGCCGCCGGGCCCAATATTGGCCGTGTTTCCCGTGTGCCGCGACGCGGGCGCCGTAAGGTCGATCACGCGCACATAGTTGTTGATCGGCCGCATGGGGTCGTGCGTCCCCCGGCACTGCATGTCGGCGGCGTTCGCCCCGCACTGCTGGAACGCCACATCCTTGGCCGATCCGGAGTAAGTGATGGATTGGAGATCGCCCAGAGCCTTTTGCGCATTGGCGATCACAGTCTTGGCATCCTGAGCCATGGCGCTTCCGCACAACCACGCCAGGTAGATTGCAGCGATAGCCGATTTCTTGAACACAGCTTTCCTCCTTCGGATCCGCAACGGCCGTTGGGTCCGTTCTGAGCATTGTATATCGACTCGCTGCGGTGCAGCCGTCGTCCCTTCAATTTGTGGATGTAACCCTTTGGCGACTTGTTCGTCTTAGAATGCAATATGTTTCAAGACCTTCGCGTCGGTGCCCGGATGTTGCGCCGCAACCCCGGCTTCAGTCTTCTGGCGATCCTCTGCCTGGGGCTAGGAATTGGCGCGACAACCTCGGTGTTCAGTTGGATCGAAGGAATCCTCCTGCGCCCCTTCCCGCTGGTAGCGAATCAGGACCGGATGGTTGCCCTCACGGGGATCGACCGGGAAGGCCGGGACGACGTCTCCTGGCCCGATTTCCTGGATTTGCGGCGGAACTGCACCACGCTGGAGTCGTTCGTCGCCGAGCATATCGGCCGCGCGACGATGAATGTCGGCTATCGCGCTCAGAGAGCCACGGGAAGCGCCGTCTCGTCGAATTACTTCGAAGCGCTAGGCATCCGTCCGATCCTGGGCCGCACCTTTCGCCCGGACGAAGACCTCGGCCGCAACGCGCATCCGGTGGTCGTGATCAGCTACCAGATGTGGACCGATCGCTACCGCCGCGACCCGCAGGTCATCGGCAGGACGCAGATGCTCAATGGCGTCAAATACACCATCATCGGCGTGACGCCGGAAGGATTTTACGGTACCTTTGTCGGCTATTCGTGGCAGTTCTGGGTTCCCGCTTCCATGGAGGAGGCGTTTGAAGGCGACGGCTTCAAGTTGGACAATCGAGCCGCTCGTTGGATCGAAGGCTTTGCGATCCTCAAGCCCGGCGTCACCATCGAACAGGCGCAGGCGGAAATCTCCGCGGTGGGCGCCCGCCTGGCAGCGGAATATCCGAAGAGCAATCGGGGATTCAACTTCAGACTATATCCGCTATGGCAAACGCCGTTCAATAATGCCGGAACGTTGCTACCCACCCTTCGCATCGCTCTCGTTGTCGCTTGCCTGGTGTTGTTGATTGCCTGCGCGAACGTCGGAAATCTGCTGCTGGTTCGGTCCCTCGCCAGGAACCACGAGATGACCGTTCGGCTTTCGGTGGGTGCGGGGCGCGCCAGGCTGCTCCGGCAACTCCTCACGGAGGGTCTATTGCTTTCTGCTGCGGCGGCCGGGTGTGGATTCCTGATCGCGTATTGGTGCCGCGATCTGTTGAAAATTCTGTTTGTGCCGCCGGCGCCCGGGGTCATCATCAGTCTGCCGGCCGATATGGATTGGCGAGTGCTTGCTTTGAGCGCGGGCGTCTGCCTGATAACAACCCTTCTCTACGGGCTGGTGCCGGCCATGCAGGCAAGCCATATCGATCTGGCGGCGGCCATGAAGTCCGAATCCAGCGGCGTCGTCGGCGGCCGCGGAAAAGCTTGGATCCGGTCGGCACTGGTGATGGCGCAGGTGTCGCTCAGCTTCATCCTGTTGGTGGGGGCGGGACTGTTGCTGAAGAGCCTGCACGCGATGCAGTCGGCCGACGTCGGCTTTGCGACGGACGGAGTGCTCTTCGGCAACGTGGACATGGTAGCGGCGGGCTACGATGGGCCGCGCGTGCGCAACTTTCAGGATCAATTGACGGATCGGGTGCAGGCGATTCCCGGTGTCGAATCGATGGTCTGGTCCAAATGGGTGCCGTTCTCTTATCGCAGTCCCGCTTCGGCGGCGATCATCGTGGAGGGATACGATGTCGCTCCCGGCGAACAGCCCGTGGTCGAATATAACGAGGTTGGCCCGGGCTACTTCGCCACCACCGGCACAGCGCTCCTGGCGGGCCGCGATTTCAGCTTGGCGGACAACGAAAAAACGTTGCCAGTCGCGGTGGTGAATGAAGCCATGGTTCAAAGATTCTGGCGAGGGGAAACTCCCCTAGGAAAGCGATTTCAGGTAGCTGGACGATGGATGCAAATCGTCGGGGTCGCAAGAACCTCCAAGTATGCCAGCGTGGTGGAAAGCAACAAGCCATTTTTTTACTTGCCGCTTCGGCAAGGCGCTCCCGGGGGGCCGAATTTCCAGATCCGGACGCGGCTGGGCCCGGAAGCGATGGCCAACGCGCTGGTGCTCGAGATCAAGAAGATCGATGATAACCTCGCGCCAGGCGAAGTGATCACGATGCGTGAACAAGTGGATCGCCGGACTTGGAGCCAGCGGGCGGCGGTCACGTTGCTGGGAATCTTCAGCAGCGTCGCCCTTCTGTTGTCCGGAGTCGGATTGTATGGAGTGATGTCCTATGCCGTTTCGCAGAGTGTGCGGGAGCTGGGCTTGCGAATGGCCCTGGGCGCCACGGGGTCCGATCTGTTGCGGATCGTGATGTTCAAAGGAATCCGGGTCACGATGGCGGGGACCTGCATTGGCGGCGCAGTCGCGTTGGGATGGACCCGGCTGATGGGCGATCTGCTTTATCAAACCAGCCCCCGCGATCCGGCATCATTCGGAGCCGCTTTCCTCACACTGGCGATGGCATCCCTGGCAGCTTGTTTGCTTCCGGCCTGGCGAGCGATGCGCACCGATCCGGTTCGGGCGCTTCGCGGCACTTAGGGGCGCGCGTCGCCAACGGCCTCTTATCTCGCGGCCTGCGAAGGCAACGCGCGGAAACCGGTTACCCCCGGATCGCCCGGCAGATCCACCGTTTTGATCAGCTTCAACGTGTCCGTGTCATACACGTGGATGTAAGGGGCGGCGCCCGATACGAACACCCGCTTGCCATCGCGGCTGATGTTCGCGACATACCGCGTGCGCTCCAGGTCGACGCTTTTCAGAATGCGCTTTTGTTCGAGATCCACCGCGATTAACTGGTTCATGACTGCGTACGCGCGCTTGCGGTCCGGCGAGACGACGGCCGAATAGAGCGGAATCGGATCTCCCAGCTCAATGGTCTCGACCTTGCCCGAGTTCACATCCAGGTCGACCAGCCCCATCAAGTCCTTGCTCGTGATGGGGTCCTTGGTGTAATACGGGATGCTGAAAATGCCGCTGCGTTCATATTGCATGAAGAGCGCCAGTGTGTTGAGCGCGCCCTCGGTTGGATTCGCCGGATTCATCAGCGGAAACGTGCCGGTGATGCGCCCCTGGGAGATGTCGATGTAATAGATGTCCCGCCCCCAGGCGATCAAGCGGCGCTCGTCCGCGGTAAGAACCAGCGCGACCACGCCCTGCGGAACTTCCGCGATCTTGGCGGTCTTGCCCGTGGCGACATCCACCGACCATATCTGCGGCGGATCCACCTGGTAACGATCGATCAACTCCCGTACCGGTTTGACGTGCACGTAGAGCCGGTCCCCTCGATGGTTGAGCGCCACGCCGAAGATCGTCAGGCGATATCCGGGCGGAGCGAGATGCAGCACTTTGTCAACTGCGCGGGTGTCGAGGTTCACCACCTCCACCTCGGCGCGGCCTTCCGAAGTGACATACAGGAATTTTCCGTCGGCGGACGGGACGATCTCTTTGGGTGCGCGGCCGCGAGTCTGAATCACATTGACGATTTCGTCGCGCGTTCCATCGAAGACCACGATCCCGTGCGGGTGAACCCCCAGAACATAGAGCTCCGGCTCTTGCGCGCGCGCCGGCACCGCCAGCCCGGCCACGGCCGCGATGGCGCACAACCCGGAGACAAGGCGAGGTGTGTGCAGGAACGCCATTAAGTGCCTTCGGGATAGATGAGATCCAGTTTGCGCCAATCGCGTTCCGCCGACGCGCACGAATCGGACCAGTTCAAATGGTTGGTCAGTTGATCCGGTACCTGGGCCGGCCACCAGCAGTCGTCATAACATCCGTACAGATCCGCTTCCACGGGCTGGCACAGGCCGGTTACGTTTCCACTCGAATCGGTTTCCCATCCTGGATCGAAGATGAGAGAACAACCGAGCGGCGAACCCTGTAATGCGACGACGTCTTCGTCCTTACTGGTCTTTTGCCGTTCCGCCTTTTCTTCCAGCAGGCGCGCCTTCTTGTTTAACGGTCTGACGTGCTTCATGCTCATGCCCCTCGCCTGTCAATGAACTTTTCGAAAAACACCGGATTCGCATCCATGATCCGCGCGTAGGAATCCAATCCCAGGTCGATCCAGGTGCGGATCCATTCGCAGTAGTGGGCGTTCGGCTGGTGCAGTGCGCCGTGGCGCGTGTAAGCCTCGTGATGACATCCGCCGGAGCAGATGTGCCGCACCCAGCACACCTGGCAACCGCCCTTGTGGCTCAAGTGCGCCTGCCGCAGGAACTGTTCCTGCTTCGCCGTGTCCAACCCTTCCTGCACAGACCCCATGCGGTGTTCTTTCGATTCCGAGAAGCGATGGCACAAAAACAGATCGCCATCGACGCCCACGCCCAGCAATCCCAATCCAGCGCCGCAAGGATAAGCCTTCACGATGCCGGCGTGCAGCTCCGCGAGAACATTGGAGACGTTGGAGAATCCCAGGTGCCGGTTACGGAGGGCGTCTTCGACATATACGTTGGCCAATTGCCGGAACTCGTCCAGCACCTCCCACATTTCCTCGCGAGTGAGAGCGAACTCATCCTGGCTCGCTGACGTAACAGGAGCAAAGCCGACTTCGTGAAATCCCATTTCTTTTAGGTGCCAGAAACATTCTTGCACCGCCGTCACGCCATGGGTGAGAGTTGCCCGGGCTGCGATCGGCCGCGTCTTGTGGCGGTTCAGAAGTTCGAGTACGCGTGGACGAATGAAGTCGTAGGACCCATGACCGCTCTTATATGTGCGCCGCAGATCGTGGTATTGCTTGGGGCCGTCAATGCTGACCGAGACGCCGATGCTGTTATCGCTCAAGAAGTCGATGACCTCCGGCGTCAGATACGTCGCGTTGGTGGTCATTGTGAATTCGACTTCCTTGCCGGCCTTTGCGCCAGCGCCGTTCGCGTAGTCAACCAGACGCCGGATGAGCTTTAGATTCATCAACGGCTCGCCGCCGAAGAAGACAATCGTGACATTCTTGTGGGCGCCTGAATTGCTGAGCAAAAAATCCACGCTGCGGCGAGCGGTTTCCTCGCTCATCATTCGCTTGGGCGTGCCGTAATCGCCCTGCGCGGCAAAACAATAACTGCAGCCAAGGTTGCAATCGTTGGCGACGTTGAGCACTAGCGTGCGCTGTGGAAAGGGCATAGGTGGCAGCTGCGGCGCGGGCGCTTTTACACCCTCCTCCCGGAATCCCACTAACCGTAGAACCCCGATGTTACGAAGTTCCTTCATAGCGCCGACGACCTCGGACCGGTGATAGCGCGGCTCGAAGGCCCTGACAATTTCAGCGAGGGACGCATGGCGCGTCGCCGGCATCTGCACCGCTTCGATGGGAGCGGGCGATTGATACCCCGCCGGGCGAAGCCATCCAAGAATTTCCCGGCCAAGGTCATCCAGACCGAAGATGGCGGTCACCGCGGGCACGAAGACGTACTCTTTTCCGCCGATTCGAAATTGCCTGATCTCGTTGAGTTGAACTCCGGGTTTATCGGTGTGCTCGCCGAAGACGACCGGAGCGAACGAGGACATCGGGGGTGCTACGGTGGGCGCCTGGAAAAGACTCGACAGCGGAACAAAGCTCATTGAACCTCCAACTACGGCGTAATCAGTTCACGGTAATCCGGCACACTGACCAGCACATACGCGTGCGCCGTCAGAGGAGCGCTTGATCCTTCCGGCGTGTACGACGCTTTTACCCAAATGTCGCCGGCGTTGTTGGTGCTGCGCGGCCGTTCGGGATCGGGACCTTCCTGCGCGGGCGTAAATAAGCCATTCTGGTCGACCACGCCGACGTACTTAGCATTCTGATTGCTGCTGGACGTTGAAAGGTCCTCGACGGACCATGCAGCTTTCACCATGCCGAGGTCGAGATCGTCGGAGTTGCCGGGAATTCCGTCCGGTCCCTTGCTGAACGCATGCGCTTCGAATTGGATGAACCTCTTGACGGCGATTACACCACCCAGGCGCGCCATGGACTTTTCCGGAAGGACCAGAATGTAGTCGGCCTTGTCATATACGGCCAAGGAGTCCGCCTTAGAAGCCGCGCCGGCACGGATGCTGCGCCTTCCAACCTTGGCGTCGGGAGCCACGTGCACCTGGACGGCCACATGGTCGGAAGACGTTTCGCTCACCCGGTCGACGACGATGCCGTCACCCAGATTGATATCGCCGCGCTCCAGTGCGGGTCCCAGATTCGCACCGTAGATGTGCAGCTCGACGCCGCTGGCGCCACGCCGCAGCACCTTCGGCAAAACGCCGGAAATCTGAGGCGACGCATCGATGCGGTAACGGACTTCCGTCGCTCCCAGCTCCGGATGCTCAAAAGGGAACCAGCGGCCGCGCTGCGTCTTGCCGTCCGCGGACAAGTGAAAGACTTCTCTCTGTCGGTTGACATCCTCGCTGTGACCGCTCCCGCGCCACGCAAAAGCGCCCAGCCACAAGCCTTTCCCGGCTGTCGTGGACGTTCCGCCGCCGTCGAACTGCCGCGAGACTTCGGTTTGCAGTTCGCCATCCGCTGCAGCGCGAAACGTGATTGATCCCACGTAGTCGCCCTTTCCCAACTGATGACCCGTCAGCAGCCAGCGGCCTTCACCCGGCGCCTTCTGATCCTTCTCCCGCCGCCACTCCGGCGTGTCCAACGGGAATTGATTGGCGAGCCATGGCAGCGCCTGATCGCACAACCCCACCCAGTCTTCAAAGCGATGCTGATAAACGAGCGTGGGAAAAAGCGCCAACAGGAAATCCTTGAGGTCCAGCCACTCCTCGCGCGTGCGCCGCTGGCCTGCGATCTTGGCATAGCTGTGGCACGTCGTGCACGCGTTCTTGACGGCCTCGTTGGGAACCTTCTCCTCCACGTTTTCGCCGTCCAGCGAGTACGCAATCGGGGCCAGTTCGGACGCAACCAACCCATGGTTCGCGCTCAGGTACTGCTCGATCTTGCGGGCATCCGATGGCGCGGCGCGAAAACCGTGCAGGCGCGCCATGCGCTGGATGGTTTCCTCCCAACCCTCCGGCGTTTTGCGCACGTACGAGATGCGGCTCATGCGCTGCTGGGAATCCACCTGGTGACAGACGCCGCATTCCCGGCGAACCAGATCATTGGTCACGGGCAAGCCTTGGCCGGCCAGGCTGTTCGCCAAAAGAACGGCGGCCGCAATCGATAAATGCACTTTCACCGGTTCGCTCCGCGGCTAACTTGCGATAGCTCCGAGGATGACATGCTGAAGCACCGGTTGGCAACTCGAAGCGCAATCGCCGAGCCGATCGAAATCGTTATATACTTTGTCCGGCTCTGCGCTATTGGCAGCGCGTCGAAAGAGAGAACCGGAACCATGATACAGCGTAAAGTCTCGGCCCTGATTCCCGCGATGATTCTGGCTTGCGCCGGTCCGCTCAGCGCCGCCGATCCCAGCATGAACGCCTTGAAGAACAGCGGCTCCCTGGACCGCCTGCTCAAAAAGACGGGCGTCTATCACGCGGCGAGCACCGGAAAGACACCCGGTTTCGTCGTGGACCCTTCCTGGCCCGAGCCGCTGCCCCACAACTGGCTGCTGGGCCAAGTCGGCGGGTTGTATGTCGATCACCACGATCACATCTGGGTCTATAACCGGCCCCGCACGCTGTCGACGGATGAAGCTGGGCTCGAAGGCCCGGTGCCGGGCGCCACGGACGATAAGGGCCGGCCGATTGACGGCCTCGGCCAGGAGCGCGCCTATGGTCCCGTGTCCGATTGCTGCATAGCCGCGCCCTCGGTATTGGAATTCGATACCGGCGGCAAGCTGCTGCGCGCCTGGGGCGGTCCGTCCGATCCCGGTTTCATCGGCGGCAAATGCAAAGCCGAGGCTGGCTGCATCTGGCCCAACAACGAGCACGGCATTTATGTCGACCAGAACGACAATGTCTGGATTTCAGGAAATCAAGCTGCGCCAAAGGGCGGAGTCGTTAGCGCAGGCGAATCGATTCCTTGGACGTCCCACAAACAAGGCGGCGATGGCTTTGTATTGAAGTTCGATATGGACGGCAATTTTAAGATGCGGATCGGTGGAACGCCAAACGGCCCGAACAGCAACGACACAGATGGAGGCATCCACGGCACTCCCCTGCTCTATCAGGCGGCGGACATGGTGGTCGATCCCGCAACCAACCATCTGTACATCGCCGACGGCTACGGAAACCGGCGCGTTCTGATCGTGGACGCCGATACGGGCAAATACATTGGCCACTTCGGCGCTTACGGAAACAATCCCGTGGATGATGCCGCCGCTGCTGCGGCCGGGACTTGGATCGCCGACTCTTCCAGAGGAAACCGGAAGCCGGCGTTCTTTCGGAATCCCGTGCACTGCGTGAAGATCTCCAACGACGGCAAGCTTTATGTCTGCGACCGGGGCAACGATCGCATCCAGGTGTTTGATAAGAACGACCCCACGCTAGGCAAGCCCTGCAGCAATCCCGCGGGCAAAGCCGGTACGTGCGGTTTTCTGGCCGAACAATTTGTCAGCCCTCACACCAACATCATCGGGACAGCGGTCTCCATGAATTTCTCCACGGACAAGGCTCAAAGCTGCCTGTATGTCGGCGACAACGCCAATATGACCATCTACATTCTGAACCGGAGCAATCTCGAGGAGTTAGGCCAACTCGGACGCTCGGGGCGGGGGGCCGGCGAGTTTCACTATCTGCATCAGGTGAGCGTGGATAGCCAGGGCAACATCTATACCGGTGAAGTCGATACGGCCAAACGCATCCAGAAGTTTCTCCGGTTCGGCGCGCTCGGGTGCAGCGGGACGGGATCCTCGACGGTCGGCGGAGTAAGCGGGAACTAAACGCAGTCGGACGGGACCCGCTCAATAGAGGTACACTGGCTCGCAGCGCAGCCGCGCTGGGAGACCTCTATGAAACCATTGCTGGCGGCCCTCGCCTTTTCAGGATTCTTCTGCCTCGCCGCGTCCGCCGGCGACGGGGCGCAGCTTTTACGCCTGGATCATTACGTTCAGGTCCGCTCCACCGTGCCCGCGATTTCCGGACAGTTCACCGAGATCTACGTGCGCGAAGTAGTGGAGCCCGCGAGCGTGCTCCGCGGCAGTCCGGCCCCCGATCGCGTCGCGCTGTTCATCCACGGCGCGGGCACACCCGCCGAGGTGGCCTTCGATGTTCCGTATCACGACTACAGTTGGATGGCCTATCTCGCTCACGCCGGCTTCGACGTGTTCTCCATGGACATGACCGGCTACGGACGTTCCACCCGGCCCTCCGCCATGAACGACCCCTGCAACCTCTCGCGCCAGCAACAGGCGGCCTTCACACCGTCGCTGATCCCGGCTCCCTGCCCCGCCAGTTATCCCCAGCAGATGACCACGCTCGCTTCGGACTGGCACGACATCGACGCCGTCGTCGACCACATTCGCAAGTTGCGGCATGTCGAAAAGCTCGCTTTACTGGCGTGGTCGCTCGGCGGTCCACGCTCCGCCGGATACGCGGCGCAGCATCCCGACAAAGTCGCGCGGCTGGTGCTGCTCGCCCCCGCGTATAATCGCGCTGCCTCCGCCACGCAACCGCCGCAAGTGCCCGCCGACGGAGCCGCGATGAACGCTCAATCGCGCGACGAGTTCATCCATAACTGGGACCGCCAGGTCGGCTGCCCCGATCAGTATGAGACCGCCGCGCGCGACTCGGTCTGGTCTGAAATGCTGCTCTCCGACCCGGTCGGCGCCACCTGGGGACCCGGAGTGCGCCGCGCCCCGCAAGTCACCGTCTGGGGCTGGACCACCGCGGTCGTTTCCAAAATGCAGATCCCCACGCTCCTGGTCTCCGGCGCCGACGACAAGCAGGTGAATCCCGAACGCGTACGCGAACTTTACGCCGACCTCGGCTCGCCGCAGAAGGTCTTCGTGGATCTGGCCTGCTCCTCGCACAACGCCATGTGGGAGAAGAATCACCTGCTCCTCTTCCAGGCCTCGCTGGAATGGCTCACTCAAGATACGGTGCAAGGAAAGCAGGAAGGGATGCTGCGGCTCGGTTACTGATAGGCTGAATCGCCCATTTTGAATAACCTCGCTCCGGCCCTGGTCTAAAATAGTGGGTTGCCGTCTTTTCGCAATCTAAAATTCCAAAGGTGAATATCGTTCATGCCCCATAAGTTGACCAATGTCCTGGAGCGCGTGCCGAGCGACATTGAAATCGCGCAAGCTGCAACGCCTCTCCCGATCGACCAGATCGCCGCCGAAGCCGGAATCCTTCCCGACGAACTGGAACTCTACGGCAAGACCAAGGCCAAGGTGCATCTCTCGGTTCGCGACCGCCTGAAAAACGCTCCCCGCGGCAAGTACATCGTCGTCACCGCCATTACGCCCACACCGCTTGGCGAAGGAAAAACCACCACTACGGTGGGCTTGAGCCAGGCGCTCGGCGCGCATTTAGGCAAGAAGGTGTTCACCTGCATCCGCCAACCCAGCCAGGGCCCTACCTTCGGAATCAAAGGTGGCGCGGCCGGCGGCGGCTATAGCCAGATCATTCCCATGGAGGAGTTCAATCTCCACCTCACCGGTGACCTCCACGCCATCACCGCCGCGAATAACCTGCTGGCTGCCGCCATCGACACGCGCATGCTTCACGAGCATTCCGCCGACGACGCGGCCCTGTTCGAGCGCCTGTGCCCGCCGGGCAAAGACGGATCCCGCCGCTTCTCGCCCGTGATGCTGCGCCGATTGCACAAGCTGGGCATTTATAAGACCGACCCCAACGCGTTGACCCCAGAGGAGCGCAGCCGCTTCGCGCGCCTGGACATCGACCCCGACACCATCACCTGGCGCCGCGTGATCGACACCAACGATCGCATGCTGCGCCAGATCACCATCGGCCAAGGTCCGGACGAGAAAGGCTTCACCCGCGTCACCGGCTTCGATATCACCGTTGCGAGCGAGATCATGGCCATCCTGGCGCTGGCCACCGATCTGGGCGACATGCGCGAACGGCTCGGCCGCATGGTGATTGGCAGCAATCGCGCCGGTGAGCCGATCAGCTCCGACGACATCGGGGCGAGCGGAGCGCTCACGGTCCTGATGAAGGACACTATCATGCCCAACCTCATGCAGACCCTGGAAGGCACGCCGGCCTTCGTGCACGCCGGACCCTTCGCCAATATCGCGCACGGCAATTCGTCCATCGTGGCCGATCAAATCGCGCTCCAGCTGGTGGGGCCGGAAGGATACGTGCTCACCGAGGCCGGATTCGGCGCCGATATGGGCTTCGAGAAATTCTGCGACATCAAGACCCGCTACAGCGGCCTCAAGCCCGACGGCGCCGTGCTGGTAGCCACCATCCGCGCGCTAAAGATGCACGGCGGCGGCCCCAAGGTGGTGGCCGGACAGCCCCTGGCCCCCGCTTATACGCAAGAGAATCTCGACCTGCTGGAGAAGGGCTGCAGCAACCTGGTCAGGCACATCGCCAATGCTCGCTCCTTCGGCCTTCCCGTGGTGGTCGCCATCAACCGGTTCAAAGATGACACCGACGCCGAGATCGCCCTGGTGCGCCGGCTCGCGATCGCCGCTGGCGCCTCCGATGCCGTCATGAGCAACCATTGGGCGAAAGGCGGCGCGGGCGCCGTCGATCTCGCCAAGGCCGTGGTCGCGGCTTTAGAGCGGCCCGGCGATTTCCGCTTCCTTTACCCGCTAGAGTGGCCCATCAAACAAAAGATCGAGACCATTGTGCGCGAAGTGTACGGCGGCGCGGGCGTGGAGTATTCGCCGGAAGCCGAGAAGAAGATCGAGCGCTACACCCGCCAGGGCTTTGACAAGCTGCCCATCTGCATGGCTAAGACGCAGTACAGCTTCAGCCACGATCCCAACTTGAAGGGCGCGCCCTCGGGCTTCACCGTGCCGGTGCGCGACGTCCGCGCCAGCGTCGGCGCCGGCTTCCTGTATCCTCTGCTGGGCGCCATGAGCACCATGCCCGGTTTGTCCACCCGGCCCGGCTACTACGACGTCGACCTGGACGTCGCCACGGGCCGGGTCATCGGGCTGTCGTAGCCGCCGCGGATGGAAGACTCGATCTGGACCGGCACCGTTGCGTCGCTGCGCGGCCGCATCGCCGGTCCCGATCCCGTGCCGGCGGGCGTCAGCGCCGCGGCGGTCACCGCAACGTTCGCGCTCGGTCTGTTGTGCAAGGTCCTGACCATATGTGCGCGCCGCAACAAGTTCACGGGCGACCGGAATCTGCTGCACACGATTCTGGAAGCCGCGCGCGCGGAGTCCACGATCCTCGAACGGGCCGCCGACCAGGACATCGCCGCGTTCCAGCTGTATATGGAATCTCGCGCGCTGCACCGGGCCGGAAGCATCGACGCCACGATCGACGTTCCGATGGATGCGGTACGCGCGGCCGCTCGCGGCCTCCATCTTTGCGTTCCAGCGGTGGACCTGGTGCACCCTTTTGTGGCTCCGGATCTCGGCGCCGCCGCATCCCTTCTGGCCGGCGCCATCCGCGCCATGCTGCTCAGCATCCGCTACAACACGCGCCAACTCGCCTCCGGCGAGCCGCCCGCCGAATTACAGCAACTGGAAGAACGCGCGCTCGAACAAGCCGAAATCGTACGCCGCCGCGTGCTTGAATTGATCGGCCAATAATGTATCATTGATCCAAATGCGAGCTACCAGACTCATTCTATGGACCGCTGGAGCAAGCCTGCTGCTGGCCTCTGCACCGGCCTTCGCCCACCATTCCTTCGCGGCCGAATTCGACCCGAGCAAATCGATCACGCTCTCCGGGACCGTGACCAAAGTCGAGTGGCTGAATCCGCACGTGCACTTCTATCTGGACGTCAAGGATCAGAACGGCAACGTCACCGCCTGGGATTTCGAAACCGCCAGCCCGAACGGGCTTAGCCGCCAAGGCTGGACGCGCCACTCGCTCAAGGTCGGCGACGTGATCACGGTCCAGGCGTTTCAGGCCAAGGACGGCTCGCATCTGGCTTCGGCCGGAAACGTTACACTGGCCGACGGCCGAAAAGTGTTTGGCGGATCAGGAGACGCCGGTAGCGCACCCGCAAAATAAAAAGGCGTCTCCTGGCCGCTCCGCGCAGCCGGGAAACGCCGATCATGAGTGGAGTTGCCTCCGAAAACTCTATTGCGCCGCCGGAGGTTCCGTCTCGGGAATCATCATGCCGCGATGGCACGTGTAGCAACTGACGTGGCGCTTCCCGTCAGGGAACTTCATGTTGATTTCGCGCGCCATGGTGAGCATCATACGCGCGGTTCCCTTCATGGGATTGTCATCGCTGGCGAAATCGCCCTGCACATGGCAGAAAGTGCACTGGACGCCCAGCGCCGTGCGGAAGGCTCGCATGGTGCCGATGAGCTGCGGCCCACTCTCGCCCTTCAGGATCTGAAGGTTCTTGGGCGGCGGCATCGGACCCTTCTTGCCTTCTTTTTCTTGGGCGCTGATGCATACGGGGAGAAGCAGCAAAACTACCACTAGAATTGAACGCATGCGCCATGCTAACACGGGCTTTTGGGGCTGTCAATCGCTTTCTGATTTCGTGTAACCGCCTGTTTACGCGATGTTTCCGGGGCAGCGCCGCGCCGCAGCCGGGCGTCTTGACATGTCAGAACCTGCCCGATACGATAGTGCCCAGGATGACCGGCTACGCGCCCCGGGGAAAGGCAATCGCGATGCAAGCTGCGCTGCTCGCGCTGCTGTGTTTTTCGGCGGTTCTGTATGCCCAACCAGCCGAGAAACCGGCGCCCGGCGAACCGGCCGCGGCGGCCGAGCCCACGCCGCACCTGCTTGACGGCAAAGTCGATCTGGGCGGAAAAGGTGTCTGGGCGCCCATCTGGGTACACGATTGGGCCGACAAGCAGTGGGTGGAGAAGTCCATCGAGGTTCCCTTCACGCCCGCCGGTCTCGCGACCTTCCGGGAGCGACGCGCCAACAATTCGGCCGACGATCCGGAAGGCTACTGCCTGCCCGCCGGCGTTCCGCGTTACACCGGCACTCCTTATCCGTTTCAGATGATCCAATTGCCCGACCGCGTCGTCATCTTATATGAAGGCGCATCGCACATGTATCGCATCGTGATGCTGAACGCGAAGCATTCGGCCGATCCGGATCCCACCTGGCTGGGCGAATCCGTCGGCTGGTATGAAGGCAACGATACGTTGGTGGTGGATACGGTCGCCTTCAATGGGCGCACCTGGCTGGATTATGTCGGGCATCCGGCGAGCGATCAGCTCCATGTGGTGGAACGCTTCACGCGGACGAGTTCCCTGAACCTGCACTACCAAGCCACCATCGAAGATCCGGTGAACTACACCCGGCCCTGGACCACCGCTTTCAACATCAAGTTCGAGCCGGGCTGGGAAATCAAAGAGTACGTCTGTCTGGAAAATAACAAGGACCTGCTGCACCTGGGAACCAGCGAGCCGAAGTAGCCGTCCCAAACATTTGCGAGATATACTGTTTTAAGCACGCGGCCTCCATGCGCGATCTCGCCCAAGCGGCAGAATCGCGCGCATACCATGCTCCATGGCCTATTGCTGACCGACGACGTCGAAAGCGTCGACCTGCTGCAGCGCCTGGTACAAACCGGGACGCGGCAACTGCAGTTCACTCAGACCTTCTGTCCCATGGTACTGGGCCCGAAGTTGCATCACGCGCTTTCCACTCTCGTCCTGGACGTGGTGCTGCTGGATGTTTCGGACTTGGAGCAGGCGGCTGCCATCTATCTGCAGATTCGCGAGGCTTTCCCCAAGCTCGCCGTGGTCGCGTTTGCCAGGCCCGGTCTGGATCCTCCCGACATCGGCGACGTTCCTTTCCTGGAACGGCCCTTATCCATCGAAGCCTTCCTCCAGACCACCAAGCAAACCATTCAGCGGCTGGACTGCGATCGCTACGCAAATCTGTTCGCCTTCGTCCCGGCCAAAGCCGGAGGCGGCGCGAGCACGCTGGCCGTTAACCTGGCTGGCCCGCTGGCGCACGCTTGGAAGCAAAAGGTCATGGTCGTGGAAAGCGATCTCCGGTCCGGCGTCCTCTCGGAAATTCTGCGCGTGCAGGTGAAAGTTTCCACGTCGGAACTTCTGCAGGAATCCGATCACCTGGATACCGAAGTTTGGGATCGCTGCGTCATTCGCACTCCGGGTATCGACTTCATCCTGGTGGGAACCAAGCCGGCCGCTTATCTGGCGCAATGGTACGACTATCGCCGTTTGCTGGCTTTTACCACGCGCCGCTACGACCAGGTGCTGGTCGATCTGCCGGAGGCCGTCAACGAGGGAACCGCCGAAATCGTGCGCAAGGCCGCGAGTATCTATATCGTCGTCACACCGGAATTGCCTTCGTTCGCCCTGGCGCGGCGGCGCATGGACGAACTTCGCAAAGCCGGGGCCGAGGATTCCTGCCTGCGCATCGTGCTGAACCGCTGGCATCCGTCCGGCCTCCAGGTGAACGATGTGGAAGAAGCGCTGGGGTGCCGCGTCGATGTCGTGTTGCCCAACGATTACCGCGCGGTGACGGATGCCGCGCTGGAAGGCGCCTTTGTCCCCGGCGAAAGCACCCTGGGTCAGACCTTCCGCGCTTTTGCCGGATCGCTGCTCGGAAAGAACGAGCCTCTGGATGTCACCAAGCAAGCCGCGGGGGGCATGTTGAAATCGGTGAAGCGGCTGTGGCGGACATAGAGAGGAATCCTAGGCGCCGGCCAGCCGGCGTACTACGTATGTCTCAGCGCTTCCCCTCATAGCGGCGAACCTCCTCCGCGCCGATTCACGTGTAGGAGCCTGATGCACCTACATTCGAAAGCCCTCGGGGTCGCCACATTGACGGCTGCGTCGCTGTGCGCGCAGATCCCCAGCTACCATTCCGTGGAAGACTACTGCCGGGCCAATCCTCAAGCCCTTCCCACGTGCCGCGACGGCAAACCTCTGGACGTCCAGGGGGAGATGGAAAAGAACTGGAAAAGTCAAAACGAACAATGGGAAAAGTTCAAGTCGAACCTTCCCCAGCAGACGGCGCCGAACGCGGTAAAAGCGACCGCGCCCCAGGTGTTGGCTCCGGCGGCGCCCTCCCGGCCCGGCACGCAGTATACGCTGGCGCCCACCAGCCCATCCCGCTCCCGCAAGGGGCCCGTGGATATTCGTCTCGGTGAGCTGGACTGGCGACTGGTTCCGCCGCAGTCGGACCTGCTCCTCGGGCTGAATATGAACGATCTGCTGCAATCCAATCTGGCCCGCACGCTCCTCCGGCAAGGGTCCGCGAAGTTGGGCGTCACGCAGGCGGAGCAAGACAAGCTGCTGGCAAACCTGGGCGACATCAGCCAGGCCGTCGTCTCGGTTCGTCAGAACGATGTCCTGGTTGTCCTCGTGGGACATCTGGACGATTTTCCAGAGAGCAATCAGAACGGGCGCATGCAATCCGTGAAAGTGTCACCCGGCACGGTGATTCTGGGTTCGAACCAAGCGCTCCATTGGAGTTTGTCCCGGCTGAAACTTCCCTTCTCGCCTTCCGCACAGGTCAAAGAGGCGCAACTCCTGGCACGCGCTTATCAGATTTGGGCTTGGGGCAGCCCCACCGCTTTTTCCGCCTTCGGACAAAAAATGAGCGGAAGCCCCCCGGTCAACAAAATCAATTTTGGGATCAGTCTGCGCGACCAATTCCGCATGGACTTGATCTTCCATACGCCCAGCCCTTTGGCCGCGAAACAGGTGCTCGAAAAGTCGGCCAAAACCGGGCCGAACGGGCTCACGGGAGTGGTGGAAGGCAGCGCGGTGCACTACACGCTGCTGCTGGACCGTGCCGCGGCACTGGATCGATTTGCCGGGTTGATGTCGGACTCGGTGGCCCAGCAGGTGGCGCCGCTGCTCGCAGCCGCGCGGCAGATGTCGGCGAGCAAGGCGTCCGCAGTCCGCCCCTCACCCGGCAAAGTGGTGATCGAAGGGCTGGACGACGGGCCCATAGAGGTCCCGCTTCAGCAGCCCTAACGCTACTCTTCTCGCAGCGCCCGCATCGGATCGATCAGCGACGCACGGCGCGCCGGAAGGAAAGCCGCCAGCACCGTCACCAGCAGGACCGGGGCCGCGATGGCCGGAAACAACCTGTAGTCCATGTGGCTAAAGGAAGCGATCCAGGCTACCGTGGTCACCGCGCGGCAGGCAAAGAAGCTGAGGATCAGGCCCGCCGCGACGCCAATCGACCCCAACACGAATCCCTGGCGCAGCACCATGCGAATCACCTTGGGCCGGTCGGCGCCGATCGCCATGCGGATGCCGATTTCGCGCGAGCGCCGGCTCACGGAATAAGCAATCAGCCCGTAGAGTCCCACGATCGCCAGAATCAAGCCCATGCCTCCCAGACCGGCGACGCTCTGCGTGATGATGTTGGGCGTCTTCACTGCGCGTTGCTCGTAGTAGTCTTCCATGGTTCGCGCGTTGGACACCGGCATGCTGGGATCGATGCTCCGCACGACGTTCCGTACAACGGGTGCCAGCGCTGCCGCGTCGGGAGCGATGGACTCGCCAATCAGGGTCATGGCGGGCAGCTTGTCCTGCGTGTAGGGAAGATACATAAAATCCATGGGAGGCTCGGCGATCCAGAAATACTTGGCATTACGCGCGATCCCCACCACCTGCACCAGCGGGCCGGTCGCGCTGTGCAGATGGAAGCGTTTGCCAAGCGCATCCTGCTTCGGCCAGAAATGATTGGCCATGTGCTCGTTGACGACCGCCACCAGGGGCGTCCCGGCGCGGTCGGCATCCGTAAACCCGCGTCCTCGCAGAATGGCGATCCCCGTCGTGTCAAAAAAACCGTCGCTGACGAAGTAGTCGAAAACCGTGAGGGCTTGTTCGCCGCGCGGCAGCACGTAACCTTCGGGAACGATCCCATTGCCTTGAGCTCCCAGCAGCGGAATGCCCGAGATCAAGGCCGCGGACTGGACGCCCGGCGCTCTTCGTGTTTTCTCCAAAAGGTCCTTAAAGAATCGCTGGCTTTGGTCCTGGGAATAATGGATCGGCTGCGTATCCAAACTGGTGAGATACAAGCGCCGAATCCGGAAGCCGGGGCCTTGCTGCAGTTCGCCGCGAAAGCCTTCCAGCAGCACCGCGGAAACGATCAGCAGGACCAGCGAAAGCGCCACCTGCCCGGAAACGATCAAATTGCGTCCCCACAGGCGCCGCCGCCCGGCACTGTCCGCATCGGCGGCTTTCAGCGACGAAACCAGATCGACGCGTGTGGTTTTGAGCGCGGGCGTGAGGCCGAACACGAAAGTGCTGAGGAGCGAAGCTGCGACGGTGAAAAACAGCATCCGTTGGTCCACGGATACGTGAAAGTCCAGGGGCACATCCGTGGGAATGGGAATGCTGTTGAAGAAGGCGGCGCCGGCGTAAGCCACCGCAATTCCCAGCCCGCCGCCGGCCAAGGCCAGCAGAACATTTTCCAGGAACAGTTGCCGGATCAGCGCGCCCCGTCCGGCCCCGATGGCCAGCCGCACGGCAATCTCCCGAGAGCGCGCGCGGGCGCGGCTCAACAACAGTCCGGTGACGTTGGCGCAAGCCACCAAAAGGACGCACAACGACAGCAGCAGCAACATAACCGACAGCGCGGCGTTGGGCGGCGATTGCTTCAGGCGCAGCGCCAGTTCGGTCTGCGCCTCCGCATTCCGGCCGCGGTCCTCCGGGTAGGTCTGCGCAAGCCGGTTGGCGACGCCGGACACATCCGCATTCGCCTGCGCGATGCTGACACCCGGTTTCAGCCGGCCTTTCACCGTCAGCCAGCGAATGTCGCGCTTCTCCAGTGTGTTTTCCTGACCCAAGCGCGGCGACATCGCCAGCGGAATGAAAAGCGACGGTTTGAAAAACTGGTCGATGCCTGTAAATTCGGCGGGCGTGACGCCGATAATCGTGAACTGGACGCCGTTCAGCCACACCGCGGAACCGAGCACCGAAGGGTTGGCGTCGAACTGGCTGACCCAGTAATCGTGACCCAGCACCACCACCGGGTCGCGGCCGATGGCCTGATCTTCGGAATCCATGAAACCGCGGCCCAAAGCAGGCCGCACATGGAGCGTTCGAAAGAAGTTCCCCGAGACGAAGAACCCGTACGTGACCTTGGGCAGAGTGGATGGGTTCGGGCTGACGCCAAAGGAAGAACCTCCGGCCGCGAACAAACCGTCGAAGCTGCGGCTGTTGTCGCGGAAATCACGGTAATCGGGATAAGAAACGGCCGATCCGGTGCCAAAGTTCGATGAATTGGTGCTGGTGACCGACACGATCTGGCTCGGCTCCTCCACCGGCAGCGGGCGCAGCAGCAACGCGTCGGTGAAGCTGAACATCGCCGCAGTGGACCCGATGCCCAAGGCGAGTGAGAAGACAGCCACCAGCGTGAAACCGGGCGTTTTGCGCAACAGCCGCAGGGCGTAGCGTAAGGATTTAAGCATTTCTCGGCGCTCCGTTTCCAATTTAGACGCAACCGGAACGCCGTTTGTTCGCGAATTGTTCGGAAATTACCGGCCGCTGAGGCCGCCCCAGGGAGAGTTCAAGTGATAAAACGCTCCCGGGCCGACCATTTCCACGCGGCGGATCTTGCCATGGTCGATCAAAAACGCTTCGCTCACCAGGATGCTGGACGGTCGGTTGAATCCGCGGAAACTGAAGGGCCGGCCATCGGAAAGCACTCCGGAATTGACGGTCCCTTGATCGAATACCGAGTGCGCCCATACCACTCCGCGCTCGGCGTCCACTAGCGGATAGCGCCGATGGTGGATGCTCTGCACCACGAAATAGAAGCCGAGCTTGAACTGCGACAGGCAATCCAGCGCGAAACCGTTGATCGCGTTGGGAGGCTCGTTCGGCGGACGCGCCACGTTGGTGGTGTGTGCGCCGTTTTCAATGCGGTCACAGTCGTTGGTGAACGGATAGGTCCCGGTGCCGTTGACACCCTTGCCGTCGTTCTTTTCCAAGCCGCTGAAATAGGCGTCGGCGATCGCGATCATCTGTTGGCGCGGGGGCCGCTCCGATGGCGGAATCGACTTGAACCAGATGTCCTCGGCCTTGTAGCCGGGCTTATCCATCGCCGGGATATTGTTCGGTCCCGGACCGCCGGGCAGAAAATAGAGGCTTTCGATTTCCGTGATGCGGCCCAGCTGGATTCGCAGGCGCACGCTGATCAAGAGCGGCGCACCGGCTTCGTGCATCGTTCCCATAACAGCCACCTGGCCGGCTTCCGGATCGGCGAAGACGTGCCTGTAATTGCCGACGCCCTCCATGGTCTTCCAGTGGCCATCGCCCACCTGCATCAGTTGATCGTTCTCGGTGTACTTGACGTCGGCGGAGAGCGGCAGGCGGCTGGGATCGTGCGCGGCCAGCGCGTTGAGATATTGATTGACCACGTCTTCCAGGCAGGCACGGTCGCAGTTCAGCGGGATGGGCCCGGTGGAAGCGCTGGCGGCGGACGCGAGCAGGCCTGCAAACAGAGCGAAACGCATTACGGTCTTCATACCACGGAGATTCTATCGCGAAATTGCGCCCTATTTGCCGACCACATGTTCCAGGTGATTGCTTTCCAGGCACACGAACTCGATCAGCTCGGTGTCGGGCATCAAGCGCTGATGCACCGTGAAGCTCCACGGCTGGGTGAACGTCTTCGGGTCATCCACGGTGATGCCGATTTCCAGCGTTCCGTAGTTGAGGCGCTGAAAGCGTTCGGTCAACCTGCCCTGGTCGCTGATGGGCGTACCCTGTTCGTCCAGCCAGCCCTGGTCCTTGAAGCCCATGGTTTGAACGACGAGCGTGTCGCCCTCCCACTTGCCAATCGAGTAGCCGAACCAGGTCGGCTCGGGATCGTCGTTAGGGAGCGGACGCCCATCGGTGAAAATCTGCCGCCGGCCGTCGTTGGCTTCATACAGGATGAGCACCAGACCGGGCGCCTGTATGATTTTGCGCGCCTGCGGATGTGTGTGTAGTTGAACCGGATTGAGCGGAAGGCAATGCGCGTCGGGATGGTCCTTGCTGTTGTTCGCGAGCCGCTGGCTGCGTAAAGCCGCGGCCCACGGCTGCATGGGCAGGCCGCCGGGAAACAGAGACGTCAGATCCTGGAACGGCCGCGGCCCCTGGAAATGGCTCGTGGCAAACACATTCGCAGGCGGAGGAATCGGCGCACCGGGAATGCGCCCTTGATCCCAGACACCCGACAGATCCGGATGGCCGTCGGCGGCGCGCGGCGCGGGGGCGTTGAGATCCACCTTACCGCCAGGCGTTCTCGGCTCCCCGTCGGTCCTGTGGGAAGGCCATTGGGCGCAAAGCGCTGCGGGAAGCAACGCAAGCGCGATTGCTCTGCTTAACATCCTTACTGTGGATACTCTATCGCACGCTCGATGCGCTGGGGCGCAAGCTAACCCGCCATTTTCGAATTTTCATGAATTCCTCAGGTTGGCAAGATACCATTGCGTGCTGGATTACGGTGTAGACTGGCACAGTGCCCAATCGGGAATGCACCGGGAGGTGAAAATGCGGAAGTTTGGAATCGCGCTATGGATGGTGGTCATGCTGGCGATCGGCGCCGGCATCGGGCTGCTGATTTCGGGCAAATTGCAGCCGGCACATGCACAGGCGCAGCCGGGCGCCGGATTCGCGGCCGTTCCAGGCAGCCTGGGTTCGGAAGATCTGACCGGCGCCTATGACGTGGTCAGGAACTGGCCGCAGGACGTCAGCACGCTGCCAGGGAATGAGAAATGGACTTACGGCGCGGGAGAAAGCGTTTTCGCCGAAAGCCCGGACCGCATCTACATGCTGTTCCGCGGCGAGCTGCCGAAGATGGCGCCGCCCAAGCCGGTTCTGCTGCCGCAGCTGGGGCCGAGCATCAGCTTCCCGGTCGCCGGCTTCTGGCGCGACGCGACGGTCGCTTCCCTTCCGGGCACTGGCGGCACCGACAACGACGTGAGGGAGTGGTTGACTTCGTGGGAGGGCCGGTCGCAGAAACTCGGCATCAAAGGCCCGCCGTACCGCACGTTGGGCGTGGATGCGAAGTGGGAAAACTGTGTGGTTGTGGTGAATCGCGAGGGCAAGATCATTGAGACCTGGAAGCAGTGGGACAAGCTGTTCCGGCGGCCGCATTCCATCTACATCAGTCCCTACGATCCGGAGAAGAATGTGTGGATCGTCGACGACAACATGCAGGTGATTTACCGCTTCACGCATGACGGCAAGAAGCTGCTGCAGACCATCGGGACGCCGGAGGTGGCCGGCGCCGACGCAACGCATTTCAACCGGCCGACTTACATTGACTGGCTGCCCGACGGCACGTTTTTCGTTTCCGACGGGTACACCGGCACGCGCGTGGCGAAGTTCGACAAAAACGGGAAATTCCTGATGGCCTGGGGCAAGCTGGGCGGGCCTCCGCGCGGTCCGGTTGACACACGGCCCGGCTACTTCAGCAACGTGCACGGAGTGGCCGTGGATCCTGAGACGCGCCACGTGTTTGTGAACGATCGCAACAACCATCGCATTCAGGTGTTCGATGAGAACGGCAAATATCTTTACGAATGGAAGATTGACGCGAACCCTTCCAGCCTGCATTTGCTGTACATCGGGTCCGGCAGGACCATCTGGTCGTACGACCGCACCACCAACAAGATGCTGGAGTGGGACCTGCAAGGGCATCTGCTGTATGCGTGGGGCAGCATGGGGACTTTCCCCGGCGCCTTGTGGGGCGTGCACGGCATGAGCGTGGACCAGGAAGGCAATCTGTATGTCGCTGAAGTGGACGCGGGCCGCGTGCAGAAGTTCCGGCCGAAGCCCGGAGCGAATCCGGCGTTTGTGGTGGCCAAGCCGATTTATTCGGCCTGGAAGTGAGGATCAGCCCGGCCAGTTCTTTGGTCGTTCTGGCGAGCGCATTTCAAAGTCGCCGTATACCCATACGCCGAAGTTTGCATACAATTCCGTCATTAGCCATTTGACATGGCCGTGTTTGTCCCACGGCTGGAGATCGGAGTCAACTTCGCAGAAACATAGGTCTAATTCTCCGACGTCCCTCAGCTCCCCAGCCCGGACGAGGACTCCCGCAAGAATCGCCTGATCAAATGGTTTGAGTGAAAGATCATCGAAAGAGGACAGATCGACCGCCGTTTCGAGCATCTTGTCGTTGAGCGCGAATACTTCAAGACTTGGCTCGCGGTGAAGTGCGTCGAGAGTTTTGCTTAGTTCCTTGAGTTCATTGCGGACTTGTTGCTCGAAACGATCCAGGACTTCTCGAGTTACGCGATCCTGCTCTTCCGATAGGGTTTTCTCGGGTCTCGCCCGCCGCAAGAATTGCCGGATCGCGTCCGCTTCATGTCGAGGCTGGCACTTTGTCAGGATCGCTTGCCGAGCCTCCGCAAGACAAAGAGCGGGAAGGTGCAGCTTTATTTCGCCGGCCTGCGCCCGCCGCAGAAGGTCAACAGCAGCCAGACCTTTGTGGTGCGCTGGCGCCGCACGGTCGTAAACCCAGTTCGTCTCGACAAAGACGTGCCGCATTCAGTCATGACGCGGTCCGGCGCCACCTGGGACCAGTGGCCCGCACTACGCCCCCCATGACTGCGGGTAGTAAGTACGACTCGATCGCCTCCTGGGCGGAAGAGGGCCAGGATCGGCGGGGATTGAGGGGCAGGCCTTCCAACCAATGTTCGACTCCCTCTAGCAGCACCTCCTCGTCGCCGGCGGCGCTTTCAGCTATCGCTCCGAGCAACTCTTCGGTTCGACACTCGCCAACCTTTCGGATGGCTTCGGGCTCGTACCCGGTATAGGGATTTCGAAAAAATAGCGTCATCCCAGGAGTCACCAACATGCCGAGTGGGCAGTTCTGGCGAACCATGTACTCCTTGATGTGCGCCTCAGAGGCTCGTGAGTCGGGCCCAACCTTCACCTCGACGGCGAGCTGGACTTCCGGAGAATCGGGTTGAGTAACGACAATGTCGGGCCAGGCTGACATCGCCTTCAGCGTAACATCTGCACGCGATTGCGGTCGAATCAGACCAGCCTACGATTCTTTCAATACGCGCACGGTCCAGAAATCGTCGGCCAGATCTGTGTTGGTGAGATACGCGTAGGGAATGGTGAAGTAACCTTCCAGGCCCCAGTCCGGGCCCCAGGAGTTGCGCACGAGGAAGCGCTGGGTGGAGTCGTCGTAACCCACGGCCATCACCGCGTGGCCGCCTTGCGAGGATTCGTCCGCGCCAGGCAGGTCCACCTGGCCGCTCTGTGCCACTGCACCGCTTTCGAAGCTGTCGAACACGGCGAAGCCGAAGACGAACGGATACCCGGACGCGAGACAGCCCTTCAATTGGTTCAAATTCGTCGACACCAGCCGACGGTAGGCCACGGCTTCGCAATTCTTCGCGTCCACATAGCATGATTGCGGCGGCTTGTCGGCGAATTTGTCGATGTCGTAGGGCCAGTCGGACTCGGCGCAGGCGCCCAGGCTCGCAATCGACTTGATGCCGTCACGGATCTGCCCGCCGCTATCGGAATCCACGGCGCCTTCCATGTCGCGCTCGTTGTAATAGATGAACAGCCGCGACGCCATGAAGACTTTAATGCGCTGTTTTTGCTGTTCGAACTGAATGGCCGCAGCGATGGCATTGGCCGTGCAGCTGCCAAGCTGGCCCTGATCGTAGACCGGCGGGCAGCCCGGGCGCAGATCGATCCTGGGCGGCAGTTTCGCCAGGATCTCGGAGGGCGCGGCGTAGAGATGGTCGCGATGATCCGGAAGGTCGGGCAACCATCCGTAGGTGCGATGAATTGGCATAGCTGGCCCGATTGTAGAGGCGTGACCGGCACAGGCTGCATGGCTTCAGACTAAGTTGCTGGGAACAGGTGGAAAATGATCGCGCTGGGGTTGTGAACGTCTTCAGACCGGGGCAGCTTCCGCGCTGAGCGTCTCCAGGCCGGAAGCAACGTCGCGAGCCATGGGAATCACCGTGTCCAGCCGCGTGATCTCGAGCACCTGCCGGACAAAGGGCTGCACGCCGGTGAGAATGAAGCGCCCTCCGCCATTGCGCATGACCGAGGTGAAGACCGCCACGAGAAAGCCCACGCCCATGGAACCGATGGAAGACACTTCACTGAAATCGGCCAGCAGGCGCCGGCAGGCGATGACTTTGATGTGTTCCAGACGCGCCTGCATGTACTCCAATTCGGGTCCGGACGCGAGGCGGCCTTTGCACCGGAGAATGCAGATGCCGTCGCTGTGTTCGATGTCGATGGTCATGGAATTCTTTACTCGAGATGACGCCTTGGATTCGCTACAGAGCATGGCCCGTGTTACGCCTCAATAAGGAAAGCGCAAATCGCGGGGATACTCCGCCGCATCATTGTTCTTACCTGGTCTTACGAGAAACCCGCGGGGCATCGTCGAA
Source organism: Bryobacteraceae bacterium (assembly GCA_035508055.1). GTDB lineage: Bacteria > Acidobacteriota > Terriglobia > Bryobacterales > Bryobacteraceae > Palsa-89. Next base: position 99,202 of record DATJNO010000084.1, on the reverse strand, counting down.
CTGAACGCGTTGGCGGGCCAGGCGGCGAATCACGGTCATGAACTCGCCCATGGGGTACGGTCGCATGCGCTGCAGTTCGTGATGAATGGCGTGATAGGGCACAGCCAGATCGCGGGCGCCTGCCTGGGGTTTTAGCCAGAATGCTCCGATAGAGAGGCCGGAGATGCGCAGGCGGCGCAGTTCATAATCGCGCGTCTGCACCTGGGGCAAGCGTTCGACCTGGCGCGTGGCCTCGATCGCCTCAGCCGGAATCGCGCCGCGTGTGAGGCTGGTCATGCGCGGAGACTTCCCTTTCGGCGGATGCGCGATGCAAACGGCCACGGCGGGACCGGCGGCGCTGCCCACGAGAAATTCCCAAACGGCTGGGCGCGCGGCCGCAACGCCTGCGCCTTCGGCGATGTCGCTGACCGCCAGCACATAGATTTGCTGAGGATCCACAGCCTTGGCAAGATCGCGCGGCGCACGGCCCATCTGGATCATTTCCTCCAGGCCTTGTCGAAAGGCTTGGCGCACTGCCGGAGACGGGACGGGCTTCGTGATCGCCATGGTTGTCCGGTTCAGACGGGGTAAGTGGCCACCCACTGGCCTTGCGCGTACTGGTAGTTGGCAAGGAACTCGTCATAGCGCCAGGTGGAGCTGCCGGAGTCCGGATCCTCAACGTCCACCCAGAGCTCGCCGGAGTGGCCGCGATAACAGCCGGAAATGACGACAAAGTGGGCATCCGGGCCCGGTCCCCAAAGAATCCGCACGCATACCGGGCGCCCGGCTTTGATTCTCTTGCGGATGCGCGAAAACTTCAGCGCCTTGGCCTTCGGCGTCCCTTTCAGGCGGCCCGCCAGCGCGAGAGCCTTTTCCAGGTACCACGGCCGGTTACAAGCTGGGGCTACCGGTTTTGGCTTCCCGCATGTACCGCAGGTCGTGACCTTCAGCTTGCTGAGCTTGACCATTCGCGTAGCCATGCGGCACTGGCACCAGCCGGAATCGGGATCGAAATAACACGAGACGCTCGCGGCAACGGCCGCCCAGCACCAATTGCTGCGCTCCTGCCGCTGCATTTCAAACGCGATCCTGGGCACGCGATTCGATCCCCCGCGAAAATGATTCCGGCTTTCGACAACACCAGGAACCAGCCTGCCCGGCTAGTTCTTGCCTTTGCCGCCCGGACCGATGGGCCCGGCAGCGCTTCCTCCGGGACCGATGGGACCGGCGGAGCTTCCACCAGGACTGATCGGACCGGCCGAACTGTCCTTGTGAGGCTTCTTTTTCTTGTGGTACTTCTTGGCTGCTTTGGCCGCTGTTTTCTTCTTAGCCATGTGCGATTCTCCTTATTGAGCTGGATGTGAGGCCAGTAATTCTAGGAAGCGAGGATCCCGGTGTAAATCCGCCACGTCCGGCCAGCGGCTCAGGTCGGCAAGCACGCCGGGCGGTGATGCGCTCAGAACGGCCAAAGTGTTTTCGCGCTGGCCTAAAGCTTCGTAAGTGATCGCCGCGGCCCAGCGCGTGTCGGCGTCGTTGGGCGAAAGTTGCAAGGCCTGCGCGATTTCCGATTCCGCCCTTTGTTCCTCGCCCAGGCGCGCGCACAGATAGGCCAGATCCGCGCGAATCAGACCGTTGCGCGGATCGTGCGCCATCTCTTTCTCGGCCAGTTCCAGGCCGCGGCGGTCAGCCTGCTCGGCCTTCGCCGCCAGATTCAACCGGCGGTAAGCAATACCCAGGTTCATCCACCAGAGGTATCTTTGCGAGCCCTGGCTGAGGGCTTGCGTAATGTAGGAAACCGCTTCCTGGTCCTTTCCCTCGTACATGAGGATGTGTCCGAGCAAATGCAGCGCGTTCGGGGTTTCTCCCAACTGCAGGGAGAGACGAAGTTCGTTCTCGGCTTGCGAGAAGCGGCCCAGATCGAGGTAAGCGGCCCCCAGGGCGGAATGCAGATTCGGTTCGGCCGGAGCGATATTCACGGCCTTGGCCAGATATTTGACGGCTTCCCCGTAGTTGGCGCGATTGTAATAGAAGGCCCCGAGCGCCTGCCAGGTCCGATGGTCGCTGGGCTCGACCTGCAAAGAGCGTTGATAGGCCTGTACCGCGTCGTCCAGCTGGTTATTCTGCTCGAGCACCTGGCCGAGGCGGCGGTAGGCGTCGCCATCATCGGGTTCCAGTTCGATGGCGCGGCGATATTCGGAGGCGGCCAGCTCGTAACGGCCGGCATGGGCGTCCAGCAATCCTAAGACGCGATGCACCGGGGCCACGTCCGGATCGCGGAGTTCCGCCTCCCGCTCGGAGTCGCTGGCGCGGGAGAGCCAGGTTTTGTCGTTCGTCAGGAAGTATTTGAACCACTGCGCTTCGGCCAGGGCGGCGAAGGTGAGCGGCGAATCGGAATCGGCCTGGACGGCCCGCTCGAGCAAGGGGAGGGCGCGGTCGACACCGGTATCGTGCTCCAGTAAGGCAAGTCCGGCCAGATAGTCCCGGCGGGCCGCGGCATTTACCGTCAGAGCCGCGTTCAAGGGCGGCAACCGCAGCGATTCGGTGACCAGGCCGGCCAATGCCACGGGCGCGTAACGTAACTCCGGCGCATCATAACGCGCCGTCCAGTCGCGGATGTTCACACGGGAGCGGGCGTCGGTCAGAAACGCGTGAAGAATCAGGTGATCCTTTTCCCGTTCCAGCGTGGCCCGGAGCACGTGCGTGGCGCCGAATACGGACCGCGCTTTGTCCGGGGTGTCAATTGCCTTTCGCAGGGTATCGCCGGGCGGGATCACGGTCAGGCGGATCCGGTTGTCGCCTTTCAGATGCGCGAACTGGACGCCGGCGTCGCGAAACAATCCCTCGGCGATCGCCTCGGTACTGCGATCGGCTCCCAGCGGCAGTAGCGCCAAACGCACGGACTCAGGCGAAGTGGTGGTGCGCTGATAGGTCACCAGACCCGTGAGTACAGCCAATACGGCAGCGGCAGCCGCGGGCAGAAACCAGGACCGGGAATGCACCGGAGCCAACGCCTGGGCCACTTCGTCGCCGGTTTGAAATCTGCGCTTCGGGTCCGGCTCCAGACAGCGCCCCAGGATGCGATCCCATTTGGGGGAAATGGACGGGGGCTTCCAGATCAGCCGTTCCTCCCAGGACATCTCGGGGCGCCGGAGCCGGTGGCCGGAGGCAAGCTCATACAAAATCACGCCCAGCGCGTAGACATCGGAGGCCGCGGTGGGTTCTTCCCCCTTCCATAGCTCGGGCGCCATGTAGTCCGGCGTACCCCCGCGTTCCTCCGGTAGAGCGGTGCTATGGGCCGGGCGGGCCAGACCAAAGTCCGTGATAACGGCCCGCGTCTGGCCACTCGCTTCCGTGGTCAGAATTACGTTACCGCTCTTGAGATCGCCGTGTATCACCCCGTTGTGGTGGGCGGCCGCCAGGCCGGCGCAGAGCTGGCGCGCGACGGTGCGCGGTTCGTCCAGGGGCAGCGGACCGCGATCCAGGCGCTCGGCCAGCGTCTCACCCTCCAGAAACTCCATGGTGAGAAAGTCGACTTCGCCCTGATCGGTGGAAGCGGTATGGATCTCGTAAATCTTGCAGACATTGGGATGGCTGATTTCGGTGGCATGCCGCACTTCGGGCGGCAGGCGTTTGCGAAAGCCGATTTTGGCGCACTTCAGCGCGATGCGCCGTTCCAGCTTTTCGTCCAGGGCCTCGTACACGATGCCCATCCCGCCTTGCGCCACTTCGCGCGTGATGCGAAAGCGGTTGTCCAACAACTGTCCCGGTTCAAAAGGATGCTCATAAGCGGCCGGCGGGCAAAGCGGCTTGAGCAGGAAGCCGTTCATGCGCTGTTCCCACTCGACGTAGTGCCAAACCTGGCTGTAGAGCTCGGGCTCGCCGCGGCAGGCGCCGCGAAGATAGGCCGCGCGCTCCTCGGCCGGGCGCGCCAGCGCCAGGTCGACCAGACTCATGATCAGGTCATCGTCCTGCGCCTTGCGGGTCATTGCCAGACTCCATCCGTTCAAACAGCCACTGCCGGGCATCGCGCCACATACGCTGCATGGAACGCAGTTTCAATCCCAGGGCCTCGGCCGCTTCCTCGTCCGTAAGTCCCAGAAAATACTTAACTTCCACCAGACTGCACCAATCCGGGTTCACTTCGGCCAGCTGATCCAGCAGCCGGTCCACGGTGATGGCGACGTCGACCTGGGCGCTGTCGGCACGAATCAAATTGTCCAGCCCTTCCAGGGCGACGAATTCGGCGTCGGGCCGCCCGCGGGCGTGATCGATCAGGTACCTTCGCATGGCTCTAGCAGCTATAGCGAAAAAATGGCGCCGGTTCTGCCAGTCCCGATCCTTGGCGGCCACCAGGCGGAGATAAATCTGGTTGACCAGCTCGGTGGCCTGCATGGAGTGGTCGGGGCGCTCACGCCGCATCAGGTAATGAGCCAGGCGCCGGAGGTCTGGAAGTACTAGAACGAAGAGCTCGTTTTCGGCTTCACGGCTCCCCTCGCGCCATTGGTGCAGTAGCCGTGTGATGTCTCCGGTTGGCTCCGACATTTCCCCGTGCCGCCGTGCGGGCATCATAACACAATCGAGCACAACAGCCTTTCGTACCCCGCGAGGATTGGCGGACTTTCAGAGGGAGGCGCGCTCTCTTAGGCATGAGTCGCCGGCAGCACGTTCCTCTTTAATGGTCTTGGTCGATTTCCTCGGAGGAGGCGTGCGGTATTTTCGTGCCGCGCGAGCACAGGGTCGGGATCCGCGACAGCCAGTCCGCCATCCCGGCCTTGTGTAATAGGACTGGTACTCTACCCGCCTCCGCTGTTACCAACCACGGCTTCTGCTTCATGTATTCTGGTAGTCCATGGCCGCCGCGAAAGCACGAACGCTGCTCGTCGTTGACGACGACCCGGCCATCCACGATCTGATTCGCGCCATGCTGGCGGGAGAGCCCTGGGAAATCGATAGCGCCGCCAATGGCCACGAGGCCCTGGCGCGGCTCAATACCCGCTGCTATGACGCGGTGCTGACGGACATCCTGATGCCCGGAATGGACGGGCTTACCCTGCTGGGCCGCCTCAGGGAACGCTATCCCGGTCTGCCGGTGGTGATGATGACCGTGAGAAACACGTCCGATCACATCCTCGGATCGCTGCGCCAGGAGGCGACCGCCTACGTGGCAAAGCCCTTTGTGCGGGATTCGCTGCTCGTTACGCTGGAAACCGCGTTGAGGGCCACGGTGGCCGAGGACGATATCCGGATCATTTCCGACAAGCCCAACTGGATTTCTCTGCAGATCAAGTGCAAGCTGGCCACGGCCGACCGCCTGACCCAATTCGTGCGGGAACTTCCGGCGGATCTCCAGGCCGGGGAGCGGGAGCAGATCGCGATCGCTTTCCGCGAGTTGCTCATGAATGCCATCGAACACGGCGGCCATTTGGACCCGGAGAAAAGGGTGGACCTGAGCTACATCCGGACCGCGCGCAGCATCGTGTACTACATCCGCGACCCAGGCGAGGGCTTTTCCATGGAGAACCTCGCGCACGCTGCGGTGGCGAATACGCCGGATGCGCCGTTCCGGCACATCGAGCTACGAAGCGAACTGGGAATCCGACCCGGCGGATTCGGTCTGCTCATGACCAGGAGTTTTGCCGACGAGCTGATTTACAGCGCAAAAGGCAACGAAGTGATCTTCATTAAGTATCTCTAGCAACGACGCGGAGGGAGCCTCATGAATCCAATTACGTCCAACGGCGGCGCGGAAGAGAATGCGAATTTTCCGGATCTGGCCCAACCAGGTGCCGCTTACCCGGCCTCAGCGGAGCCCCTGCACGATGCCAGCGCGGGCAACGTCGACAAGATCCGCGACATTCTGTTCGGCACGCAGATGCGCGACTACGAGCAGCGATTTTCGCGGCTGGAGGAAGCGCTGCGCAAGGAGTCGCAGGAGCTCCGCGATACGACGCGGCGGCATCTGGACGCGTTGGAGGCGTTCGTTCACAAAGAACTGGCCGCGCTGGAGGCCCGGCTCAATACGGAGCGCGAGGAGCGGGCGGAAGGCCAGACGCGGCTGACGTCGGACTTGTCGTCCACCTCGGCGTCGATCTTCCGCAAGATCGGCGAATTCGAGAATCAGGAGGCGCAAGCCAAGCGCGAGATTCGCAACGACCTGCTGCAGCGCTCGAAGGAATTGTCCGACGCCATCCAGTTGAAAGGCGAGGAACTGGTCGCTTTGCTGGAGCGCCGCTCGCAGGAGCTGCAGCACGCCAAGACGGATCGCGCCGCGCTGGCCAGTCTTTTCTCGGAAGTATCGCTGCGCCTGACGGACCAATTCAAGGTGACGGGCGCGGATTAGCCGCGGCTTTCGTACCATGCCAACCGACGGTGCAACCAAGCGCCCTGCCTCCGACGATCAGCCGTTGGCGGAGCTGCGCGCGATCCTGCTGGGGCCGGATCGCGAAGCTTGGGACGCTTTGCGCCAGCGGCTGGATAATCCGTCGCGGCGCGCCGAGGATGTCGCGGGCGTGCTGGCGGAAGCGGTGCGTCTGCGATCGGATGCCAAGTTGCGCCGCGCGCTGCAGCCGCTGCTGGAAGAAGCGCTGCAGCTTTCCGTGCAATCCAACCCGCGCATGCTGGCCGACGCCTTGTTCCCGATTTTCGGCAAGGCCATCCGGCGGGCCATCACGTCGGAGCTGGACAGCATGCTGCAGTCGCTCAGCCAGACGCTGGAGCAAAGCTTCACGTGGCGCAGCTTGCGCTGGCGCTGGGAGTCCTTCCGCACGGGCAGACGCTATGCCGAGATTGTCATGCTGCGGAGCCTGCTGTTCCGGGTGGAGCAGGTGTTCTTGATTCACCGCAAAACGGGGCTGTTGCTGCAGCACGTTGCCGCGGCGGCCGCCGAAGCGAAAGATCCGGAGATGGTCTCGGGGATGCTGACGGCGATCCAGGATTTCGTGCGCGATTCGGTCAGCGGCGCGGAGACCGAGAACCTGGAGACCATTCGCATGGGCGAGACCGGCGTGGTGCTGGCCTATGGCCCGGACGCAATTCTGGCCGGATTTGTGCGCGGTGTAGCGCCGCGCAATCTCACGCGCCGGTTTCAGGACACGCTGGACGCCATCGAGCAGACTTATGCCGAAGCGCTCCACGCGTTCGATGGGGACACAGCGGAGTTTGAAGAGTGCCGGCCGCAGCTGGCGGCTTGCCTGGTGGGCCAAGGCCGCGCCGAAGAACGCCGGGCTACTTCGCGGGCGGCGCGCGCCCTGTTGTTTGGGACTCCGCTGCTGTTGCTCGCGGTGCTGGCCGGCTGGTGGATTTCTTCCACGGCGCTGGAGCGCCGCTGGGCGAACTTCGCGCACCGGCTGAGCGGGGAACCGGGCATCGTGCTGGTGAGCGCTGAAAAGCGCGGCGGCACGTATTATATTTCCGGGCTGCGCGATCCTTTGGCCTCCGATCCAGCGGTGCTGTTACGCGCGGCGGATCTCGACGCCAAGCGGGCCGTGTTTCATTGGGAGGAGTATCATTCGCTGGAACCTCGATTCGCCGGCCGGCGGCGGGTGGAGGAGCTGAAACAGGACGTGGAGCGCCGCGCATTCCGCTTTGCGACCGGTAGCGCGGAGGTGCCCCCCGGGCAGCAATTCCTGCTGGACGACGTGGCGGCGCAGATCCTGGCGCTCACACGGGCGGCGGCGTCGGTGGGCCAGACGGTCCAGGTTGAGGTACGCGGCAACCACGATCCGGTGGGCACGGAGCAATTCAACTCGATGCTGGCCCGTGCGCGCGCCGAAAACGTGCGAGCCGCGCTGATCTCGCTGGGAGTGCCGGCGTCACGGATGAGCGCCGTGCCGGAAGACCGCGATCACGAAACCTGCTCGGCCGTGAACGACGAGGAACGCCTGTTTTGCCGCAGCGCGTCGTTTCGAGTGATCGGAATCCCGTAGCGCGAACCGCGGCCACAATGTTGAAAAAGAAAATCTGCATGGTCGGACAGTTCGGCGTGGGGAAAACGAGCCTCGTGCGGCGCTTTGTGGAGAGCATGTTCGACGAACGCTATCACACCACGGTCGGCGTCAAGATCGACCGCAAGGATGTGAGCGTCGACGGCGCCGAGATGACTCTGATGCTGTGGGATCTGGCGGGGGAGGACGATTTAGCGCCGCTCAATGTGTCGCACCTGCGGGGCGCCTCGGGCTACATCCTGGTGGTGGACGGCTGCCGCGCGGCCTCGCTGATCAAGGCGGCGGAATTGCAGAAGCGCATCGCCGCGATGCTTGGGCCGCTGCCGTTCGTGCTGGTAGTCAATAAAGCCGATCTGCGCGAGCAGTGGGAGGTGCGGGGCGTAGAGATTGAGCAATACGGCTGGCTCACGTTTGAGACCAGCGCCAAGGCCGGCACGGGCGTGGAAGAGATGTTTCTGGCTCTTGCGGCGAAATTGATCCGCGGCGCCAATGGCCTCAGCAGGAGCGCGGAATCGTGAGTCCCTCGGCCCAATTCGATCTGTTCGCGGCGCTCGGCTATGCGGTGCTGGAGAGAACGGGCGAAGGAACGTTCCGCGCGCTGGGAAGCGCGCCGCGCTGGCTGCCCGACGGCGATGTGACCGATGCTTTTCCGTTTCTGGAACTGTTCCTGCAGGACGCGGAGGAGTATTGGGCCTACCCAGGGGGCCGGCCGAGGCTTTCTTCCGATCTTTGGACGCAAGCCGACGACTCAGGGCGCGAGCTGCACTTCCGGGCGGTTGCGGTGGCCGGAGTCCGGAATCTGCTGCTCATTGAACGGGTGGATTCCCGTTTCAATCAGGCGCAGGCGTTCGTGCAGTACGCGCACGAGGCCAAGCTGGCGGAGGAACAGATCGCCAAACTCAGCCGCGAACTGGCGCGTGCCACCGAAGCCAAGAGCGAATTCCTGGCTCGCATGAGCCACGAAATCCGGACACCGCTGAACTCGCTGTTGGGCATGGCGGAGCTGCTTTCCGAGACCGAGCTCACCGCGGAGCAGCGCGAATACGTTCGCATTTTTCAGCGCGCCGGCGGCAATCTGCTCAACGTCATCAACGATATTCTCGATTTCTCCAAAGTGGAGGCCGGACAGATCCAGTTGGAATGCATCGGGTTCCAGCTCGCCGAGGTCGTCGGCGAAGCCATCGAGATCATCGCGGTGCGGGCGCGCGCCAAGGGTCTGGAAGTCCATTGCGCGATCCAGCCCGGACTCGCCGCGCGCTGGATGGGCGATCCCGGACGGTTGAGGCAGATACTACTGAACCTGCTGGGCAACGCCGTCAAGTTCACGGAACGCGGCGCGATCCGCGTGAGCGTCGAGCAACTCGCGGACGAACTCCATTTTGCGGTGGGCGACACCGGCCCGGGAATTCCCGCCGATCGCATTTCGACGATCTTCGAGAGTTTCACCCAGGCGGATGCTTCCACCACCCGCAAGTACGGTGGAACCGGGCTGGGCCTGGCGATCTCCAAACGATTCGTGGAATTGATGGGCGGACGCATCTGGGCCGACAGCACGCTGGGCGCGGGCAGCACGATCCATTTCACCGTTCGCATGACGGTGGGCGATGCCAACGTGCCGGAGGCCGCTGAGGATGCGCCGGCCGCCGAGTTGAGCAAGCTGGCGTTGCGGATTCTTCTGGCCGACGACTCCGCCGACAACCGCTTCCTGATTCGCGGCTATTTGAAAGCAACGGCCTGCGTGATCGATGAAGTGGAAAACGGCGTCGACGCCGTGGAGCGGTTCCAGCAGGCCGTTTACGACCTGATCCTGATGGATGCGGAGATGCCCGTGATGGACGGGTATGCGGCGGTCCGCGCCATTCGCGAGCACGAGAACAAGCGGGGCGCCCCCGCGACCCCCGTGCTGGCTCTAACCGCGCACGCCTTCGAGGAAGCGCGCGAGCGCAGCCTCGCGGCCGGCTGCACCGACCACCTGACCAAACCCATCGCCAAGGCGGCGTTGCTGGCAGCGATCGCACGGCATGCTCCAGAGCCGCGCAGCGAAGCGCCGGTTCCGGTCATCGTCGAGGACTGGCTCAAACCCGTGGTACCCGGCTATCTGGAGAAGCGCCGGCATGATGTCTCCGCGCTCGAAACCGCACTCGAGCAGCGCGACTTTGCCACCATCCAGACGCTGGGTCACCAAATGGCCGGATCGGGCGCCGGCTATGGATTCGCTGAAATTACCACAATTGGGGCGGTGCTGGAAGAGTCAGCGTTGACGGCCGATAACGGACGCATCCGCCGCGCCATCGGTGATCTGGACCGCCTCTTGAAAAACGTCGTCACCCGGTAGGGCTCGTCCGCCATTCTGCTACAACAACACTTGATGCGCAAAAACTGGATCCCGTACGCCTGGGCCGCATGGGTACTGCTGGTTCTCGCGTGGATGGTCCAGCCATTCCTCTGGCACCTGAACGTCTTCCGCACGGTTGACTCGCGTCTTTATCTTCTTCTGCTGCTGGCGTTCCCGTCTCTGCTGGTGGCCGGGGCCGGCTATCACTTCCTGCGGCGTTCCGGCTTTTGGCGTCACGAACCCGTCGTGCTTCCCGCGGCTGCGCTGCTGATTTTGGCGCTCTATGCGCCGCTCGCCGTCGCGGTCACGCTATGGATCGCCCTGGCCGCGTTTGTGACCGGCAAGCAGCTGACGGATTGGATGGGAACCACCACCGATGTCGCGTGCAGCACGGCGGCTGGCCTGGGTCTGTTTTCCTGCGCGCTGTTCGTCCTCGGAATGACCGGCGCATTCCGCACCTGGGTCTTCGCAGTCTTGTTCGCACTCCCGCTTTTGGTCTTGGGAAAACATTTGCGCGGATTGGCTAAAGAACTCGGGTCGATGCGATCGGCCTGGCTTGCGGACCCGGAAATCACGGCGTCTCACGTCAGCCTCGCCGTTTTCGTGGCGATCGTTCTGGTCCTGTTCACAACAGCGGCGGTGCTTACGCCGGCCTGGGACGGAGACGCCATTCGCTCTCATCTGGCCCTGGCGCGCGCCTACCTGATCCAGCACTCCGCGGCGGCCCCACCGGCGCTGAACTACGGCTATTACCCGCAAGGATTCGAGGTGCTGGCCAGCGCGGCGTATGCACTCGGGGGACAGCCCGCGGCCCAAATGATCAATCCGGTTTTCTTTTGCCTGGCGCTGATGCTGATCTACAAGATTGCGCGGTCCTGCGGCATCGCACGCTCCTGGGCTGTGACGGGCGTAGCCCTGGGCGCTTCGGTGCCCTATCTCCACGCCGCCGGCAGCATCATCAAGAATGATCTGCCGTTCACGGCTTTTCAGCTCGCCGCGCTGCTCTTCTATCTGCGCTGGCGCGAGGACGGCAATTTTCGCTGGATTGTGGGCAGCGCGTTTTTTCTCGCGATGAGCCTGGACGTAAAGCTGGTCGCTATCTTCGGCGCCGTTCCGCTCGGGCTCGCATACGTACAAGCCATCTGGCGCCAGCCGAAGAGAATCCCTTCCGCGTTCGTGGTTGCCATCATTCTGGTGGTTTTCGGTCTGTTCTGGCAAACCCGGACCTACCTGGCCAAAGGGAATGCGTTGTATCCAGCGGATATGGGGATCGCGTCCAGCACGAGGTATCACAGGACCCGGCTCACCCGGCTGGAGCGGTACCTGTTCCGTCCCTATTCGATCCATTTCAGCGGCAAGGCGTACTCGTACCCGACGCCCAATCCGCTAGGCATCCTGCTTCTGCTGCTGGCTCCCTTGTGGTTGCTGCGGCCGCCGGACGCGCTGGCGCGAAGAACGGAAGCGGTGTTGTGGTTGTTCGGGTTGGTGTACTTCGTGCCTTGGACCTACGCGTTTGGCGTGCCGCGCTACGCCATCGGCCCGGTGCTATTGCTGGCGGCGCTGGGAGCGCGGCGGTTGGCTTTGTTGCCGAAATGGCTCTCTCTCGCGGCAATGACGGCCGCGCTTGTGTTTGCCCTTCCCGTCACGATCATTCTGGAGATGGCGCCAGCGGAGATTCCGCTGCTGCTCCGGCAAATCGACGGCGCCACGTTCCTGCGCCGCACGCTCCCGCCCTACGCGGCGGCGGAGTTTCTCAGCAAACGCGCGCCGGCGTCGGGCCGCGTGGCGAGCGTGGGCGATTGGGCCGTCGCCTACGCGCCGAATCCCGGGCTATTCTGGCATGCTTACCGCAACGACCGGCGATATCGGCCGGCGGATGTCCTCGAGGTTCTTGAAGAAAGCCAGGGCGACTATCTGATCCTTCCCCAGAGTTTCAATTTGGCGAAGCTGGAAGAAGCGGCGCGGCGACGCGGCCGCCTGACGCGCCTCTACCAGGACCACGACTTCGTTGTTTACGCGTTCGACCGGTAGGCGGAGCTAGGCATCCACCGGCGGCTCGGAGCTCTCCACCGGTTTGCCCGCCGGCCGGGATGGCCCTCCCAGCGAACGCATCATCCAGAGGCACATTCCAATCCCAAAAGACACGCCGTTGTAGAAGTGATAGAGCAGGTGAAACGGGAAAGCAGCGACGGCGAACAGGCGGCCTCGTTTCTCCGCCAAAAACAAATAGAAGCGGTTGTTGAGCGTCGCGATCAGAGCCGCGCAGCCGACAATGCCCAGCAAGACCCAGCGGCCCTGATACAGATACCGCAACGAGACCAGGATCACGGCCACAATGTAAAGCCAGCTAAGGCACTCATTCAAGATGCGCATACGTCCGCTCACCGACTCGCGGTGGCGAATGAAAAGCAGCGGCACGCTGCACACGATAATCGGCACCAGGCCGCGCATATAGTGGTGTTGCGACAAGGCGATGATGGCGCCTGCCACCACCAGCATCATGACCGCGGCGCCGCGCGAGCGCGTCTTCGATCCGTCCGCCCAGAAGCGGATCAACAGGACGAACAGAATTGCCAGAAACGGAGCCAGAAAATAGCCGCCCCAGCGGACCAAATAGAGCGCCGCCAGACCCAGCATCAGGTAAACCAGGCCGATGCTGATGCGCTGGCTGATCTGGATATTCAGATCGTTGGGCAGGTTCTGATCGCGCAGGATCAATTCGGTCCAGGGGACGCCCCGGTCGAGAACGTCGGTCTTCAGCAGGTTCCAGAAGGTCCAGCGCTTCAGATGCTTCACATGGAGATCACGGTCCAGCAGGATCCGGCGGCCGGCCTTGCGGAGCCGGTATCCCAATTCGATGTCCTCAATGGCGGGCCGTTTATAGCTTTCATCGAAACCGCTGAACTCGAGAAACACCTCGCGGCGGACGGCCCCGCAGCCGCTCCAGAAGGTGGAAGCCTCGCTTCGCGCGGTTTGATGAACGAAGTGATGCATCAGATTCTTGTATTGGGAGAGAAAATCGCGCGAGGAGGGATCGTCGTCATAGGAGCCGATGACCGCGTCTACGGCACCATCCGCGAAAGCGGCGGCCACCCGGGCGATGGCGTCCTCGTGCGCGCAAACGTCGGCGTCCAGGAAGAACACGATCCGGCCGTGAGCGGCGCGCGCGCCCGCATTCCGGGCTTCGGCCGGGCCACGGCGTCCGGAGGTCTTGAGAATCGTGACTCCACGTTCCGCGGCTCGCGCCATCGAACCGTCCGTGGAGCCATCGTCGACAACGATAATTTCGCGGGGCGCCAAGTCCTGGCGCGCGAGCGCATCCAGGCATTGGTCCAGACAACTGCCGGCATTGTAGGCCGGAATCACGACGGAGATGTCCGGCGCCGCGGGCGGATTTACACTCACAGGCAAATGTGATCCACTAGATGCCAGTGTACAACGTGGAGACTTGATCCGCCGCCCGAGAGGCGGCGGTGATATGCTTTTTAGCTGAAGTTGGAGAGTAACGAACTAATGCGAAACAGTCTTAACCCGATTATCCTGGCTGCCGCGTGCATCGCGGCTTTCGGCATGGCCGTCCCGGCGGCCGCGCAGAGCGGGGGCATTCCGCGCACCGCCGCCGGGAAACCCAATCTCACCGGCCTGTGGCAGGCCTTTGGCACGGCGGACTGGGACATTGAGGACCACAGCGCGGAGGCCGGCCCCTTTTATCAACTCGGCGCGGTGGGCGCCATTCCCCCCGGACAGAGCATCGTGGAAGGCGGCGATATCCCTTATCTACCCGCGGCTTTGGAGCAAAAGAAAAAGGATTACGCCAATCGCTGGAAGGATGACCCGGAGGTCAAGTGCTACATGCCGGGCGTACCGCGCGCCACCTACCAGCCGTTCCCGTTCCAAATCATTCAGTCGCAAAAAGACATCCTGTTTGCCTACGAATTCGCCACTACCAATCGCCTCATCAATATGGGAAAGCCAGAAGAGGCCGCGGTGGACACCTGGATGGGAACCTCCAACGGGCACTGGGACGGCGACACTCTGGTGGTGGATGTCATTGGATTTAACGGCAAGCCGTGGTTGGACCGCGCCGGCGATTACACCAGCGACAGCCTGCACGTGGTGGAGCGTTACACCATGCTCGACGCCAACACGATCAATTACGAAGCCACCATTGAGGACTCCACCATGTACAGCCGGCCCTGGAAGATCAGTTTGCCGCTGTACCGCCGCCGCGAGAAGAACGCGCGGCTGCTAGAGTTCAAGTGCGTGGAATTCAGCGAGCAACTGCTGTACGGCGATCTCGTCAAAAAGACGCCGGATAGCAAGTGATCGCGCCTCCGGCTTCGGTTGAATTGTAGGATAATTTCAAGTGCAGGCATCCACAGAAAGGGGACTCGCAATGAGAAAACAGATATTTCTGTTGTCGAGCGCGCTGGCGTTGCTGGCGCTTGCATCTGTTCCGGCGGCGGCTCAGTCGACTTCTTCCGAAGAAGGCAAGACGGATAAAAACTGGTCCGCTCCCGAGACCCCGTGGGGCGATCCGGACCTGCAAGGCACCTGGACCAGCGACGACACCTGGGGCGTGCCTTTTGAAAGGCCTAAGCAATACGGAACACGCCGCTTTCTCACCGAGGATGAGATCCAGCAGCGGGAAAAACGCGTAGAACAGTCCCAGGAATTCATCGACAAGGGCGGGCCTGCCCATTCTCCCGCCGTCGCGGAACTGGAGGCCAAGGAAAAGGGCGAGACCCCGCCTCCGGCGCAGGGCCGCTATGGCCGGGGCGTCGATGCGGCGCCAGTGCCCGGTCACTGGGGCGAGTTCGCCAGAAGAGCTTCTCCGCTGACTTCTCAGGTGATGGATCCTGAGGATGGCCATATCCCTCCGATTACCCCGGAGGCGGCCAAACTGCTGGCCGAGAAGCAGGAAATGCGACGTAAGCAAGACTCCTATGTGGACTGGAGCCTGTATGACCGCTGCATCACGCGCGGCATCGCCGGTTCCATCATTCCAGTCATCTATGGCAACGGACTGGAGATCGTGCAAGCGCCCGGATACGTGTCCATCCGTTATGAGATGGTACACGACGTTCGCATCATTCCGCTGGGCGACAAACTGGAGCACGCCGGTTCCGGCTACCGGTCCTATATGGGCGACGCGATCGGCCATTGGGAAGGCAACACGCTGGTCGTGGATACCACCAATTTCCTCGGTAAGACGGCCATCGGCGTCAACGGCGACTTCGGCCCGCCTACCAGCGAAGCTCTCCATACGACCGAGCGCTTCACGCGCACTGGGACGAACACGATCGACTACAAGATGACCGTCGACGATCCGTTCACTTACACCGCGCCCTGGAGCTATGAGTTTCCGATCACTCATGAAGCGGGGTATCAGCTTTTTGAGTACGCATGCCACGAAGGCAACATGGCCATGCGCAATATGCTGAGCACGGCGCGAATGGAAGAAGCCAAGAAGGCTGCCGCCGCTGCGAAGCAATAGTAATCAGCACGAAAGGAATCATAATGAGAACGAAACTTTGGATTGCCGCCGCGGGAGTTGGGCTTCTGCTCAGTGCGGCTCCAGCCTGGGCGCATCATGCATTCGCCGCGGAATTCGACGTCAACCGGCCGTTAGTCCTCAAGGGCACTGTCACGAAAATGGATTGGATCAATCCGCACGCTTGGATCCACCTGGCAGTGAAGAACGCGGACGGAACCACGACCGAATGGATGATCGAAGCCGGCGCGCCGAACGGGCTGCTGCGCCGCGGGTTCAATAAGCACTCGTTGCCGCCCGGAACAGAAATCGTTGTGGAAGGCTGGCAGGCGAAAGACCAGTCGAACCGGGCCAATGGCAGCAACATCACCTACCCGGATGGAAGGAAGCTGTTCATCGGGTCCCCCGGCACCGGAGCACCGGAACCGAAGGACGAAAAGCAGGATAAGTGAGCGGCGGGTCCTGGCGTAGAGAACTGGCAGCGGTTGCCGTTGTGACGGCTGCCTTAAGCGTTCCGTCTTTCGCGCAAGACAAGTCCGCGGGGCATTGGGTCCCAACGTGGGCCGCCGCCCCCCAACAACCTTTCACCCTGGGCCCGCCTCCGCCGCCGCGCCCGGCTGGTCAAACGCAAACGCCTCCCGCCGCGCCACCGGCCTTCCGGCAAATCACCAGCTTTCACAACCAGACGATCCGCATGATCGTCCGTACCAGCCTTGGCGGCCGGCGCGTACGCATCGAGCTTTCCAATGCTTACGGCAAAGAACCGCTGGTGGTGGGGGCGGCGCACGTCGCGCTCCGCGACAAGGATTCGGCTATCCTGCCCGCGTCCGATCGGACCTTGAAGTTCGCCGGCGAGCCGTCTTGCACCATCCCGCCGGGAGCGCTGATGCTGAGCGATCCAGTGGATCTCGACGTGCCGAAGCTGGCAGACCTGGTGGTCAGCATTTACGTCCCGAACGAGGCCAACCAGCTCACGATGCACTCCGTCGGCCTGCACACCACCTACATCGTCGAAGGCGACGCCGCGGGGCACGCTTCGTTGCCCGACGCTAGCACGTCGCAGTCCTGGTATTTCCTTTCCCAAGTGGAGGTGCTCGCGCCCGCCAATGCCGGTGCAATCGTGGCGTTCGGCGATTCGATCACGGATGGCGCCACTTCGACGCCGGACACCGATCGCAGCTGGCCCAGCTTTCTCGCCGCGCGGCTTCAAGAGAACCGGCGGACTTCCAACCTGGCGGTGGTGAACGAAGGCATCTCCGGCAACCGGATTCTGCACGATCTGGTCGGCACGAACGCCCTGGCCCGCTTCGATCGCGACGTGTTGAGCCAGCCGGCCGTCAGGTGGGTGATCATCCTGGAAGGAATTAACGATATCGGCTTCCCGTTCCGGGCCGGCGGCTCCAGCGCGGACGCCGTCTCGGCGGACGATCTCATCGCCGGGTTACGGCAGTTGATCGAGCGCGCGCACGAGCACGGCATCAAGGTGATGGGCTGCACGCTGACCCCCTTCGAAGGCGCCGCGTACTATAGCGAGACCGGTGAAACCGAGCGGCAGGCGGTGAATCATTGGATCCTGACCGGCGGGGCCTTCGACGCGGTGACGGACTTCGACGCAGTCGAGCGCGATTCGGCCAATGCCAAACAGATTCGCGCTGACTTCAACATTCGCGACCATCTGCATCCCAACGACGTCGGCTACAAAGCCATGGCCGACGCCATCGATCTGGCGGTCTTCGAAAAAAAATAGCCTCTCTATCCCGCCGACTGCGCGACAATACGAAAATGCGCGCTTGGTTCATGGACGGGTATACGGGTGTGGAGAATTTGCGGTTGGGCGAGGTGGCAGACCCGCAGCCTGGACCGGGCCAGGCGCTGCTGCGAATGCAGTTCGCCGCTCTGAATCCCGCGGACGCCTTCCTGGCGCAAAACCTATATCCGGCCAAACCGGCGTTGCCGCATATTCTCGGCCGCGATGGCGTGGGCCAAGTGGAAGCCGTCGGATCCGGCGTGACCAACGTGCGCGCCGGCGGCACCGCCGGCATTCTGCGCTGCGATGTCGGCGTTGAGGTATGGGGAACGCTCGCGGAAAAAGTCGTTGTGCCGGCGGCGAGCCTGGCACCACCACCCGCCGGATGGTCGCTCGAACAGACGGCCGGCGCGCCTCTGGTCTATTTGACCGCGTGGCAGGCTCTCACGCAGTGGAGCGATCCGCCCGCGCCGCCCGCACCCGGATCGGTCCTGCTGGTGACCGGCGCATCCGGAGGCGTGGGGACCGCGTCCGTGCAACTGGGCAAGTCGATGGGGCTGACGGTCGTGGCCTTATCGCGGAGCGCCGAGAAAGGCGCGAAGCTGCGCGAAATGGGCGCGGATTTCGTTTTCAATCCCAGCGATCCGGCCTTACGCAAGCAGGTGATGGCCGCGATTGCACCGAAGAAGGTGGACATCGCCGTGGACAACGTCGGCGATGCGTTGTTCAACCAGGTGATCGCGATGCTGGGCTATGGCGGGCGCATCAGCGTGGTGGGCCGGAGCGGCGGCGCGGTTCCCGAGTTCAACACGGCTTCGCTTTTCTTCCGGCGGAATCGGATCGGGGGCGTCGCCGTGTCCGACTACACGGCTGAGTCCGCTCAGACCGCCTGGAAACAGATCGTGGAGCGGCTGAACGCGATCGGCCAGCGGCCCGTGGTCGATCACGTCTATCCCTTCGAAGACGTCAAAGCAGCCTTCCAACGTTTGGCCGAGGGCCCCCTGGGCAAAGTGCTGGTGCGCATCGGCGCCTAGCAGCAGAGCACCGGCAGAGCGGCCGGCTTGGCACTCGAAATCGCGTCAATGATTACGCTGCACCGTTCTTCGGACAGGACGGCGCCGGCGAGCGACCGGAACTTCGCGGCCATTTCGTCCCAGCTCAGCGGATTCTCGGGATCGCCCTTGGGATAGCGAACGAACTTTTCGAGGCGCCGACCGTCTTCCGTTTCGATGGTCACGCGCGCCGGCCACTCTTTCGGAAACGTCTCTTCGAGCCGCGCATCCTTCACCAGCGCGACCTTGGCCATCACTTCGCGGACTCGCGGCGAACGGATCTTTTGCATAGTGAATTGGTCCAAACCCGCCGCGCCATCCAGTAGCGCGACCGCTGCGCCGAAGGGCATGGAGAACTGTGCGTCGACAATCGAATCGGGGTTGTATTTCTTCTCGCGCGGATCGGCGACGATGTTCCATCCGGCTGCAAGAATCGCGACCTCGATGCGGCGGACCTGGCTAGCCTCCAGATTGTGCTCGCGCGCCAGAGCCAGAATGGCGTCGATCGGGCCTTGCATGTAGCGGCAGCAGGCGTGCGGCTTGACTGCGGTGTGCAGAATCTCAAACGATTCGCCGAGCTTCGCAGTCAGGCGCTCCGGCACGGGGTTGCGCGAGTAGCCGTGCAGGAAGCCGTCGCGGCCTTCCAGGATGTGGAGCGGTCCGCTGAAGCCTTCAGCGGCCAGCAAGGCTGCATGAATCCCGTTCTGCGCGGCCAACCCCGGATGGATGCGCTTGGTCCAGGCGCCTTCGGCCAGGAACTCCATCGACCCGGCGGCCATGCTGCCCGCGATGCCCACGGCCGCTAGGGTTTGATCGGCGCTCAGACCGAGCAGCTTCGCGGACGTGAGGGCCGCGCCGAAAACGCCGCAGGTTTGCGTGGGGTGAAATCCGAGAGCGTAGTGTTCCTTGGGCTGCACCGCCATGGCGATGCGCGCGGTAGCTTCGAAGCCGGCCACTACGGCAGTGAGCAAGGAATCCATCGACGTATCCGGCATAGTCTCCGCCAGGGCCAACGCCGCCGAGTACATGGTTGCGCCCAGATGAATCGATCCGCCGCTGTGTGTGTCATCCATCTCGATGCCGTGCGCGGCCGCGCCGTTGGCGAGAGCGGCCAAACCGGGGATGGTCCGCGCTTTTGTTCCCAGGATGGTCGCGCAACCGTTCGCGCCGATGCGTTGAACCATCCGCTGCAGCGCTTGCGCCGAGTCCTCGCGCGAGCCACGAATCGCAACCGCGAGATAGTCGAGCAAAAAATAGCGCGCGCGATCGAGAACATCGGGGGGCAGATCCGAAGCTTCAAGCGGATGCAGAAATCCAACCAGCTCTCGCGTGTATTCCTTCATGCAGTGCCTTTCCTGGGCGCCAGATAATGCCGGCGGAGCACGATCACGCGCTCGTGATGCTGATTGTAGCCGCGTGTTTCCACGCCCACAATGCCGCGGTCGGGTTTTCTGGCCGATTCGCGCTTATCCAGCACCTCGGATTCGGCATAAAGCGAGTCGCCAGGAAACATCGGCCGCTCGAACACCACGCTTTCGTAGCCCAGATTCGCGATGGTCTTGCCGCTGGTGTCGGACACGCTCATGCCGACCGTCAGGCTGAAGATCAGCGAGTCCAGCACCGGCCGCCGTCCGAGCGGCTGGCTGAGCGCGTACTGCTGGTCGATGAACAGCGGATTCTGATTCATCGACAGCAGGGCGAAGAGCGTGTTGTCGTACTCGGTGACAGTGCGGCCGGGCCAATGCTGGTATACCGCACCCACTTCGAACTCCTCGTAAAAGCGCCCGAACTCCATCTATGCGTCCTCTTTATACTTCTTCAGCAGGTTGCGCGCGATGATCAACCGCTGCAGTTCGTTGGTGCCGCCGCCGATCACCACCAGCGGCGCATCGCGATAATAGCGTTCCACCGGAAAATCCTTCGAGTATCCGTTGGCGCCCAGGATGCGCATGGCCTCGAGCGAAACTTCAGCGGCTGTTTCTGTGGCGAACAGCTTGGCCATACCGGCTTCCAGGTCGCAACGCGCGCCGCGATCGCGCTTCTCGCAGGCCGAATAGATCAGCAGCCGCGAGGCCTCGATCTTGGTCGCCATGTCCGCCAGCTTGTTCTGGATGGTTTGGTATTCGGCGATCGGTTTGCCGAACGTGATGCGCCGCTGCGCATAACGGATTGCTTCTTCGAACGCTGCCCGCGCAATGCCCAGCCCGCGCGCGGCGACGTTCAGCCTCTCCGCCTCCAAGCCGGTCATCACCTGCTTGAAGCCTTGGCCTTCCACTCCGCCGATGAGATTTTCCGCGGGGACGGGAAAATCAGAAAAGTGCAGTTCGCAGGTTTCCACGCCCTTGTACCCGAGCTTTTCGATGTCCCGGCTCACGGTCATCCCTGGCGCGCCCTTTTCGATCACGAAAGCGCTCATGCCGCGATGCGCAGGCTGCACGGTGGGATCCGTCTTCGCCAGAAGCAGGAACGTGTTGCCGTGCCGTCCGTTGGTGATCCACATCTTCGACCCATTGACGCGGTACATATCGCCGTCACGCATGGCCGTGGTCGCGATCCCTTGCAGATCGGTCCCGGCGTTCGATTCCGTCAAACAGATGCCGCCACGCTTTTCGCCCGTCGCCATGGCGGGCAGGAACCGCCGCTTCTGCGCTTCGGTCCCGAACCGGGCGACGACGTCGCACATCACGGAGTTGCTGCCGATGACGCCCGCCAACCCGAGCCAGCCGCGCGAGACCTCTTCGAACACCATGGCGAATGTGGTTGTATCGACGCCCGCGCCGCCGTACTCCTCGGGAATGTTCAAGCCGAACAGCCCCATCTCTTTCATCTGGGTCACCAACGCGTGCGG
Source organism: Bryobacteraceae bacterium (assembly GCA_035508055.1). GTDB lineage: Bacteria > Acidobacteriota > Terriglobia > Bryobacterales > Bryobacteraceae > Palsa-89. The sequence continues at coordinate 77,804 of DATJNO010000084.1, read as the reverse complement.
ATATTCGTCGCGATGCTCCATGGCCGAAGCCACCGGGATTACTTCCTTCTCGACAAATTGCCGAACGGTGCTCAGAATCAGTTGCTGCTCATCGGTAAGAGTGGCCAAAATCTGCTCCAGTGCGCACTTTCCAGATTGACGCAAGCACGAGGCGAAGAGCAAGCGGAAAACAGGTGGCGCGCCGTTTGATAGACTGCTCCACATGGCTCCAGAAGTACGCCGGGACATCGTCGAAATCCTGGAGAACAGCCGCCAAGAGCTCAATGCCGCCGCCGGCGGAGTCGCGGAGGGGCACGCCAGGACGCATCCGCAAGAGGGCCGCTGGTCGATTCTGGATTGCGTGGAGCACGTCACGGCTGTCGAAGAGCGCTTCCTGAGCCGCTTGGAAGAAGCGCACAAACTGGACTCGCCACACATCGACCGCCAGAAAGAAGCCGAGCTTCTGGTGCGCGTAGCCAGCCGTACCAACCGTGGGCAAGCTCCGGAGTACTCGCATCCGGTTGGCCGTTTCGCCAGTTTGGCCCAAGCGCTGGAGCAGTTCAATGCCACGCGTTCGAAAACGGTGCAGTTCGCCGAAAGCCGGGCGGCCGAGCTCTATTCGCTCTCCGCAGAGCATCCCCGGTTTGGAGTCTTGAACGGAACCGAATGGCTGATGTTGATCGCCGCGCACGGCCGGCGGCACGCCGATCAGATCCGGGAAGTTCGCGCCGCCATAGCCAAAGCATAGGTCACCTACCCGATCCGCCGGGTCACAAGCTACCCGATCTGCCGGTGCGCCCGGGAGCCTCCGGGGAGCATCCTGTGGGTAGGAGTAATTAGCTTGACCAATCCCCTGGTTTCTTTTTCAGAACAACTGGCGTCGACAGTGGCGCAGGTTGGACAGTCGATCGTGGCAGTTCACGCGCGGCCGCGGTTCGATTCGAGCGGCGTGCACTGGAGCAACGGCGTGGTCGTTACCGCCGACCACACCATCCGCCGCGACGAAGACATTCAAGTGACGGCGCCAGATGGTTCGAAACTCAGCGCCGAACTGGTGGGGCGTGATCCCGGCACGGATCTGGCAGTGCTGCGCGTCGCCGGACTTACCGCGCCGGTTGCAGAAAGGGCCGCGGCCATTCCCACGCCTGGCAGTGTGATGCTGGCCGTCGGGCGATCCAAAGATAGCGTCAGCGCGGCATTCGGAGTGCTCAGCAGCATTTCGCCGGCGGCGCAGACCTGGCGCGGCGGCCGGCTGGATCAGGTGGTGCGCCTGGATATTGCGCTGCATCCGGGCGCTTCGGGCGCGGCAGTGGTGGATGCAGCGGGAAAGCTCGCCGGCATTGCGACGCCCGTGCTGTCGCGCGTTTCCGTTTTCGCTGTTCCGCTGGCAACGGTGGACCGCGTGGTGGAAGCTCTGCTGGCGCATGGGCGCATTCCGCGGGGATACCTGGGAGTTGGCTTACAACCAGTCGCCATTCCCGAGCATCTCAAAAGCACGCTGAACCTCAAAGCATCCACGGGCTTGATTGTGATCAGCGCCGATCATGACGCGCCGGCCGGACAGGCGGGCATCATTATTGGCGATGTTCTGCTGGAACTGGGAGGCCGGAGCATTCAAGAACCGGAGCACGTCCAGGAGGTGCTGGATTCAGGCTCGGTGGGAAAGAAGCTGCCGGCGCGCCTGCTCCGTGGCGGGAAGCTGGTGGAATTGGACGTTACACCCGGCGAACGGCCGCGAAAGAGTTGACATGCTGCCGCAAGGATTCGGTGAGGCGGCCGAGAAGCTGCGTCGCTCGACGGTTCAGGTGGTCAGCGAATCCCGAGAGGGGCGCGGGGTGGGGTCGGGCGTCATCTGGTCGGCGGACGGCACGGTAGTCTCGAATGCGCATGTGGCGAGCGGCGAGGAGGCGCGCATCCAGCTCTGGGATGGCCGCACGTTTCAAGCTCGCGTGGCGGCGCGGGATGCTCGGGCTGACCTGGCGATGCTGCGCCTGCACGCAGGCGGCCTCACACCGGTGGCCTGGCGCGATTCAGAGTCCCTGCGGCCCGGCGAGCTGGTGCTCGCTGTGGGCAATCCGTTGGGATTCGTCGGCGCACTGACCACCGGGGTGGTGCACGCTTCGGGATCGGTGCGCGGGCTTGGCCGCAGGCGCTGGGTGCAAGCCGCCATCCGACTTGCGCCGGGCAATTCGGGCGGGCCATTGGCGGACGCCGAAGGCCGCGTGGTGGGCATCAACACCATGGTGGTGCAAGGCGGGCTGGCGCTGGCCATTCCGAGCGACAACGTCGCTGACTTCTTGAAGCACGGAAGCCGGCCACCGCTGGGCGTGGTTGTCCGGTTAGTGGCGGACCGCATGCGTGGTCTGGGCCTGCTGGTGCTGGAAGTGCTCGCAAATAGCCCGGCGGAAACAGCGTCGCTGCTGATCGGCGATCTGCTCGTGTCGGTGAACGGGCGCGACTTGCGTTCGGTGGATGACTTAGGCGACGCGATCGACGAATCAGCGGGAGGCGTCCTCAAGATCGGCTTCCTGCGAGGCGACCGGGGGCACGAACGCCAGGTTTCCGTGCTGCTGAACGCATCCCGGATGGAGGCGGCTTGATTCGCGTTCACATCGAGACCGCGTCGGCGGTGACGCGCGCGGGCCTGGAGGCGATCCTGAGCGGGCACCCGGAGATCGAAGTGGTGAACGTGGCGCCGGAGGCCGATGTGCTGCTTCGCGAGGGAGTGCCAGAGCTTTCCAACGGCGCGGGCGAGATTCCCGTCGTGGTGCTCGCGGATGATACGCCCTCGCTGGAGGCGCTGCGCTCGGGCGCCCGTGCGGTTTTGTCTCCCGATGCGGCGCCGCAGCAGATCATTGCCGCGATCTACGCGGCCGCGGCGGGGCTGGCGGTTGTGCCCGTGGAGGACACGGGGCCTTTGCTCCCGCATGGTCCCGCAGAGGATCCCGCCGAACCGCTCACGCCGCGCGAGATGGACGTCCTGGAAATGCTGGCCGAGGGCATGAGCAACAAGGCGATCGCGCACGGCCTTTCCATCTCCGAGCACACGGCGAAATTCCACGTGAATTCAATTCTGGCCAAGCTGCACGCCGGCACGCGGACGGAGGCAGTGATGCGCGGCATCCGGCTAGGGCTGGTCAAGGTTTAGCCGGCCACCAACCACCAGTCCCTTCGGCGTGCGCTATGCTGGATCGCATCCCATGATCCACACCCCAAGGAGCGCCTCTTTCTGGAAGGCCGGTATTCTCGGGCTTTCCCTTCTCGCCATGACACCTTTGAACGCGCAAATTGGCCGCAGCTACGGCCGCTCCATTGTAATCAGCCCGCGCGGCATCGCCGCCACCAGCCAGGTGCTGGCTTCGCAGACCGGAGCGCAGATTCTGGCGCGCGGCGGATCGGCTGTGGACGCGGCCATCGCTTCGAACGCGGTACTGGCCGTCACCGAACCGCTCATGTGCGGCATGGGCGGGGACCTCTTCGTCATGTATTGGGACGCGAAAACCAAAAAGCTGACCGGCCTAAACTCTTCGGGTCCCGCGCCGATGGCGCTCTCGCCAGCGTTTCTCGCGAAGCACGATTACAAGCACATGCCGCAGGAAGGCATCCATGCGGTTACTGTGCCGGGTGCAGTGGCGGGCTGGTATCAGATGCACCAGCGCTTCGGCAAACTGCCCTGGAAAGATCTATTTCAGGACGCGATCACCTATGCCGAGCAGGGTTTCCCCGTCTATGAAGGTATGCACGAGATCTGGGCCGAGCCGGGCATCGTGGCCGCGCTTAAACGCAATGCGGAATCGGCGCGCGTCTTTCTTCCCGGCGGCCGTCCACCCCGCACCGGCGAGCTGTTCCGGAACCCCGGCCTGGCCCATGCGCTTCGGCTGGTTGCAGACCAAGGCCCCGAAGCGCTTTACAAAGGCGAGATCGCCGCCGCGATCCTCAAAACTTCCCAACATCTCGGGGGGACGATGACCGCGCAGGATCTGGCTTCCTTCGCGCCCGAATGGGTGACTCCGTTATCGATTGACTATCGCGGCTGGCGCGTCTATGAACTGCCGCCCAACGGCCAAGGCATGGCGGCTCTCGAAATGCTGAACATCATGGAAACGGCGCCACCCTCGCCGCTCGGCCCCTTCAGCGCGCCCGAAATGCATCTGCGCATCGAAGCCATGAAGCTGGCTTATGCCGATGTCCACCGCTACGACGCCGACCCGCGCACGTACGATTCGCCCGTGGCTCAATTGCTGTCGAAGGAATACGCCCGCAAGCAAGCCGCCCGGATCGATCCGCAACACGCCGATTGCGATGTCACTCCTGGCGATCCGGTCGGCAGCAACACCACCTATCTCACCATGGTCGATCAAGACGGCAACATCGCCAGCTGGATTCAGAGCGTCTACTCGTTCTTCGGCTCGCGCGTCACGGTGGAAGGCATGGGCTTCGAGCTGCAGAACCGCGGCGCGGCGTTCACGCTCGATCCGCATCATCCCAACGTGCTGGCCGGCGGCAAGCGTCCTTTCCACACCATCATTCCGGCCTTTATGGAAAAGGGCGACGAGCACATCGGCTTCGGCATCATGGGCGGCGCGGTGCAGCCCATGGCACACGCGCAGTTTGTGTCCAATTTCGTCGACTACGGCATGAACCTGCAGGAAGCTCTGGAAGCGCCGCGCTTCTTCAAGAACGGCCCGGCCGGCTGCAACGTCGCCATTGAGTCGCGCATACCGATCGAGACGGTCCAACAACTCTCTGAGCGCGGGCACGATGTGCACCTCGAGCGCGCCTACGTCGAAACGATGGGCCGCGGCCAGGCCATCCTGCACAACTCCCAGACCGGGATGAACTATGCCGCGTCGGATCCTCGGGCTGACGGCGCGGCCATACCCGAGCCGTTGAGACCCTAGCACCCTAACGCTTCGCCTGCTTTCACCCGATAGAAGGGTCGAAAGCACCCTTATGCCGGAAGTGGCGGACTACCCGGGCAATGATCGGCTCGCGCAAGCGCTAACGCTGGTCCAGGGCCTGCCGCCTTTGTCGCCCATGGTCCGGCATTTGCTGGCTTCGGTCTCCGCGCCCGATGACGGCGCTTCGCTGGCCGAAATCGCCGGCCTGATCGAAAAGGACCCGGTCACCGCCGGCAGAGTCCTGGCGCTGGCAAATTCCGCGTTCTATGCACGCGCCATCCCTGTTCTTTCCGTCCGGCATGCGGTTTCCCAGCTGGGGCTGAATGCCATCCGCAATCTCGTCCTGAGCGTTTCGCTCTCCGGCTTTGGGAACCGCGTCCCTACGCCGGCCGCGTGGTCCACGTCTCGCTTCAATACGCACTCCATCGCCACGGCCATCCTATCGGAAACGATCGCCTCCGCGCTGGCGCCCGAAAAGATGGAATTGGCGTTTCTGGCCGGACTGTTTCACGACCTGGGCCGCCTGATCATTGCCGTGCTGCTCCGCGACGAAGGAAAATCTTTCCAGCGGTTGCTCGAAACGGAGCATGACGGGCTGGAACAAGCCGAGCTGGATCTGCTGGGGTTCACTCACCCCGTGCTATCCGCGGCGATTGTCGCGTCCTGGAAACTGCCGGCGGCGATCGAGATGGCGGTCCGGTTTCATGAGAATCCGTTCGACGATCCGGATCGGGCGCTTTCGCCCAGCGTCCCGCTCTGCGACATTGTTCACGTGGCGGATTGTTATGCGGATCACCAGGGATTGTCCATTAGCGGTGAAAAAGCTCTGGAAGAGCAAACCGCGCGTGCGCTGGACGAGCTGGGGCTGGGAATCGACGATGCGGACATTTTGCCGCAATTCCAGGATCAACTGGAAGTACTGATGAGCATTCTTTGACTTTGGTCAGCTACTCCGCGGTTGCTTGCGCCAGGGGCACGATGTCCGCCGGAGAGTGTGTGCCGCTGCTCTCTTTGGCTTCATTCTTGACATGGTACATACGGCGGTCGGCGACGGCCAATAGCGTTTCCCCATCGGCGCCGTCGGCCGGGTAAATCGCCGCGCCCACGCTCATGGAAAGACAGGCCTCTCCACAAGCCTGCCAGCCCGCCTCGATCGCCACCGCGCGCAGACGCTCCAGGTGCAAGGCGCAAACATCCTGTTTCAGCCCGGGGAGCACGATGACAAACTCATCGCCTCCCATGCGCGCCAGATAATCCGAGTCGCGGCAGGCATTTTGCAGGCCCCTGGCGACCTGCTGCAAGACCTGGTTGCCTTTCAGGTGCCCGAACCGGTCGTTGATCTGCTTGAATCCATCCAGGTCGCAAAGCAGGACGCCGACGGTAGCATTTTCGCGGCGGGCCCGCGCCACCTCGCGATCCAGGTGCGTGGCGAGCGACCGAGCATTGGGGATTCCCGTCAGGTGGTCGGTGACCGCCGAGGTTTCCGCGCGTTCAAACCGCAGTACATTTTCGACGGTAAGTCCGACGCGCAGGCTCGCGGACTGGAGAATTCGCAGATGGTCGCGGTTGAAGTAGTTCTTTTCTCCGCTGTACAGCGTCACCACTCCGGCCAAGCCGTTGCGGCCTTCGAACGGCACGGCCAAGGCGGCCTGGAGTTTGTACACCACGGTGGAGTCTTTCTTGTAGCAGCCCTCCACCGACGGATTGCCGTTGACGATGGGCGCATGATTTTCGGCCACCCAAGCTGACGGGCCCTTGCCCATGGCAAAGGGCTCGCGGGTAAACAAATGGCCGTGCTTGCCCTGGATGCAAACCGGGTCCAGCGTCTCGCCCCGAACCACGTAGGCCACCAGGGTGTCGTGCTGGATGATTTGCTGCAGGCATTTGTGAATGGACGAGAACACTTCGTCGATGCTCACGGCGCGGCCGACGTCGTCGCTCAACTCCTGCAGCAGCTGGCTCTCCTGCCGGGCAGACGCAATCGGAGCAAAAAGCGTCTCCGCGGTCGGGGCCGCATCCATCGCGAGGCGTTCGGCGAGTTCTTTGAGATCCGGCGGGTGGGATTCCGAAGCCAGGGCGGGCGTCTCCGCGATGCCTCCCTTGGCGGCCGCCCAGGCCTTCTGTTCCAGCTCGGTGTAGCGTTTCTCGAGAACATCGACGATGCGCGGGTCAAAGCTCTTGCCTTTTTGCACGGCCAGGCGTTCCATTACTTCCTTCAAGGGAATGGCGCGCCGGTAGGGCCGGTCGGATGCCAGCGCGTCCACGAAGTCCACCGCGGAAAGAATGCGGGCTCCGATCGGGATCGCCTCGCCCCGGAGACCTTGCGGATAGCCCGTTCCATCCCATTTCTCATGGTGGGTGCGGACAATGGGCGCCACCGAATCGGGAAAACGCATGCGGCTCAGCATCTCGGCCCCGATCGCCGGATGCGTCTTCATCTTCTCCCACTCCTCGGGGCTCAGCGGTCCGGGTTTCACCAGAATATGGTCGGGAATTGCCAATTTGCCGATGTCATGCAGAAGCGCCGCGACGTTCAAGCCTTCCAACTCGGATTCATTGAGCTGCAGCTCCCTGCCCACTTCCAGTGCATAGGTCTGGACGCGGCGCAGGTGCAATTGAGTGGTGTGATCCTTGGCTTCAATCGCCACCGCAAGAATTTCCAGCGTGCGGCGGTGCAGCGCGGCGAGCTCTTCCTTGTGCTCGGCTTGAGCGGTCGACCAGGCGCGATACCCGTAGTCCAGAACGAAAAGGATGGGCAATGCCACCACACCGGGCTGCCATCCGGTTTCGAGGGTCGTGCAGCGAACCAGGTAAGCCAGGTAGCTGGCGGCCACAAACCAGGGCAGCAGGTGACGGCATTCCCGTTTGTACACGCCGATGAGGGGGGCTTTGGAGTCCGACAATAACGTCGTGGCCAGCCCGTAGTTGAACAGCAACACGAAGGAACTGGCCACGACCGGAACCGGGAACAGCGCGTTGAAGCCCAGCGATGAAGTGAGCTGGTAAGCGCCCTGCGCCGCCGCGATTCCAATGGTCACGCTGGCCATTCCGAAAAGAACCGGCACCAGCTGTGCGAGTCCACGAACTTTGCGAATGTCCCGCAACAACGTTGCCGTGCAACCGATGAAGAGCAGCTCGGGAAGGCTGAGATCGCCGACTCCCAGGAGCATGATGAGAAAACCCGCGGGGATGAGGCTCTGCGCCCCGATCATTTTGATTCCCAGCGCAGCGACATTGGCGCAAATCAGGTACCACAGGAAGCGCCACGGGTCGCTCGAATGCACGTGCCAGAGGTTCAAGATGCAGCCGAGAATCCCGGCGACAGTATAGACCGCCGCCCAAATCCGCACATTTTTTCCGAGGGCTAGCATGCGCGACCGCACCCCGTAGTGCATTCCGTGTACCACCGGCAGGGTGGTGGCGGATCGGACTTATGTGCTAGATTCGACATGCCTCCGCCGCACCCTAGTTCTCGGCGCCGGAAAGTTTAGGGCGTGGGCAATGGGACATCTTGTCGCAACCTTAGGGACAAGCTGAGGCCCTACCCGGCGCGAGCGAGGCGCACCCTGGTGGCGGACAGTTTGTCGCAGGGCGCGGCCCGCTTGTACTGTCAATCTGTCTCATCGCCGCGCGAGCGGCGATGCAAGATATTCGAAACACACAACCGGTTCGCTGGCAGAGCACGTGCTTCCGCATGGCCCGACTACTGGCTTGACTGGACAAGAGCGCCAAGGTTCGACCCTAAGGAAAGCCGCGGCAGCTGGTCCCTTGAGGAGATATTTTCGGGATGCTCACAGCACACATACAGCGCAACCCCCTCGGGGTCAATCCTGGAACGGTTCGTCCGGAACGGCGCATCACGGCGCGCGCCGCGAAGGCGCTCCATAACCCGCATCACGGGGAGCGCAAAGCGGCACGCCTGCGCGCGGCCGAACAAGCCCGCCGCGACCGCCTGGTGATGGAACATCTGTCTCTGGTGCGGGCAATCGCGGTGCGGCATCAGCAGAATCTGCCGGTACACGTGGATCTGGATGACCTGGAGCATGCCGGCGTGCTTGGCTTATTCGACGCGGCCACGAAATACACGCCGGAAAAGCAGGTGCCGTTCTCCAGCTACGCGCAGCATCGCATTAAAGGCGCGATCCTGGACAGCCTGCGGCAATTGGACTGGGCGACGCGCAATATGCGCCGCCGCCAGCGTCAAATCGAGGCGGTCACGAATAAACTAGCGACCGCGCTGCAGCGCAGCCCGTCGGAAGCCGAAGTCGCCCAGGAAATGGGTATGGATGCCGCGCAATGGAGAGCCGCGACATTCGACCTGCAGACCGTCAGCCTGGTCTCGGCTTCCGCGCGGGGGCCGGAGAACGACGAGGTCCCGGATTTTCCCTGTAACCCGAATACACATCCGGACTCCATCTGCGCCCTGGAACAGCTGCGCGGCGCGCTGGATCAGGCGATGCAGTCGCTGCCGGAACGCCACCGCCGCGTGGTCCGGTCGTATTACATCGATCAGATGACCATGCGCGAGATTGGCGCTGTGCTGGGCATCAATGAGAGCCGCGTCTCGCAGATCCATAAATCGGCGCTGTCGCGGATGGCGGCCACGCTGGCCAGCAACGGAATCACCTCCAGCCGGATGTTCTAGGCTAAGCCGCGCCGGCGCAAAACGCCAGGGCGGATTCGTTGAGGCAGTACCGCAGATAGGTCGGCTCGGGACCGTCGTGGAAGACGTGCCCCAGATGCGAGTCGCAGCGCCGGCAAAGCACCTCCACACGTTCCACCGACAGGCTGGTGTCTTTGCGCGTGTAGAGATTTGCTTCGGCCAGCGGAGCCCAAAAGCTGGGCCATCCGGTATCGGAGTCGAACTTGGTCTGGGAGCCGAACAGCGCGTTGCGGCAGCCGGCGCAGCGGTAGACCCCGCGTTGATGCATCTGATAGTAGGTGCCCGTGAAGGCGGTGTCGGTCCCCGCCTGGCGCAGGACGTAATACTGCTCCGCATTCAGCAGCTTGCGCCATTCGGAACTGGAGTGCACGACTTTCGGGACGCGCGCCGGGCCTAGATTTTCGCCGGCATCGCTAAACTGGATGATCGTCACTTCCTGGTTCGAATCATCGGCGGGAACGTCGGGCTCGGAATCCCGGCCTTTGCGCGCCGCGACCGCAATCAGCCCGGCGAAGGCAAAAGGCGTAATCAGCAGGGCGCGCCTGCGTGTCAGCTCTTCTTTGACCTGCTCGAACACTGCTTTCATTTTCCCGCATTCTTCACGCGGGCGGCCAGGCGTGGCAGGTGTGGCAGGTTGTGCCGGCGTTATGCGCGGCGTGGCAGGAGATGCAACTGGCCATGCTGGTGACGGCGGTGGTCTCGGCCATGGCGTCCAGCGCGCCCACGTTTCCATGGCACATCCCGCACTGCATCCCCGCTTCCAGGTGCTTGCGGTGGGTCCAGGTCACACCGGGAGTGACTTGATAAACGCGCACCCAAGGGATCGGATCGCCGGACTTCGCAAACGCCGCCAGCCTCTGGATGCCAGGGCGGTCCTTGGCGATCGTCGCGTGGCACTGCATGCAGGTGCTCGTGGCGGGAAACGTCATCTGCAGGCCCGGGTCCGGATTGGTATGGCATTGCCGGCATTGCAGCCCGCGCCCAACATGGATCTTGTGGCTGAACGGAAGCGGCTGGGCAGGCGCCGCGTGTCCGGCAAGATTATCCGGCACCTCCTGCTTCGCCGCCGGTTGAGCCAGCGCGCCAGATGCCAGGAACAACCAGATCGCCAGAGGTCGCATGTTCAGGCTTTCTTGCCGACAACTTCTTCGATGCTCGTTCCGAAATCCTTGAGCATCGCCGCCGCAGCATTGCGGCCGGGCATTCCCGTGATGGATCCGCCGGGAGGCGTGCAAGCGCCGGTCTGGTAGAGGCCGGGGATCGGCATCCGATATTGCGACCATCCCGGTACCGGCCGGTTCGCGCCCGATTGCGCCGGATTGTTGGCGCCATGATGCGCGCTTCCGCGCCACATCGCCGGATTCATGCGTTCGATGTCCAGAGGGCTTTCCAGGAACTTGGCGAGAATTTTGTCCGGTGTCAGGTTGGGCGAAAACCGCCGGAGATAGCCGAAGAGGCTTTCGGCGACCTGCTCCTTGATCAGGTCCCAGTGCTGCGGCCCTTCTTTGAGCTGGTAGGGCAGAGTCCCCTCGAGCTTTAGCGTGTGATAACCGGCCGGCGCGCGGGAGGGATCGGCAACCGTCGGGCACACGATCTGCAGAGGCGGATCGTCCAGGTTCACCTCGCCGCGGTCGTTGTCATAAGTCAGCCGCAGGACGCGCTCGGGATTCGGCAGCAGGGCCGTTTCAGCCGGGGAAATCGTTCCGCCGCCAGCCAACGGGAACTTGGGTGGCTCCTTCGTGGCGTAGTGAAACTGGAACATTGCGTGTTCGGGCTGGAACAGCCGCACATTCTCCAGGAATTCTTCGCCCCACAGTTCGCGTGGCGCCATATCGATCAGGTGCTTGATATGGATGGTGGACAGCACCGCCTTGGCGGCGCGATAGGAGCTGCCGTCGGCGCACTCCACGCCCACGCATTGGCCGCCTTCGATCAAGAATCGCGTAACCGGCTTGTCGGTGAGAATGACAGCGTGGTTTGCCTCCAGGACGCGGCCTAGCGCGACCGTCAGCATGCCCGAACCGCCTTTCGGCATCGGCCGGCCGCCCAATTGCTGCCCCATCACCGAAAACGCTTGCGCGCCGGTTAAAGGATCGCCGGCCGGAACACCGCCAAAATGCCCGACGGCGAGATGAAAACTGCGGATGTGATCGTCCACGAACAGCTCGCGGATCAGGTCGTAGCCGGACATGGCCATGCGGCGCTGCCACACGCGGGAGTTGGGAATCTTGGCCTCGCCGCCCGATCGCGCCCGAACGGTGGCCTGCGTGTAGGCCTGGTATTCGGAGACAAGCCGGCGGAACGTTTCCGCGTCTTTTTTTGAGACTCGGGCGTACTCGGCGCAGGTCCGATCCAGATCCTTCCAAACCGTGAGCGACACGCCATCGCTGAACTGCGTGTGCATGATCGGGTCGGGATCAATGTATTCCAGCCCGTAATCGCGGAGGTTTAGCTCGTTGTTGCGCAAGGCCGGGTTGGACTGAAATCCCGAGTGAACCGAGGAGCACAGGTCTTCCTTAAACCCAGGCAGGCAAACTTCGGCCGTCTTGCAACCGCCGCCGATCGTAGGCCGGCCTTCGAGCACGAGCACCTTATATCCGGCCTTGGCCAGGTAAGCGGCCGAAATCAGGCTGTTATGACCGGCGCCGGCCACGACCACGTCGAAACGTTCCGGTTGAGCCTGTGCCGATCGGAACTGCGTCGCCGCCAGCGCCGCGCCCTGCATGAGACCGCGCCTTGTGATTCCGCTCATCTTCTCGCCTCCGTTCCGCGTTCCATCCTTTCAACGGTGCGCGGATGTTGTCAACAGCTCTTTGGAGGCAGAAGAGCGGGCCGCTGCAAGCGCAGCCCGCCTCCACGAACTGTGCTTAGAGCGCGTAGTTCTCCACGGTCACCGTCGCGGTGCCCGTGGATCCGGTGGAATCCGTCACCGTTACGGTGAACTGAAAGGTCCCGTGCACCGAGAAGGTGACGGCCGGTGTGGCGGTGCTGGCGCCGTTAATCTGCACCGGAGGATAACCCGATACCTCCGCCCATGCGAAGGACAAGGGACCAGCCGCGGTACTGCTGGACTGGGACGCATTCAGCATAACGACATTGCCCACCGCCTGGAAAGTGTTCGAAGGCGACGTGGCGCCGCCCGCGGTGACGACGACGGTGACAACGCCGCTCATGGGTGGAATGACACTTCCTGGCCCGGAAGGCAACGCCGAAGCGCTGAACGGGCTGGTCAGGAACGGCGTGGTGGCATTCTCGCCCATCGAACTCGCGCACGCCGGGGACCCCGGACCGCCCAGGCAACCCCACCAATTCTCCGTGGCATTCACGATCCCGGCGCCGGTGTTGAGAACGCCGGTTCCGGCGGTGAAATTGTTGAAAAACACCCGGGTCTCGCCGGGGGTCCGCACCGCCACCGCGATGGCCTGGCCGCTGATGGCGTTCTCGGCGATCACCGTGCCGTTCGCCACACCAATGGTGGCGAGGTTGATGCCCGCCGATCCCGGCGTAGCGGTGTCCGCCGTATCCGGACCATTATCGGAAATCGTATTGCCGACAATGACATTGTCATTGAAGTTGATGGGAGGCGCGCCGGCCGGTACGCCAGCGACACCAGCGGCTGCATGGTTGTGCATCGCTACACCCGGAAGCCCGTTGCCGATCAATTGGTTGTTGATGACCATGTTGCTATATGCCTGATCCCCAGGGCCCGCCGCATAAATTCCCACGCCCGCGCCAGTTCCGTTGGCCAACAGCCCGTTGCGCAGGGACTGGTTGCCGGTAACGGTGTTGTGATAAACGCCCATACCGCTGTGAGAGGCGAGCGTGATTCCGCAATCGTAGCCGTTATCGCTGACCATGTTGCCGCTGATGACGTTGTCGTGGTTGGCGCCGGTATCGTCGCTAATCAGAATCCCGCCGGCGTTGTGCTGCACCACGTTGTTGGAGACAACCGAATGATCGACGCCGTTCAAATGGATCCCCTCGCCGCAGTCGAAGGCCTCGCCGGACTGCAGAGCGGTGGGCAATCCAGGGCAGGAGGGCGGAGCTGCCGTGGCGTTCAGGTTCTTATCGTTGTTCTGCACCTCGTTATTCCAGATGGTGATGCCGGAGGCATTCTGCACCAGAATGCCCTGTAGATTGGCATTCTCCACAGTAAAACCGGATACGACGCCGCCCAGCACACCGCCGGCTGTGCCGTCGATGACGATTCCGTTGGCCAGGCCGGTGGCGTCGATGATCGTGGTAGCGCTGCCCGCGCCGATCAGCGCGATGGTTTTCGTAATATTGACGTCTTCCTTGTAAGTGCCGGCTGCGACCTGGACGACGTCGCCTTGCGCGGCCGCGCTCACGGCGGCGCCGATGGTAGTTTGGCATCCCGATGCGCCGGTTGGATTTACGCACAGCGTGGCGGCCATCGCCGACTGACCTGCGAGCGCCAGCAGACCGGAGCCAAACACCAGTACGGCTCTTGCGGAGAAATTCCGTTGGGTCTTTCGAATCATCTTCCCTCCTAGGTTTGAATGTGAATGGTCTCATCGCCGTCAAGAAAGCGGCGATCAGTAATTTTGTTTTCGGAATAAACGCGGGCGGAAGCCAGTATACTCCGATTTGCGTAGCGCTGCCGCGCTTGCGCCGGGTGCAATTGTGAGAGAAGATTTCAGAGTGAGCAGTATTCGCACTATTTCTTTCGCGGCCCTGTTGGCTGCGCTGTCATTTGCTGCTGTTCTTTATGGGCAGAAAGAAGGTCCGCCGCCCGCGCCGGGAGGAGGACCCGGAGGAGCAGGACGCTTCGGCTTCCGGAGGCCGCCCGGACCACCGCCGGGCCCCGCGCCGCGCCTGCCCGACGATCCGTTCTACGGTGTGAATGCCGGCAAGCCGGATTTTGGCGGCTTGGCCAAGGGCATGTGGCGCGTGCCCTACATCATCGACATGCAAAAGCAGGGCCGGTCGCCGGACGGTGGACCCGTCGTGGTTCCTTTCACCGAACTGGGCAAGAAAGTCTTCGACGAGCGTCAGGCGACTCACTCCAAGGACGACCCCGAAGGTTTTTGTCTGCCACCCGGCGTGCCGCGCATGATGTACACGCCGTATCCCACCGAGATTTTCCAGATGCGAGACCGCATTTTGTTTATCTATGAAGGCGGCGCGCACGTCTGGCGCATCATCTGGATGGACGGCCGGAAGCAGCCCGACGATCCCAATCCGAATTTCCTGGGTTATTCCGTCGGCCACTGGGAGGGCGACACGCTGGTGGTGGACGTGGTTGGATTCAATAACGAGACGTGGCTGGACGCCGCCGGCCATCCGCACGGCGAGAAGCTGCACGTCACCGAGCGCTACACGCGGCCGGATTCCAACACGCTGCGGCTGGCGGCCACGATCGACGATCCCGAGTATTACACCAAGCCGTGGACCGTGGTCACGACGGCGACCTGGACGCCGAACCAGGAGCTGATGGAATACATCTGCCAGGAAAACAACCGGGACATCCAGCACCTGGTCGGTAAGTAGCCCGCTTGTTCGACCACCTTACCCGCCGACAGCGCCGTGCCTAGGAGCTCCGGGCGCACCGCAGCGAAGAAGCGCAGATCGGCGGGCGCCAAAACCCGCGAAGCTCCCCTCGGTCCTTCCAGTTCCGCGGCGTCCATCAAGTCCGCAATTCTGATCGCTCTCGCGCTCCTAATCTCAGTTCCTCCAATCCCGAGCGCTGGCGGACCCGGCCTGGACGGCAGTTGGGTCCTGGGTGTCAACATGGCGCATGCCGCGAGAATGGTCTTCGGCCGCGACGTGGTGTTTACTTACGGACCGCTCGGCTATCTGGCAGTGCCGGTATTCCCGGGGGCGGAACCTGGAGCGGTGTTTTGCTTCGCCTGGGGGTTCGCGACTGTAACTGCGTACGCGCTGTGGCGTCTGCGCAAGCGGGTGAAGTCTTGGAGCACGGCGTTCGCTGTGTTCGCAATCCTCTGGGTGTGCAGCGTAGCGCTGTCTCCGTTCCCGGGCGAGGGAGTTTCCATGGCCACCGTGGTGCTGACACTGGCCATCGCGGCCGGCTGGGAGGCGAATCCATGGTTGGATGTGGGCCTCTTGTTTCTCACCGGCGCGGTGGCCGCGCTCGTCAAATTAAATCTGGCGGTCGCGCCGACGCTCATCGCGCTTTACTTCACCGGCCTGTTGTTGTGGCGCGCCAGGTCTGCTTCCCTGCCTTGGAGGCCCGCCATGCTGGCGGTGCTCGTCTGGCCGCTTGCTTTCCTGCTTCTCTACGGGCTGGCAGACGGAACGTTGCGATCGGTCGTGGCATATTTTCGCAATTCCGCGCAGATTGTCGCCGGATACTCGGACGCCATGGCCATTGAGGGGCCGGACTGGGTCACGATTCTCGCGCTGGCAAGCTGCGCCGTGCTCGTTATTGTCCCGCTGGCCGGCGGCGAGCTTCGCCGCATGGCGCCTGCGTATGTTCCTCTGGCCTTTCTGGGCTTCCTCGCGTTCAAAGAAGCCCTGGTTCGCGAAGATGTGCACTGCGTGGCGTTCCAGTTTGAACTGGCGATGGCCGCCTTGCTCTTCAGTGTGCTTGCCGCCACAACGCGCGGCCGCGTCGCCGCCGGCCTGTTCGCGATTCTGTCCGTCGCAGCCGGTTTCGTTGTGCGAACCGAGGTGTGGCCTGAGATCGTGACGGCCGATCTGGATCGCCTGACCGGACGGGAATTTGTAACCAGCTTGAGCAGATTTCTGAATTGGTCCAACACCGTGGACGAATTGAACACGGCTACGGAAAAGCATCTGGCCTCCAAACGCTCCGCCGATTTTCAGGATGCGCTTGGCAAGAGACGAGTGACCGCGTTCCCCTGGGAGATCGATTCGATTCGGGCCAACCACCTGCACTGGCAGCCGCTGCCTGTATTGCAGTCCTATTCCGCGTACACGCCCGCGCTCGACCAGTTAGATGCCGCAGCGTTGTCCAATGCTTCCGGACCCGAAGCGGTGCTGCTCTCCTGGTCCAAGCTGGATGACCATTATCCATTCTTCGAGACACCGCAAACCTGGCGTGCTCTGCTGAATTGGTACGATGTTCAACTTGCTTTGGCGGGCAGCTACTTGCTGAAGCGCCGCGCGGCTCCGCGCTTCGATCCAGCGGTGGCCGCCGGCAGCACGCAGGCGCACTGGAACGAATCGATCACCCTTCCTGCCGTGGCCGACGACGAGATTCTCCTGATGGAAGCAGAGATTCATGAGACGGCGAAGGAAGCGGTCAGACGAACCTTGCTCCGTGCCCTGCCAGTGTGGATTGATTCCACTCTGCGCTCGGGGCGCTCCCAGCACGGTCGTGTCGTTCGAATGAACCTTCCGGACGGCGCGATCGTGAGCGACTGGCCGCGGAATCTGAAGGACCTCAGGCCGCTATTCGAAGACGCCGGATATTCCGGGCGCGATCGAGTTGCGGCCATCCGCTTCGAAACGGAAGATTCGAGGCAGTTTGATTTCACGATCCGGATCCGCTGGTCGCGTCAGCGCCTACATCACTCGGCGCCCCCAAAGCCCTGATCTGCGCGGCCGCGATCCTTACTCGGACCGGGGCAACGCGAACGCAATCAGCTCCGCCGGCGTCTCACGGCCGCTCACCGCTACGACAATATATTGACGGCCGTTGAGCAGGTAGGTCATGGGGCCTCCGGTATCGTTGGCGGGCAGCTTGATCTCGGAAATCACGTTGCCGGTCTTTTTGTCGATCGCGCGAAACAGCGTTCCGCCGCCGGCGAACAGCAGTGTCCTGGTGACCAGCAGGGGCGCGCGATTCGGCCCGCCGAATTTGCTGGTGTCGATTCCCTTGAGCGCCGGATTGTTCCTGATGTTCTCGGGCGTCTCGCCATTCGGAATCATCCAGACGTCATCGCCGGTATTCAAATCGATCGCCGTGATGCGGCCATAGGGGGGCTTCAGCAGGGGCAGCCCCATTGGCTTGCCAATCCCGCCCAGCCCACCTCTTGCGATGTATTGCATCTCGGAGCGTTTGGGATCGTGCACCAGCGCGGACAAATAAGGCGTCGTTACCGAAGGAATGTACAGCATACCGGTCTCCGGATCCGCGGCCGCGCCCTGCCAGTTGGCTCCGCCGCCGGCGCCCGGCAGTTGGAGCGTTCCCTGCTTTCCGTCAGAGTCGTAGACGATGGGCGGCGTGAAGACGGGGCCGAGCTTGTACTGCGCGGCGATTTTAAGCGCTTCGGCTTTGATCGCGGGCGTGAAGTCCGCCAGATCGTCGGTGGTGACGCCCTGGAGGTCAAAGGGGGCGGGCTTGGTGGGGACCGGTTGCGTGGGTGAACTCTTCTCGCCGGGCACGTCCGATTGCGGAACGGGCCGCTCCACGATCGGCCAAACGGGTTGGCCGGTGACCCGGTCGTACACAAACACGAACGCTTGCTTGGTCACCTGAGCGACCGCCTTGATCGGCTTGCCGTTCACGTTGATGTCCAGCAGCACGGGCGCGGCCGGATTGTCGTAATCCCACACGTCGTGATGCACGTGCTGGGAATACCAGATGCGCTTGCCCGTGCGCGCGTCCAGGCACACCAGACTGTCGCCGAACAGATTGTTGCCATGGCGGTGCCCGCCGTACACATCGCCCGTCGGCATTTCGACGGGCAGATAGACGTAGCCGAGTTCGGGATCGGCGCTCATCGGCGCCCATACCGCAGTGTTGCCTGTATATTTCCAGGAGCCGTCTTCCCAGGTGTCATTGCCGAATTCGCCCGGCTGGGCGATGGTGTGGAACGTCCACAGCAGTTTCCCCGTGTGCACGTCGTAGCCGCGCACATAACCGGGCACATTTTCCTTGGATTTCGGTGCGGCGCCCACTCCCAGCGCGGCGCCCACCACCACCACGTCGCGCACGACAATCGGCGGCGAGGTAGCGCCGATGACACCCGGCGGGATGTTGCTGCGATCCAGACCTTCAAGAAGTTCGACGACACCGTCGTTCCCGAAGCCGGCGGCGGGCCGGCCGTCCTGGGCGTTGAGCGCGATCAAGTGATAACCGGGCGAGATGAGCAGGATGCGTTCGTCGCCCTGGCCGTCGCTCCAGTAAGCCAGCCCGCGATTGTTGTAGCGCACCGCATGCTGGAAGCGTTCGCCTTCATCCAGCCGGTACATCCAGAGCGTTTCGCCGGTGGCTGCATCCACGGCCACGGCGTCGCGGCGGATTCCGGCGGTGAAGTAGAGAACTCCGTGCACCATCAGCGGCGTCACTTCCCAATTTAAGTCCGGCCGCGGACCGAAATTCAGCGCTTGCCAGCGCCAGGCGATTTGCAACTGCTTGACATTGTCCCGGTTGATTTGATCGAGCGGCGAGTATTTCGTGCTGTGCGCGTCGCTTCCGTAATAGCGCCACTCGCGGATGGGCGCGCCGGATTGCGCCGCCACATGGGCCAGCGGCCAGATTCCAGCCACGGCCAGCGCAGCCGCGCCAAGAACCACGCGGCAACAGAATCGATTCATTTCGTTTCTCCGTTCCCGATCTTACACCAACGCGCCACTTACCGAGTTTTTCTATATGATTGATCGTGGTGCGATGAAAAGGCTCTCTGTATGCCTCCTGTTGGCCAGTTCGGTTGTGGCGCAGACGCCGGCCGACCGTCCCTTCAAGATCATTAAACTCGACCCGGCGCTGGATCAAATCATCGCCCCCGGCGCCAAGCTGGAAACGCTGGGCGATCACTTTGGGCTCACCGAGGGCCCCGTCTGGATCCGCAACGGCGCCAACGGATATCTTCTGTTCAGCGATTGCGCCGCCAATGTGATCTACCGATGGCAGGCCGCGAAGCCGCTTTCCGTTTTCCTCGAAAAGAGCGGCTACACCGGCAGCGATATTTTGAACGTCGGCCAGCAAACCGTGACGGGCGGGCGCGTCGCGATCCTGCTAATCGGTTCCAACGGCCTTACGCTGGATCCGCAAGGCCGGCTGGTGATCACCGCCATGGCCGACCGCAAGATCGTGCGCTTGGAAAAGGACGGCGCGCGCACCGTGCTCGCGGACCGCTACGAAGGCAAGCGCTTCAGCGGCCCCAATGACCTCGTCGTGAAGTCCGACGGCGCAATCTATTTCACCGACAGCGTCAACGGCCTGCGCGGCGGCGGCGAAAGTCCGGCGCGCGAATTGCACTTCAACGGTTTCTATCTGGTGAAAGACGGCAAAGTCACTTACCTGGGCGGCGACCGCGACGCTCCCGGCGATTTTCCCAACGGCATCGCGCTGTCGCCGGACGAAAAGCATCTGTACGTGACTGCCGGATTCCACAAGACGCTGCGCTATGACGTGCTGACTGACGACACCTTAGCCAATCCGGTGACGTTCTTGAACGAGGGCGTCGACGGCATGAAAGTGGATCAGAGAGGCGATTTGTATTCCACGGTTCTGGGCGGCGAAATTTGGATCACCACGCCCGAGGGCAAACACATCGGCACGCTCCAGCTCCCGCAAATCTCCGAAGAGCCGCGGCCGCGAATCGTGGATACGAATCTCGCCTTCGGCGACGCCGATGGAAAAACGTTGTACATCACGGCCTGCACGCATCTCTTCCGCATCCGCTTGAAAGTGGCGGGAGTGCGCCCGGGGCCGAAATGACGAAGGGGATGAATATGTCCAAATGGAAAACGATCTCGGCGGTTAGTTCGACCCTCTGCCTGGTGCTATTGATAGTCTTAGTGGTACAACACCAGCGTGCGAGCGCCGCCTCCGCCAAAGCTCCGGCACTGACCGCGCTCGACTACATCGAGATCCAGCAGCTCGAGAACAAGTACGGCATCGACATCGACACCTGCACGAACAATGGCTACGACTATGCCGATCTTTACACCCCCGACGGCGTCTTCATCGATAAATACTCCGAAGAAGGTTTCAAGAAAGGCGGGCTGCAGCGCGCCAAAGGCCGCGAGGAACTGGCGGCGGCCTCCTGGGGCGGCAAGCTCGGCTGCAAGAACATGCCCTGGAACGGCTGGAGCCATCTGATGGTCAACTCCGTGGTCACTCCGACGGCGGAAGGGGCCACCGGCCGCGTCTACCTGGTCATGCTCGGCGAAAAAGGGCCGGGCAGCGTGGAGCGCGATGGCGGATACGAGGATGTGTACGTCAAGACCGCCGCCGGTTGGCGCATCAGGTCGCGAACGCACGTGCGGAGCAAGGCGTGGAGCAATCCTTTGTTGCGGACGCCGGATTTGAAGTAGGAGTCTCCATGCGCAATAGTGCGTTAGTTCTGCTCTTGGCTGCCGCGCCGCTCGTGGCGCAGCACAGTTATACGGCGAACGACATCGAGGACGGCGCGAAAACCTATCAGTCCAATTGTTCCCGGTGTCATGGACCGGAGGGCAATCTGGTTCCCGGCGTCGATTTCGTGCGCGGAAAATTCCTGAGCGTAAAATCCGACGACGATCTGACCCGCATCATCCGCAACGGCATCCCTGGCACACCGATGCCGGCGGCGACGTTTCCCAACTTCATGACGTTTCCGTTGATCGCCTACCTGCGGACCATGGGTGAAACCGGCAAGAGCACGCTTCCGCCAGGCGATGCGGCTCACGGCAGACAGCTCTTCGACGGTAAGGGCCAGTGCCTGAGCTGCCACCGCGTGGGAATGCACGGCTCGCGGCTCGGGCCGAATCTCTCGGACATCGGCGGCTTGCGGCGCCAGGTTCAACTGGAGCGCGCGCTGCTGGAGCCGGGCAAAGCGCCATCGCCGGAGTACCGCAAGGTGCGCGTGGTCACCCAGAGCGGCGCCGAGTACACAGGCCGGCTCCTCAACCTGGATACCTTCACGGTGCAAATGCTCGATTCCAGCGAACACTTGCGGACGTTCGAAAAATCGGAGCTGCGCGAGCTCTCTCTGATCACGAATGCGGGCATGCCCTCCTACAAAGACAAACTCACGACGCAGGAGGCGGCCGACGTGGTCGCTTATCTCGTCTCACTGAAAGGCGCACATTAACCATGAACCGGCGCTGCTTATTTTTGTTTCTCGCCGCGACGTCTCTCACCGCGCAGGTTTCGTTTGACCGGATCCTGCATCCCGATCGCGAGCCGCAGAACTGGCTGACGTATTCGGGCTCCGAATTTGGCCAACGCTACAGCCCGCTCGCGCAGATCACGCCGGCCAACGTGAAAAATCTGGAGCTGCAGTGGGTGTTTCAGGCGCGTTCGCTCGAAAAGTTCGAGGCCACACCCCTGGTCGTGGACGGAGTGCTGTACACCATCGAAGCGCCTAACGACGTCGTCGCGCTGGACGCGGTGACAGGGCGCATCTACTGGACCTTCCCGTATACCCCTGCACCGGAAGCGCGCGCCTGCTGCGGGCGGGTGAACCGCGGCTTGGCGATCCTCGGCGACACGCTCTACATGGGCACCCTCGACGCCCACCTGATCGCGCTCGACGCCAAAACCGGCCAGCTTCTGTGGAGCTCGAAAGTGGCTGACGCGCGCGAGGGTTACTCCATCACGCACGCGCCGCTGATTGTCAAAGACAAGGTCATCGTCGGCACGGCGGGCGGCGACATCGGTGTCCGCGGTCTGATCGCCGCCTTCGATGCTCATACCGGCAAACAGATCTGGCGCTTCTACACGATCCCCGGACCCGGGGAGCCAGGCCATGACACCTGGGCGGGCGATTCCTGGAAAAAAGGCGGGGCGGCCATCTGGAATACCGGTTCGTACGATCCGGAAACCAACCTGACCTTCTGGGGTACCGGCAATCCGCAGCCGGACTGGGACGGCCGCCAGCGCCTCGGCGACAATCTCTACAGCGACTCCGTACTGGCGCTCGACGCCGATACCGGCAAGCTGAAATGGTATTACCAATTCACTCCGCACGACGAGATGGATTATGACTCGACGCAGGTGGCCGTGCTCGCCAATATCGAATGGAAGGGCCAGCCGCGCAAAGTCATGCTGTGGGCCAATCGCAACGGCCTCATGTACGTGCTCGACCGCGTCACCGGCCAGTTCCTGATGGGCAAGCCTTTCGTCGACGTGAACTGGATGAACGGCTTCGACGAAAAGGGCCGTCCCATGCGTGTTCCCGGCAAGGTTCCTACTCCCGGCGGCTCGCTCATCAAGCCCACCGTACTCGGCGGCACCAACTGGTATCCGCCGTCCTACAGCCCACACACCGGCCTGTTCTACATTTCCTCCTGGGAAAACACCGGAACGCTGGCGAGGGAAGGCGGATGGCCGAAGGCTGCGGGCGACACGCCCATGGGCGCAGCGACGCTCGGCACCAACCTCAAAACCGAGCAGGAAGGCTACGGCGCGGTACAAGCCTTCGATCCCAAGACCGGCGAGCGCAAGTGGCAGTTCAAGATGAACGACATCACCTGGGCGGGTGTGCTGTCGACGGCGTCGGATCTGGTCTTCAGCGGCGGACGCGAGGGCTACTTCTTCGCCTTGAACGCCCGCACCGGCGAGCTGCTTTGGAAGGCGGCCCTGGGCGGCCAAGTGAATAGCGGGCCCATGTCGTACTCGGTGAACGGCCGGCAATACATAGCGGTTTGCGCCGGCAACGCGCTGTTCACGTTCGCGCTGCGGCAATAATGGCCGCGGACGGGCCGCATTGACACCGGCAGCGGGAAAATATACGATCAAAATCGGCTGCCATATCAGAGGAGGCCTTGTGGTCCAACGTCTTCCAATCGCACTCACCGCGCTCGCTGGCGCGCTTCTAACTGTGTCTCTCGCGGGCGCCCAGGAATTGGCGCTCGCGGCGAAAACCGCCCCCGCCCCGGCGGCCAACACCCTGCCGCGCACGCTGGATGGCCATCCCGATTTCAATGGTTATTGGACCAATGCCACGGTCGTTCCCTTGGAGCGCCCCAAAGATCTCGGCAATAAGGCCTTCTTCACGCCCGAAGAGGCGATTGCTTACGAAAAGGCCCGCCTGGCCGACAAGGGACCCACCGGCCCGGGAACCTACGCCGACGTCCACTACAACCTGGAGCAGTTCGGTTTGGAGAAGGACCAGTCCAAAGTCGCCCAAAACCTCCGTACCTCGTTGATCACGGACCCGCCCAATGGCCGTATTCCTCCCATGACGCCGGAAGGCCGCGAGCGAAACGCCGAGCGCGCCGCCAAGAACAAAGGCCACGAATTCGACAGCGCCCAGAATCGCAGCTTGTCGGAACGCTGCATCCTGTGGCCCAATGAAGGGCCGCCGATGATGCCGGTGGGCTATAACAGCAATCTGGAAATCGTACAAGGCGCCGGCTACGTGGCCGTTATGCAGGAAATGATTCACGATGTGCGTATGATTCCCACCAACGGCAGTACGCACGTCTCCTCCGATATCCGGGAGTGGATGGGTGACCCGCGCGGGCACTGGGAAGGCGATACGCTGGTGGTCGACACCACCAATTTCCGGCCCGAGACCGCGTTCCACGGCGCCAGCGAGAATCTGCACGTAGTAGAACGCTTCCGGCCCGTGGATGCGAACACCATCCTCTACAGCTTTACCGTGGAAGATCCGCACACCTGGGCCAGTCCCTGGAGCGCGGAAATCCCGATGACCCGGGTCAAAGGCCCGATCTTCGAGTACGCCTGCCACGAAGGCAATTACGGGATGGAGAATAATCTCAGCGGCGCCCGCGCCGAGGAGAAGAAACTCGCCGAGAAGAAGGCCCAGGAAGCGAAATGAAGCAGTTCATCGTTAGTTGTTTAGTTGCGGCGGCAACCGCGGTCCCCGTGTGGGCGCACCACTCCTTTGCCGCCGAATTCGACGTCACCAAGCCGGTCAAGCTCGAAGGCGTCGTGACGAAGATGGAGTGGATCAACCCGCACTCCTGGATTCATATGGACGTCAAGAATCCGGACGGCACGGTAACCAGTTGGATGATTGAGGGCGGAAGCCCCAATGCGCTGCTGCGCCGCGGATTCACCAAGCTGTCGTTGCCGCCCGGAACCAAGATCATCGTGGAAGGCTACCAGGCCAAGGACGGCGCCAACCGCGCCAATGGCCGTGATCTCACGTTCGCGAACGGCAAGAAGCTGTTCATCGGCTCGGACGCGGCTGAAGGCGGCCCACCCGATAAGCCGGCCGACAAGTAACCACAGTATCGCGACGCTTGACGCGGAGATCCTGCTTGACGCCAGAACGTATAAGGACTGTACCAATGATCGGCAGGGGGCTCGCAGCTTGCAGTCTCTTCTTCGTCTCCGCTGTGATCTCTTCCGTGTCCGCAGCGACGGATGATGCCGTCCGGGTCGAAGTGGAGCGGCCACGGCTGTTCCCCGATACGTTCTTGGACCCCAGCGCACGCCTCAACCTAGCGTTTGACCTACGATTCACCAACCAGGGGGATGCCCCGGTCGAAGTACCGGATCGCGTTTGGGATGGCGGCGTGGCTGGGATTTCGAGGCACGGCCTGGACTCTCAGCAGAGCGACGGGAGCTGGAGAACAGTGGAGGGCGGTGGAGACTTGATGTGGAAAGCTGACACCGTGCTCCCCAGGTGCAAGGTGCTTAATCCCAAAGAGACCTTCGAGGTAAAAGGACTCTCCGGCCCGTTTGTCGTTTTCAAGAGCAACCTTGAGGGATTGTGGGGCACTACAGCTACCATTAGATTGCATCTCTTATTTCTATGTACTCAGCGGAACGGAAAGCAGGTGGTCAAGACCGTGAAAACGAACCCATTCGTTCTTTCGATACCGCCCGTGCCGTAGCAGTTTTGAGGGTGGGGTAGCGGTTAACCGCTACTTCTCCGGCAGCGCGAACACATACAGCGCGTTGCCGTATGACGGGTAGTGGATCTCCGGCGCAAGCACCGTCGGCACCATGCGCGGGCTGCCTCCGCCCAATCCGCTCGTCACCGCGATGTACTGGCGCCCATCCACGCTGAAGGTCAGCGGAAAGCCCTGTACCGACGTTCCCAGGCGCGTTCCCCACAGGACTTTCCCGGTTTTGACGTCGATGGCCCGGAATCTGCGGTCCATGTCGCCGACGAAAGCGATTCCGCCCGCTGTCGACAACACCGCGGTCATGAACGGAGCCCGCTGCTCGATCTTCCACTTCTCCTTCAGCGTTCGGACATCGTAGGCGGCCAGTTTGCCGATATTGCCGTTCGACCCGGGCGACTCATAAAAGAACCGGCGCGCGCCGCCCGCGCTGCCGCCGCCCGCCACCAGGTCGACTTTTTGCCCGATCATCTCCTGGCAGCTTTGCGCCACCGGTATGATCACGCTCGCGATCTGCGGGTCGTAGCTCATGGCGTGCCAGTTGTGCCCGCCTTCCGAAGTCGGACAGCTCTGCACCGCTTCGCCCACCTGGTTCTCCACGATGTCGTTGCGATAATGCGGCTCGCCGGTCTGGGGATCGAACGAATCGTAGATGTTCTGGAAAACCGTTTCTTTGTGCCCCAGATATTTGCCGGTCCTGCGATCGAGCTTCCAAAGAATGCCCGCCTTGCCCGCGCTGAACACCAGCTTCTGGCCGCCGTCATCCACCAAGACCCGCTCAAACACCTCGTCAAGATCCAGCGACTCACCCGGCGCGTGGTCGTAATACCAGACCAGTTTGCCGGTGTCGGCGTTCAGCGCCACGGTGGAGTTGGCGAAAAGCGTGGCGCCGTTGCCCGAATGGCGGCTCGCGCGCATCCATGGCTTGGCCTGTGCGACGCCCCAGTACGTCAGGTTCAGATCCGGATCGTAGCTTCCCGTGATCCAGGTTTCGCCGCCCGCGCGGAACAGGTTCGGCAGCTTGCCCCAGCTATCGCCGCCCAGTTCGCCTTCGAGCGCGATGGTGTGAAACTTCCACACCAGCTTACCGGTCTCGGCATCCCAGGCGCTGATGAAGCATTTTTCCTCTTGATATTTCGCGCAGCCACCCAGGCCTTGCACGACCTTTCCCTTGATGATGATCGGCCCGCTGCTGGTGCTGTAGTTGCTCTGCGTGCGATCGCCGATCACCGCGTCCCAAACATTTTTGCCGGTGCGCGCGTCCAGCGCATAGATATGCGCGTCGCTGGTGGTGATGTACACTTTGTCGTCATAAATCGCCAGGCCGCGCTGTGAGTTCCCCGTAGCCTTCGGACCGATGCGATTCTCCCAGATCAGATCGCCGGTGCGCGCGTCCAGCGCCTGCACGATGTTGCCCGGATTGTTCATATACAGGATTCCGTTGTGAACAATCGGCGCCGCCTGATTGGTCCCTTCATTCATGGCCCACACCCATTGGAGCTGCAGATCTTTGACGTTCTGCGTAGTGATCTGGTTGAGCGTGCTGTAATTGTTGGCGTGATAATCGTGACGGATCATGAGCCAGTCGCTCGGATCGGGATGGCGCAGCATGGCGTCGGTCACTGGGTTGAAGTTCTTCACCACGCCGGTGATCACCAGACCTCGCGGCGTGGGTGGCACGGGCGCTTCCGCGCGGCCTCCCAGCGGTTCGCCCGGAGCCTGCGCCCTCGCCTGTCCCGTGGCAACCGAACGGATCACGACTTTGCTCGCCGCGGTCAACGGCTGGTTTCCGGCGTGCGCCCCGTTGTAGTCGAGGATAAACGCCGTGACGTTAACATACGCCTGTTCACCGAGGCTGCCGGGATTGCTGGGAGGCATGGCGCCTTCCAGAAAGGAAACCAGGTCGGCCGTGGTGCGATCGCCCCAACTGCCCAGGAAGACTCCGCCGGCTAGTGGCGCTGCGCTGTTTTGTCCCGCGAGATTGTCGCCGTGGCAGCCGGAACAATCCGCCTGATAGACCGCGCGGCCGGCCTGGGCCTGTGCCGCCGTGTAAGGACCGCCCTGCGCATAACCGGCGAGCGCCATCAGCGACCCAAGAAAAATCGTCCTCAGCATCTTTACACTCCTATGGCAACAGCCAGCCCCACAAGTTCCCATCTTTTTCGCCTTCGCTGTCGATTTGAACGTACAGGCGGCCTTCCTTCAGGCTCTCCACTTGTTGCGGAGTCAGATCGAACGATCCGCTGATCGAACCGCTGGCGGAGTTGGTTACCGTCAGGTCCAGAATCACGGGGCCACGCGCCCCTCTCACAACGCCCTGACGCAGCTGAGCGATCGTAGCCGGCGAGTGCAGTCCTTCGAACGCGCCCGTGACGGTCAGTTTTGAGCCGTTCAGCACTCCAGTGGCCGCCCCAATCCCGGTAATGTCGCGCCGCGTTCTGGCATCCGCGGCAACCGGAGAGAGCCGCGCTTTGAAAGTCTCCTGGCTTTGCGCGGTCAAGGCGAGCGCAAATCCGATTCCCATGAGGGGTGTCACGATCCGGACAGTCGCGTTTCGCATAATGTGTGGCACGCATCAGTATACGTCTTCCGTACCGCCAGCGTAGTACCGGTAGAACATAGAAAACAGGCCTGCTCCGCTTCACTTGGGGATAGACTGGGAGAGGGGCGCAGGAGGTTTCTCATGGGATCTTGGCGTCGGCTGCTTGGCGCGGATTTCCTCTTCGCTTTCCTCTCCGCTGGCGCTACCCTGTCGGCTCAGATTCCTGTATTCGTCCCGCAACCTGCAGTCGCTGTAGGAGCCGGTCCGGTTTCCCTGGCGGTCGGCAACTTTACCGGCAGCGGGCATACCGACGTCATCACCGTTAACCAGGCCGCGGCTTCCCTCAGCGTGCTGCGCGGGCTTGGAAATGGTTTCTTCCAGACGCTCCCAAGTCAAGCCACGGCCGCCAGCCCGCGCGCAGTCGCGCAAGGCGATTTCAATACCGATGGAAGAATGGATCTGGCGGTGGCCAACTTCGCCGGGAACGCCGTCTCGGTCCTGTTGGGAGCCGGCAATGGCGCGTTTATGTCGGCTCCAAGTTTGAGCGTGTCGGGACCGTTGGCGATTGCCGTTGCGGATTTCAATGGCGATGGCAAGCCGGACCTCGCCGTGGCCGAAGGGACTTCCAACACAGTGGCTATCTTTTTGGGCCTTGGCGGCGGAGAGTTTCGGCTCCTTTCGCGGCTCGACGCCGGAAGCCGCCCTGCAGCGATCGCCGTCGCCGACTTCAACGCCGACGGCAAGCCGGACCTGGCCATCGCCAACGCCGGCTCGAACAATGTCTCCATTTTGCTCGGCAACGGCAATGGAACTTTTCGAGCGCCGCTCAACTTCAACGCGGGACCAGCGCCGGTTTCTCTCGCCGTGGGCGACTTCAACAGCGACGGCAAGGTCGATCTGGCCGTCGCCAATCCCACCGGCTTTTCCGCCAGCACGGTCTCGCTGCTGCTGGGCGTGGGCAACGGGGCTTTCCAATCCCCGCGCACTTTTACTGTAGGCGCGAATGCCACGTTTCTGGCGGCCGGCGATTTCAATCTGGATGGAAAGCTGGATCTGGCGGTCGCCGATACCGGCTCCAACACGGTTTCGATTCTCTTGGGACTCGGCGATGGAAGCTTTGCAGCCGCGCCGGATGTGGAAGTCGGCAACGGACCGGCCTGGATCAGTGTTCTGGACCTCAACGGCGATGGAAAGCCTGATCTCCTGGTGGCCGACAGCTTGTCGAAAACAGTCTCGGTCTTGATCAACCGAAGCATCGCGCCGGGGGCCGAAGCCTCGATCGGCATTGGTTCCATCGTGAACGCAGCCAGCCTCGCGCCGGGTCCGGTAGCGCCGGGTGAAATGGTGACCGTCTTTGGCGCGAATCTCGGGCCAAGCCAGTTCGCCGCGAGCCAACCCAATGCGGCCGGGCGCATCGCCACAACGCTGGCCCAAACCCAGGTGCTGTTCAACGGCATCCCGGCGCCGCTCCTCGCCGCTGGTCCCAACCAGCTGAACGCCATCGTGCCTTACGGCATCGCGAGCCAAGCCAACGCGCAAATGGTGGTCTCGAGCAACGGGCAGACTTCAGCGCCGCTGACGATTCCTACAGCCGCCAGCGCTCCCAGCCTGTTCACTGTGAACGCGAGTGGAACCGGCCAAGCGGCGGCGTTGAATGAGGATGGATCCATCAACTCGGCCTCGAATCCAGCCGCGCAGGCATCGATCGTCGTGTTCTACGCCAACGGAGCCGGCCAAACCAATCCGCCAGGCATCGACGGCTTGCTGGTTACCAGCGGCTTGTCCGCGCCACTGCTGCCCGTATCCGTGACCGTCGGCGGGGAGCCCGCTCGAGTCTTGTACGCCGGCGCCGCTCCGGGCCTTGTGTCCGGCGTGCTGCAGGTGAACGTGCAACTCCCCGCGCTTGCCTCGGGCCCCGCTCCTGTGATTCTGCAAATCGGCAGTGCAGTCAGCCAGCCCGGCGTCGTGATTAGCTTGCGATAACCGCGGGCCTACACAGCCGCTGCCGGCGTTGACACCGACCCCACCGCCGAATACAGTGAGTAGCCATGCGCAAGACAGGTCTTCTTCTCCTCGCCGCCTCGCTCGCCGCGGCCGCATATGCCCAGCCGGTGGCCGAATCCAAGAACGTCACGCTAGTCGCTCATAACGATCTGAACGGCAACGGCGACGGCGGCGAAGGCATGGCCATCCAGCAATGGCCGGACGGCCGGCGCTTGCTCTATCTCGCGCATGAAGGCGAACGCACCTGCCTGAGCATCGTCGACGTGACGCATCCCGAGAATCCCATGGTCGTCAACCAGCTCCCGTCGCCCTCGCCCGGCGTCACGCGCTGCAACTCGCTGGGCCTCTCCGGCAACGTGCTGGCTGTAGCCAACCAGGCCAATAAAGTGGGCGCTAAGACCGCGGGTATGTGGGTGCTCGACGTCTCGGACTTCGCGCGCATCCAGAACGCCAAAAAGCTCGAGGATCTGGAGCTTTCCTTCTTCGATACCTCCGGCCCGCACTCGCGCGGCGTGCACTGCCTGTGGTTCGTCGACGGCGAGTTCGCGCATCTCTCCACCGGCATGCCGGACGTGGAGCCCACCAATCCGAAGGACGACCAGTTCTACGTGATCGTCGATCTCCGCGATCCCCGGCATCCGCGCGAAGTGGGGCGCTGGTGGTATCCGGGAACGCACCAAGGCGACGCCTGCCTGCCGGGGTGTCTGCCCGTGCGCCACCACCCGTTCGACGATGGCTATCGCCCGCATCAAACCGAAGTTTGGCCCGATCACCCCAATCGCGCCTACGTGGCCTATATCGATGGCGGCGCGCTGATCTTCGACATCTCGGGCTTGGCGGATGTGAAGGCCGGCCGCGCGCAAACCTTCACGCCGAAGCTCATCGGACAGGCGACGTTCTCGCCGCCTTACACCGCCTGGACGCACACCTTCCAGCCCATCTTCAGCCGCGGCATGGCGCTGGCCTCGGACGAAGACGTGCAGGACAACTGCAAGGACGCCCCCAAGCTGGTCTGGCTGCTGGATATTCGCGCGGAAACACATCCCATGGTGATCGATACCGCGCCTCTGCATGCCAATGACGGCGAACTTTGCACGCGCGGCGGACGCTTCGGCGCACACAACCTGCACCCCAATTTCCCCAGCCCGACTTCCGCCAACCTGAAGAACACAACGGTGGCGAGTTGGTTTAACGGCGGCGTACGCATCTTCCACATCGCCGACGGCCCGGCCGGTGTTCCGAACGCTCCGCCGCATCTGGAAGAAATCGGCTACTACATCCCCGCCGCACCGCCACGCAACCCCAGCCGCACCTCGCAGATGAACCACGCCATCGTCGATGAGCACGGCCTCATCTACGCCAACGACCGCTTTACCGGCGGCCTGTACATCCTGCGCTACACGGGAAAAGTCCCGCTCGATTGAAGTCCTGGTGCGGCCCGCTCCGAGTGTTCAATAATTAATTGTGAACATGAGCACACTCGAAGCGTCTGACGCGGCTCTGGCAGCGGCGCAAAAGCCGTCCTTTATGCCCGACATGAGCTGGACCACGGACATTCCCCGCAAGAAAATGCTGGACTGCGTTGCCTTGGCCAATGAAGTCTTCACGGAGGCCGACCGCAAGCTCAGCCAGGTAGAGCGGATGGACGTCGACCGGGAGCAAATCCGCGTCGCGGCCTTCATGCCGCGCCTTCCCGGCATCGAAATCGACCGCGGCGCCCGCCGCTACGCCAGTTACATGGGCAAGAAGTTCCGGCAGCACGGTCTGGATTTTCGCGTGGAGGAGGCCACCAGCGCCGACGCGCTCGAACTGCTGCTGATGGGCGCCCAGGTGCACGACAAGATTTACGGCACCTTCGTCTTCTTCCCCACTCCCTTCGGCAAAACTGAGGACTATTTCCTGCGGCGCGTCCGCCCGGAGAAAGACATCGAAGGCCTGACGGTGGAGAACACCGGGCGTATGGCGCTGAACATCAAGACCGTGGACGAGGAAGAAAAATATGAGGGCGTGGTGCCCTGCACCGCCCGCGCCATTCTGACGCTGCTGACGCGCTACGACGCGATCAAGAACATGTTTCCCCGCGATATGCACCAGCCGGGACCCACGGCGGTGATCTTTAACAATTCCCCGCGCATCGGCATTCCGCTGCAAAGCATGCTGATGCGGATTGGCGCAACCGCCATCATGGTGCACCCGCAGACACGCGCCGAAGATCGTCTGCATCTGCTGGCCACCGCCGATATCGTCGTGACCGCGTTTCCGGCGCTCTCGAATGAAGACCTGGTGCGGGACATCAAGCCGGGCGCGGTGGTCATCGATTGCTCCACCGACGGAAATCTGCACGTGGATGTGGCCTCGAAATGCTCCTACATTTCAACGCACGACAATCATCTGGGCCAGATCACCACGGCGCTGGCGCTGTACAACACGGCGTTGTGCGCACTGTGGCAGTGCCATATGCGGGCATAAACGCGCGCAGCTCCGTAGGATCAGGGAGCGGAATCTAGGGCCGGTACTCCACCACCAGCGCGGTGATGTCGTCGCCCACTTCCCCACCCTCGCCGAACTCCTCCACGGCCTCGATGAGCTTGGCGTGCAGTTCCGCGCAACTGGCCGTCGCGCTCTCCGCCAGCGTCTCGCGCAGCCGGCGCCGGTCGAAATATTCTCCCGCCGAGTTTTGCGCCTCCGACAGCCCGTCGCTAAAAAGCACGATCTTATCGCCGGGCTGAAGTTGGATGCTCTTGACTTCGTAGACCGCCGGCTCCAGCATCCCCAGCGGCAGGCCGGTGCTGTCCAACGGCTCGAGCGGCGCGTCCGCGCGCACCAGAAACGGCTTGGGATGGCCGGCGTTGGCCCAGCGCAGTTCCCCGCCGCGCTCCAGCGTGCAATAGAACACCGTGGCGTATTTTTCGCCGCGAGCGCGTTCATTCAGGAAATGGTTCACGCGCGCCATCAGCTCTTCGATGGTCAGCGAGCCTTCCGAGGCGAAGGCGAAGGCGCCTTGCAACAGCGCCGCCAGCAGCGCCGCGCTAACGCCTTTGCCCGAAACGTCCGCGATGACGCACGCAAACCGGTCCGGCCCGAGGGGGCGCACATCGAAGTAGTCCCCGCCCACCTGCCGCGAGGCGATGCTGGACCCCGCCGCGCGAAACCAGCCCTCGGATGGCAGCTGGCTGGGCAGCAGGTCCTGCTGGATCGCCCGCGCGATACTCAGCTCTTCTTCCAGATGCTGCTTCTTCCGCTCTTCCTCCAGCAGCCGCGCATTCTCCAGCACGGTGGAAGCTTCGAGCGCCAGAGTTTGCAGAATTTCGCGATTGCCCGTGGAAAGATCGGCCGCTCTCTGGCGCGAATCCATGTACAGCACGCCCACAGTATTGTTCATGGACGTCGTGAGCGTCTCTTGAAACGAGCCGGTACGCACGTGAACCAGCGGCACGCACACCACGCTGCGCAGCTCCAGGTCGGCCACCGACATTTCCGGCCGGACGCCCTCGGCGCCCACCGGATCGAAGGTCATCGAAAGCAGTTCCCGGCGCGTACGCAGCGCGCGATTGATCAACGAGCGCGGCACGCCCAGGTCCGAGGTGCCCAGCGGTACCCCGCGCCGGTCGCGCGCAATCTGCATCTCCAGATCATCGTCCTTGCGCAGCAGCAGAAAGCCGCGCTCGGCGCCCGTGACCGAGAGAGCGGCATCCACCACCGCCGCCAGGACGTCATCGGTCGACAGCGAGCTTTGCAGCGCCCGCGCCACCTCCACCAGCGAGCGCAGCTTCGACAGATTCGTCGCCGTTGCTCCGCTGCTGCTGCTTCCGGATTGGGACATCTGCTCCAGGAACCGGTGCAGTTCGTCTTCTTCCAGGGTAAAAACCAGGCGGTAGGAGTCCGGGAAGCCGAAGTCCACCCGGTCCCCGTCGTTCAGTTTCTGCCGCTGGATGCGCTTGCCGTTGATATAAACGCCGTGGCGGCTATCCAGATCCTCGATCCAGTACTCGCCTTCTTCCAGAACGATGCGGGCGTGGCTGCGTGAGATGCGATTGTCACGCAGCACCAGGTGATTTTCCCCCTGACGTCCCATCAGGAACGGCAGCGGATCGATCACTGCCCGGCTGCGGTTGCCGGAAGGATTCGTGACTTCGAGCGCCGGTGCGCGATCGGCTCGGATGGGCTGCACTGGAGAGATCATTAGTGTCTCCGGTGGCGTACCCGGCTGGTTTCCTCCGCTTCCATCTCCGCGGCGGCAGCTTCGGCCATTTCCTTCTGCCGCAGGACCTGGCAGTGAGCGCAATATCCGCCCACCTCCGTGCGCGCCAGCACGATCTGGAATCCGAAATGGCTTTCAATCTGCTCGCGCATCTTCTGCAGCTGATCTCCGAAAAATTCCTCGATCTTGCCGCAACGCAGGCAGATCACGTGCGCATGCTCCTGCTTCAGCCGGGTCTCATAATAATGCTGGTCCCCATCGTGGTGCATGAGGTCCAGCTCGTCCACCAGACCGCCGGCCTTGAGCAGCTTCAGCGTGCGGTACACCGTCACGCGATTCAGCTTGGGGTCTTTTTCGCGCGCCAGTTGAAACAGCCGTTCGGCGTCCAGGTGCAGGCCCGATTCATCGATCAGATCGAGCAGAATCTGGCGCTGCCGCGTGAGCCGCACGCCCCGTTGCTTGAGCGAATCTTTGATGCCGGAAACCGCCATGGCGGACGGAGATTAGAACCCTTTAGAAGGTTAGCAAACTGGCCCGATCCTGGTGCGGCCACGAATACGAACTTGCGCCGAACCTAATTGGCCAGCTTGGACGCCCGCGTTACGCTGCGAAGCACCAGCCGCCGCGGATCCAGCAGATGCTGCGGCCGGTAATGGCTGGCCGACCACTTGCACCCGGGCTCAAATTCGACGCCCAGGAAATACCCGATCTCCCGGTAGACACAATAACGAACTTTGCCGGACAGCTCGCCCTTCGGATAGGTGATCCGCAGGTCGGTCTGCAGCGGGATGGGCTGGTCAAACTGAAGACAAGCGCCGGAAAGCGAGATGTCTTCCAGGTTCGCCACGGCCTTCCGCAGATGCCCGCTCTTATCCTTCCACTGGACGTCTACCAGATCCGCGCACAACATTCGGGGCTCGATGCGCCTGTCGAACATATACCTATCTATCGGCGAGCCAAAAGGTAATCATTATGACAGCCCAGGAGGCAAAATCGCCCTACCGCCTTCGTAAGGCCATAACCGCAACGTCTGTACCGCCAGAGTACCATGTTCCACGCAGGTTATACTAGTTGGGCATTGATGGCGCGGCAGGCTTTGGTCGTCCTGGCGGTGGTGGTGGCGTTTGGGGTCCTGGTTCCCTGGTACAAAGGGTTCGGTTTCCTAGACCCCCGGATCATTGCGGCCTATGCTTGCTTGGCTCTATTGTTCGTCGCTCCCGCCAGCGCCGACCTGGCCGCCCTATACACGGAAAAAGCCCCGCCCGCCGCTGTGCTGGCCCGAATGGGCCTGATCGTCGCCTACGGCTGGGGTATCACGGTGCTGATCCTGATCACCGGCCTGGTCACCATGAACCTGGGCAACCGCCGGGGCGGATTCGTGACGCCGCCGTGGAGGTTTCTGAGCGCGCTGTTGGTCTTCAGCCTGATCGCTTCCTTCGCCATCGCCGCCTTGTGCGCCGTTCTCGCGCGGCGCTTTTCCGGGTCCGGCGTCAAGGCGATCCTACGGACCGGCTTCCTGGTGTTGCTCCTGCTGTTTGTCTTCGGTGCCCGGTTCCTTCCGGAAAGCTGGCAGCTGGAAGTGCTGGACCATTTGAGCAGCCGGCGCGAGCTCACGCGCCTCGCTTGGGAAGGCTCGGGGCTGGCCGCGGTGGTCTCGATCATTCTGCTCGTCCCCATCCTCAAGCGGGCCGGCGAAAGCTCGCGCTAAAACCCACTCCCAACTACCCACACCTACACCCTTGCTCTGCTAAGATACTGGCAGAAATCTTCATTTAGGAGGCAGATGAGCAAGGAAGACAGCATTGAAGTCACCGGTACCGTCGTTGAAAAATTTCCCAGCGGCCTGTTCAGCGTCCAGCTCGATCAGGACCGCACCGTTCTCGCCCACCTGGCCGGCAAGCTCCGCCGTAATCGCATTCGAGTGCTGGCCGGCGACCGTGTCACCTTGGAGCTCTCCCCGTACGACCTGACCAAAGGACGAATTACCTACCGGCACAAGTAGCGAATCCCTCTCTTCCGCCCCTGCTGATCGGGCCAGAGCCTACCCCATGTACAAGACCCTGCTGATCTTCGGCACCCGGCCGGAGGCGATCAAGCTCTGCCCGGTGGTTCGCAGCCTGCGCGAACATCCCGCCCGATTCGACGTGAAAGTCTGCGTCACCGCGCAGCACCGCCAGATGCTCGACCAGGTGCTGGAGGCGTTCGACGTCCGCCCGGACTGGGATCTCGATCTGATGCTTCCGGGCCAGACGCTCTTCCAGTCGACTTCGCGCATCCTAGCGGGTCTGGAGAAGGTGCTGGGCGTCGAACAGCCGGACCTGGTCATCGTGCAGGGCGACACCACCACCACGCTCTGTGGCGCGCTCTCCGGTTTTTATTCGCGCGTTCCGGTGGCGCACGTGGAAGCCGGCCTGCGGACCGGCGACCTGCGGCAACCCTTCCCCGAAGAAATGAACCGCGTGGTCACGACGCATCTCGCCGATCTGCACTTCGCCGCCACCGAGATGGCCGCCGAAAACTTGATCCACGAGGGTGTCCCGCCCCAGGCGATTCACATCACCGGCAATACCGGCATCGACGCCGTGCTCTACGTTCGCGACGCTCTCGAAGCTGGCTACCTGCCCGGCCGCGAATGGCCGGAGCTGGACCCGGTCAAGAAACTCATCGTTGTCACCGCGCACCGCCGCGAGAGCTTCGGCCAGGGCTTCGAACGAATCTGCAGCGCGCTGGCCCGGATCGCCGACCGCGGCGATGTCCAACTGGTTTATCCCGTCCATCCCAATCCCAACGTGCAAGACCCGGTCCAGCGCCATTTGGCCGGGCATCCGCACGTGCGCCTCATCGAGCCGCAAAGCTACGTCCCCTTCGTCGACCTCATGCGCCGCGCCTATCTGCTGATCACCGATTCGGGCGGAATCCAGGAGGAAGGGCCGTCGCTCGGCAAGCCGATCCTGGTTCTCCGCGAGAAGACCGAGCGCCCGGAAGCCGTCATCGCGGGGACCGTCAAGCTGGTGGGTACCGACGAGGATCGAATCGTCCGCGAGGCGTCCGATTTGCTGGATAACCGCGCCGCTTATGAAAGCATGGCGCGCATTCACAATCCCTACGGCGATGGCCGGGCCAGCGCCCGCGTTTCCACCCTAATTGATTCATTCCTCAAGGAAAAAACCTCTTAACCGATCCTGCCTGCAGCTTGCCGGGCACGGCTTGGACGCGATTTGTGGCAGTTCCAAGTCCATAATCAGACCGAAGGTGATTTCATTTTCATGCGTATTAATTCAAATCGCCCCAACCTGCGGACGAGCGACATCGCCGCCGCATTGTCCCACAGACTGGTCGGGCAACCCGCGGCCATCGCGGCCATTGTTCCGTTTGTCGAAATGCACCGCGCCATGCTCGCGCCGGAAGGCCGTCCGGGAGGCGTCTTCCTGCTGCTTGGTCCCACCGGTACCGGAAAAACCAAAACAGTCGAGGCGCTAGCCGATGTGCTGCATGGAAGTCCCAGGAAACTGCTCAAAGTCGATTGCGGCGAGTACCAGATGGAGCATGAGGTCGCCAAACTCCTGGGCGCGCCTCCCGGATATCTGGGCCACCGGGAAACCCAGCCCCTGCTGACCCAGCAGAAAGTAAACGCGGCCGCGAGTGAATCTTGCGACCTTTCCATCGTGTTGTTTGACGAGATCGAGAAAGCCGCTCCGACACTGCTGCGGCTCCTGCTGGGCGTCCTGGACAAGGCTACGCTCCGGCTCGGCGACAACACCGTGGTCAATTTCGAGAAGAGCCTCATCTTTCTCACCAGCAATTTGGGAGCGCGCGAGATGCGCCACCAGTTGCGCCCCGATTTCGGCTTCGAATCGGTGCTGCCGCATAGCGCACAACACGCCGGAAAGCTGGAAAGCATCGGCATGGCGGCCGTGCGCAGGAATTTTTCGCCCGAATTCATCAACCGGATCGATTCCGTGGTTACCTTCCAGCCGCTCAGCCCGGACGCTCTGATGGAGATCCTGGACCAGCAGATCGCCGCGCTGGAAGACCAGATGCACCGGCGCATGGGCGAGCGGTCCTTCCATTTGGAAGTCCCCGCGCGAACTCGCAAGTTTCTGCTCGAACGCGGGACCAGCAGCGAGTATGGCGCGCGTGAGCTGAAACGCACCTTGCAGCGGCTTCTGATTCAGCCTCTGGCTGCTCTGGTTTCCGCCGGTGAGATCCGGCCCGGCGGCCGGGTTCGCGCCGAATTGGCCCCCCGCCGGGATCGGCTCGCGTTTCGCGTCGACCTTCCGAACGAGACCGAGGATGTGTTCGTGCCCGCCTGCTAGCATCAAGTCTGTGAGCGGGACGCTGTACATCGTGGCGACGCCGATCGGCAACCTGGAAGACATCACTTACCGGGCCGTGCGCATTTTAGGCGAAGTGGACCAGATCGCTTGCGAGGACACCCGCCAGACTCGCAAGCTTCTGGAGCGTTACGGCATTTCCAAACCCCTGATCAGCTACCACGAGCACAACGAGCGCACCCGCGCCCAGGAATTGCTGCGTGATTTGCTCGCGGGCAGGAGCATTGCCCTGGTCTCCGATGCCGGCACGCCGTTGATCGCCGATCCCGGCTACCGGCTGGTGACCGAAGCCCGCACGCAAGGCATTCCCGTGGTTCCCATTCCCGGGCCGTCGGCGCTTGTTGCCGCGCTCAGCGTATCCGGCCTTCCCACCGACGCCGTCCACTTTGGCGGCTTCCTGCCGGCCAGGAAAACGCAGCGCCGCAAATTGCTGGAAGAACTGAAATCCTCCCCAGCCACGCTGGTCTTCTACGAAGCGCCGCACCGCATCCTGGAGAGTTTGGACGACGTTGCCGAGTTGCTCGGCCCACGCCCGGTCACGCTCGCCCGCGAGCTGACCAAAATCCACGAAGAATTCCTGCACGGCACCGCCTCGGAGCTGAAGACCGGGCTCGCCGGCCGGCCTGCGATCAAGGGCGAAATCACTCTCCTGATCGGCAAAGGTGAGCCATCCGAAGCGGACAACCTCCCCGTCCGCGAAGCAGTCGATCAGTTGGTCCAAGCAGGCATCCCGCGAATGCAGGCGATGAAAACCGTCGCGCGGCAACGGGGGCTATCGAAGCACGAGGTCTACCAACAATTGACCCGGCCTTAGAGCTCGCCCGCATGCGCTGCCGGAGCAGGCCGGCGCAACGGCGCCGGGCAGCAATCCGTGCGGCACACGTCTTGAGCCGCCGGGTATTTCCCAACGGCGCGCGGCGCGCACAACCCCATGCGTTCGGCGATCAACTCGCGAATCATCGCCAGAAATTTCGGATGCACGCCCACCGTTCCCGCCCGCACCATGTGGAGGCCCCGCTCCGCCGCGATGGCCTGCGCTTCGGTATCCAGATCGTAGAGCACTTCCATATGATCCGAAACGAATCCGATGGGCGCGACCACCACTTTGCTGCCTGGCCCCGTCTCGCGCAAGACCTTGCCGATATCCGGCTCCAGCCACGGCTGGCTGGGAGGCCCGCTGCGGCTCTGATACACCAGCCGCCAGTTCGCGAGCCCCAACGTTTCCGACACCAGCCGGCAAGCCTCTTCCAGCTGTTTTACATAATCGCTGGTCTCGGCCATCGACACCGGAATGCTGTGCGCGGTGTAGATGACCTCGGCGCCCGGAAGCTCCGCCAGCGCAGCACGCACGCGATCCGCTTGCGCTTCGATGAACAGCGGATGGTTGTAAAACTTCCGCAGCTTGTGAATCTCGGGCGCGCCTTCGCCCACCTCCGCGCGCGCCCGTTCGATGTCCTCCAGGTACTGCCGGCATCCCGAGTACGAGCTGAAGATGGAGGTGACGAACGCAACGGCCCGCCGCACTCCGTCGGCCTGCATCTTACGCAGCGTGTTCGCCAGGTATGGATGCCAGTTGCGATTGCCCCAATAAATCGGCAGCCGCGGTCCTTGCCCGGCCAGCTCGCGCTCCAGCCCCGAGATCAAAGCCCGAGCCTGATCATTGATCGGACTCCTGCCATCGAAGTGATGATAGTGTTCCGCGACTTCGAGCATGCGCTCCCGTGGAACGTTCCGCCCACGCAGGACGTTCTCGAGAAACGGCATCACGTCCTCGGGTTTCTCGGGCCCTCCGAACGACAACACCAGCACGGCATCATAGGCGGATTCACTCATTCACTCCTATTATCGCCAGCGCCCGCCCGTATGCCGCCAATGGCTCCCGTGGCGCTCCCACCGGTCCGGCTCCCACCGCGCGTGCGGATGGGGCGGACGCGCCCATCTTCCGCCAACCCAAGCCCAGTTGCCGCCGCGCAAATCCCAGAACCCGTTGATCCATACGTACCCGGGCGCGGGAGCCACACCCACTACCCCGTACGCCAGTGGTGCAGGCGGCCCAGGGACGCCATAGGCCACATAACCACCCCCGCAGCCGGTAAGCAGTAATGAGACAGCAAGAGTACAAGCAGCCAGCGCTGTCTTCGCGCCCATAGGAAACCCTCCTGCTTGTTGGACTCGCCACGGCGTGAGATCGTTGCGGGCCGGCGGTTATTGCATGATTGCGACCGCCACGGGCGGACTGCAAACGGCCGGCGCCGTGGTGGTGGTGCCGCAAATCGACACTTGCACGGTGGCCACGGTCAGATCTTGCGGCACAACGAGATCCACCTGCTGTACACCTGCGAGTCCTGGCGCTGGTCCCGCGTAATACGGCTGATCGACGGTCTGGCCCGCGATCTTGGCCGTGATCATGCCGCTGCCGGATAAGCCGGTCGCGAAGATCTGGATGACGCTCCCCAGCGCGGCAGGATGCTGGGCGTTATTCGCGGTGTAGTCCTGGTTCAGAACTCCATTTGCGAAGATGCCTGGAGCGAATGAAGCGAGATTGGCCGTGAACGCCGTACTGGAGTTGCCATCCACCGACACAACAACCTGAGTGGATGTCTTCGCTCCGAGCGCCGCCGGAACCACCACGTTGATCTGAGTGGCGTTGCTGAACAGAACCTGGCCCGGATTTCCGTCAAACGTGACCGTAACATTCGTCCCGGAGAAGTTCGTGCCGCCGATCGTGGCGATGGATCCGGGCGCCACCGGCCCGGCGGCGAAGGTTGCCGCATTGACGATGCTTTGGACCGTGGGCGTCGGCACCGCGGGCGGTGTTGTGGCCGAAGTAATCAGCATAGTGATCGGCACGTCGCGCGAGCCTGCGATCGGCCCGGCATCGATGGTCAGGATCGCGTTGTAGGTGCCCGGCGCGAGCGTCCCTGGGGACGCATCCAGACGAATGGTCGTGTTGCCGACTCCACTCGCCGGAGAGACCGTCAGCCAACCGCTGCCGTTCACGTAGTTCAGCGACGTCGTCCACTGCATGACGCCGCCCGAAGCATCCTGCACTTGAATGTAGTTCACCTGGTAGCTGGAGCCGGCCGGGATGCTGTAATTCAAAGCCGATTCGACCACGTAGAGGCGCGGAAAATAAGAGGCGTTGCAATCGCCCACGATGGTGCAGTCCGGCGGCACTTCCACCTGCTGGAAGCGCGGAATCGGATCTTTCGTCGTCGCCGTTTCGATGGTCGAAAGCGGAGCCAGCGAGACCGTCTCCGAGGTCTGAATCGCGCTGCCGCTGAATGACGGAAGGCTCAGGAATGTGGGGAACTGCGCGCTCTCCTGCACGGACGGATTCGCATCCACCACCTCATAAACTGCGGCGCCCGCGCCGTTGTAAAGCGCGACTTCGCTCATCGCGTCCAAGGTCAGGGTACCGGAACCGGGCGCGCCCGGCGTATAAATGGGGGTTCCATGCGCTCCGTTGCCGTCGTTATACTGCACCAGAGAAAGCAACAGCGATCCGTTGCCCCCTGGTGCGTACTGTCCTCCCGAGGCGGGCAAGCCCAAGTCGCCGCCCGCGGTGGGCCGAACGGCGTCCGACCCGGCGATGACCGTGGGCACGAACAATCGCGCCCCTGCCGGCAGCCCGCTGTAGTTGACGATGATCCGCGTGCCGGTATCGGCGTTCAGATTCGCCCAGGCGCTCAGCGGGCCGAAGGCATCGGCAAAACCCTCGGTCAGGCGTGTCCCATTGAAGGTAGCGCCGGAGCCCAGGAAGCTGGCGAAGCTGGTTGGATCGGCCGGCAAAGGCGACCCTTTCGGGCCGCAAAGTATCTGGGAGGAAAAAGCCGCGTAAAGCCCGTGTTCCGGAGTCGCCACAACCAACTGGTTGGAGGGCACGCTGAGCACGCTGGGTGGATTAAACCCGAGCGTTACCTGAATCGAGC
This sequence comes from Bryobacteraceae bacterium, assembly GCA_035508055.1. Lineage (GTDB taxonomy): Bacteria > Acidobacteriota > Terriglobia > Bryobacterales > Bryobacteraceae > Palsa-89. The sequence goes on along the minus strand of DATJNO010000084.1, from coordinate 35,549 downwards.
TGTTGGTTGCGAACATCAACTCACTGGCGGCGCCCCGAAGCCCGGAGAGTAGCAGCGTAACGGTGCCCGTCGGCGACAGGGTGAACGTGGCGCCGTTGAAGACCATCGAACCGGCGCCAATCAGGGAGGCGGGCGCCGAAATCGGCTGCGGACCGGATCCGTTGTCCGCCGTCAGCGTCAGGCCGGTGAGCATGTCGGATTCTGTGGAAACGAGGCGGTTGGTCAAATTCACGTTCAGAAAGAAAAACAGATTGCCGTTGACCACTGCGTTGGGAGTTCCACCGGTGCAAGTCAGTTCAATGTCCCCCACCCGCTCCGTGATGCCCTCGCCACGGACCGCCGGCGGGTTGGCAAAGGTCCCGCAGACCAGGGCCGCGCTCGCCAGTGACGCGTTAAATCCAACAAAACAAAAGACGATAATTGCAGGAAAGCAACTAAGGCGGGGCATGTTACAACCTTTGGGCAGAGTATAACAGAAGACAATCGACATTAGATAGCATTGATACAATGTAGGACGAGGTAAGAGTGAATAGCCCGCTCGTCGACACGTTCGACCGCATCCACGACAGCCTGCGAATCAGTGTGACCGACCGCTGTAACATCCGTTGCTTCTACTGCATGCCGGAAGACAACGTGAATTACGTTCCGCGCGAGGAGATTCTTTCGTTCGAGGAGATCGAGCGGGTGGTGCGCGTCGCGGCTTCGCTGGGCGTTACGAAGGTGCGGATTACGGGCGGCGAACCGCTGATCCGCAAGGATCTTCCGGTACTGATCCGTAAGCTGAGCGCGATTCCGGGCATTCAGGATCTGGCGCTCACCACCAACGGAGTGTTGCTGGCGCGGCAGGCTCAGGCCTTGTACGAGGCCGGGCTGCGGCGTTTGAACGTTCATCTGGACACGCTGGACCGCGAGCGCTTTCAGCGCATCACGCGCCGCGACGATCTGGACAAAGTACTGGACGGCCTGGAGACGGCGCGGCGGCTCGGATTCGGGCCCATCAAGATCAACGCCGTCGCGGTGAAGAACCTGATAGAGCCCGACGTGGCGCCGCTTGCGCGTTTTGGCCGCGAGCATGGCTACGAGATCCGGTTCATCGAGTTCATGCCGCTGGATTCGCAGGGGCTGTGGTCGCGCGGCAACGTGCTGTCCGCCGGCGAGATCATCGAAACGCTCTCGCGCGAAATTTCACCGTTGGTGGAAATACCGGACCGCGACCCGCGCGCGCCGGCCACCGAGTACCGCTATGCCGACGGCGGCGGCCGCGTAGGCTTCATCGCCTCGGTCACCCGGCCCTTCTGCCTGAACTGCAACCGCATCCGCCTCACCAGCGACGGCAAGCTGCGCTACTGCCTGTTCGCGATCGAGGAAACCGACGTTCGTGGCCTGCTGCGCCAGGGCGCGCCGGATGAGGAGATCGCCGCCACCATCCGCGAGACGGTCCGCCAGAAGTGGATCGGGCACGAGATCAACACGGCCAAGTTCGTCGCTCCGCCGCGGCCGATGTACGCGATCGGCGGCTAGCGGCTCTTCGCCCTATTCCTCGTCGCTGGAAAGCTTCGCGATCACGGAAAGGTCTTCCAGCGTCGTCGTGTCGCCCTTCACCTCGCCACCGCTCGCAATCTCGCGCAGCAACCGCCGCATGATTTTGCCGCTGCGCGTCTTCGGCAGCGCCTCGGCGAAGCGAATATCGTCGGGCTTGGCGATCGGTCCGATCTCCTTGGCCACCCATTGCCGCAGCTGGTTCTTCAGTTCATCGCTGGGCTGCTGGCCGCTCTTCAGCGTCACGAACGCGGCCACGGCCTGTCCTTTGATCTCGTCCGGCCGTCCCACTACCGCGGCTTCGGCCACTAGGGGATTGGCCACCAGTGCTGACTCGATCTCCATCGTGCTCAGCCGGTGTCCCGCCACGTTCAGCACGTCATCCACGCGGCCCATCAGCCAGAAATAGCCGTCCGAATCGATGCGCGCGCCGTCGCCGGCGAAATAAACACCGGGAATCTGGGACCAATACTGTTGCTTGTAGCGCTCCGGATCGCCATAGATATTGCGCAGCATGGACGGCCAGGGCTTCCGGATGACGAGGAATCCGCCGGCGCCTGGCGCAACCGGCTGGCCCTCGCGATTCACCACGTCGGCCACGACGCCGGGCAGCGGCAGCGTCGCCGATCCGGGTTTCGTCGGAATCGCGCCGGGCAAAGGCGAGATCATCGCGGCGCCCGTTTCGGTCTGCCACCACGTGTCGATGATCGGGCAGCGCCCGCGCCCGATCACCTCGCGATACCACATCCAGGCTTCCGGGTTGATCGGCTCGCCCACGCTGCCCAGCAGCCGCAGGCTGTTCATTTCGTACTTGCGCGGCCACTGTTCGCCCAGCCGCATAAAGGCGCGGATCGACGTCGGTGCGGTGTAGAAGATGCTGACCTGGTATTTCTCGATGATCTGCCAGAAGCGGTCCGGCTCCGGGTAGGTCGGCCCGCCTTCGTACATCACCACCGAGGCGGCGTTCTGCAGCATGCCGTACACGACGTAGGTATGGCCGGTCACCCAGCCGATGTCGGCGCTGCACCAGTAAGTGTCCTCTTCGCGCAGATCGAAGATCCATTTCGCCGTGATGTAGGTGCCAACCGAATACCCACCCGTGGTGTGCAAAATCCCTTTCGGCTTGCCCGTCGTGCCGGAGGTGTAGAGCAGATACAGCGGATGCTCGGAATCCACGGGTTCGGCCGCGCATTCGTCGGAGGCGGTCTGCATCAGCTCATGCCACCAATGATCGCGGCCGGCTTCGAAAGCGACGTCGCATCCCGTTCGGCGATAGACCAGTACATTCTTCACCGTGGGGCAATGTGGCAGCGCCTGATCGACGGCGTCTTTCAGTTTCACCTCGACACCACGCCGCCAGGCCGCGTCCTGCGTGATGACCGCGGTCGCGCCGCAATCGTTGATGCGATCGATTAAAGCCTGCGAAGAGAATCCGCCAAATACCACCGTGTGCGGCGCTCCAATGCGCGCGCAGGCCAGCATGGCGATGGGCAGCTCCGGCACCATGCCCATGTAAATGGCAACGCGGTCGCCTTTCTTCACACCCAGCGACTTGAGCACGTTCGCGCACCTGGACACTTCGCGCAGCAGTTGCTGGTAGGTCAGCGTGCGCGAATCGCCCGGCTCGCCTTCCCATAAGATGGCGGCTTTGTTCTTGCGCCAGGTGGCCACGTGACGGTCCAGGCAATTGTAGGAGAGGTTGAGCTGGCCGCCAAGGAACCATTTGGAGAACGGCAGGTCCCACTCCAGCACCTTGTCCCAAGGCTTGAACCAGTGCAATTCGTGCGCGATTTTGGCCCAGAAGCCTTCCGGATCCTTCTCGGCCTCTTCATAAAGGCGTTCATATTCGGCCCGGCTCTTGATATGCGCGCGGGAGCGGAATTCCTCGGAAGGCTCGAAGCTCCGCTGTTCTTTGAGTACAGTATCGATGGCGTGCGAGGACATGACTCTCCATAGCATATCGCTTGATCAACTCCAGGACACGACAGGCTCCAACCGGTTGCTCCCCACTTACTGTTGTGAAATACTCCTGGCATGCGAGCCCCTCATCTGCCCCTAGCGGTCTGTATTCTGGCGTTCGCCCGGTTGGTTCTCGGCGGTGACTTGCACCCCGGAGACTCGGTGCAAAATTCCTTACGTGCCGGAGCTACGGAGGCGTATTCCCTGAATCTGCAAGCTGGAGACGTCGTGTCGCTTCAGTTCACCGACACAGGACAAGACGTCATTCTGACGGTTTCGAACCCGGACGGAGAAGCCGCTCGCCGCTTTTCGAGCAAGCTGCTCGGCGGAGCGCCTGTCAGCTTCTTTGCGGCGCAGTCCGGCACATGGCAAATCGTTCTCGCCGGACGAGACAGGAACCTGGAATGCGGCTACAAGATCTCGGAGCTGAAGATCAGCAAATCGCAAACCTTACTGCAATCCGGCAATGAGATCGAAAGCCCGCGCCTAAAGCAGCTCACGGATCCGGCGGCGATTGCGAAATTCTGGGCGCAGATCGAAAAGGAAGGCGCGCCGTTGATCGAGCCGCTACCGAATGATTCACGCAACATGCTGGTCACGATCGTCTGGCGTGCCCGCGGCGAAACGAAAGGGGTCATGGTTCAGTCGCAGTTCTGCAATGGCGAAGAGTGTTTCATGAAGCGCCTCGGCAACAGCGACCTTTGGTATGCCTCCTTCAAGATCGATCGCCGAGTTCGTACGTATTACTACCTGGTGCCCAACATTTCCCCGGTACCCGAATTGCCGGCCGGAGGCTACCAATTGGTAGGCGCGTTGGCGCAACGGGATCCACTGAATCCGAAAGGCTGGTTCGAGGACCCGAATGATCCCGACGTGCCGCTTCATCATGGAGTATCCCGGCTCGAAATGCCGGATGCGCCTCTTCAACCCTGGGCGGACAAGAGAAAGGACGTGCCCGCGGGCCAGACCGAGAAGTACAGCTTTTCCAGCGCCATCCTGAAGAATCAGCGGGACGTTTGGGTTTACACTCCGCCGGGCTATTCGAAAACAGCGGCTCCGTATGGATTGCTTCTGGTGTTCGACGGCGATACTTACATCAAGATTGTGCCAACGCCAGTGACGCTCGACAATCTGCTCGCGGACAAGCGAATCCCGCCCTTGGTAGCCGTCATGATCGGCAACGCGCCGCAGGCCAGATCGACGGAACTGCCTTGCAACCCGCAGTTCGCCGATTTCCTCAGCTCGGAGCTGGTTCCTTGGGTGCGGCGGCTTTACAACGTTTCTTCCGATCCCCGGCAAGTGACGATTGGAGGATCCAGCTATGGCGGGCTGGCCGCGACTTACGCTGCGTATCGTCACCCGGAGGTTTTCGGTAACGTATTGTCGCAGTCCGGCTCGTACTGGTGGACTCCTCCCCTGGACCCCTCCAAGCCTTCCAGCTTTGACCCCGAATCGGAGCACGGCTATGTCGCCGACCTGTTCCTCCACAGCCCCAAATTGCCCATCCGCTTCTACCTGGATGCCGGGTCGTTGGAAGTCGATCACTCCGGACAAGGCTCGGGCATCTTGATCCCGAATCGCGATTTTCGAAATGTTTTGATTGCCAAGGGCTACGAAGTGCACTATCAACAATTTCAGGGAGCGCACGATTATCTGAGTTGGCGTGGCACGTTGGCCGACGGCTTGATCTTGCTCCTGGGCGCCCGCTAGCGGTTCGCGCGGCTCCCGCAGTGTAGAATGAGTTGCGGCGTCTTGCGTTCATGAAAAACTTCTTCATCGGCCTGGTCGCGGGACTTCTGCTGGCGGGGCTCGCAACGCTCATCTTCGTCTTCGCCATGATCCGCCTGGCCAGTTCCTTCGGCGCCAGGCCCGTGCGTGTCGCGGACGGCTCCACGCTAGTCCTCAAACTCGAAGGCGATCTCCCGGAAAAAGCGCCGCCTGAGATTCCCGTGCCGTTCTTCCAGGCGCAGGAGCCCTTGACCGTACAGGAGCTCTGGCAAACCTTCCGCCGTGCCGCCGCCGACAGTCACATCAAAGCTATCCTCTTCGAGCCGCGCGGCCTCAGCATCGGCTGGGCCAAGATGGAAGAGCTTCACGACGAGATTCTGCAATTCAGGAAATCCGGCAAGCCGATCATCACCTATCTCCAGAATCCCGGCGCGCGCGAATACTACCTGGCCGTCGCCACCGGCCGTATCTTCCTCATGCCCGAGGATTCGCTCGATCTCAAGGGCCTCAGCGCGCAGTCGATCTTCATCAAGACCACGCTGGACAAAATCGGCGTCCAGGCCGAGGTGATCCACGCCGGCAAGTACAAGGACGCCGGCGACGCGCTCACCCGGACCTCCATGACGCCGGAGACCCGCGAGGTTCTCAACGACGTCCTGGATCAGTATTACGGCGACTTGGTGGATACCATCGCGAAAGGGCGCAAAAAGCCGGCGGACGCGGTGCGCGCACTCATCGACAATGGACCTTATCTGGCCAACGAAGCGTTGTCCAACGGCCTGGTGGACACACTCGGTTACGAAGAGCAGGCGGTCCAGGATCTGGAATCCCGGCTGAAGCAGCGCGAGCTGAAGCGCATCTCCGCGCGGTCGTACCTCCGGGCGCCGCTTCCCGTTTCCGGCGTCACCCGAAGAATCGCGTTCGTCGTGGGACAGGGCGACATCACGGCGGGCAGCGGAAACGATGCGGTCGATGAACAGAACTTCAGCGCGACCGCTTTCATCCAGCTGCTGAAACAGGTGGAAGACGACTCCACCATTCGCGGGGTCATCCTGCGGATCGATTCGCCGGGCGGCGACGGCGTGGCCTCCGACAACATCCTGCACGAGGTCAAGATCCTCAGCACGAAGAAGCCGCTGGTCATCTCGATGAGTGACACCGCCGCTTCCGGCGGATATTACGTCGCCTCCTCCGGCGATCCGATCCTCGCCTACCCCAACACGCTCACCGGCTCCATCGGCGTGATTTTCGCCCGTTTCACCCTGCACGGGCTGTACGACAAGATCGGCATCGACAAACAGTTTCTTACCCGCGGCCGCTACGCCGGCATTGACTCCGACTACGCCACTTTGACGGAAGACGAGCAGCACAAGATCGGCGGACAGGTCGACTCCTTCTACCACGCTTTTGTCAACGTGGTCGCCGCCGGCCGCAAGAAGAATTTCGACCAGATCGAGCCGCTGGCTCAGGGCCGCGTGTGGGTGGGCGCGCAGGCCAAGCAAAATGGCTTGGTGGACGCACTCGGCGGTCTGGACCAGGCTGTCGAAATGATCCGCCAGCGGGCGCACATCCCCGTTAACGAGGGGATCACGCTGGTACCGTACCCCGGCAAACGCAGCATCTTCGAAGTCCTCTTCAACCGGCAGGACGACTCCACCGACGTCGAGTTGAAGATGGCCAGGACACTGCTCGGCAAGCTGCCCATTCAAGCCTTAGTGCACGGCGGGTACATGAAGCTGATGCCTTATACGATCGACGTGCACTGAGTACTATTTCCTGCTGTGACTCTAGTACCTGAGGCGTCGCTGGTACTTATCCTGAAAATGGCGAGAACCGAGGTTCTATCACCGCTCCGGTAATCCGCGTTAGTTTGTAAGTGGGAGGTGGCATATGGAGACCACAGAAACTCGACACGATCTGCGGCGCCAGGACAGATTGAACTGCACCCAGACCGTTACCGTGATGTGGCGCGACAGCCGCGGCGAAGACAAGTTCGCCAATGTCCCGGCCTTGGACGTTTCTCCGCACGGTCTGCGCCTGCAATTGCCCGAAGCAGTGCCCTACCAGGCCACCATCACGCTGCGGGCCGCCAAGCTGGGCCTCCACGGGCGGGCTTCCGTGGTTCATTGTTCAAGAAAAGGGACACGTTTCGCCGTGGGCGTCCAGTTTGCGGGCGACCTGCGCTGGAATCCCCCCGCCGCCCAATAGCCGCTTGGCCGGATTTTGACTTTGCCGTGCCCGGTGTGAAAGCTTGAAAGGGCGGCCAAGCAAATGACCGGAAATCTCCCCTCCCGTCTCATCGTTGGCATTACCGGCGCCACCGGCGCGATTTTCGGCGTGCGCCTGCTGGAGGCCTTGCAGCGTACCGGCGTGGAAACTCACCTGATCGTCAGCAAGTGGGGTGCGCACACGCTGGCCGAGGAGACTCCCTACAGCCTGGAACGGGTGAGAAAGATGGCGGCGTGCTCCTATTCGCCCCACGATCAGGGAGCCCCGGTGTCGAGCGGATCCTTTCTGACCGATGGGATGGTGATTGCGCCGTGCAGCATGCGCAGCCTGGCCGCCATCGCCTCCGGCCAAAGCGAGCATCTGATCCACCGCGCCGCCGATGTGGTGCTGAAGGAGCGCCGCAAGCTGGTGCTGGTGGTTCGCGAGGCCCCGTTCAGCGAGATTCATCTGGAGAACATGCTGAAGCTGGCGCGCATGGGCGTGGTGATCTTCCCGCCGGCGCCGGCCTTCTACAACCGTCCGCAGTCCATCGAAGAGCTGGTGGACCACGTGGTCATGCGAGTCCTCGACCAGTTCGGCATCCATCTGAACCTGATGGAGCGCTGGGGCGCCGAACGCACTGCGCCGTTGAGCGAGACGGATTAGCGCCCGCTACTGCCCGCCGCGCTTTGCCTTTAATTCCGCCAGCAAGCGTTCCACTTCGTCCTGCTTTTCGAGCGACGCCAGACGATCCTCGATGCTTTCGCCGGTCAGTTCCGCCTTGGCCTGGCTCATGGCTTCGTTGTGCTGCACCTTTCTCTTCATGCGGTCGAACGCGGCCGCATTCGAGGCGTTGCCGGCCGCCATCCGTGCGTCGCCGGCCTTGTCCAGCGCGCGGGCGCGCCGGTGCTGCGCAATCAACAGGTCGCTTTTGGCCTGCGCCTCGCCCAGCTTTAGCTCCAGCTTGCGCAACGCGGACTTCAGATTCTCCACCTGTACCGTTTGGTCGGCGGCCTGCTCGGCAAAGTTCTCCGCCAGCGTCCGGTAGCTGATCGACCGCTCGATCGCCGCGCGCGCCAGATCGTCCTGTTGCTTATCCACGGCCAACTCCGCCTTGCGCACCCACTCAGCCCCCTTTTCCTCGTTCTCCTTGCGCTTCTTTTCCAGCAGGTGCTGATCGGCGATGGCGATGGCCACCTGGGTCTTCACCTGCAGCAGCTGATTCTGCATATCCAGAATCACCTGTTTGATCATCTTCTCGGGCTCCTCGGCCTTATCGATCAGGTCGTTGAGATTCGCCCGCACTAGCGTTGCCACTCGTTCCATGAGTGCCATGATTCGTACCTCCTAGGAATTCGTTTCGCCCACCGGGCCGTTGCCGCCGGAACCGTTGCCGGGCTTGGGCGCTTTGTCTCCGATGGCCCTCACCTTTCCCAGTAACTCGGACATCTGCATGCCCGAAAGTGTTTCGAACAAGGCCGGAATCTGCGCGGCCATCTTGGTAAGGTCGCCCGTAATCTTGTTCATCCCCGCCGAATCGCCATTGCCGGTGGAAACGATGGTGATCTTGTCGATGTTGGCGAGCGGCGAAGCCAGCGCTTTCACAATCTCCGGCAGGCCGGTCAGCAGTTTGTCGACCACCGCAGCCTGGTTGTACTCCTGAAAGGCCTCCGCCTTCACGTTCATCGCCTTGGCTTCCGCCTCGCCTTTCTTGAGGATGATTTCTGCCTCGGCTTCGCCCTGCGAGCGGATCGCGGCGGCGCGGCCCTCGGCTTCTGCGGTGAGCCGGAGTTTCTCCGCGGCGGCCAGCGTTTCGATGCGCCCGCGTTCCACCTCGGCCTGTTTCAGCGTGGTGGCGATCAGCTCGTTCTCGCGCCGTTTGATCTCCGCCTCCTGCACTTTGATCTGCTGCTCCTTCTCCACTTGCTGGACTTTGACCTGCTCGGCAATCACCTGCTGCTGCATCACGTTGGCCTGGATGTCGTAGGCTTTATCGGCCTGCGCCTGCTGCTTCTTGGTGGCCTCCAGATATTGCGCCTTCTTGATTTCCAGGTCGCGTGTGGCTTCGGCCTGCTTGGCCTGCGACAAAGTTTCGGCCAGCACGCGTTCCTGATCGGCCTGCGCCTTGGCCACGGCCGCCGCCCGCATGGCTTCGGCGCGCTTGATGGCCGTGTCGCGCTCGGCTTCGGCGGCCGCAACGTCGGCGTCGCGCTTGATCCGGGCGATATCCGGCCGCCCCATGTTGGAGATGTACTCGTTTTTGTCGCGCACTTCCTTGATGGTGAATGAGATCACGTCCAGACCCATCTTGCTCATGTCGTCGGCGCAGGTGGCGCGGGTGCGGTCGCCCACCATTTCCGGTTCCTTGACGATCTGCTCCACCGAAAGCTGCCCGATGATCCCGCGCAAATGGCCCTCCATCACCAGCCGGATCAATGCTTCGCGGTCGTGATCGCTTTTGGTGAGGAACTGCTCGGAGGCCGTGCGGATGGATTCCGGGTCGGACTTCACTTTGATCTGCGCCACCGCTTCCACGGTCACCGCGACGCCTTGGCGCGTGTAAAGATCCTGCTGCGGCGCCACGTCGAAAGACATCAGCTCCAACGACAGGTCGTGGCAGCTCTCGACCATGGGGAAAATGATGGTTCCCTGCCCCTTCACGATCCGGGTCCCGCGGAAGCCGTACACCACCAGGGCCTCGTGCGGCCCCGCTTTGCGGTAGAGCCTGGCGAACATAGCCATCAGAAACAGGATGGCCAGGACCATCAGCCCGACGATGATGATGAAATCCGGTGTAATGTGCATTGGTTCCTCCTATTGGTCCGCTGCTTGCTGAGCGCGCTCGCCCGCGACATCCTCCCAGGGACGCACGTAGGCGATGCCTTTCTCGTAGCGCGTGACCATTACTTCAACGCCTTTGGCAATCGCTACTCCACTCTCGCTACGAATACTGGCCGCGCGGCGCACTCCGTTTTGCGAGAAAATCATTTCTCCCGTGCCGCCCTCGCGCACCGGGCTGCTGACGTGACCCAGAACGCCGGCCATTTCATAGTCCGCCGGATCGAGGTCCCGTTCGTGCGCCAGCAGAACTTTGAACAGAAACCAGAAGATCGCGGCCGCGCCCGCCAGGCCGCTGACCACCGCGATACCGAGCGCCAGTAGCGCCCAAATACTGGAAAAGCGGCTCAGCAGATAGCCCGTCCCGCCGAACCAGGCCAGGAACGCGGCAACGGTCCCAAAGTTGATCGGTGAAGACTGCGATCCTTTTCCGCCCCGGCCGGCTGGGCCGTGGCCGTGCATCCCGCGCGCCAGATGCAGATGGGGATGCGCGTGAGTTGAGCCGGCCAAAAACGAAAACAGGCTCAGGAAGAAGCCCACCAGGAAGCAGAGCAGATAGAAAGTTTCCCAGCTCATCCGGCTTTCCTCCTCCTGGCCGGAGCTTCCGGCTTCAAGACCTGGAAGAGCCGGTCGGCCAACTCGGGCGTATCGAGAATCGCGTCCATCAGCAGCAGACATTTCCTCGAGTCGTGGTGCTTGGCCAGGCTCAGCAGCGCGCTGCTCACCTCGGGGTCGCGCGCGAAACGCTCGGCGCCGTCGATCAGCCACAAATCCAGCTGGTCTTCGCTTGCGCGCACATCGGAAACCAGCTCCGTGTGGTAGCCCTCCGGATCGTCCACCAGGTAGCCGGGATGCACCTTGTAGAAGCGCGCCAGCAGCATGCGCGTGGAGTTGGTCAGATGCGGGCGCGCGCCGCTTTCGATCTGCGAGAGATAGGACTGGCTGATGGATTGCTTCAGCTCGCGCTTGATGGCGCGCACGGTTTCCTGCTGGGTCATTTCGCGGTCCAGGCCGCGCAGCGTGCCTTCGACCTCGCGGAGATAGCGGAGTTTTTCGCCCAACTTCATATCGCTGATTGCAATTGTACTATTGCAATCTGCAATGTGTCAAGGAACGACCTCGCATCCAGCTGATTCTGAAGGCTGAACAAAGTAGATGCCCGCTTATCTCCGCAGCGCCCGCTTCCGGCCGGCTGCCCGCGCTTTTGTCGGGACGGGAGCAGGAAGGGGTGTTCCATCCCCCGCCTTCCTCAAAATCACGAAGAACAGCAGCAGGGCAATGGGCCAAATCTGCACCAGCAGACGCCCCACCGCAGCCAGCTCAAACTGAAGATCCGCGGGAGTGATCAGAATGATCGCGCAGTCGGACAGCAGCATCAAAATGAGCACCGCGGCGCCGATGAGCAGCGGCCGCCGGTCGCATTCCTCCCACTGCCAGCGCAGCGCGGCCAGAAGAATCGCAAGAAGGATCAGGGGATGTCCGGCGCCCGCGCCAAGGTCCACCAGCTGACGGACGAATTCCACCGCGACAGCGGAGTAACGCTCCACCTGAAGTAATCTGGCCGCGCCCGACAAACCTTGCCGGACCAGGGGATCCGCCGGCGGGGCCAGGAACAGCTTGAACCACAGCGTTATAAGGATTCCGGGTGCGGCCCCGGCCAGCAACAGCCGCCACCGGAGCCAAGCGCGGCCAAGCCCCTGCCGCCAAGCCATCACGCCCAAGTACACAATCAGCAGCCAGGCCAGGAAGGCGACGCCTTCGTTCTTGGTCCATGCTGCCAGGCCGGCGCAGAACCCGGCCCACAACAGCGGCCAGCGGGACGCCTGAGTCACGTCCAAAAAAATGAGCGCGATCGCGCCCAGGCAATAGAACGCGGTGGGCACGTCGGCGTACTGCGCGATGGACCACACCAGCAGGGGAGTGGTCGAGAATGCAACCAGCCCGGCCAGAAGGGCCGAAGCAGCGCCTCGTAACAACGCGACCGCGCCCACCAGGAGCGCCATCGTCGCGCAGAAAAAGATCAGCGCCGTCGCGATCGGAGCCAACGCATCCATCGCGCCGGCGGCCTTCCAGGCCCTGGCCACGAACGAAGAAAGCAACAGAGGATAGTCGGGATGGGTCCTGTCCAGCAGCGGTGAGACCGCCGCCCGCCAGGCGTCACCCGGCCCCGCCAGGAACTTGGCCCGCAAATTCCAAATCGCCCAGGCATCCCATTGGCCCACCGGAAGCGCTTGGGCGATTTGGATCATCCGGCCTCCCGCGATCAGCGCCACCAGGCCGAAGGCCAGAGCCAGCATCCAGTTCCAGCGCAAGCGCGCGCTCGGCTCCTCGGCCGGAGCCTCCTGTTTTCGCGCGGCCCATGTGGCGCGCTGGGCTAATACCGCGGCCACTAACAGGATTGCGTCGCTTCCGAAGATCGTAAGCGGCCCCGCGACACCCGACAGATCCAAAAAGAGAAAGACGATGGAGGTAATGCCGACGCCCGCGCCGGCTCCCAGCGCCGCACGCAGCAGCATCGCGGCCCAGCGAGGCCCGCGGTGCGGCACGGGATCGGCCGAACAAACCAGCAGGGTTCCCAGCGACACAGCCGACGCGATCGAGAGCAGCGCGATCATCGGGCCGGCTCCTTGCGGAAAAGGACGACGCCGGAACCGAAATCGCGCACCACCGTGAGCCCGCGTTTGCTCGCAAACTGTTCCAGATCCACCGCTTGAGAAAAATTTCCCACCACCCAGGGAGTGTCCAGCTTTCTCCATCTTTCCGTTAAAAGACGAGGAGCGAGGGCATACTGAGCGCCATCGTACATCACGGTTCCCACCGTTTCGCCCCAGGCTCGATCGGAAACATAACCGATAGCGCCGGTGGGAGGCAGCGCCGAGGCCAGGGCACGAAACCGGTCCTCCTGCGCCCCAATCTGATAGACGTCCGCCTTGCTCCCGGCCAGGTCCTCGGTGTCGCGGTAGAAATCCACCGTGCTCCACAGTGACAAGAGCGCGACCGCGGCACAGGCCGCCGTGACCACCGCTGTGGAAGGCTCCTTCATGCTTGTATCCGGAACAAGGAAATCACCGGGCGATGGTTCAACCCGGGTGCTTCAGGACCGCCCGGCCTTCGTACGCTTCCAGCACCGCGTCAACATCGCCGTCCATCATCACCGCGCCCTGATCGATCCATAGCGCCCGCCGGCACATTTCGCGCACCGCGGCGGCCGAGTGAGAAACGAACAGCAACGACTTGCCGGCGCGCTGCACGCCCGCCAGCGCTTCGCGGCACTTTTCCTGAAAACGGGCGTCGCCCACGGCCATCACCTCGTCGATCAAGAGAATATCCGGGTCGGCGTGGATGGCCACCGAAAAAGCCAGCCGCATCACCATGCCGTTGGAATAGTTGCGCAACGGGTCGTCGATGGATTCGCGAATGCCGGAGAACTCGACGATTTGCTCGAACACTTCCCTGGTTCTGCGCCGGCTGAGGCCCAGCAGCGCGGCATTTAACACCAGGTTCTCCGCGCCGGTCAGATCGGGATGGAAGCCCGCGCCCAGATCCAGCAGGGCGGCCACGCGGCCATTCACCACTACCTTGCCCCGGTCCGGCTTGGTGAGCCCGGCGGTCAGACTGAGCAGCGTGCTCTTCCCCGCCCCATTGGCGCCGACGATCGCCAGGCTCTCGCCCTCCTCCAGGCAAAAGGAGACGTTGCGTAAGGCATCGAAGGTGCGGTGATGCGCGGCGCCGAACCAGCGCAGGATGTGGGTGCGCAATAACTGCCGCCCGGTGTTGTGGCGGAACTGCTTGGAGACGTTCTGAAACTCGATCAACGGCATGCCAGCCTACAGTTGCTCATAAAACCGCTGCTTCGATTTGGCGAAGATCAGCAATCCGATCGCGAGCATCGCAAAGGACACAAAGACCAGCTTGCTCAACGTCGACGCCAGCGGCGCGCGGCCCTCGATCAAAATGTTTTGCATCATCAGCACCAGAGCGGCCACCGGATTGAACTGGTACAGACCTTGAAAGCGAAGCGGAATCGCGCGGAACGAATAGAAGATCGGCACCAGCCAAAACAGCACGGAATTGGCCGACTCCACCACGTAGCGGATGTCGCGGATGTAGAGGTTCAGCGGCGCGAAAGCCAGCGCCAGTCCCGCGACGAATAATATCTCCAACATCCAGATCACCGGCAGCCAGAACCAGTGGATGTTCACGCCACGGCCGAAGACCACTACGGCCGCCAGCAGCAGCGCAATCTGAATCAGCAGGTGCAGGCAGTTGGATAAAACGCTGGCCACGGGAAACACTTCGCGCGGCACCGGGACTTTCTTGATCAATTGCGCATTGTCCTGCAGCGAGATCGTTCCCGTCACCCAGGCTGTCGCGAAAAAGTTGAACGGCACCAGCCCGCACAGCACCGTTAAAGGGAAATTGGCGCCGGCGCCCCGCGTCGCGAAAATCTTGGTGAAGATAAAGGTCAGCACGCTCATCATGATGAGCGGGTTCAGCAGCGACCAGAACACTCCCAACGACATGTTCCGGTAGCGGACCTTGAAGTCCTTTTCCACCAGGTTACGAATTACGAAAAGATAATCCCCGTTCCACACTGCAATGGATCCAAGTCCCTCATTATAGCGTCGCCCGGAGCCCTCCACCTGCGGAGAAGGGACTGGCAAGCTGCGTCCCTTATGCCATTCGGGTAAGCTCGGAGGAATGATGCGGTCCGCCACCCTGTGCCTCCTCCTCGCCCTGCCCGCCTGCGCGCTCGCGCAAGCGCCAGCGGCCCAGACCCCTCAGTATCCGCCCGGCCTCTATGCGGTGATCCACACCTCCGTCGGCGACATCACGGCACGCCTGTTCGAGAAGGAAACGCCGGTCACCGTTCGTACCTTTGTCGGCCTGGCGCTGGGCAAGCAGCCCTGGCTGGACCCCAAGACCAAGAAGCCGGTCACCCGGCCGCTCTATCAAAACCTGATCTTCCACCGGGTGATTCCCGACTTCATGATCCAGACCGGCGACCCCACCGAAACCGGCGCCCACAGCTGCGGATTCACCATTCCCGACGAATTCGTCGCCACGCTCAAGTTCGACCGGCCCGGCCGTCTCGGCATGGCCAACGCCGGCCCGCACACGGCGGACTGCCAGTTCTTCATCACCGAGGGAAAATATCCCGCCGGAAATGGCAAATATGCCATCTTCGGCCAGGTGGTGGACGGCCAGCGCCTGGTCTCGAAGATTTCGCATGTCATTCGCAACGACCGTGACCGGCCTCTGGCGCCGACCAAGCTGATCAACATCACCATCCTGCGCATCCCCGGCGTGCCCGCACCGGCCGAGTGACGCCCAGCATCACATCAGCATGATCAAGACACGTCTCACGCAGCGTTTCGGCATCCAGCACCCCATCGTGTGCGCGCCCATGGCCCTGGTAACCGGCGGCGCACTCACCGCCGCGGTCTCCCGCGCCGGTGCACTGGGGATTCTCGGCGGCGGCTATGCCGGTATTCTTGGCGGCGAGCCGGACCTGGAAGCAGAGCTGGCTTTGGCGGAATCCGGCAAATTTGGCGTAGGGTTCATCACCTGGGCGCTGGAGCGCGCGCCGACGATGCTGACCCGAGCATTACGGCACTCCCCGCAGTGCGTTTTTCTTTCCTTCGGCGACCCGCTGCCCTTCGCGCGCGAAATCCGCGCTGCGGGCGCTACGCTGATCTGCCAGGTCCAGTTCTTATCGCAGATCGACGTTGCCTTGGAGGCCGGCGCCGTGGCGGTGGTTGCCCAGGGGGCGGAAGCAGGCGGACACGGAGCGTCGCGCGCGACCCTTCCCTTTGTTCCCGAAGCGGCCGACTATCTCAAGAGCCGTTCTCCCGAGACCTTGCTGCTCGCGGCCGGCGGCATCGCCGATGGGCGGGGATTGGCGGCCGCTTTGATGCTGGGCGCCGACGGCGTCGTCGTCGGAACACGTTTCTGGGCATCCGCCGAAGCGCTGACCCCGAGATCCCACACGGACAGAGCAATCAACATGACCGGTGACTGCACGGTGCGCACTGGCGCCTACGATGCGTTGCGCGGAGTGCCCTGGCCGCGTGAATTCTCGTTTCGCATGCTAAAAAATAATGTCACCGAGGAATGGGCCAAGCGCGAAGACGAGGCGCACCAGGCCTATGGCGCGCTTTCCGAAAAATACGCGCAGGCGCGGCTGGAAAACGATCTCGACACGCTATGTGTCGTGTGCGGAGAGGCGGTCGGCCTGCTGCGGAGCCGCCCCAGCGCGCAAGAGATCGTCACCTCAATGATTTCCGAAGCGGAGGAACTCCTCCGCGCAGGCGCCACGCTCGACTTTGCTTGAGCTGCCGGGGCCTACCTATTCAGTGTGATTGCGCATATACTGGATACCAATTGGAGGTCGAGATGCGTTTTCGAAATCTCACCCTTTTGGCAGCCGTCGTAGTTCTTCCAACGCTGCTCCCGGCGCAAGCGATCAACGCCAAACCCGCCCGAACGGCCACAACCCAAACCCGGACGGCGCCCCGCACCGCGGCTGGCCACCCGGATTTTCAGGGAGTTTGGTCCTTCAACATCGCCACGCCGCTCGAAAGACCCAAGATTCTCGGCGACCGCAAGTATCTGACCGAAGAAGAAGTGGCCGCTCTGAAGGCCAAAGCCTCCCAGCTCTTCGATAACGGCGGTTCCGACGCGGCCTTCGGCGACAGCGTTTTCGAAAGCGTGCTCGCGAATGTCAAGGGAACCAAATCGGGTTTCAAGAGCGTCGATGGAGGCACGGGCGACTACAGCTCCATCTGGATCGCCGCGAGGGAGTGGGATAATCGCACGTCGCTGATCACCGATCCCTCCAACGGCCGCCTGCCGCCGGTCACGCCGCAGGCAGCTGAGAAAGAGCGCGCCCTGGCGGCGGCTCGCCAGCATCCTCCTTATGGCCCCGAAGACCGGTCCTTAAGCGAACGCTGCATCACCTACGGCTCGCCGCAACTGGTCGCGGGATACCAGAGCTTCCGCCAGATCGTGCAGACCGCCAACACGGTCGTGATCGAGACGGAAATGATCCACGACGCCCGCGTCATCCCGCTGAATGCCGGCCCGCATGTGCCGCCCGAGATCCAGTCCTGGATGGGCGACCCGCGCGGCCATTGGGAAGGCGACACGCTGGTGGTCGATTCCACCAACTTCAAGCCCGGCGCGTTCCGCAGCATCTCCACCACGCAACTGCACGTGGTCGAGCGCTACACGCGCACCGGCCCGGACACCCTGCAGTGGCAAATCACCATCGACGATCCCGGCGCCTGGACCCAGCCCTGGACCGCGGTGATCCCGCTGAAGTATTCCGACAGGCCGGTCTTCGAATACGCCTGCCACGAAGGCAATTACGGCCTGGCCGACATCCTGGCCGGCGCCCGCAAGGAAGAAGCGCAAGCGGCGGCGAAAGCAAGCCGGCCGAACTGAGTTCGCTCGGGCGCTCTCACTGGATCGCCACCGTCACCGCGTTGGCGGCAACGCCATCCACCGTTAGCGCGACGTTGACGCTGCCTCGCCCGCGCAACGCAGGATCGATCTTCAGATTGACTTGATCCAACCCTGGATACTCCGGCTGCGTTCCCGCATACGGCACATCCGCCGCGACACCGCCGATCGTCGCGGTCACCGCCGAAAGCTCGCTCCGTCCCCGGATGCCTGTTCCATACAACGTGAGGTAAGTAGCGTCTGAATCGCTGCCTAAGTCGATTGGAACCGCCGTGCATACCACCGGCGTGCCGCTGCAACTGGCGATCGGCAGTTGCGTCTGCGTGCCATCCGCCGATACCCGCAGCGCGCTTCCGGCGGCCACTCCCTTTCCCGTGGCATCCGCGCTGAAAAGGCCTGGAGCAACTGCGGCGATCGAGATGGAAAGCATGGCCGAAGGCCCTGCCTGCGTTTGTAGCGTCAGGGTACCCTTGCCGGGACTCAGGTTACCGGGCAAGAGCAGGTTGATCTGCGCCGGCGAAGCATAATACAGCAGCGCATTAGCGACGTTGCCCGCTGCGTCGGTAATCTGAATGGCAGTCCCGCCCAACGTCGTCGGAAGGTTCCCGGAGGTGACAGTGGCCAGCGAAGCCAGAGCGGCCCCAAACACCACCGCGAACGAATTCGGCGCCAATGACCCCGCGCTGTAGGACGCTGCGTTCAACACCGTGTCCACCTGCAATAAAGCGGCGGCAACCTGAAACTGTTGTTGAACGCTGGCCGCCGCCAGATAATCGGCGTCTCCCGGTTGCGATGCCTCCAGCGTGACCGTTCCCGCTCCCGTCAGCGTCACAACATTACTCGCGACCGTTGCCGGACCCGAAACCACGCTCATCGTCACCGGCAGTCCCGCCGACGAAGTCGCCGTCACCGGAAACGGAGCGTCTCCGAAGCGATGATTCGGCACCGGCGGAAACGTGATGCTCTGGCTGCCTTTGGCAACGTTAAGGCTCAACGGCTCGCTGGTCGAACCGGCCGTGCGAAAGTCACCCTGATACGCTGCAACTAGCATGCGCACGCCCGCGCTACGAAAAGTCGCTTGCAAGGTAGCGGCGCCGCCATTCAGGCTTCCACTCCCGATTGTCGCCAATCCGTCCTGAAGCGCCACCATGCCGGTCGGCGGATCCCACCCCATGGAACTCACGGCGGCGCTATAAGAGCTCGGCACACCCACCGTCGCCGTAAGCGACGACGGTTCGCTGAGTTGCACCGAAGACGGCGCCGCAGCCCCGAGGAAAGCCGAAACCGTGACCCCCCAGTTTGCAGTCGCGAAATCCAGTCTGCCGTCGCCGTTGAAATCCCCGAAGGTCACCACAAACGGATCGCTAGTGAGGTTGATAATCCCGCCAGCCGGAAGCTGGAACCCGCCGAGCCCGTCGCCAAGAAGTATGTCGACTTGCTGATACGGCGCGAGGCTGTTGATCTGGTTATGCCCCACTGCCACTGCCAGGTCCTGATTTCCGTCCCCGTTGACGTCGCCCACTGCGATCCACTGCGGCACATACCCGGATATGAAGGCCTGCGACGTGGTCGCAGGCGCGATGTCGATATCAGGGGGCCGGACAAAATTGCCCGTCCCGTCGCCCAACAGAATCGTCACCGTGCCCGCCTCCCAATTGGCGGTAGCTAGATCCGTTTTTCCGTCACCGTTGAAGTCCCCCTGCACAATCGCATTGGCACCCAATCCTGTTGGAAACCCACCCTGTGGATCGGCATAGAACGCACCTGTTCCATCGTTCAACCAGACCAAGACGAAGTCGCTTCCGCCGCCGGCCCTGTTGAGGAGCGCACTCACAATCGCAAGGTCAGGGCTGCCATCCATGTTGAAGTCAGCGACGGTTACCGCTCCGGGATAGTACTGAGACTGCATCGGACTGCCAGGGGCAGCCGTAAAATTGCCTTTGCCGTCGCCAAGTAAAACAGCGGTGTAGCCAGGGGCAATATATGGATCGCCATAAGCGGTGATCACCAAATCCGCCCTGCCATCGTGATTAAAATCACCCGTGGCGATTCCGCCCATCCCCGGTCCACCAACACTGCTAGCTCCGATCGAAGCGTGGAGAGAAAATCCTCCACGACCGTCGCCGAGAAGAATTCGCAGATCGGTGGTGCCGACCCATGCAATGTCGAGATTGCCGTCACCATTGAAATCCGCCGTAGCCAAATCGCCTTGCGCAGACCCGAACGAAATTGGACTCCCCGGCGCCGTCACAAACGTTCCATCGCGCTGGGCAAGCAGGATGTTCAACGTACTGGTCAAAGTCGTCGTCGTACTGGTGTAGGTAACAACCGCAAGATCGGGAAGCCCGTCGCCGTTGAAATCTCTGGTAACCATCCCAGGTATCACCATCGATTGCGGTCCAACGCTGAAAGGACTCCCCGGAGCCGCCACGAAAGTTCCGTCCGCAGCCGCCGGACTGGTCGCAGCCGCCGCCTGACCCGGAATCGCACGCACACCAACCATCAATAGGGCGAATACAAGCGCAATTGAGTGAAATCGAAAAAGCATATCGTTCAGAAATACACCAGTATAGCCTTAATACCGTTCCCGGCCGCCTGTCACCAACCGGTACCGACCGCCGCCTTAGCCGCATTTCCAAACTCCAAATGCAATTTCTATTGTGCGAATTTCTTTTCCACGGAGCGGAATGGTCCGTTAGCGGCCCTGGGCTCGCTCCGGGATATCAGGAATCGGCAACATGCAATTCGATTCGGCTGTGACGCCAGGCCCGAATCTAATAACCGGGCAGCCGATGCTTAAACGTCTTCAGTGCTCACTTGAGATCGTACTGGGCGACCGCGGTTTACTATCATGGATCTCGATGCAGTTTTTGTCCCTTTGTTTCGCCACGTCGCTCCTCGCCGCGGCCGCGTATGCCCAAGATGGAGGTTCCAAGGGCGCCACCGGCGCCAACTGGCCGAGCTACGGCGGCACGGATCTCTCCTGGCGCTATAGCGCGCTCGATCAGATCAACACCGGCAACGTCAGCCGCCTGAAGCCTGCCTGGATTTTTCAAACCGGCGACTACGGCGAGGGGCTGCTCGCCACGCCCATCGTGCTGGACGGCGTTATGTACGTCATCACGCCGCACCTTCAGGTGTTCGCGCTCGACGCCGCTACCGGCAATCTGATCTGGCATTACAAATATCCGGCGCCGCGTTCCGGCCGCCCCGGCGGCATGACCTTCGTGCAGAATCGCGGTGTCGCGGTCAGCAATGGCAAGGTGCTCTTCGGCACGACGGACAATTACGTGGTCGCATTGGATCAGAAGACGGGCCAGGAAGTCTGGAAGGTCAGCGTCGACGATCCGCGCCAATGCGGGTGCGACATCACCGCGGCGCCCCTGGTGGTGAAGGACAAGGTCATCGTCGGCGGCACTGGCGGCGACGCCGCGCATCGCGGCTACCTGACGGCGTTCTACGTCAAGACCGGACGCCTGGCCTGGCGCTGGTACGTCATCCCCGGTCCCGGCGAGAAAGGTCACGAAACCTGGAAGGGCGAGAGCTGGAAATTCGGCGGTGGCGCGCCTTGGATGACCGGCTCTTACGATCCTCAGCTCAATCTGGTTTATTGGGGCACGGGCAACGCGGGCGGCGACTTCAACGACACAGACCGCCTGCCCGCCGGCGCCAAAGGCAAAGCCGCGAATCTCTATACCTCCAGCATTGTCGCGCTCGACGCCGATACCGGCAAGATGCGCTGGTATTACCAGGAAGTTCCCGACGATGTCTGGGATTTCGACGCCGCCCACGAAGTGGTTTTGATCGATCGCGAAATTCGCGGCCGGATGCGAAAGCTGCTCGTGCACATCAACAAGGGTGGGTTGATGTTCGTGCTGGATCGCGTCACCGGCGAATACATCGGCGCATTCAAAGTCTCCGAGCTGCTGAACTGGGTCACGGGAATCACCGAAGACGGCAAGCTGGTGGGCCGCCGTGAGCCGGAGCCCGGCAAGCTCACCTACATTTGCCCGAGCAGTGCTCTGGGGGCGAAGGGCTGGAACTCCATGGCCTACTCGCCGCGCACCGGCTACATTTACATCCCGGCTGTTGAGCTTTGCAACGATCTCAGCTCCGAGCGCACAGAGCCGCAGGAAGGCCGTTTCTTCACCAACGGCCGGTTCACGGTGAAGCTTCCGCCCAACCGCACGGACTTCAGCCACCTGGACGCCTGGGATCCCATCACGCGCCAGCGGATCTGGAGCATGCCTTACAAATACGTGCTGCTGGATTCCGTGTTAACCACAGCGAGCGACCTGGTCTTCACCGGCGACCCGGAAGGCAATTTCTTCGCCCTGAACGCCCGCACGGGCGAGAAGCTATGGAGCTATCAAACCGGCGCCGGCAACCGCGGCGGGCCGGTGGCGTACTCAGTGAACGGGCGCGAATACATTGCCGCGCCGACCGGCTGGCAGCAGTCCGTCGGCGGGTCGTTTGTTTCCGCTTTGTTTCCGGAGCAAACCTTCCGCGGAGGCTCCGCCTTGGTGGTGTTCTCACTGCCCGAGGAATCGAAATGACGCGCCTGGTTGCGTTGCTGCTGGCCGCGGCGGCGCTCGGGTGGACGCAAGAGCTGGCGCAGATTCTGAAACAGGGAGAGCAGGTCTTCCAGACATCCTGCGCTACCGGCTACTGCCACGGTGCGAAAGGTACGCCCGGGGGCGCGCCACGTTTGGCGGGCCGCGGTTTCGATCAGAGTTACATTTCCAACACCGTGACGCGTGGTGTGCCGGGCACCGCTATGCCGGCCTTCGGCAACACGCTGTCGCGAGCCGGCCTGACTGCGGTGGTCGCCTACATCGCCAGCTTGAACGGCATCGCGAATCCGTCACTCAACACCGGCCCCGGCGGCGGACCGGGAGCCGTGGCGCCGCCCGAACCCGAGCTTGCGCCCGAAGCCGCCCGTGGCCGCGACCTTTTCTTCGACGCGGTCCGAGGCTTCGCCCGTTGTTCCACTTGTCACGAGGTGCGCGGGATGGGAATCCCGGTGGCAACGCCCATTAGCAAGGTTCCCGCCACGGTTCGGGCCCTCCGCGAACTGACGACGTCCGATGTCAGCACGGTTATGGTCGATGGCGACGCCATGCCCGCGTTGATCGTGAGCCGGGGTAAGAGTCGCGCGTTGTTCTACGACCTCACTTCGGTTCCGCCGGTGCTTCGTACCGTTTCGCCGGGAGCGCTGAAAGTGAGTCCGGGAAGTGCCTGGCGCCATTCCTCGGTGATCGGCTCCTACAACGATGCCGAACTGTCTGCGGTACTGGCGTTTTTACGAGTGGCAGCGACCCCCTAGACAAGGGCATTATAATTAGGCGAGTTGTCGGACTCCAGCGAGACTGGAGCCGCATTTTGACAGGGGATTTGCTCTTGGACTCGGCGATGCCCGCGTTCGGGAGTAAGCGACGTGCAAGAAAACGCCCACCCAGAGGGTTCGGTGCGTCGCCAGTGAGTGCACTCACGAACCCCACGGGAGGATTGTCATGAAACAGGGTGGCTCATCCGACAGACCGCCGGACGCTGGCTCTCCAGCGCAACGGCCTGTCGCGTCTATGCTTCCCATTTCGTCCGATTCGCTGGCAAAGATACTGGATCTGGCCGACGATGCCATTATCTCGGTCGACCGAAATCAACGGATCGTACTCTTCAATCAAGGCGCCGAACGCATGTTCGGTTATTCGGCTGACGCCGTGATGGGCCAGCCGCTCGATCTTCTTTTGCCGGAGCGTCTGCTTCAAGCGCATCGGCAACATGTCACGAGTTTCGCGGAGTCGGCCGTGACGGCCCGCCGCATGGGCGAGCGTCAGGAGATCCGCGCGCGCCGCAAAGATGGCCGCGAGTTCCCCGCTGAAGCTTCGATTTCCAAGGTGGAAGTGAATGGAACAACAATGTTCACCGCCATTGTGCGCGACGCCACTGAGCGGATGCTGGCCGAAGAGCTCCTCCGGAATTCGCTCCGCGAAAAAGAGGCGCTGCTCAAGGAGATCCATCACCGGGTAAAGAACAATCTCCAGGTGGTATCCAGCTTGTTGGGCCTTCAGTCCCGCACGATGACCAACCCCGAGCTTCGCAAGATGTTTCAGGAAAGCCAGGACCGTGTCCATTCCATGGCGCTGCTGCACGAGAGCCTGTATCAATCGCAGAGCCTTTCCCAGATTGATTTTCCGGCGTACATTCGCCAGCTGGCGGCTCATCTGTTCCAGTCCTACGGGGTGAGCGCCGAACGGATTCATCTCCGGACCGATCTGGACAAGCTGTATTTGGGCCTGGAAGCCGCCGTCCCCTGCGGGCTGATCATCAACGAGCTGCTGTCGAATTCGCTCAAGTACGCCTTTCCGGACGGACGCGAGGGTGAAGTGCGCATTTCGCTGCGGCAAAGCGGCGAAGGCACGGCTCAATTAGTTGTGGCGGACAATGGAGTCGGCTTGAAGGCGGACGTGGACTGGGCGAATACCAAATCGCTCGGTCTGCGCCTGGTGCGCTCGCTGGCCGAACAGCTGGGAGCCACCGTCGAGCTGCACTCCAACACCGGCACCGAAGTGCAGTTGGCTTTCGCCGCGGCGGCGTAGGGAACACGCCGGTTAACGCACCGGGATCTTCGATCAATGCTAGGAGAGCGCCGGCCGGCCGCTCTCGCGCCTTGCCGCCGGATGGCCATGGCTCCCAGATTACTCCGGTCGCGATCTGGTTCTAGAAAGCGCAACAATATTAACCGATGGCGCTGCCCGCAACCGCTCCTTCCGGTTGGCTGAAGAAGTGCGGACCCGCGCTCATCGCCTCCGTTTTCCTTTTGATCTTCTATTGGCGCGGCCTGAACACCTGGTTCTATCAGGACGATTTCGGTTGGTTGCACCTTGGGCCGGCCAAGAGCTTTGTGGATTTTCTCGCGATTCTGTTCGCGCCCAAGGCGCATGGCAACATCCGGCCGTGGAGCGAGAATCTCTTCTTCTATGGACTGCATTCCTGGTTCGGCGTAAACCCGCTTCCCTTCCGCATCGTGGTGTTCGCCACGGCGATCGCGGACGCGTTCCTGCTGGCCGCGCTGGTGCGGCGGCTCACCGGTTCGGCGCTGGCCTCGGGCGCGGCGCCGGTCTTGTGGCTTGCGAACGCATGCGTCGCGCCCGCTTTGTGCTGGACTTCGATCTACAACGAGACGCAGTACCTCGTCTTCCTGCTGGCAGCCTTGCTGCTACTCATCGAAGGCCGGTACGCATGGCAGATTGTGGTCTTCGTGCTGGGGCTCGGGTCGCTCGAAACCGTGGTGATGTATCCGGCGATCGTGCTTTTATACGCGTGGCTGTATGATCGCGCGAAGCTTCGCCGCATTGTGCCGCTGTTCGCGATCTCGGCGGCGTATACGGTCCTGCACTTTCTAGTGGCGCCCGCTGCGAAGGCCGGACCCTACGCGATTCGGGTTGATTCGCGCATCCTCCACACGCTGGGCATCTACGTCCAGATGGCGCTCGGTCCGGAACGGCTCGCGCACTTTCATTGGATGTGGCCGGCGTGGGTGACGCCGGTTGCCACACTCTGGATGGCTGTGGCCGTGCTGGTCGCGATCCTGGCCGGTGGCCGCGCGGGAATCTTCGGGTTGGGATGGTTCGTGCTCCTTCTGGTTCCCGTGATCGTGCTTCCGGATCATATTGAAGATTACGTCCTGACCGGGCCGGCGATGGGTCTGGCGATCCTGCTCGCCGGCGGGCTTGCCGCGCGGCCGCGCATCGGCGCCGTGATCGCGGCGTTATATCTCGCAGTCTCGCTGCCCGCGGCCTGGGATGTCGAGGCGTGGCACTACGCTCGGAGCCGCACTTCCGGCGACCTGGTGACGAGTATCGTGGAATATAATCGCGAGCACCCCGGTAAAACGCTGCTGATCACCGGGATGAACACCGATCAGTTTGACGCCGGTTTTGCCGATGTGCCGTTCGAGCTATATGGCATGCACAACGTTTATCTTGCGCCGGGCGCCGACCGACCGATTCACGACGGGCGGGGCATCGCCAATTTGTATGTCGTGCCCGCGGGCAAAGCCGACGGCGCGGTTGTGCTGGATGTGTCGAGCGGCCGTGCGCGGTGAATCTCCTGCAGGCTCCAGACCCGCACCGGATCGCGCTTGCGTGAGAGGATGGCCTGCGCCGCGGCGCGCGCTCCGCTCAGCGTGGTGATGCAGGGAATGCGGTACGACACCGCGGTGCGGCGGATGTCGCGTTCGTCCTTAAACGTGTGGCCGCCCGTAGTCGTGTAGATCACCAGCTTCATCGAGCCGGCTTTCATGAGGTCCACGGCGTTGGGCCGGCCTTCGTTCACTTTGAAGACCGTCTTGACGGTGAGGCCCGCAGCCTTCAGAGCCGCCGCGGTGCCGCGCGTCGCCGCCAGTTGAAACCCGAATTCGGCGAACTTCTTCGCGACTTCGACCACCGCCGGTTTGTCGCGATCGTTCACGCTGATGAACACCGTGCCCGAATCCGGAATCGGCGTGCCGGCGCTCAGTTGCGCCTTGCTGAACGCTTCGCCAAAGTTTTCGCCCACGCCCATCACTTCGCCCGTGGAGCGCATCTCGGGCCCCAGCGCCGGATCGACGCCTGGAAATTTCCCGAACGGAAACACCGGCGATTTGACGAAGCATTGCGGAACCGGCAGCACGCCCGAAGTCTGGCCACCGGTGAGGTGCGCGAAGTCCGCGAGCTTGCGGCCGAGCATCAGCCCGACGGCGATCTTCGGCAGCGGCACGCCGGTCGCCTTGCTGACGTACGGCACGGTGCGCGACGCGCGCGGATTCACTTCCAGCACGTACACGACGCCATCCTTGATGGCGTATTGCACATTCATCAGGCCAATGACACGCAGCGCCTGCGCCAGCTTGGTGGTGTATCCCTGAATGGTTTTCAGAACCGGCTCGGAAAGGCCCTGCGACGGCAATACGCAGGAGCTGTCGCCGGAATGCACGCCCGCTTCCTCGATGTGCTCCATGATGCCCGCGATCAGCACGCCGCCGTCCTGATCGGCCAGCGCGTCGACGTCGACTTCCGTGGCATCCTCCAGGAACCGGTCGATCAGCACCGGACGCTCCTGCGAGAAGACCACGGCTTCCTGCATGTAGCGGCGGACCATCTCTTCGTCGTAGGCGATCACCATCGCGCGGCCGCCGAGCACGTAGCTGGGCCGCACCAGCACCGGATAGCCGATGCGGCGCGCGACGGCGCAGGCTTCTTCCGCGCTGCTGGCCGTGCCGTTGGCGGGTGACGGAATACTCAACTCGTCCAGGAGCTTGCCAAACAGCTTGCGGTCTTCGGCCAGATCGATGTCCCCGGGATCGGTTCCGATGATCGGGACGCCCGCGGCTTTCAAGGGCAGAGCAAGATTGAGCGGAGTCTGCCCGCCGAACTGTACGATAACGCCGTCGGGCTGCTCGACGTCGTAAATGTTCAGGACTTCTTCGAGCGTGAGCGGCTCGAAGTAAAGGCGGTCGCTGGTGTCGTAGTCGGTAGAGACCGTTTCCGGATTGCAGTTGACCATGATCGACTCATGATCGAACTCCTGCAGCGCGAAGGAGGCGTGGCAGCAGCAGTAGTCGAACTCGATCCCCTGGCCGATCCGGTTCGGCCCGCTGCCGAGAATCATGACCTTCTTGCGATTCACCGGCGCCGCTTCGTTTTCCGATTCGTAGCTCGAATAGAGGTACGGCGTGAAGCTCTCAAACTCCGCGGCGCAGGTGTCCACGCGGTTGAAGACCGCGCGAATGCCCAAGTCCTTGCGCCGCGCCCGGACGGCAGCGGCATCGGCGCGCAACAGGCGGCCGAGTCTGGTGTCCGAGACTCCGTCGCGCTTGGCTCTTCGCAGCTGTTCCGGAGTAATGCCGGCCAACGTTGCTTGGGACAACGCGGCTTCCAGATCCGACATATCCCGCAGTTGCCGCAGGAACCACGGATCGACGGCGGTGATCTCGTGAATCTGTTCGACGGTCCAGCCCTGATCGAGCGCGAAGCGGATGTAGCCCAGACGCTCGGGATTGGGTGTGGTGAGACGCTGGCGGATGAGTTCGGGATCAAAGCGTTCGGCCGTTGCGGCCTTGCCGGTTTCAAGGCTGCGCAGGCCCTTGGCGAGCGCCTGCTTGAAAGTGCGGCCGATGGCCATCACCTCGCCCACCGACTTCATCTGCGTACCAAGCACCGGTTCAGCGCCCGGGAATTTCTCGAACTGCCAGCGCGGGATCTTCACCACGACATAGTCGAGAGTGGGCTCGAAGCAGGCGGGGGTGAGTTTGGTGATGTCGTTTTTGATCTCATCCAGCCGGTAGCCGACGGCGAGCTTGGCGGCGATCTTGGCGATGGGGAATCCGGTGGCTTTGGATGCCAGCGCGGAGCTGCGCGAAACGCGCGGGTTCATCTCCACGATTACCATGCGGCCGTCTTGGGGGTTGATGGCGAACTGAACGTTGGAACCGCCGGTGTCGACGCCAATCTCGCGCAAGCAACGCAACGATCCATCGCGCATCATCTGGTATTCCCGATCGGTGAGCGTCTGCGCCGGCGCGACGGTGATGGAATCACCGGTATGAACGCCCATCGGATCGAAGTTTTCGATGGAGCAGACGATGATGGCGTTGTCGGCCAGATCGCGCATCACTTCCAGCTCGAACTCCTTCCAGCCGAGCACGCTTTCTTCGATCAGGACTTCGTGGACCGGCGAAAGATCGAGGCCGCGCTCCAGGATTTCGGAGAGATCTTCGCGATTGTAGGCGATGCCGCCGCCCGAGCCGCCGAGCGTGAAGCTGGGCCGCAAGATCACCGGGTAGCCGATCCGCTGGGCGAAGGCCAGTCCGTCTTCGACGTTATTGACGAGCTGCGACTGCGGCGTTTCGAGGCCGATCCCGCGCATCGCGTCCTTGAACAGCAGGCGGTCCTCGGCCTTCTTGATGGATTCGATCTTGGCGCCGATCAGTTCGACGCCGTACCTGTCGAGCACGCCGGCTTCGGCCAGATCCACCGAGAGATTGAGACCAGTCTGGCCGCCGACCGTGGAGAGCAGCGCGTCGGGGCGCTCCTTGCGAATCACCTCTTCGGCGAATGCGACGCTGAGCGGTTCCACGTAGGTGCGGTCGGCCAGGTTGGGGTCAGTCATGATGGTGGCCGGGTTGGAATTGATCAGCACCACCTCGTAGCCGTCCGAACGCAGCGCCTTGCAGGCCTGCGCGCCGGAATAATCAAATTCGCAGGCTTGGCCGATGACGATGGGGCCGGAGCCTACGATGAGGATGCGATGGATGTCGTTGCGGCGCGGCATCGGCTATTTCTTCTTGGAGTCCCGGATGAGTTTCATGAAGTCGTCGAACAGGTAGTACGAGTCGTGCGGGCCGGGCGCGGCCTCGGGGTGGTACTGCACGCAAAACACCGGCTCGCTGCGATGCCGGAAGCCCTCCAGCGTCTGGTCGTTCAGGTTGATGTGCGTCAGCTCGACATCGCTCGCCTTCAGCGAATCGGGATCCACCGCGAAGCCGTGGTTGTGCGAGGTGATCTCCACCTTCTGCGTGACCTGGTTCAGCACGGGATGGTTCGCGCCGCGATGGCCGAACTTGAGCTTGTACGTCTTGCCACCGACGGCGAGGCCCAGAATCTGATGGCCGAGGCAGATGCCAAAGATGGGCTTCTTGCCGATGAGCTTGCGAACCTGCTGGGCCTGGAACTGGAGCGGCTCGGGATCGCCGGGACCGTTGGAGAGGAAGATGCCGTCGGGATGGAGCGCCAGCACGTGTTCCGCCGGGGTGAGGGCGGGAACCACGGTGACGCGCGCGCCAACGTGCACCAGGCGGCGCAGTATGTTGCGTTTGATGCCGAAGTCGTAAGCGACGACGTGGCAGTGAGGCTCGGCCCGCGGCGCAATTTGATCGGACGGCGAGCAACCCTCCACCGGTTTGTCCCAAGCGTAACTGGACGCGGTGGAGACGCGCGTGGCCAGATCGAGTCCGGCCATCGACGGCGCCCGGCGGGCGCGTTCGACGAGCGCTTTCGCGTCCGCGCCGCCGACTGACAGCACGCCGCGCATGACGCCGCGCGTGCGCAGATGACGCACGAGCGCGCGGGTGTCGATTTCAGCCGCGACCGGAATCCGGTTCTGCTCGAGGAATTGCCCGGCGCTTTCTTCCGAGCGCCAGTTGCTGGCCAGGGAGGCGAGCTCGCGGACCACCAGGCCTTCGATGAAGGGGCGCTGCGACTCCTGGTCGTAACCGTTCGCGCCATAATTTCCGATTTCCGGATTCGTCAAAACGACGATCTGGCCGGCATAGGAGGGATCGGTGAAAATTTCCTGGTAGCCGGTGATGGAGGTGTTGAAGACGACCTCACCCAGGCTGTCTTTTGGCGCACCAAAACTGGAGCCCTCGAAGACCGTCCCGTCCTCCAGGGCGAGTATTGCAGGATTCAATTCGGATTGTCCTCCAGGGTCCGGAAAGGAGTCTACCCATATTGAAGCACGTCGGAAAGCGCGGAGCAATCGGTGACACCGCGCAAGGCAGCATCCGGAAATCCGTTGGCTTTCCGGTAGATTTGGCCTCCCCACCTGCCATCGCCTGTCCCTTGAGGACCGCTTGAGCGTCCGAAGCGTGATCCACCTTCATCAGAGTGGCAATACTGGCGTCTGTCCTGGCTACAGGATGCCGTGCCCCGAGGCGCGGGACAGCTCCAGTTCACCGAGGAAGTGTCGGCTTACCCGGAACGATCGGCTGCGACCAGCCAGAGCGCGGCCTGCAACTTTACTCCGGCCGGTGTGGCATACCGTGCGAGCGCGCGCCGGATCGATTCGATCGCCGCCGCGCGAACATCCTCGGGCTGGTCCGCCAGCGCCCGTTTGGCCGGTCCCGTCGCCGACGCATGCTCTGCCGCGTCCTCCAGGGTGCCGCCGGCCGCAAGGTCCAATTGAATGTCTAACGGCGTGAACGAGGGCCGGGTGAAACCGGCCGCCAGGAGCACTCGCTCCACACGGGCCATGTCCGCGAACGAGAACGGACCGGGTTCCTCCGCACCCGGCTTGGGGAGGCGCGGCGCGTGCTCGTAAACCGCATGCAGGGGAACTTGCAGCCAGGGGTTCTCCTGGATCGGACGCCAGCAGGCGAAACGAACACGTCCGCCGGGAGCCAGCCCCGTGCGCACGTTCGCAAAAGCCGCGACCGGATCGCCGAAGAACATCACGCCGAATCGCGAAACGGCCAGTTCGGCGCTGAAATCCCGAAGCGGCAAGTCCGCGGCGTCGCCGAGCAGACACGTGGTATTGGCGAACTCGATCAGGCGCTCCTTCGCGCGCGAGAGCATCGGTTCGGAGATGTCGACTCCGACGACATGCCCGGAAGACCCTACCGCCCGCGCGAGCTCGATGGTGGTGGCGCCACATCCGCATCCGATGTCCAACACCGTGGAACCGGCGCGCGGCTCGGCAAAAGCGAGCAACGGCCCAGTGACCGGAGCGAGCGTCCGGTCCAGGTAGTCTTGCCGGAGCACCCAATATTCGCCGTCGGTTCCGTTCCAGCGCGCGCGTTGCTCTTCGTTAAAGGCTTGTGCAGGTGTCATGCCGGGCCGTTCACTTCCTGCAACGCGGGTCGGCAGCCTGCATCGCCGCGATCTGCTGATCGCTGACGGGAATCGGCGCGCAGCCGTGCCCCTTTTCGCACACGAAATCGAATTTCGCCGCGGGCGAGTGGCAACTCAAGCAGGGCTTCTTCAACGACGTATTCAGCACTTTGTCTCCGCGGTCCAGTATCTTCGTGCCGCCGGCGGAGACCTGCAAAGCGAAAAACTCCCAGCCATTCGACTTCGGAAAGGCTGCGCGATCGTGCTTCACCATCGCCTCCGTCGGGATCAGTTGCAGAATGGTTCCGGTGGGATAGTCCTGATTGGGTACGCTGTCTCGAAAGATCCGGATGGCTTCCTGGAGCTTTTCGGGATCAGGGTTCTGAATCCGGGTGTTTCTCACTTTGGGCAAGTCGAGCACGCAGCCGAAACTCTTCTCGGTGACCACGACGTCATCCGCCGTGACATGGACGGCCAAATACAGAAACAGAATGAGACACACGATGCAGCGCATCACTTCAGTTTAAGCATTCGCTATCCGGCTGGCGCGGGCGTGATTTCCAGGTAAGCATCCGTATTCCGCCACAGGAAAGGAACACGCGCGAGCCAGTACTTGGCCTGGATGAGGCGCCGCACACGCTGGAACTCTTCCGGCGGTAGAATACGCGCGGTTCCCGTGAATTCCGGACCGATGATCCTGCCGCGGACCGTGCAAGGGGCAAACCTGACCTCGGGGTTGTTCCGGATGCGCTTGTACTTGCCCAACCGGGTTCCCGTCATGAAGTACAGCCGACCCTCCTCTTCCGCGAACCAGATCGGTGTGTAAACCGCAAGACCGCTCTTTCGAAATGTTGCCAGGCTGATGTATTTCTGCCCATGCACCTCGGGTGGGATCGCCATACCTCAATTGTGGCTCGCATGGCGCGGCCCGCGCCGAAACGCGATTGAAACCAGATGTTCATAACCTGGCGAAATGCGCCGCCTGGAATAAAGGCTTTGTCAGGAGGTCAACTCATGAGCTCTGCAACCGCGACGGTGTCGATCGGCGGCCATGGGGTTCTCAACCGGGAACTCTCCGCGCAGAGTGAGTCGCGCGCTAATGCTTCTTCGCCGCCGCGTCCTTCAACGCCTTCAAGTGCGGCAGGTCGTGATCTTCTTCATGACACGCCGCCTCCAGCAGTTCGAAGTGTTCGCGCTGGATGGGGAAGGATAAGGTCCACGGGCGCGTGTAAACCACCGGATCGGTGACCGTGGCTTCGTAGTTGAGCCGGTTGGGGCCAACCGGCGTGAACCGTTCCACGACGTGCGCATCGTAGCTGATAATCTCGCCGTCCTCATTCAGCCAGGTCTTGCCGTTGAGATTGGTGGTGTCGACCACCAGAGTGTCGCCCTCCCAATGCCCCAGCGAATCGCCCTGCCACAAGCGCATGCCCTCGGGAAGGTGCGCGCGGCCATCCAGCGGAATAATCCGCCAGGAAGTGCGCTCGAAAAACATGGCGATGTAATCGGGCGTTTGAACCATTTCGATGCCTTCGGGAACGTACATCGATCGCGGAACGCCCTGCGGGAAACAGTGCGCCGTGGGATCGTCGTAGCCGCGTTCGGTGGTCCTGCGGCTGGCGCGCTCCGCCACCGCCCAAGGCTGCATGGGCAACTTGCCGTCCGGCGGATCGACAATCAGAAACGGCCCCTTGGGCCCGCCACGATGTTTTTCCAATCCCTGGTTCGCACCGCCGCTCTTGGATTCCCAAAATCCTTGCAGGTCCGGCTTGCCGTCGGCGCTGTGGCGCAGGCCGGGCACGACGGGCGCGGGCGCCGGCTTATAAGAAGATGCCGCCATCTCCACCGGAGGCGCTGACGGGCTGCCCGGATACCACGTCCGATCCTCGCGCGTGAAGGCTCCGTTCACTTCCTCGACTTCTGATTCACACGAATACTCAAACAGCCTCTGGCGATCCAGCCGCCGGCGCAAAGCGATGTGTATCGTCCACGCCTTGGTGAAAACTTTGGGATCCTCGATGGCGGCTTCGTATTGGATCGTGTCGCGGTCCGTCATGTGGTATCGCTCCACCACGTGGAGCGCGTCGCTGTGAAAATCTCCCGCCATGTCGAACCAGGTTTTGTCATTGATGTTGCTGACATCCACCACCAGGGTGTCGCCCTCCCAATGGCCCCGCGAATCGCCCATCCAGAAGTCGGCGTCGCTCGGATGAGGGGTGCCGTCGGTGTAGATCAGTCGGTAATCCAGCTCCCATTCGAAAGCCATCGCGATCGTCTTGGGCGTCTGGAAAATCTGGAACGGGAAGTCCAGGTACATGACACGCGGAACGCCGGGGATATAGCACTTCGAGAGCGGATCGGCGGTCAGCCGGTTCTGAAAATTCTCCGCCCGCTTCTTGGCGGCCCAGTCCTGATACGGTATCGTGCCGCCTTCGACCACCGAGCGGCCCGCCAGCATGTTGAGGCTGGCTACGTGATCCTGAAGGTCGGCTGCGGCGGTGCTGGAAGCCTGCCAGATCCCTTGCAAGTCCGGTTTGCCGTCGGCCGTGCGCGGCAAACTCGGTTCGTTCGGCGCGACGTTGTCGGGCGGAGCGGCGAAAAGCCCAGTCGCAAGACAAATTGCTGCGATGGTAGCGAGACGGTATGAGTGCATGCGCGATGACCTCCGGGTTACGCTTCGTTACAACTCTTCGAGTCGTCCACGACCCGGTGGAGGCACTTACGAAAGCAGTATATCAAGCGGCAACCGGAGATTGACTGCCGCCCGCATCGCGCCTGCGAGTGGGCGCGCCAGGAACCAGCGCGCCCCCGTCTCCTCCGAAGCGGAATTTACGGCTCTGGCGTCACCACCGTGTCCACCGTCACGCGGCTGGCGGCGAGGGCGCCACCGATATGGTCCTGGTGAACTCCCTTGGTGTCGTAGATGTCGATCGTGAAATTTCCCACAAAGCTGTCTCCGCTGGGCGATTCCGTAACCTGTTCCTTAATGTTTGCCATGCCGGTGTTCGTGCCGGTCGAATCATAGGTGTAGGCAAAGTGATTCAACTCATAAGCGTTGAATCCGGTCTGCCCCCACACGCCCTCACAGTAGTTCTGGGTCGCGGGATTGAGCGAGCCGTTATTGTGCCATTCGGTTCCGTCGCTGTGCCAGATCTGAAAGCCGATGCTGATCACGGCGCCATCCGGAATCGGTGGATTGTGGCTCGTGTTGCCTTGGGAGATGAATTGGATGTCCCACATTCCCACGATGGATGGGCTGCTCGAGCCGCCTTCTCCGCGGTACAACGCCTGTCCGGGTTTGGCCGCCGGCGTCGCCAGGCGGAGTTCCGGCGTGGTCTGCGCCATGACCCAGGGGTGATTGAAGTCCGGGAGGCCACAACCGGCCGCCACATTGGACACCAACATCGTAACGAGGACCCCCGCGCCGAGGGTCATGGAAAGTGCTTGAGAGATCGTTCTCATGAGATTCCTCTTTCTGCCGCGGCTCAGTCCGCGTGCACCCCCAAAGGCGCAATCGGAGAGCGAAAACTGGCAGGGCCAAAGAAAATTTTCAGGCGCCGCTACCCAACTCGGTCAAAAGCCAGGCCCGGGCCGTCTTCCAGTCGCGCATCACGGTGTCGGGGGAAACGTGGATCACTTCGGCCGTCTCCTTTACGCTCAGACCGCCGAAAAATCGCAATTCCACGATTCGGGATTTGCGCGGATCCACTTCGGCCAGCGCGTTGAGCGCGTCGTCCAATGCAACCAATTCGCGCGACCTGGCCTGGGCAATGTCCAACGAGTTCATATTGATCGGGTGCCCTTTGCCGCCGCGCTTTTCCGCGATGCGCCGCCGCGCCCGGTCCAGCAGGATGCGCCGCATGAGCGTCGCGGCGACGGCGAAGAAATGCGCCCGATGCTGCCAGTTCAGCTCGCGAGCATTTACCAGCCGGAGGTACACCTCGTGAACCAGATCCACGCTCTGCAGGCTGTAGCCGGGACGCTCGTTCTGCAGCAGGCGCGCCGCCAGGCGCCGCAGCTCGCGATAGACCCGGGGAGTCAATTGGTCGAGCGCCTCAGCGTCGCCCTTGGCCCACGCGCGCAGTAATTGGGTGGTATCGGTACTGGAAGAATGGGCCATCTCAAGCTGTCAATGCAGTATAAAACACACCGGCATTCAAATGACCGAAGTTAAGTATCATGTTAAGGACTGTTCAGGCTGGGCGGCTGATGACCCCGGATCGA
>DATJNO010000083.1:0-19170 GCA_035508055.1 Bryobacteraceae bacterium | reverse complement strand
GGAGCACTTCCGCACCGTTCTGGCCTTCCGTGGCGACGAAGTTTTTGATAACGTCACCAGCCTGACGCCCAGCTATACCGCCACCGAATTGCCGGGCGCTCCGGTAGTCAACTTTGCAGCCGCCAATTCCGGCTCAGTCACCCAGTTCATGCCCGAGCCCAAAGCGAGTTTGATCTTCGGACCTTGGTCCAAGACCGAGTTCTATGTACAGGGCGGATTCAGCTTTCACAGCAACGACGCGCGCGGCGCAACACAGAGAGAGGAACCGGTCTCGCCGGACAATCCCTTTCCTACGGCCACGGCGAGAATTCCGGCCCTGATCCAAACCAAGGGTTCGGAAGTCGGCGTGCGCACGACGGCCGCCCCACATCTTCAAAGCACGTTTTCACTCTGGTACCTTCACAGTCAATCCGAACTGCTGCAGGACGGCGACACCGGGGGCACCGTCGCTTCGTTATCGCCGAGTAACCGCTATGGCATCGAATGGGCAAACTACTACACGCCCCTGGAGCATTGGGCTTTTGATTTTGACTTTGCCGATTCGAGAGCCTTCTTTACCCAAATCGATCCGGACGACGCTGCGCCAAACAGTCCCGGCGGTAAGCGCGTACCAGAAGCGGTTGGGTTGGTTGCCTCCGCGGGCGCCACGATGCATGATTACAAGCGTTTCTCGGCGAGTTTGCGCCTGCGCGCCTTTGGCCCGCGAGATCTGACGTCGGACGGAATTTATCGCTCGGCTTCGACGGTACTGCTCAATGCGGAGGTCCGCTATCGCATCACCAAGAAATGGAGCTTCTTCGTCGAGGGGTTGAATTTGCTGAACCGCAGGGACCACGACATTGACTATGCCTATACGTCCCGGATAACGCCGGCGGGCGCAGCCGAGTTCACCGATGTTTTCCACCCCGTGGAACCATTCCAAGCGCGATTCGGCTTAAGAAGGGTATTCTGAACTCCATGAAATGTCGTGCGTCATCTATTCCTGAGCGTGCGGTGGTGAGGAGCTGCCATTCGGCCTAGCTCGTTAGTAAGGGAGCACCGTTGACGCCAATGCGCCTGCCGTCAAGTACTCATCAGTCATCAATCGCAGAAGCGCTGAAAAACCAGACGTGGTCCGAAGCTGTTCTGGCGTTGGGGGCACTGGAGCGCGTCCAACTGCCTGCTCACCGCGACGAAGCTCGCCGGCAATATTGTCGAAATTACCGGCGCCCGCGCGAATGTTATGCTGGTGATCGCCGATAACGACCAAGGAGTTCGACGCCAAGTGGGGCAAGCCTGATCTGTTCTGGTCCATGACTTTTACCGGGATGATGCGGCACACGCAAGAAATCGGCGGAATCTTGTAGGGGCTGGTCCGCCGCTTCCATGGAAGGTTCCACTTTCAGCTTGAGACAAGTCGCCGCAGTCTATTGCCGTTTTGTCATGGCGCATAGCGCTCGGATCGGCGGTCTGGACCGTTATCAACTGGCTCTTTTTGCAGTGATCCTGACCTTTCTCTGCGGAGTGGCATTTTTGTCCAATGAACAGGCGCGGCCGAACGTCAGCCGGCTGGTTCCGCCGGGGCTGTATTGTTTGTTCCTGATCCTCGCGCTGTTCCTGATCCGTCTCCCGACGTTTTTGGCGGGCCAGCTAAATCCGGACGAAGGTATGCTCCTGGCGGGCGCAATGAAGCTTCGCCAGCATCCGGTGTTCTGGCGGTCGCTGGACGGTACGAGCAGCGGTCCCTTGAATTACTATCCGCTAACTTTGCTGAACGTGCTGGGCCTCCCACTCGATTACGCGACAGCCCGGCTGATGAACGTATTCTGCGTCGGAGGCGCGATCGCGATTCTCTATCCGATTGCACGTTTGTTTATGCGTGATTGGGCGGCTCGCCTGATACCACTCCCTGCCCTGGGAGCAGCAATGGCCTTCCGAAGCCCGGACTTTCTTCACTATTCGAGTGAGTGCGTCTCCTCTCTGTTGCTGGCCGTCGCGACCTGGTTGCTATTGGCTGATGTCAGTCGCGAGCGAAGCCCGGCGAGGGAAATGGGAATCGGAGCCCTTGCGGCGCTGATTCCGTTGGCAAAGTTGCAAGCCGCTCCAATGGCCGTGCTGATCCCGTGCGCGGCGGTGGCTTACTCTTTCTTCCGGCGTCGAGGGGACAAGTGGCGCAAAGCTTGCTACGTCGCGGCTGGTTTCGGGGCAGTGCTCGCCGTGTTCGCAGGGTCAGTTGTGGTGTTTCACATGTTCGACGCTTTCTGGCAGTCCTATATCGTGAACAACCTGTCTTATGCCAATTCCGCCGCGGCGGCACCGTTGGAGAAACTGCTCCAATACTTTTTCCTGATAGCGGACGTCATGTGGTATGAGCAGGGCATTCTGGGTTTCTTTCTTTGCGCGCTTGGTCTTTCCCTCTATCTGGGGTGGCGCGCCGCGGACGCCGGAAAGGGATGGGAACGACTCCGCAGCCCGCTCTCTTTCCTCGATTTGTTCGCGTTCCTGCTGCTGGCCACGGGCGTATATGCCGTCCACCGCCCCGATCGCTTCTTCCAGCACTATTTCGTCTTTCTCATTTTTCCGCTCGGGCTTATCGGCGTCGTTGGGCTTATCCATGCATTTGAGGCCGCTGCGCGGATGCGCGCACCCGCGCCGGCAACGGATGTTTGGCCGGGGCTGCTATTCGTCCTGGTCGCGCTCGCCTTGCCGGGCATTTTCCGAGGCAGGGAGACCATGGCCGGGTTTAATTCCGAACGCTGGATGACAACTTACGAGGCCGACAGCGAGTGCCCCAGTTGCCAGGTAGCCGGTTATTTCGCCAGACCCGGAACGGAAATGGCGGTCTGGGGCTGGGAGCCGAGCCTGTATGTCTTAACACGGACCATCCCCGCCACCAGTGACACCTTCACACAGTGGCAGATCCAAGCAAATCCTCTGCAGGGCTATTACAGACGCCGTTTTCTGGAAGAGCTGAAACGGAACCCGCCGCAAGCTTTCCTGGATGCCGTTGGGCCGGGCCGATTCGGGTTCCAGGACAGGAAATTGTACGGCTATGAAGCCTTTCCCGCACTCCGCCAGTACATCAACAGCAATTTCTATCTGGTGGGAGATATCGACGGCGTTCGCGTTTTTGCCCCGATCGGAACCAGCGGCCCGGTAAGCGCGCCCTTCCGGATGAACTCCGGCGGCGGCGCTTTGTTGGATGAAGCCGGCAAGGGATGGAAAGCAGACGCTTACTTTAGCGGCGGTCAATCACGGCAGTTCCAGCCCGGTGCCGTCGACGGGAAGTTGCCGGCTCCTTACCAGTCGGAGCGCGTATGTACGAGCGAATGCCGCTATCTCATACCCATTCAGAATGGGAATTATCTCGTGCGGATGTTCTTTGCGGAACGCGATTATACGGGCGCCAATCAGCGTCTATTCGATGTGGCCGTTGACGATGACGCCCTGACTGTGGATATCGACATTTTTCGCGCGGCCAGCGGAGCGGGGAAGGCTCATGTTCTGGAGCAGCGTACGACAGTCTCGAACGGCCTGCTCGATATTTCCCTCCTCCCCAAACGAAGGGAAGCGGAGATCAATGCGATCGAGGTCCTGCCGTCACCGGAAGCGGCGCCGGCGAAGTTCCAGTTCAAGAGTGTCGAAGCTAGCCAGGTGGGTCCGCCCGCGGAAGGCGTGACTTGGGAGGCGGATCCAGGCTGGACCCTCCGCAATAGGCACGACCGCCTGTCCTCAGTAATGTGGCGGAACACCGGCAGCAGGGAAACTTTGAAGGGGCTCCTGACCAGCAGTCCGCTTCCTCCGAGTTCTTCCGGTTGTTTGGTAGCGCCCGTGATGCATGATTCATCGGTCAGCAATCTAAGCGTGGCCTTGTTCGACGTCCCGTCAGGTCAACGGATCGGGGCAATTCCATTGAATGCGGAACGGGGACGGCAATTTTACGAAATCCACTATGATCCCGCGGCAACCGTTCGGCTTGTCGCAGGTGATCGCGGAGGAGGCTGGCTGGGTCTTGGGGAGCTCCGTTTGTGCAAATGAACCGAACGCGCCTGTTCTTTCGCCGCAAGACCGCGCGGGTCGTCCAATTTAGTCCGCCCATTCGTCGAACGAATGGATAGAGTCGATGACCTCGGCCTGGTCGCTTTCCGACAGGCTGTTATAAAAGGGCAGCCGGACCAGGCGATCGCTCACGGACTCCGTGACCGGACATTGGCCTTTGCGGCCGCCCAAGCGGAGACCCATTTCGGACAGGTGCAGTGGCACGTAATGAAATACCGCCAAGATCCCACGGCGCTTCAGAAATTCAATCAGGTTGCGTCGTGACGCCAAGGAGGGCATGAGCAGGTAGTACATGTGGAAGGACTGCTCGCAGCCGTCGGGCACCCGGGGTTGCCGAACGCCGTTCTGCCGCGCCCAGTCGCGTAAGCCTTCGTCGTAACGATGCCACACAGCGCAGCGCAGGGTCCGGATGCGCTCGTAGGCTTCCAATTGAGCCAGCAGGAAGGCCGCCAGGATGTCGGAAGGCGGATAACTGGATCCGATGTCAACCCAAGTGTACTTGTCGATCTCGCCCCGGAAAAAGCGGCTTCTATTAGTGCCTTTCTCGCGGAGAATTTCCGCGCGTTCAATGAGAGAAGCGTCGTTGATCACGAGCGCTCCACCTTCGCCGCAAGTCACATTCTTGGTCTCGTGGAAGCTTTGCGTGGCGACAGCGCCAAATGTCCCCAGATGGCGGCCCTGATATTTTGCGTACAGACCGTGGGCATTATCCTCGATCACCGCGCAACCGTGGCTGCGCGCGAGAGCCAGAATGCTCTCCAGCTCGCAGGCGATGCCGGCGTAATGCACGGGGACGATCGCGCGGGTCCGCGCGGTAAGCAGCGCGGGCAACAGGTTCTCGTCCAGGTTCAAGGTGTCCGGCCGGATGTCGGCGAATACCAGGCGCGCGCCACGCAGCGCAAAGGCATTCGCGGTAGAGACGAAGGTAAAGGATGGCACGACTATCTCGTCTTCCGGACTGCATTTCAGGAGCAACGCCGCCATCTCGAGGGCGTGTGTACAGGAAGTTGTGAGCAGCACGCGGGGGGCGCCCAGTGCGGCTTCGAGCAATCGCTGGCAACTGGCGGTAAAGGGACCATCGCCCGCGCTGTGCCCCTGGCGGAGGGCGTCATGGATGTAATCCAACTCCTTGCCCGTCAACGTGGGCCTGTTAAAGGGTATCCGGTAGTTCGACATTTCGTTCCGCGGTGGCGATGCCGCATGTCAGCCACTTGTGATACCACAAGGCCACTGATTTGGTAAGGAAGCCGCACCTTTGGTACAACCTCTGTGACGCGATGTTTCGTCCTTGCGTCGCGACGGTTGCGCGGCGCACACCAGAACAGGCAAACTGTTCAAGAGCGGCGGATACCAAGGCAGTTCCAACACCTGCCTGGCGCGCTTGCGGGTTGACGGCAATGAGCTCAAT
The DNA here is from genome assembly GCA_035508055.1 of Bryobacteraceae bacterium. Classification (GTDB taxonomy): domain Bacteria; phylum Acidobacteriota; class Terriglobia; order Bryobacterales; family Bryobacteraceae; genus Palsa-89. The sequence continues at coordinate 13,724 of DATJNO010000083.1, read as the reverse complement.
GCTGCCGGTCTGGCCTGCTGCTACGCGGGTCACGCAATAGCCGGCCGGTTCACCCGGGATCCCCGCCACGAGAACCGTGTCCGTGGCCGTCCTCAAGCTTCGTCGAATCCACTCGGCGTACATGGCGCTACAGCGCTCTGGCGCGAAATTGCTGTCGAAAAAGAAGCGCGACTCGCGGTGGCTTTCTCCGGCCAGCGCCAGCAGCGCCGGCAAGTCCCCCTCCGCATAGGGCCGCACTCGGGGAAGATCGGCGTGGTTCACGGTCGCGCACGGGATTACCTCGCGCTCGAACGTCATCCGGATGTCGACTAGGTGGAAGCCACAAGTCTCCGCGGCTCGGGACGATGGCGCATCGTCGCAGCCGACCAGCCAGTACAGGCAGGCGACACCGCCGCGGGCCGCCTGCTCCACGGTCGCCGAAAGTTCTTCGATCGTGCCACGTTGGGGAACAATCCGCGCGATCCCGATGCCAAAAAACGCCGAGTCCCACGGCAGAACATCAACCTGCAGCATAATCCCGGAAATCCGTCGTCGCTCCTACAGCATAGCTGGGTCGGTCCATCGTCCGCAGGTGGATGCGGGCGAGGTATTCGCCGATGATGCCTATTGCGAAAAGCTGGGTCCCGGAGAAAATCGAGATGATGCAGGCAAGGAAGTAAAACCCGGGCACCACCGAGCCGTGGATGAGATACATGGTCAGCACCCAGACCAGAGCGAGCACTCCGCCCAGGGTCATCGCGAATCCCAGAAGGCTGGCAACCTGCAAAGGCAATGTGCTGAATCCCGTCATCATGTTCAACGCGTGCCGGATCAGTTTTCCGACCGTGTAATTGCTTGGGCCAAGCGCCCTCGGATCATGTCGAACACGGACCGCTGTGAAGCGCTGCGTTCCCCAGGTCAGGAGCACGTCGATAGAGACGTAGGGGGAACGAAAATCTTGGAAGGCGAGCGTGATCGGTCTGCGAAAGGCGCGAAAAGCGCTCACTTGCCGGGCAGTTTGGGCCCCCATTGCGTTTTCCAGAACGATTTTCGTAATTTGGGACGCCAGATCGCGCCATATCCCGTGGCGCTCGTTCTCGGGCGCTCCGTAAACGACATCGTATTCCGCGCCGAGATGCTCCAAAAGCCGGGGGATCTCCTCGGGAGGGTTTTGCAGATCGTCATCCATCGTTACGATGATCGGGTTCTGCGCGGCCCGGATGCCGCACAGCAGTGCGTTATGTTGTCCGTAGTTCCTCAGCATTCGGATTCCGCGCACGTTGGCATGGCTCGCGGCGAGCTCCCGCACCACGCTCCAGCTACCGTCGCGGCTCCCGTCGTCAACCAGAATCAGCTGGAAATCGCAGCCTTTCGCGAGAAAAACCTTCTGCAGGCGTTCGAAGAGAATGCCCAGTGATTTCTCGCTGTTATAGACTGGGACAACAATGGATACCGGGGAAGGGCCTTGCACTCCGCAATCTTACCTCGGAGATACGCTAGAATGCACCTAAGTGCATGCCGCGCAGGACGCACCTGACGGAATGTTATCCATTTGACTAGCTGCTTATCGGTTTAGAAGTGGCGCCGAAGACTCGCACAAATTACGCCGTGGATCGGGAAAGCAGCCGTCTCAAAGCAATTCGCCGCCTCATTTTGGCCCAATCGAAGGCCGCCAATGTAGGGCACATCGGTTCGTGCCTGTGCGTCGTGGAGATACTCGCGGCGCTGTATGGTGGCGTCCTGCGCGTGAACCCGATGGACGACGCGGACAGGGACCGGTTCATTCTATCGAAAGGTCATGCCGCGTTGGCGCTTTATGCAGTGCTGGTGCTCGAAGGCAGGATGGCAGAGAAAGATCTGAATAACTTTTGCGGTGAGGGCAGTATTTTCAGCATCCACCCCGAGAAGGCCGCGCCGGGAGTGGACTTTTCGACGGGCTCGCTGGGCCATGGCCCCAGCATCGCGGCAGGAGCGGCTCTGGCCGCCCGCTTGCAAAAGTCGGAGCGCCGGGTGTATTGCCTGGCCAGCGACGCCGAGTGCAACGAAGGCTCGGTGTGGGAAATGGCGATGTTCGCGGCGCATCATAAACTCGGTAACCTGCACCTGATCGTAGATGCCAACGGCCAGCAGGCGTTCGGGCTTACCCGCGATGTATTGGATACGTCGAATCTGGCAGAGCGGTGGGCTAGTTTCGGCTGGCGCGTGTCGAACGTAGACGGCCACTCGGTCCCCGCGCTGGTTGAGGCGCTGTCGGCCCGGCCTGCATCGCCCGCCCCCCACGTGGTCATTGCCAAAACTGTTTTCGGCAAGGGCGTGTCCTACATGGAACAAGGCCGTCCGGTCTCGCAAGCGCATCTGCCCGTTCAGCCGATCAACTGGCATTACCTGCCGATGAGCGACCAGGAATATGAAATCGCGCTGACCGAACTGGAGGCGGGCGATTGAGACGAGCGTTTATTCAATCGCTGTGCCGGTTGGCGGCCCGGGATCCGCGCATCGTGCTGTTGACTGGCGATCTCGGCTTCCTGGCGCTGGAGCCGTTCCGCCAGCAGTTCCCGGACCGGTTCTTGAATGCCGGTGTAGCCGAACAGAATATGATCGGGCTGGCTACGGGCTTGGCGGAAGGCGGATTCATTCCGTATACCTATTCGATCGCGACTTTCGCTTCTCTGCGGCCCCTGGAGTTTATCCGCAACGGTCCGGTTCTGCACAATCTGCCTGTTCGGATGGCCGGAATGGGCGCTGGTTTTGAATACGGACATGCCGGCGCGAGTCACTATGGGACCGAGGATATCGCGGTGCTCCGGACTCTGCCAGGACTGACGGTGGTGATTCCCGCAGACCCCGCGCAGACCGTCACCGCAATGGATCGAACCAGCCAACTGCCCGGGCCGGTGTACTATAGCCTCGGTAAAGACGACCATGCCGCGCTGCCCGAACTCGGCGGCCGCTTCGAGTTGGGACGAGCGCAGGTCATTCGCCGGTGTGGTGAGATCGCGATCATCAGCATGGGAGCCGTCAGCGGGGAAGCCATCGCCGCCGCTGACGAGTTGGCGGGCCGGGGGATCGAAGCCGCCGTCGCGGTCGTTTCCAATTTTAATCCAGACCCGAGCGACGACCTGGCGGAGTTGCTGGCGGGCTGCAGCCACGCAGTCACGGTGGAAGCGCAGACCGTCTCGGGCGGGCTGGGCGCGTGCGTCGCTACCATCATCGCTACCGAGGGCCTCGCCTGCCGTTTACGGGCGCTGGCGGTGCGAACTCCACCCGACGGGACGAGCGGGAGCCCCCGAGAGCGGTGGCGCAAGCACGGCCTGGATTGCACCAGTATTGTGTCCACCGTTCTGGAAATGGCCGGGGCCGCTTGCCGATGAGCGTCCGGCTGGCATCGGTGGTCCTGCCCGTCTACAATCAGGCAGAACATATCGCGACTGTTTTGGAGGATCATATCCAGGCGCTCGAACGCCTGGACTTCGCCTATGAACTCCTGCCTGTGATCAACGGTCCCCGGCGCGACCAGTCGCTGGAGATCTGCTGCGGGATGCAGCGGCAATTTCCGCAAATTCGCACCCAATGCATCGATCTGGGGGGCTGGGGCCGCGCGGTTCGACACGGGCTCGCGCAGGCGCAAGGCGACCTGTTGTGCTACGCCAACTCGGCGCGCACCACATCGAAGGATCTGGTGCTCATGTTACTGTACGCTTCCGTGCATGAGAATTGTGTGGTCAAGGCCAACCGCAAAATCCGTGAGAGCTGGCGGCGGCGACTTGGTTCACTTCTCTACAACCTGGAATGCCGGGCCCTGTTCGATCTGCCCTACTGGGACGTGAATGGGACGCCCAAGGTGTTTCCTAGACAACTCGGCCCGCTGATGGAATTGAGCCGCGATGACGACCTCATCGATTTGGAGTTCCATGCCATCTGCCGCTCGGAAGGCTACGAGGTCATCGAAGTACCCATCTTCAGCGCTTCGCGGCATTCCGGGCGAAGTACCACCAACCTGCTTTCGGCGTACCGCATGTATGCGGGCGCTCTGAAGCTGCATCGCACGATGGCGCCCGGGCGAAGGACGCTTGCTGCCGGATGAAGGATCGCGACCTGGCAGGTTTATGGGCGCGGCATTCCGCGCAGTGGCGTGATACGGCCCAAGTGGCAAGCCAGTGGCGTGAAGCCTCGGACACGGACCCTCGATTGCTGGAATGGAGCGCATCCCCAGGCTGGTGGGACATCCTCGCGCGCTTGGAACTCACCTTGCTCGTGACGCGCGAATATGAGCATCTGGTAATGGCGTTGAGCGCGCCGGCCGGGCGGCCGCGATTGAGCTTCTTTCCTCTGCCCCACCCGTCGGGTCTCACGGTAGACAGGATCAATCGCCGGGTGTATGTGGCGAGCACGCGAAATCCGAACCAGGTGTTCCTCTTTAAGCCGGCCCGCGGAAACCTGGAACGGCTGGATGTGAAGACGAAGCATAGGACCGGCTCTCCGCTCGTTCCGGTGGCGACCACCAGTTATCCGGGTTCCCTGTACATCCATGACCTAGCCTTCATCGGCCGTCAGCTATGCGCGAGCGCGGTCGGGCACAACGCCGTCGTGCGGCTGGGTGCCGAAGGCTGCTTCGAGCGGATCTGGTGGCCGCGTTGTGTGGAAAGAGGCGGAGAACCGGTTTTTGGACAGAACCACATCCAGCTGAACTCCATCGCGGCCGGCGAAACGGCAGCCGATTCTTTTTACTCCGCATCGTCGACGAAGCTCGGCAGATTACGGCCTGGACACCTTATGTATCCGGTGGACGGGCGCGGGGTCATCTTTTCCGGCCGGACCCGCGAACCGGTTTGCACCGGATTGACACGGCCTCATTCGGCGCGTCTGGCTGGTGCGCCGGATCGGCCCGCTTCACGCCGGCCCGCGAGCCAGACGGCTAAAGCGCGGCGGCTTTGGGTGGCCAACAGTGGTTACGGAGAAGTCGGCTACGTCAGCCGGGGCAGACTTGAAGTCGTCGCCCGGCTGCCGGGCTGGACGCGAGGCCTATGCATCGTGGGTGACGTGGGATTCGCTGCCACGTCGCGCGTGATTCCGAAATACGAGCGCTACGCCCCTGGACTCGACGTTGCCGCCAGCCGCTGCGCGGTGTACGCGATCTCCCTTTCCACCGGGACGGTTCTCGGAAGTCTGGAGTGGCCACAGGGGAACCAGGTCTTCGCGATCGACTGGATTCGCGCCGCCGACTGCCAGGGATTCTGCTTCCCGGTGGGAGACCGAAGGCCGAAGCGCGACACGGTTTTCTTTTACACCTATCTTTCTGAATGACCGATGGTCCAAGGGGGACAATGATCGTTAGCGATTTTCGCCTGCTGATGATTGGCGCCATGTACGAAAACGGCGGCAACACCACCCATCGTTTTCTGGACGGGCACCCGCAGATGTTTGTCTATCCGTTCGAGTCGCAGCTCGGCACCAGGTACGTCAATGACATGCTGAGCAGTATGTTCCCGCTGAAGTACCGCTGGCCGGTCTTCCCGTTGGACGCGACGCCCGACCAGGATTACCATGCCATCATCGACGAAGAGTGCAAGGTGCGCGCCCGGACGCCGCACGTCAGCAAGTTCCGCCAGGCGCCATTCGAGTTTGATGACGACGAGCGGCGGCGGTGTTACGGCGGGTATGTGCGTGAATCGGGACGCAGCACCGCTAACAATGTCGCGGCGTTCTTTCGGGCGACCTTCGACGCGTGGAAAGATTACCAGCGCACGGGACGAGAGGCCGTTTACGTGGGCTACAGTCCCATCATCACGGTCGATACAGAACGGATTCTAAGGGACTTGCCCGCAGCTCATGTGCTCCACGTGGTTCGAAACCCGTGGTCCGCGTTCGCCGACACCTCCAAACGGCCGGTCCCTCTTTCGCTCGAAAACTATATGCTCGCCTGGACATTGAACCAATATTACGCGCTATTGTTTCAAGCCAAATACCCCAGCCGGGTGCACGTAGTTCGGATCGAGGATGTGATGCGGGATTCCCAGCGAGCCCTGGCGCCGGTGTGCGAGAAGCTGGATCTGGAGTCGCCGGATACGTTGAAGCAATTTACCTGGAACGGCCGCGAGATGAAGGAGGTCTACCCGTGGGGCACGATCCGGACGCCCACGCCGGAAGCCAATCTGGTGACCGCGCGGGAACTGACGCCGGCGCAGATCGGCGAAATCCGGGCGCGGGCGCGGCCTTACCTGGAAGCGTTCGACTACCAGAGCTTCCTGGGAGATTGAGGAGATCCAGTGAAACGAGTGCTCATCACCGGCGGCAGCGGCTTTGTGGGCGCCAATCTCGTTCGCAGGCTGCTGCGGGACGGTCACGAGGTCCACCTGATCTTGCGAGCCGGCCACAAGACGTGGAGGCTGGATGAGATCGCCGGCGAATTCGAGGAGCATTCCGCCGATTTGGAAGACGCGGAGGCCATCCGGTGTTGCGTAAGCAAAGTGCGGCCGGACTGGGTCTTTCACCTCGCCGCCTACGGCGCGTACCCGCGCCAAACCGGGATCGAGCGGATGATTGCGACGAATCTGCAGGGCTCAATCGGGTTGCTGGATGCGTGCGTGGACGTGGGAGTGGAAGCTTTCGTTCATGCCGGCTCATCGTCCGAGTATGGCTACAAAGATCATGCCGCCCGCGAAGATGAGGTCATTCAACCGAACAGCCACTACGCCATCACGAAGGCGGCTGCCACTCACTATTGCCAATACACGGCTGCTCAGCGAGGCGTGAAGGCCGTCACGGTCCGTCTGTATTCGATCTACGGTCCGTATGAAGACCCGTCGCGGCTGATCCCCGCCTTAGTGATTTATGGCCTGCGCCGCGTCCTGCCGCCGCTCGCCGCTCCGAACATCGCGCGAGATTTTGTGTTTATCGATGATGCCGTCGAAGCGATGCTCCGCGTCGCGGTAGCCGGCCGGCCCGGTGCGACTTACAACCTCTGCACGGGAGTCCAAAGCACGCTTGCGGACGTGGTGGATGCCGCCCGACTTTTGATGAAGGTCCCGGCGGAGCCGGAATGGGCCAGCATGCCGGCGCGCGCCTGGGATACGGACAGTTGGTTAGGATCACCCGGCTTGACCGAGCGCGAACTGGGCTGGCGGGCGCGGATCGATCTCCGCGGCGGACTGCAATACACTATCGACTGGATGCTCAGTGACCCGGCGCGGCGCGCTTTCTACGAAGAACGGATTCTCGGAGCAGAATCAAACGACCACAAGCAATCCGCTCAGACCGGATAAGCTATCTCTGAATTGTTGCCGGTTCCGCCACGGCACGTTTGTAGATTTCGATTTTCTGTTTGCGGTAATACCGGTCTGCTTCCTGAATGAGACCCAGCGAAGCGATTACTGCCGGATTGAGGCTCCGGGCGTTGGCGTCTCTCAAGACGAGCGTTCCAATCGGGTACTTGTGATCGAGCAATCGCAACGTTGCGTCGTTGGCCGGGATGAAGGCCCACTTGGCTGGGTGGTGCTTGAGCACGAAGTCGAGCGACATGCCGAAAGGACTTACCAAAAGCTCCAGATTGTCAGGCTGCAGAGACTCGAGAAACGCCGTGTCCTTTGCGGATCGCCGGTTGAGTTGGGATTCGGATGCGAAGACTCTGTAGACGCTCACGATGCCGAAGCCTACCCACAGCGCTGCGGCGAGCCCGGCTAAGGCACGATTGCGCGGAAGATTCTCCCAGCGGTCTCGCAGGACCTTCGACCACAAGAGCGCGACGAAGGGTTGCGTCAGGAGCAGCGCGCGCACGCCCCGCAAAGACCAGACCTGATTGAGGCCCAGCACGGCCAAAAGCAGACCCCCGCACATCAAGAAGACGGAGAAGTACACTGCGTCCCGGGTCCGTAGCCACAGCCACAGGGCGAGAGGAATGCCGCTCACCAGGAAATAGAGTCCAAACTCTTCCAAAAGGTCGGGGTGAGGCCGGGAGAAGCGTCCGGCGCAAAGCTGCTTTGTGTTGCGCACCATCTTTTTCCAGATGCCGGCGGCCCAGTCTTCCGCTCCAGGCTGCTGCGTGGAAGCGAATGCCGCGTCGGCGATAACAGCTGTGTCGCTCGCCCCCAGAACCTCGTTCTGCAGCATCGTGGACCGGCCTCTGCCTCGGGCCACCGGAGACATCAGCATCAGGGCCGTCACCAGGAGAGTGAGCAGACAAAACCGCGCCACGGGCACCCAGCGGCCACCCGACTCCTTATAGATGACCGCCGCCATCACGACTGCAATCACGACGCCGGTTTCGCGAAACAGCAGAGGAATGGCCAGGGTGATGGGGCCCAGCCAAGCCTTCCATTTCGGCGGAATCGCCAGGAACAGAGCCAGGGCCGCGAGCACCGAGGCCGTCACGGTCATCTCAGCCATAGCGGTGAAAGCATACGCGAGGTTAAACGGGAAAAACACAAACAACGCCCAGCTCGAGACAGCGAGGGATCGGCCCAAGAGAGCTGTGGCGATTACTGCCGTCAAGACCGCTGACAGCAGGAACGCGGCCAGCGACGGCCAAAACGAGTGCGCTGGTGTGTATCCGAACAGCTTGTAGACTGCGGCAAGCGCCAGGTAATGTCCCGGTAGATAGAGATAGTTCTTGTTGGAAGATCCTGGCAGCGTGGATGGGTAGATGATGTTGCTTTCCATTCTGCCGGATTCCGCCAGGTTCCTGGCGACGGAAATGTAGCCGACTTGATCGTTGAGTGTCTCCCTCATTCCATTGACAAATACGGTCGTCCAATCAACGAAACTGCCGCACAAGGCAAGAACTACAGCGGAGCACAGAAACAGCAGGCATAATAGACGCCCGCCGGGGGGCTGGGTCGCAGCCGTATCGCTGCTCTCCGTCAATTGAACCGAAATGGGATGGTACATTCCCTGCAAGCCGAATCCCTATTGTAGGCTCGCTTGAACCGTTGGGGCTCAGTGTGAGAACGATCGTTTCGAAAGCTGCCCCTCGACCAGCGCTCGTATAACGGCGTCAGTGAGTGGTACAAAAAGTGTACAAAAAGTTTCAAGACCTCTAACCGATTTCCACCGCAGGATAAGCTTCCACGTATTCCTCATCGTTGCAGCCGTAGCTAACGCTCCGTTTTTCGAAATCGACATCGTATCGAACGACGCCCGCGCGCCGAAGCTGTTGTGTCAGGAAGAGTACTTGGCAGCGGTTGTCCGCCTCCAGGGTCTTTTGCGCCACCGACGAGCGCACCTGTTCGGCATCGAGCTTCTCGCCTTCGATTTCACTTGTCTTCAAAACGTCTTTGGTTAGTGTTTCGAGCACGGCCTCCTGCTGAAGACGAAAGCCGAGACCCTTCATCTGCCCGATCAAGCCACCCCGCCGGTAACGGACAGAGGCGAGAGGTTCTGCGAGCTTCTCTACTACAGCTGTTCGGGTCAGCATCCTACCTTCGCTCGGCATATTGGGAGCACTACAATGGCTCGGCGGCAGAACTCGCCAACGAGCGGACAAACGAATTTTTCATCAACAACTTCGGTGAATTTCCCTCCAGCCGTTTCTGGCGACTGGAGCGCTTTCGCCTGCGGCAAGGACGGCGTTATCGTCGTACCGGAATCAGGCCGCCACGACGAGGCTGCGTCCTGCCCGGTACCAATGATCGTAGCCGGTTCGGCCTGCGCAACAGAGCCTAACTGTTCGCGATCCAACTGCCGTGGAACCCCAGCGGAACGCGGACCGGCAGATGAATGCGCGCAACCGGTTCGCCCGTGAAATCCTGCGCTGCAAGAATCACCAAATCCGTCCTGCCCCCATCCAGATCGTGAGCAAAGGCCATGACATAGCCTTCGTCTTCGCCGGCGCTGGGCGACACGGGGGCAAACACGGCTTCGCCCGCTGCGCCGTGCTCGAAACGGTGCTCCTCCACCGTGCCGCTCTTAACGTCGTGCTTGAGCAGGACATTGCCGGGCGTATGGCCCGTCGCGGTGTCCGGCGCAACGACGTGATCCTGGAGTTGCTGGAATGCGGTCGTATATCCGTAGCGATGCGGCCGGCTGGTGACTCTATCATCGACGCGCGGGAACTCCTGAAAGAATCGATCGCTGAGAGACCGAAGAGCGACTTTGCCGCTGACAGGATCGATGGTCCAGCGATCGAGCGTAACCGGGCCTGGTCCAGTCATCAGCGAAACATCGTAACGGCCTGCGTAGCGGCAAATGTCGACGCAAACACGGTCGTCATCGTCGTAAGCATTGAGCGTATGAAAGACAAAGCAGGGCTCGACGGGGAACCAGCGCGTTCTACGTGGGTTGTCTTCGCGCGAAAGCAATCCGACGCGCGCTTCATGAGCCGGATTCCAGACGTAAGGGAACCTCCCGGCTTTCGCCGCATCAAGACTGAACGTGACCGGCAGATCATAAAGGACGACATATTTTTCAGTCAGTGCGAAGTCATGCATGATCGGTTTATCGCGAACTGCAATCTCGGTTATGCGGCTCACTCGGCCAGCCTTGTCGATGATGATGTGCTGGACATGATCCTGACGATACGAATACGCGATGGCGTGAACCTCGCCCTTCTGCACGTCGCTCTTGGTGTGCGCGGCAAAACCAGCGGGCAGGGCACCGGCGAAATCGTAAGGCCCGACCGTGTTCAGTTCGTCGGAGATCTCGTACGGCAGGGAACCACCTTCAACCGTCGCAAGGATTCGACCGGCGTGAGCAAGAATGTGAGTGTTGGCGGCGAAGTCGTGGTCATGGATGGGGCCCTCCCGCCACTTTTCGCCGAGCGCTTCCGCGACAGCTTTCGAACGAACCCAGCGATTGCGATACCACTCCGCCCGTCCGTCCCGCAACCTCACGCCGTGCACCATGCCAGAGCCCAGGAACCAATGGTGCTTGTTATCGTCGATGCCGCGCATAAAATTCGGACCGTTGCGCAAATAGCGGCCATTCAACTCTGATGGTATGCGGCCGGTGACGGGTAGGTCGAAAGCTGTGACCTCCTCTGTTACAGGTGCAAACACGCCCTGGCGAAACCAATTCGTCGGGGCCTCTGCGGCTTGTTGTGACATACTTTGCTCCGAAACAGTAGACATGAACGCTCACCTCCTTAATGGGCGGCGTTACCGTCGCCCTCATAGGGTGTGATCCCCGACCGGCCCTCCTTGTTGCACAAATGCAACGAGCGCCTCTCTAATTCCAAATTTCGAATCCATGCTCAGCCCGCTTTCGTAACAACGTCAATGAGTTCGGCCGAACGGCGTGTAAGACTCTGTACAGAATCGGCACAATGGCAGAGCGATTGTCTTGTAAATGATTGAATCTAAGAGGTGGCTCCCCGGCATGGATTCGAACCACGAACTTGACAAGATTTTGAAGTCTCGCAACTTGTTGATTCTACGAAGTCGCTGAAGTCCTCAAAAGCCTCAAGGGCAGGTCCGCGGTACAAAAAGTGTACAAAAAGTTTCAAGACCTCTAACCGATTTCCACCGCAGGATAAGCTTCCACGTATTCCTCATCGTTGCAGCCGTAGTAGCTAACGGTCCGTTTTTCGAAATCGACATCGTATCGGACGACGCCCGCGCGCCAGGAGGCCGCAAGAAATTCCGGGAAGGTACTTTCACCGGCCTGATCGACGCGCAATGCCTTGATGAGCCCGTCACGGTCGAACGCCGGAATATCCGTCGCGCCCGAAACCAGCGGCTGCCCCTGCATGACGACCGGGCCGTCATTCGTCAGAAAAATACTTTGGCAGGCGGGAAGCGACCAGAGGTTTCTTGTCACGCCCGCGCGCCGCAGCGTCTCCGCCAGATAGGGGAAGCCGCCGACCTTTGGCCGGATAGCCATGGCTTGTTTCTGAGCCGTTTGCAGCTTCTCGATTGCCCTACTCATCTTGTCATTCTCCTTTTCCGTTGCTATTCATTCGACCGGGACATCCGAGATTTCGTTGGATGCGGCCAGCTTGCGCAACACTTGCCCGAGCATCGCCTTTTCCCTGGTATTGAGGCAGTCGAAAAACCGCCGGTCGTTACGATCGGCAATTTCCCTGAGTTCCGGAAAAATGCGGCGGCCCCGTTGTGTCAGGTAGAGCAGCTGGCCGCGGTTGTCCGCCTCCAGGGTCTTTCGTGTGAGCCACTTCTTGTCCTCAAGCTTGTCGAGGACTTTGGATATGGCGCCACGGGTCAGGCCGATCGTCTCGGCAAGCTCGGCCGGCCTGATCTCCGGATGCTCCTCGACCTGGCTCAGCACGACCCACTCGGCGACCGAGACCTGCCTTTCCTGCAAAGCCTTCGCAAAGGCTCCAGACACGTGATTGGAGACGCGCCGCAGCCAATAGCCGAGGTGGACTTCCAGAGCGGAATTGTCGGGCTTTGCTGTGGTGTCGCTCATTACTGTTTCCTTAGAAACTACACTAGTTTCTTTGGAAACTACTTGTCAAGCGCAGCCTGTGCATTGCTGATGTCGTCCGTCAACCTGCTTTGACACGAATGCGGCTCTCCCAATCCGTTGGAATGCCACGAGACTCGCGCGCGGAGGCGCCACGCCAAGCCTGCCGGGTGTTAAGCCCAGATTGCTGGCAGAGCCGCTGGCTCCCATGGGCGCGCGCTACGATGATTGCAGTGGCGTCTGGGTGCCCGCGATATCGTGAGCGACCTGATCCTGCCGAGGGATCTCCTCCGATACGATGGCCTTCGGCACTTGATGGCAGGGATGGAGTATGCGATTACTGCACTTGTTCACCGCCGGATTCCTCGTCGCGGCTCTTTGGTCCTGTCCCCAAGCTGTCGCGGTGCAACCGGCCACCTTGAAAAAGGCCGACCTCGGACTACGATTTTTGCTGCAGATCAGCTATGAACAGAAGAGTATCGGTTTCAACACGAGCCGCAGCCGCATTGTCACGTTTGAGCGCGAGGATGCAGTCCTGCGCATGCTCGACATGTTGGGTACGCAAGGGAGCGATCCGACGCGCGTCCTGGCGACGATCCCCATAACCAGCGAAACGCGCAGCACGCTCGATCTCGATCTGAATGCCGGATTCGATACGGTCTCCCGCGAGGAAGACCGTACAGGGGAAGACTATTACGGCCGGATCGAACGCCACGATGCTGACGCGTTTCGGCTGTTTCAGCGGAAGCCCGTATCCCTGTCTTATCACGAAACGACACTGGTGTTCGACCAGGAAGCCCGGACTGAGAACGGCGAGCGCATCGTCGTGCACTACTATTTGAGCCCTTATCGTCCGCGCCCAGATTTTCGTGCGTTCGAGATAAAAAACCTGCGACGGTTCGGCTTTTACGAAACGTATCCTCAATGGCGCTCGGACCGCTGGGTTCTCTATGCCATGAAGTTCGACGTCCATAAGCCGATTGTCTTTGCGCTGTCGTCAGCGATTCCGGAGCGTTATCGGTCTGCTGCGCGCGACGGCGTGTTGTACTGGAACCACGCGTTCGGGAGATCGCTAGTTCGGGTGATCGATGCGCCGCCTGGCATCCGCGCGCCGAACCCGGACTACAACGTCATTCAGTGGGTGACATCGGGTGCCTTCGAGTCCACGTCATACATCCAGAGCGATCCGTTGACGGGGCAAATCCTGCACGCGCACGTCTTCGTCCTGCCAGAGACCATGTCGGACGGCGATCTGGAACAACAGAACGACCATCTGAGATACGTCGTGGCGCACGAAATTGGCCATGCGCTCGGTCTGCGGCACAATTTCGCGCCGGGCAACCCGACAACCGTTATGAACTATTTCAAGCTGCCGCGGATTCTGCAGATCGGCC
>DATJNO010000082.1:0-39354 GCA_035508055.1 Bryobacteraceae bacterium | reverse complement strand
ACGCAGGCCCGCCGCTTGCAGGCGAGCATTCGCGTAACGTTTTAGCCGGACTGGTTGCGAAGTCGGCTACAGAAAGTTCGGGACAAAAATCCACGCTTACACGGGGATCGCGGCGCCGTGCACGGCTTGGCCGTCGCGGCTTCCGAGAAACAGAATCACCCGCGCGATGTCTTCCGGCTTTGTCCAGGCGCTGTAATCCGCGCCAGGCATCGCCTTCCTGTTCGCCTCCGTGTCAATCACGCCGGGAAGTATCGAGTTGACGCGAATGCCGGTGCCCTTCAAGTCGGAAGCCAGTGAATGAATCAATGCGATTGCGGCCGCCTTCGACGCCGCATAGGCGCCCAGGCCGGCGGGATGAGTGATCCCCGCCTGCGCGGATACATTCACGATTGCCCCGGAGCCCTGTTTCAGCATGACCTTCACGGCTGCGCCTGCGAGCACGAAGCCGGAACGAAGATTCAGAGTCAACATGCGATCGAGCAGTTTTGTGTCCGCCTCCCACAATTTCATGCCGCCCGCATACCCTCCGACCGTATTGACCAGAATGTCCAACCGGCCATGTCCGGCAAGAATGCCCTCCATCAGGCGCCCGACAGCCTCTTCGTCGGTCACATCCACCTTCTTCCCGGCCAAGCGGTCCGCGTTGGCTCCAACAGCCGCGCTCAACCGGGCGAATTCCTCGTCCCGCAAATAGGTAACGATCAGACTGGCGCCGGCTTCCAGAAATGCGAGGCTTACCGCCCGGCCGAGGCCCCCGGTCCCACCCGCAACCAACACCACCTTCCCTCTGATCGACGAATCCACGCTAAGCTGCCTCCCGGTCCGGCCCTTGCAGGCCTACGCTCCACCGTAAGACTTAAGTTTAGTCGTCCCCGAGCCTGGCCGGCTCGATACACCGCCGTCGGGTTCGGGGGACCGTGGGCAACTTCCCATCACCCCGCGGTATTAAACTGGTGTAGGTTGTGGAGTGACGGGCATTCTCCTACTCACACACCGGAAGAATTGCACGAGGTTACCGGATGGCTCGGTCTATTCCCTCTAAATCATTGTTATTGTGCGGCTTCGCTCTGGTCCTGAGCTTGGCCCTGGTTGTGTTGGGTCAAACATCGGCGAACGCTCCCCGCGCCCGAGTCCTGATCCAACGCCCCATCGATCCTGACCGCCTTTTCACTCTGGCGGGTAATACACGCAGCGAAGCGAACGCGCAGAACGATCGCGGCCGGGTTCCGGACGCGTTTCCGATGGATCATATGCTGCTTCAGCTGCGGCGTAGTCCCGAGCGGGAACAGGCGCTAAAGGTCTTGATCGACCAGCTGCACGATTCTAAATCGTCGAATTTCCACCAATGGCTGACGGCCGAAGAATTGGGCCAGAGGTACGGCCCAGCGGCCCAAGACGTCGATACCGTCGTCGAGTGGCTGCGCTCGGCCGGTTTCAAGGTGAACACCGTGTATCCCAGCGGAATGGTGATCGACTTTTCCGGCACGGCCGGTGAGGTTTTGGCGGCATTCCACACCGAGATTCACCGGCTGTCCGTCAACGGCCAAAACCACATCGCGAATATGAGCGATCCCCAGATTCCCGAGGCCCTGGCGCCAGTGGTGGCGGGCGTCGTTTCCTTGCACGATTTCCGGCCGCATCCGATGCTGAAACGCCTCGCACAGTATACGGCGACGTACGCCGGCACGCCCTATTACCCCCTGGTGCCCGCGGATTTGGCGACTATCTACGATCTGAATCCCGCTTTTTCAGCAGGATACACCGGACAGGGACAGACCATCGCGGTAGTGGAGGACAGTGATCTTTACGCGATTAGCGACTGGAGCACGTTTCGCGAGACATTCGGGTTGTCCAACACCTACCCTTCCGGCTCGCTGCAGACGATACACCCGGCTCCACCGAGCGGCGGCGACAATTGCAGCGATCCGGGAGCGGACACCTATTATGGAGACGATTACGAAGCAACCTTGGACGCTGAGTGGGCCAGCGCAGCCGCTCCCAACGCATCCATCGCGTTGGCGACCTGTTCCAACTCGGACACGACTTTTGGAGGCTTGTTGGCCGCCCAGAACTTGATCAATGGCAATGCTCCACCCCAGATCATCAGCATGAGTTACGGATTCTGCGAAGCCGGCAATGGTGCGACCGCGAATGCGGCTTACAACTCGACCTTTCAGCAAGCGGTGGCAGAAGGTCTGTCGATCTTCGTATCGGCAGGCGACGAAGGCGCGGCAAGCTGCGATGCGGGTTACAGCTCCGCGACGCACGGGATTGGGGTCAGCGGGTTCGCCTCCACGCCCTATAACGTTGCGGTCGGAGGAACTGATTTCGCCGATACCTACCAGGGCGCCAACAACACCTATTGGAGCCCCTCCAATAGCCCAACCTACGGCTCAGCTCTCTCCTACATTCCCGAGATGCCCTGGAACGACTCCTGCGCGGGTTCGGCCCTGGCGACTTCCTATGGCTTTTCAGTGGGTTATGGCCCAGGCGGATTCTGCGGAAGCGTCCAGGCTCAGCAATACGGTTTCTTCGAAGTGGCTGGGGGGAGCGGCGGACCGAGCGGCTGCGCAACGGGCGCTCCCGCCGAGAATCTTGTCGTGGGCGGCACCTGCCAGGGATACTCCAAACCAAGCTGGCAAGCCGGAGTGAGCGGCATCCCGAAGGATGGCGTCCGGGATCTCCCCGACGTCTCGATGTTCGCCGCCAACGGACTATGGGGCCACTACTATGTGACGTGCTTTACCGATCCCAACAATTACGGCGCACCCTGCATCGGCGCCCCGATCAACTGGGCCGGCGCCGGTGGAACCTCCTACTCATCGCCCGTGCTGGCCGGAATCCAGGCGCTGGTGAACCAGAAAATGGGAGCGAAACAGGGGAACCCAAATCCGGTGTATTACAAGCTCGCGGCCAGTTCCGTTGGCGCCTCGGTATTTCACAGCATCACCATCGGGGACAGCACCGTCAACTGCGCCGGCGAGGTCAATTGCTACGGAGAGGGATTCGTGGCCAGAGGCCGCTCGTACCCGCCGACCTACTTCAACGGGAACGGAGCTCTGTCGACCTCCGCGGCGAGTTATGCTCCGGCATTTGCGGCCGGCACTGGTTGGAACTTCGCCACCGGGCTCGGCAGCGTCGATGGTTACAACCTGGTCGTCAATTGGAGCAAGGGCCAATGAGGGCGGCGCGCATGCACAAAACAGTTCTCCTGGCGGCCGCGCTGCTCCTGGCGCTGGCCCCGGTCCAGGTCAGAGCCCAGAATTTCGATACCAGCGGGACCACGAACCTGCGTGGGCCCTATTTGTTCCGCTATGTCAATTTCTTCAACGACTCGCAGGGCGACCTGACGGAATCCTGCAGCCTGACCGGCGTGATGACGTTTGACGGCCAGGGCAGCTACACGCTTTCGAACACGCAACTGTACGATTCCCTCGGCACGAATGGCGGTGGCAGTTGCTCTTCGATCGGCGGCGGTAATTATGGCGTCCAATCGAACGGTATCGCGCAGCTGGACAACCCGCTCTATCCCGCAACCCTCTTTGGCTCCTTCAGCAAACCCGTGCTCACGGCGAGTTCCACCGAAGACGACTACTTCGACCTCTTCATCGCCGTTCAGGCGCCCTCCGCCCCGTTCACCAACAGCAGTCTTTCGGGCAGTTTCACGGTAGGCACCATGGATTTCCCGAACGCATCCGTCTCCTCCGTATCGCTCGCCAAGGAGGGCTGGTTCACGCTGACCGCGGATGGCAAAGGAAATATCGCGGCGTTTTCGGTGACGGGCGCCACCGCTGGGGCAGGCTCCGTCTCCGAGGACGTTTCCGCTTCCACTTACACGCTCTCCGGCACCACCGGCGGAATCTTGAACTTCCCTGGCAGCGCGTCCAGTTCGACGGAGGTGATCGCCGGCTCCCGAACCCTGTTTGTATCGGCCGACGGCAACTATCTCCTGGCTGGCTCGACCACCGGTTCGGACATGATCTTCGGATTCCGGGCGCCCTCCGGCACGGTCTCCGGCTCTAGCTTCAACGGCACCTACTTCCTGGCAGGGATGGACGCAAACCTGTCCGGCAATTGCGAACCCGGCGTCACAAATTGCTTGGACGCCTTCTATGGGTCCATCAATACGAACGGAAACGGCAACCTGATCTGGCACCAACGGTTCGACGACATCGTGGATGTGCTTACCTGGGACGCCACGTTCAACAACCCGGTGCCCACCGGATCCAACCCTCCTTACGATGGGACCTACTACTATCTCGCGAGCGCCAATGGCCAGGCCATGATGTTCCTTGGTTCCGGCACGCAATTCACGTTCAACGTCGGGATGCTCGCGCCTGCTGTAACGCCTACCTCCTCAGTTTGGATTAACCCGGTAGGTATCATCAATGCGGCCAATTTCACTCCCATCACGAACGCGTATACTCCGGGCGAGATCGTGAGCCTGTATGGAAGCTTCGGCGTATCTTCGCAGAGCGACAAAGTGCTGCCGGTTCCCACCCAGCTGGGCGGCGTCAAAGTTCTCGTGAACGGCAACGAGGCGCCCATCCTTTTCGTGAGCTCCGGCCAGATCAATGCGATCATTCCCTTCGAGATCGCGGGCGACTATTTCGCGACGTTCCAGGTGGAAGTGAACGGGGCTCAATCGAACAGTGTCACCGTGTATGCGGACGCCTCGGCGCCCGGGCTTTTCACGCTTGCCGAAAGCGGGATCGGAGGCGCGGCGCTGCTGCATGCGAACGGAAACGTCGTTACGGACAACGACCCGGCAGTTGCCGGCGAGACGGTGGAATTGTTCATGACCGGCCTTGGCACCGTCACGCCACCGGTCAGCGATGGCGCGGCCGGACCCAGCCAACCGCTCAGTTACAGCGACGAGTTCAACAACGGCGAGGTTTTCGTCAATCTGGATGACGGAACAGACTTCCCACAAGCGAATATACTCTTTGCCGGTTTGGCGCCTGGATTCGCCGGGCTATACCAGGTCAATTTCACTTTGCCCAGGGGCGGTTTGCTCAATGGCGATGACTACATTGCCTTAGGAACGAACGAAGCGGAGAATGAGATGGCGACCATCGCCGTTTCGGGATTTTCTAATGTCCTTTCCGCCAGGAGCGGCAGGCGCCGCCCGGAAGGCCTGCGCGGTCGCCGGTCATCCGTTTGTGTCTCTCGCGGCGACACGTGTCCAAAGAGCCACCGGCGGGCGTTGCCGGAAAGGACCATCAAATAGGCGCGGATCTGCCGGACCTGCCGGACATTCGCGGCTCGGATCCCGGCTCGGCATTGGTGTATGCTTAGCCCGATGCCGTGTGCCTTTCTTCCTCGGCGCCACGGGGCGTTTGATCCGCGTGCCCTCCTAATTCTGGGAACGCTTTTCGCCTCGGCTCATCTGGCCGCTCAGTGGTTCAAGTACCCTACCGCGGGAGTGCCGCACAAGGCCGACGGCAAGGTGGACATGTCGGCCCCGGCGCCGCGCCTGCCGGACGGCAAGCCGGACTTTTCGGGAATCTGGACCACCGCCGAGCCGAATCTTCGCCGATCCGGCGAATTGTCGAGTCCCAAGGCCAAAGCCGCTCCCCGCAATACCCAGGAGGTCCAAACCCCGGGCAACCCTGGCGCCATCACCGCCTCGCGCCAAATGGCCAACATCGGCGTCGACCTGCCGGGAGGTTTGCCATATCAACCCTGGCTTCAGGCGCTGGTCAAAAAGCGCACAGATAACCTCGCAATCGACGATCCGCACATCCGGTGCATGCCGGACAACTTCCTTCGCGCCTACGGGCTGCCACATCTGTTGAAGTTCGTCCAGAAGCCGGGCCTCTTGGTCGTGCTGGATGAAATGAACGCCATATACCGTCAGGTTTTCACGGATGCGCGGCCGCTGCCCGAGGATCCGAACCCCGCGTGGCAGGGGTATTCGTCGGCGAGATGGTCCGGCGACACGTTAATCATCGAGACCATCGGTCTGCGCGACGATACCTGGATCGACTGGAATGGCAGTGTGCTCACGCAGGCTGCCAAAGTGCGCGAGGAAATGCGGCGCCCGGACTTCGGGCATCTCGACATCCAGGTCACTGTTGACGATCCCAAGGCTTATACAAGGCCGTGGACCGTCACATTGAAGGAGCGCATCGTGGTCGACACCGAATTGGTCGACGAGATCTGTGTGGAAGACGAGCAGTCCCTCAAACATCTGAAATGATTCCGCGTCTTCAAATGAAAATCGTCGCCGTCGCCGCTTGTTCGGTGTGCGCGCTGGTCTCCGCTCAGGCGGGGCCCTGCGGCCGAACTTGTCTGGAGGGCATGCTCTCGGCGTATTTGACCGCCTTGACTGCTCACGATCCGGGGCGTTTGCCCGTTGCAACCGGCGTGAAGTACGCGGAGAACGATCAGGTGTTGCCGCTCGGGGAAGGAGAGTGGCAAATCGCCGGGCCGGCCGGCAAATACCGTCACGCGTTCTCGGATCCGGAGTCAGGACAAGTGGCGGCCATCACTACCATCACCGAGCACGGTGTGAGGGCCATCTATGTTGTGCGTTTGAAGGTGGAAGACGGCAAGGTCAGCGAGATCGAGACGCAAATCACGCGCGATCCCGCAGGCGCGGCCCGCTACGAAAGGATGGGCCAGCCGGAACACGTATGGCTGGAACCCGTGCCACCCGCTCAGCGTCTTCCTCGCGCCACGTTGATCACGCAAGCCAACAAGTATTACAGCGGCATGGAGCGGAACAATCCCAAGGGCGACTATTCTTTCTTCGACAAGGACTGCAACCGCCTGGAAGACGCCCTGCAAACTACTAATGTGAAGACCGGGGATGCTTACGGCCACTCCAATGATACGGCCTTCGCGTCGTTGACCTGCGAAGCGCAGTTCCAGACCGGCTTCCTCGGCTTTGTCACCAAAATCCGCGAACGGCGCTACCTGGTGGATGAGGAGCGGCAGGCGGTTTTCGCCATTACGACATTCGATCACAACGGCACGGTCCGCACTTTGCCTTCGGTGAACGGGAAGTCTTCGCCCATTCCTGCTTATTTCGATGTGCCGCGCACCTTGCACGCCAGCGAAGCGTTTCGCCTGCGCGGCGACAAGCTGTACCGCATCGAGATGACCCTGACCGAGGTTCCGTATGGTATGCGCTCGCCTTTCCACGCCGGTCCTCCGGTGAATCGCAGTGGACCCGGCACGGCTTTGGTCGCACCCAGTCCTTGCGATCGCGCCTGCATGGTTGGGCTGGTGCAGCGTGTCCTTGAGGCAATGCTGACCCATATTCATTCGAGTTTGCCGCTGGCTGAGGGTGTGCGCTATTCCGAGAACGGCCAGTTCATCGCCATTGGCGACGGACTCTGGGGCACCGCCGGCAAGATCGAGATGCCTGGCGCGGGCCGCTACGCGGCACTCTATGCTGACCCGGCCAGCGGAACCGCCGCGTACTGGGGTCGAAGCAATGAGCATGGCACTCCCGGCGTGCTGGCGCTGCGAATTAAGGTCGGCGGTGGAAAGATCAGCGAGATTGAGGCGATTGATGTGCGGGAAGAGTCTGTGGGTCCGCGCGGCGGTACCATGACGCTCATGCGTCCACCGCTGCCGGTTGAGTTTATGCCCGCTTCGCTTGGCTCGCTCGATCCGGTCTTCCAAGGAAAAGCCGCTGGGCCTGTCCCACCGGCATTGATGACCGCCTACTTCGACGGCCTGGAAAAACATAGCAGCAAGGCTGTGACGTTCCTCGCCGATTGCACGCGCCGCGACAACGCGGTTCAGGAAAGCCTTGGCTGCGCCGCGCAGATGGACGGAAGCGGCCCTTCCCCCGACGGCCTCTACCCCTTTACCACGAAGGTCCGTGACCGCCGCATCCTGATTGCGGACGCCGGGCGGGGAGTCGTGATTGCGGTCGCCATGATCGACAACCCTGGCACCGGACCGGCCAATTCACCCGCGTCTCAGCTCGTGCCCAGCACTTACATGGTTCCGCAATTGATCCAGATCGAGAACGGATCCATCGCTCGCGTGGAAGGCCTGGTGAAATGGATGCCCTATGGCTACACTTCCGCCTGGTCGGAACAGAAGAGGTGAGGTCCTCACGCCCGCCGGCCTGTAACTCGATTACTTTCGTGGGAGATCCAGCAACACAATATCCGAGCGCTCTTGCACTCGTTCCAGGACAACTTGCCGGCCATCCGCCGAGATATCGAAATCGCGAATATCGAAATCAGGAGGCAGCTTGACCAACTGCCGCTGTTCGCCGGTCTTGAGGTCGACGATCCACAGGTCCTTGTGTTGAATGTCTCCCCGCAGGAAAACAATCGCCTGGCCTCCGGAAACGAACACGAGATGCCGCGCGCCGCGGGTTAACGTAAGGGCCGGAACCTGATGAGTGGCGCGCGGGTCACCGGCCGCTTTCACGGGAAAGGTAGTGCCCACGTCCGGGCCAGAGAAAATGACGAAGCTCCCATCCGGCGCCCAGGTGGGTTCGACCGAATATTCTTTTACCCAAGCGACCGGAGGCTGGCCGTCCAGCGGCACCCGGAAAAGATGCGGCGCTCCGTGATCGTCTGCGGCTGACGTAATCGATTTGCCGTCCTGCGCCCAGGCCGGAGAACCCTTTAGATCCAGCGAATCGGCCACCGTGCGTAGATTCGTACCGTCCGACCGCATGAGCAGCAGTTTGCTCTGGCCGTTTTGCAGGACGGAGAAAGCGATGGAACTGCCGTCGGGCGAGATGCCCGGCGCACCCAGGACGTGCGCCTCCCGAGCGCTCCACAATTCCATTCCGGTTCCGTTGGCAAACTTCCAGATGCTCTCGCTCGTTCCCGTTGACGAAACGTATAACAGGAAGTTCGGACCCAGCCTGGGAAAGAAGCCTGCATTGGTTGCCAGCGAGATGGGAGAAGGCTCGGAATTCCCTGGCGTTGAATTCGAAATCTGCAGAGACCAAAGTGTTCTCTTCGGATTCGCCAGCGTGAGCGCCAGACGGCGGCGGTCCGCACTGGTGGCGAGCGACGTGTAGCTGTTCGGGCCGGAACTCAAGCGGTGAGGGGTGCGCCGCCGTACGTCCATGCCGTACGATTAACCCGCGGGAGCGCGCAGGTGTCTCACCGCGCGTCGCCGTAATAGCCGCTGCGCGTGATGACGCGGAAGTTTTTGCCTTGCACGTCCACCTTCAACGTATGAAAAGGATCCCTCGCCGGAGGGACGTCCTTGGGATAGAAGCCGATCAGGTACTGCGTGCGCAGTTCGCGCAGAATGTCATCGAACGCTTTATCCAGCTCGGCGCCCAGGCTGGGAGTGAAGACATGCCCGCCGGTGCCTTGTGACAGCGTGGTGAGAGCGTTCTCGCCCCCGATGTTGCGCCCGGCCGGATTGGTGATGGGCACCACCAGCACGGGGAAGAGCACGGTGTCGGCCAGTTGCGCCGCTTCCAGCGCCTCATGAAAATCCTTGGTGCTGGTGGTGTCGCCGCCGTCCGTCACCAGCACCATGACGTGCCGGCCGTCGCGGTATTCCAGCTCGCGCGAAGCCAGGTAGATCGCGTCGTACAGCGACGTGCCGCCGTCCGAACGGAGCTGCTTCAAGATCTGATCCAGGCGCGCAAAACGCCGCGTATAGCCGGCGTGCAGCGTGACCTGCCAGTTGAAACTGTAGAGCGCCACGGAATCATCCGGATTTCCCTCACCGATGAGCGTTTTCAGGAACCGGCTGACGGATTCCAGCTCGTAGCGCAGTTGGATCCCGGTAGACGCGCTGGTATCCACCAGCATCGCGACCGAGAGCGGCTGCTCGGTCCGCCGCTCGAACACCGCGATGTCCTGTTTGACGCCGTTATCGAACACCGTGAAATCCGATTTGTTGAGCGAGCCAATCAGCTGGCCGTTGGCATCCTGGACGGTCACCAGCATGCGCACCAGGCGTACGTTCACGCGAATAACCGTATCCTGCGGACGTGCCGCCGGCGCAGCGCACAGCAGCGAGGTAAGGAGGAAGACAGCCGGGCGGATCACTTTTTCAGGACGGACTCGTCCCACTCCCCTTCGACCCACACCTCGCCGTCGGCGAAGTGCTCCTTCTTCCAGATCGGAACGGTGCGTTTCAGGCGGTTGATGCCTTCCAGAGCGGCTTCAAAGGCGGGCTTGCGGTGCGGGGCGGTCACCACGACGGCAACGCTGGTTTCGCCGATCTCCATGCGCCCCAGGCGATGGACCATCGCGATGCGGCCGATGGCCTGCGTCGCCGCGATTTCGCGCCCGATTTCCGCCATGGTCTTGATGGCCATGGCTTCGTAGCACTCGTAGTCCAGGAACTTCGTGGCCCGGCCTTTGGTGTTGTTGCGCACTACGCCTTCGAAATCCACCACCGCGCCGTCTTCGCCGCGCAGAAGCTGCTGCTTCACGGCCAGCGTGTCGATGGGCTGGCGCGTCAAGGCAAAAAAGTTGCCGGTCTCCGCGTCGCAAATCTCATGCGTATAGCGGCCCGAGCCGCCGCTGACCGGCGGTAAAAACGCGATTTCGTCGCCGTCGCGGACGGGCGTCGAGCGCTCGCAGAACTGCTGATTGCAGGCCAGGACGATGCTGGATTCGAATTCGGTCAAGCGCGGAAACTGACTGGCGTAGCGGCTGAAAACAGCGTCCAGCCGCGCGCCTTCGGCCAGGTCGATCTGTTCTTCCGAACGGCCGACAACGTCCTTCAACATGCCGAAAAACAACACTTTCACCCGCACGATTGTCATAGTAACAGACGGTTACCGCGGGCCACGGTTGCAGGATTTCGCGCGCCTGCGCCTTCACCGGCCGGCCGGAATCAGGAACTTTTTGTTGATTTTAGCGATGACCACATAGTTCGGGTCCACCATTTCGGCCAGGTGGATCTCGGCGACCTTGGAGAGCAGCTCGTAGGAATCCGATTCCGAAAGCCCGTTGCGCTCGTGGATCCATTGGATCAGCTCGCTGAACGCAATGCGCAGCGCGTCATCCAAAGGCCGGTAGATGCCGACGGCCATCAGATAGTCGTTGTTTTCGAACCGGGGCCAATGAATCGTCTTGCCCTTCAGGACGTCGACCTGAACTCGCACGCGCGTCGAAACTTCGATGGCCGTTCCGGCAATTTCGCCATCGCCCATGGCGGCGTGGCCGTCGCCGAGGAATAGGAGCGCGCCGGGGACATTGACGGGCAGGTAGAGCGTGTTGCCCGCCGTCGCCTCCGAGGCGTCCATATTGCCGCCGAACTCAGCCGGAACGATGGAGCTGCGCACTTCACCATCGGCCGGCGCCACCCCCACGCAGCCGAGGAACGGATGCAGCAGCGGAATTTTAACGGAGAAACTGGAATCCTTGGCCTGAAAAGTGGCCGTGTTGGAAGCCTTGTCTATCGGATATACCCACGACCTCGCTTCCACTCCCTTGCCGAGCATGGGCGTGTAATGATTGCCGTTCAATGCACCGCCAAAGGTCGGATCGATGTCGCCGTAGCCTTTATCGCCGTCCACTTCCACGCTCAAGAAATGTACCACCAGCGTGTCGCCCGGCTCGGCGCCTTCGACATAGAACGGCCCGGTGAGCGGATTGAAGCCGGGAACTTTCAGGCCGGCCGCTTCCACCGCCTTGCCGTCGGCGTCCACGGTGTTGGTTTCGATAACGCCGCCGCGCGGAACCCGTGCGATAGGAGCCGAAGGTCCGTACACGTACTTCAACTCCTGCATCTTCAGGTCGTAGTGTGTGACGGGAGCGTCCTGGGCGAACGCGCAGGAACAAGCCGCGAGGGAAAGGAAGAGAAGTGCCGTCTGGGTCCGCATGATTCAGCTTAAACGAGGATGCCGCGAATGCCAATTGGTGGCCATCTGATAAGCGCGCGCCAGCGCCAGCATTTTGGCCTCGCCGTAAACCTGGCCGGTGAACGTGATGCTGGTGGGCAGGCCCTTGGCCGTGAAGCCGTTGCGCACGACGACGGTGGGCTGGCCGGTGAGATTCGTCAAGGTGGTGTTCAGATCCAGGATGCTGTCGGGCTTCGGCGGACGGTGCGAGCTAATCGGCGCCAGGTAGACATCGATATCCGACATGGTTCGCGCCATCGCTTCCATCAGCAGATAGCGGACGCGCGTCGCCTGAAGGTACTCGACCGCCGGGACGAAGCGATTGATGCGGTACAGATTCGCGTCGGAATCCTTGTCCTGGCGAACCATGCTGTCGGTTTGCCGGTTGCGCGTGAACGCATCGAAGGCCGCGGAAAATTCCACCTCCATGATGCGCATCAGATCTTCGATGGGGTAGCCGGGAAAATCAATCGGCTTGAGCTGGACGCCCAGCGAGCGCAGCTTATCGAACGCCGCGGCGTCGTTGTAGGCCTCTTCCCGGGTGTTCCGGGGTTCGTCAAACGCAGCTTTGAGATATCCTACACGCAGCTTCCTGACATCGATCGCCGCGTTCCAATTGAAAGGGACCGAGGTGGCGGTGAGGTCCTTTTCATCGGGTCCTTGTAAAGCGTCGAGCACGAGCGCGCAGTCCTCGACGCTGCGGCAGATCGGCCCGGCCTTGTCCAGGCTCCAGGCCAAGGTCATGACGCCATGCCGGCTCACGCGACCGAAACTGGGGCGCGTACCGTACACTCCGCAACGCGTGGACGGCGCGACAATGGAGCCGCCCGTTTCGGTTCCAACGGAGAATCCGACGCAACCGGCCGCGGTGGCCGACGCAGGCCCGGCCGATGAGCCGCTGGAGCCTTCCTCCGGATTCCATGGATTCCTGGTCTTCCCACCGAACCAGGTGTCGCCGCCGGCCAGTTCACCGGTGGTCAGCTTCGCGACCAGCACCGCGCCGGCTTTTTCGAGGCGCGCGACAATGGTCGCGTCTTCCTCGAAGCTTTGATTTTGAAACGCCACCGCGCCCCAGGTGGTCTTGTAGCCTTTCTTCGAGATCAAGTCCTTCGCGCCCCAAGGGATTCCATGCAACGGCCCGCGATACTTGCCCGCGGCAATTTCGGCATCCGCTTGCCTGGCTTGCTGGATGGCCAGATCCTCGGTCGGCGTAACCATGAACTCGAGAGTCGGGTTGTATCGTTTCAGGCGCTGCACATACATTTCGGTCAGTTCAATCGAGCGCACCTGGCGCGTAGCGATGAGCGCGGCCAGATCGGTCACCGGCCAAAACGCGACCTCTTCCAGATTCGCCGGACGCTGTACCGCCGGCCGGGCGCTAACCTTCATCGGCCGGCGAACCATATCGAACCGCATGCCCGGCAGCACCGGGCTGAAGCGCAGGCACGAAACGACGCTATTGGCGAGCGGAATCTGGCGCAGATGCTCGTACTGAGCGAGGTGGTTGTTGACGTCGTCAAGGAGCAGCTTCCGGTCGGCGCCGGTGAACTGGAGCCCCGCGATCTGCTCGGCCGACTTCAGCATGTCCAGCGTGATTCGCGGCTCCTGCTGGGCTTCCAATTGCGTCCACAGCGCCTCGGGCAATAAAGTGGACGCCAGAGCAGTGGTCGAAAAATGGGTCAGAAACCGGCGGCGATCAGGCATTGGACTAATTCCCGGCCAGCATCTCACGGATTGCCTTCACCGTGACGCCGGTGCGATAGGCAATGATTTTCCTGCCGTCCTCGACGGCCCGGGGCGACGCCAGGTCCAGGCCGTTGATCGTGGTTTTGTGCACCTGCCGCCGTTCCTTCATGCGTACGCCATTCGGATCGATAACGAGGGAAATTACCGACGTGTAGTAATCGTCGTGATAGCCGTCGCGCGATTTCTCATGAACGCCGAGCACGTCGTGCTGATATTTCTCCACGTCGTCGTAATCGTAATAGGCCGGGACATAAAGCGCGCGCACTCCGGAACCTTGCCACTTGCCTGAGAGATCCTTGGCGGCCTCGACTGCGCCTTTCTGGTCGCCGCCATGATCTACCAGAAACAGAATGTTCTGGAAGCCTTCGGCCTTCAGGCTTGTCCCCATGTCCTCGAGCATGTTCCGGTACGTGTCGCTCGAAAGCACGATGCTGCCGGGGCTGGTGGACGTCTCCGGGTTCCCGGGCGCCATCGTCACCACCGGAGCGCACAGGGCGTTGCCGAGTTCACGCGCGATCTTCTCGCCGAGGAATCTCACCACGCTGTTGTGCTGGCTCACCGTCACGTACGGCCCGTTGTCTTCCATCCCGCCCACCAGGACCAGCGCGGTGGTTTTGCCCGCCTGGAGGGAGTCACGGATCTCCAGCAGGGTCATGTCCTCGATCCACACGGTGTCGCGCATCGCGATCGGCCGCTGCATTTTGAGCACGTCGACCCGGGTTTCCGGCGGTTGGGCTAAAGCCAGGCCCGCGGCCAGCGCCAGCAACGCCACGGCGGACCGCTTTCCATGGTTCATAGAAGCTCCTTCGAGTGAGTTTAACAGCAGCTCGACTTGGAACCAGCAGGGGAGAACGCGATCAGTTGAGCGAGCCGGCCACGGCCTCTACCGCTTGCAGCACTTTTCCGTCTCTGACAACCCGGGTCAGAGTGTTGATGTCATTGTAGAGGGGACGGTCCTCTTCCATGGCCGGAACATACTTGCGGATGGTTTCGTAGGCCGCCGACGTGGCGGGACCGGGGCGCACGGGGGCGCGAAAATCAAAGGCCTGGGCCGCCGCCATGAGCTCGATGGCGACCACCTGCCAGCAGTTTTCGATGATCTGGCGCGTCTTGATGGCGGTGGTCATGCCCATGGAAACGAAGTCTTCCTGATCGGCGGCAGCGGGAATGGACCCTGCGGCGGCCGGATTGCACAGCACCCGGTTCTCCGCCACCAGCGCGCCGGCCGTGTATTGAGAAAGCATCAGGCCCGAGAACATTCCGGCGCCCCGGGTGAGGAACGCGGGCAAACCCATAGACAGGTGCGGGTTCATCAAGCGATTGAGGCGGCGCTCGGACAGCACCGCGATGGTGGTGAGCGAAAGGCCCAGCAGTTCCAGACCAAAGGCCATCGGAGTGCCCTGGAAGTTCGCACCGGTCAGCACCAAATCTTCGTCCGGGAAGAAGACCGGATTGTCGGCGGCATGGTTCAGTTCGATTTCCAGCATGTAGCGCGACCATTTACAGGCGTCGCGCGCCGCACCCACCACTTGCGGACAGGAGCGCAGCGAATAAGCATCCTGGACCTTCTTGCCGGGCCGCCGCAGCAATTCCGATCCACCGGTCAGCGTGCGAATATTCTCAGCGCATTGCTGAGCGCCGGGGTATCCGCGCACCGCGTGCAGGCGGTGGTCATACGCATCCATGTTGGCGTTGAGCGCTTCCAAAGTCATCGCCAGGGCGATTTCCTGGGTTTTCAGCCATCGCTCAGCGTCGTAAATCTGCAGGCAACCCATGCCGGTAATCAAGTCGGATCCGTTGATGGCAGCCAAGCCATCTCGTTCGTGGAACACGACCGTGGGAATCCCTGCCAGAGCCAGACCTTCCTTCGCGGGCAGCCTTCTTCCCTGGTAAAAGACTTCGCCTTCGCCCATCATCGTGAGGGCGGCCTGGGCCATTGGCGCGAGATCGCCGCAAGCGCCGACGGAGCCCTTTTGGCACATCACCGGCGTGACATGCTTGTTGATCATTTCCACCTGAGTCCGCACAATCTCCGTGCGAATTCCGGAATGGCCCCAGCAGTGCGTGTTCAAGCGCGAAACAATTCCTGCCCGCGCGTCTTCCTCCGCGCATGGTTCGCCACAGCCGGCGGCGTGGGAATAAAGAAGATATTTCTGGAAGCGTTCCGCTTGTTCGGGGGTGAGCACGACGTCGGCCAGTTCGCCAATGCCCGTATTGACGCCGTACATGATTTCGCGCTTTTGGATCTTGCGTTCCAGCAGGCCGCGGCACTTGGAAATGCGCGCAATGGCCGCCGGATCGAGCTCAATTTTTCTGCCGTAGCGCGCGATGCCGGCGACATCATCAATCGTCAGGGAATGGCCGTCCAGGGTAACGCTGACCTCCTCGGTCGCCGGGCCGGCATGATCAATCGCATTCATCATGCGCAGTATGACAAACGACCCCGGCAACCGTGAAGTGCGATTCAACGGTAATGGACCGCCATTCGGCGCGAAAAGATTGCCCGGCGCGGCAATTTCCGGAAGAAATCCCTGCCGTCCGGCCGATTAGAACTCGTAGCGCGCTGAAAACTGGAACACGCGCGGTGTGCCGAGCGTTGTCGTGTATTGCCCGAACTTCGAGGGATCCGCCAGCGTCATGATCCCGCCGTCATTGCTGTTCACGTCGGCCTGGCTGTTCGGATCGAAACGAACCGTATTGGAGACGTTGAATGCTTCGGCGCGGATCTGCAACGTATGCGGCTGATCTTTATACGTAAACAGCGTGAAGCGCTTGGAGAGCCCCATGTCGAGACTGTAAGGCCCCTGCCCGCGAATGATGTTGCGCGAACCGATTTGGCCGGCCAGCGTGGGGGTGAAAGCTGCGAGCGCCGCCGCCGGATCGCTGAAAATGTTGGGTCCGCCGGGCGTGCCGGGCACCGCGGAGGGTGCATTCTTGCTGGTCTGCTGCGCGGGAAGCGTGCCGGTTTGCGTCGCAAAGCCGGTGAAGTCCCAAACCGTTGGGAACCCGATGCCGTTCTGAACGCTAACCGGCAAGCCGCTGTCGGCCGTCAGAACGGTGCTGATCTGCCAGCCACCGATGAAGGCGTTCACCAACTTATTGGCGTTGCCCAGAAGAGGCTTGCCTTTGCCAAACGGCAGCTCAAACACGCCCAGCGCGCTGAAGATGTGGGTCATGTCGTAATCGCAGACCGACTTGTTCAGGCTCTGGCTGAAGCCGTTGTAAATAGAACCTAGCGGATCCACGGCGCCAATCGTTTCAGGCGAAGACCCGAGGTCCTCGCATTTGGACCAGGTGTAGTTGAAGTCGAACTGCACGCCATGACTGAAAGCCTTGCGGAGCGTGACATGCAGGCCGTTGTAATTGCCCCGGCCGATGGAGCGGAAAGCATACAGCGCGGCGTATTGGCTGTTCCACATCGAATACGGCCCCAGTTTGCTGCAGGAGGGATTGCAGTTGACATCCACGTTCAACAAGGCAGTGGTCCAATCGCCGCCGGAAGCCAGATATTGGGTGTAGACTCCCTGCGTGGCGGTCAGTCCGTTCCCGGCCGCGCCGGGCCACATGTTCTGCCAGAAAGGAATGTTCGGAACCTGACTGGGTGGCGCACCCGCAAAGACATACGGCGCCATTAACGCAACGGCCTGGTAATAGGTCATGCCCGAGGTGGGGTCCACCAAATTGGTCATCTGCGCGAAGTCCTCGCCGATCAGCGAATGAACGGCTTCGCGATGGACGCCGGCGACTTGCAGGTAAAAACCGCCGTCGAACTGGCGCCCGTAGCTGAGATTCCAGTTCATGGTATACGGCGCCTTCAGCTGGTCATCGATGGTTTGCGACTGCAGGTCGATGGGAGGCGCGGTTTGCGGGAAGCCTCCCAGAGGCGCGGCAGGGAACGCCGAGAGCGGCGGGGCATTGATACCGGTGAAGCGCGGCAAAGTAGCGATGATTTGCCCGGGCTGGCTCTGAACCTCAGTTGAAAAACCGACGCTGTTGGCGAAGTCGCGCTCCAGACCCTCGCCGAAAGCATCGTAGAAGATGCCGAAGCCGAAGCGAATCGAAGACCGGTCCGGCCCGCCAAACAGCAACTTGGATAGCCCGGAAGTCCCCTGCGGCGAATAGGCCAGTCCGAAGCGCGGCGCCCAATCTGTCTGGAACGGGTAAAGCCCGCGCCCCGTCGTTTTCGCCAACTCATAGACCACATTGCCGGCGTTGGCCTGCGACTCGCCCTTCGAATTGTAATAAATCCGGTTGGCCCACCAGTTGGCCAGCGGCTGCGAGGAGCTGACGTTATAACCCTGCGTTTCGTAAATCGCCGGGTTCAGGCCTAAACGCAGCCCGAAGGAAATGTTCAAACCTCGCATCACCTTCCAGGAATCCTGGACGTACATGTCGTAGTGCTGCTCCTTGAAGATGCGTTTGACAATCGCTCCTTGCGGCAGCGTGTTGCCTTGCAGGTCGTAGTTGGCGTAGGTCTGGAGTTTGGCCTGCAGACCGAGCAGCGTAGCGAGGTCGTCGATCGTCGTTAAGCTGCGCGTTGCGTCCGCGGGCAGCAGCGGGCCGCCGTCGCCTTGCAGGTAAAGCCCATCCTCAATGGCTTTGTCAAAGGAGTTGGAATCGGTGTCGTAGTTGTTGTGAATCAGCAAAAGCTCGGTGCCGAAACTGATCGTGTGCGCGCCCTTGGTCCACACGATGTCGTCGTGGATGTCGTGAGTTGGAATGATCTGTGCGGTCCCCGTCGTAGTTCCATACGGGTTGTCCATGGAGTTGAGGACCACGTACGGCGAACTGACCACGCCGGTGGTCTGCACGCCTTCCCGGGTATAGCCATAGCGGAGTGTATTGACCAGCGTAGGCGAGATAACCGAGGTCAAGCCGGTAGCGAATCCTTTGCTGTTGTTCAAATAAACGCTGTTCGGCGGCTGGCCGGGAAACTGCGGTCCTTGGATGGCGTAGTTGTCGTTCTGCAGATTGCCGCGCCAGAAGAACGAGTTCTTGGGCGTGATCTGATAGTCGATCTTGGCAATATAGGTGTTGTAGCGCAGCGGCGCCGGAGCGTTGAAACGATATCCGGCTGTATTCAGGCCGTCGCCAGTGGTGTTGTCGTTGGCGTGCGGGTACAACTGAAACAGGGCCAGCGAAGCCGGATCTTCTCCAATGCCGGCCGGGTCCAGTTGTTGAACCTGCGCCGGCGTCAGGGTCCCAATGCTTCCATCGTTGCGGACATATTGAACGATGCCCTGCCGGAAGGTATCCGTGGGGACGACTCGCAACGCGGACTGCTCGCTGGCGTCTTTGCGCCCCTCGTAGTTGAAAAAGTAGAACAGCTTGTCCTTCTTGATCGGCCCGCCGACGTCGGCGCCATAGACGTTCCGGTTCAGCTTCTGCCGGGGCACGCCGGCCGAATTGTTGAAGAAGCTGTTCGCGCTGGTGTCGGTATTGCGCAGATACTCATACAGCGCGCCATGGACGATATTGGTGCCGCTCTTGGTCACCAGCGTGGCCTGCGCCCCGGAACTATGGCCATACTCGGCGCCCGCGTTGGTCGTGATGGTCCGGAACTCCTGTACCGAATCCAACGTGACCCGCAGCACGCTGGTAAACGAGGCGCGATCCTGTTGATCGTTCACGTCTACGCCATCCAAGGTTACGTTGCCCTGATCGGATTTGTCGCCGTCCACCGCGCCGCTGCGGGGATCGTTCATGCTAATATGCCCGTTTCCGGACAGGCTCAAGCTGGGCTGATCCTGCGCGCCCAGGTAGGCAACGCCGGGTTGAATCGCCAGCAGCCCCACCACGTTGCGGGCCTCAAACGGCAATTGCGTGATGGCTTGTGTTCCGACCGCGTTGCCAATCGAAGCATCCGTGGTGTTGACCAACGTCGCCTCGGCCGAAACCGAAACTGAGGACGCCAGCGTGCCGACCTTCTCGAAGTTCAGATCCACCGTGGCCGGGGTATTGATCAAAAGCTGCACGTTTACCGTGACGTCGTTGAATCCCGCCGCCTTCGCCGTGAGCTTATAGTTGCCGGGTTGCACCTGGGAGAAGGAATAGCGGCCCTGAGCATCCGACACGTTATTCCGCGCGGCTCCGGTATCGACGTTGGACAGCACCACTGTAGCGCCGGGGATCACCGCCCCGGAGGGATCCTTGGTGCTTCCGGATACGGACGTCAATCCCTGCCCGCGCAGCACGGCCAAAAGACAGAAACCGCACAACAACAGCTCACTTACTTTTCGCATCTCTGCACACCTTTCCTGGCTTACCCCGTGGGGTGTGTTTCGCGGCGAGGCGTATTCCCTTCGAATACTACGTTGTACGCGAGTTGCCACATTCTAAAACGACACAACTGGTTTTGCAATAACGAATCCACGAAAAATCCCCGCGCGTGTACTCGATTGTAAGGTGAATGGCCCGCAGGAACAAGCGATCGCACGGCTGGTGAGGCGATTTGGACGGTGTCTCGCCGTGCGCCCAGGCCCTAACGGCGCGTTTTCTAACAGTTCGGCGTGCCGGGGCATGCCAATTGTGCTGAAGGGCCTCTTCGCTAGAATGTACTGTACAAATGATCCATGGCAGTGAAATCAGCCCTCTGCTCGACGAAATAGCGTTGAAGCTGCTGGAGGAGTTGCAGAAGAACGCCCGCCTGTCCTATGCCGACCTGGGCCGCGCCGCCGGCCTCTCCCCTTCCGCCACCGCCGAACGATTGCGCCGCCTGGAGGACGCCGGAGTCATCCGCGGCTATCACGCCGACGTCGACCCGGCCAGCCTCGGGCTGGGCATCATGGCCTTGATTCGCATGAGCTCCGACGGCGCCCAATATCGCCAGCTGATGTCGTTTCTGGGCGATTGCGAGCAGATCCGCGAATGCTACCACGTGACCGGCAGCGACGCGCTGAATATGAAGGTGCTGGTCACTTCCATCGCGGAACTGGAGGAACTGATCATGAAGCTCCTGAATTACGGTGTTCCGACTACGAGCATCGTGCTCTCCACGCCGCTGGTCCGGAATGCGTACCGGCTCAGGGACAACCGGCCCGGAACTTCCCGCAAGAAGCGCTAGGCCAAGAAGCGCTGGCATGTCTTCGATTTCACGGCTGGTTGCCCGATGTAAGCTCATTTCGGGCAAAAAATGCCGGTCCCGCCGGTCAATCGCTCTTCTCCGCTCCAAGCCCCTCAGTGTAGGCTAAACTTATTGGATAGAGCGTTTTCGCGAGATCTCGACAGATGAAGACGAGTCGAAAGGAAAACCCGTCTTACCGGCAGCCAAGTTGCCTCCCGGTTCTTAGGGAGCCGTGATGAGGATAATAGAGAAGTTTGCTTGCTTGAGCCTGCTGGCCGCATGGGCCGCCACTGCGGCGCCGCTGTCAGTGGAGTCCCAACAGGCGCTCGTGAATCAATACTGCCAGGTATGCCACAACGACAAGACGAAGTCGGGCGGCTTTTCCTGGAAAAGCATTGACCTGGCGCATCCCGGTCAACATGCCGAGCAACTGGAGAAGGTGATTCGCAAGCTGCGCGTGGGATTGATGCCTCCGCAAGGGATGCCGCGTCCCGCCGCCCAAACCGTCCAAGACTTCGTGGAGTCGCTGGAATCCGGCATTGACCAGGCCGCCGCGGCTCATCCCTATGCCGGCCGGCCCGCTTTACATCGACTGAATCGAGCCGAGTACGCCAATTCCATCCGCGACCTGCTGAATGTGAAGGTGGACGTCGCATCGCTGCTGCCCGCCGACGACATGAGCCACGGCTTTGACAACATGGCCGACGCCCTGAACCTGTCGCCGGCGTTGATGGACGCATACGTCAAGGCCGCGGGAAAGATCAGCCGGCTGGCCGTGGGCGACATTGATACAAGTCCGTCGGTGATGACTTACCAGCTCTCGAAAAGCGTGTCGCAGATGCGGCACGTCGACGGCGCGCCCGTCGGAACTCGCGGCGGCCTGAGCGTGATCTACGATTTTCCTCTCGACGCCGAATACGTCTTCAAGATGACCTTCTATTACTCGGTGGACGGGCCGCTGTTTGGAAAGAGCCAGGGAAGCACGCAAAAGCTCGAGGTCTCGATCAACGGCGCCCGCGTGGCTTTGCTGGATATTGATCCCAACCGCACCAAGTGGGACGACCTGCAGACTCCGCCCATCAAGGTGAAGGCCGGCCCGCAGCGTGTTACGGCGGCGTTTATCCAGCATTCCGAAGGGCCCCTCGAGGACGTGGTCTCGCCGATCGAGTACAGCCTGGTCGATCTCAACGAGGCCGACATGGCCGGATTGACGTCACTGCCGCACCTGCACGATTTCGCCATCAGCGGCCCATACAACGCTTCGGGCGTCGGCGAGACGCCCAGCCGGCGCAAGATATTTACCTGCCATCCGGCCGGTGGCGACGACGTCGATTGTGCAAGGAAGATCATCTCCCGGCTGGTCCGGCAGGCCTACCGCCGGCCCGCCGAAGAGCCCGACGTCGAAGAGTTGATGAAGCTGTACGTGGCCGGCCGCAATCGCGACGGCTTCGAAGGTGGAATCCGGCTGGCCATCCAGGCGATGATCGCGAATCCGAAGTTCATCTTCCGCTTCGAGCCCGCGCCGCCAGATGTCGCGCCCGGCGCGAACTATCGCATCAACGATCTGGAACTGGCATCCCGTCTGTCTTATTTCCTTTGGAGCAGCGCGCCCGACGACCAACTCATCGCGTTGGCGAGGGAAGGCGAGCTTTCCAATCCGCCCGTGCTCGAGCAACAAGTGCATCGCATGCTGGCCGATCCGAAATCGGAGGCGCTGTCGGCTAATTTCGCCACCGAATGGCTGCACCTGCAGAATCTTAAGAGCGCGCAGCCCGACGCCTATCTTTTCCCGAACTTCGACAAGAATCTGGCCGAATCCATGCAGCGCGAGACCGAGCTGTTCTTCGACAGCTTCGTTCGCGAAGACCGCAACATGCTGGGGCTGCTGACCGCCGACTACACCTACGTCGACGAAATCCTGGCCAAACACTACGGAATCCCGAACGTCTATGGCGCGCGATTCCGCCGCGTCCAGCTGCCGGGCGAAAATCGCCGCGGCTTGTTGGGGCAGGGAAGTATCCTGACTCTGACTTCGGTCTCCAACCGCACTTCTCCGGTGCAGCGCGGCAAGTATGTGCTGGAAGTTCTGCTGGGAACTCCGCCGCCCCCGCCTCCGCCGAATGTGCCCGCGCTCGGTTCCAACTCGTCGAGCGGCGAAGTGCGGCAGATGTCGGTGCGCGAGCGCATGGAGGAGCATCGCAAGAACCCCACATGCGCGTCCTGCCACAAGATCATCGATCCGATCGGCTTCGCGCTGGACAACTTTGATGCCGTCGGCGCCTGGCGCATCAACGATAGCGGCTTACCGATCGACGCCACCAGCCGGATGTTCGACGGAACGAAGCTGGACGGCCCGGCCAGCCTGCGAGACGCGATCTTGAAGCATTCGGATGCGTTCCTGGGCACGTTTACGGAAAATCTGCTGGCTTACGGCCTCGGACGCGTCATCGACTACCGCGACATGCCCACGGTGCGCTCGATTGAGCGCCAGGCGGCCAGCCAGGACAATCGCTTGTCGGCGTTCGTGTTGGGTGTTGTGAACAGCCTCCCATTTCGAACCAGCCTGGCGGAGAACGCCGGCCCCGCGGACGGAGCCACTGCGGCTCCCAACGAATCTCAACCACCCCAGACGCTGGTGACCAAAGGTCGAAGTAATCAGGAGACGAAGGGCAATGTACATCACTAAGAAGCACCTTTCCCGGCGCACGGTTTTGCGTGGCTTGGGCGTCGGCGTCGCGCTGCCGCTTCTGGACTCTATGGTCCCCGCGCAGACTCCGGCCGCCCAAACCGCGGCATCGGCGCGCCCTCATCTGGCGTGCATTGAGATGGTGCATGGCGCCGCCGGCAGCACGCAGGACGGATCGAACAAACACTATTGGTCGCCCGCCAAAGAGGGCGCCGATTTCGAGTTCACCCGGACTCTCAAGCCGCTCGAACCCTTCCGCGAATATGTCACGGTGGTCACGGGAACCGATTTGAACCCCGCCGGCGCGTACGTTGCAGCCGAAGAAGGTGGAGACCACTTCCGTTCCAGCGCGGCCTTCCTTACCGCGGGCCACGCCAAAATGACGGAAGGCGCGGACATTTACTGCGGCACCTCGATCGACCAAATGTACGCCAGACAGTATTGCCAGGACACGCCGCTGCCCTCCATGCAACTCTGCATCGAGAGCGTCGACGGGTCCGGCGCTTGCGATTACGGTTACTCCTGCGTTTATTCGGACACCATCAGCTGGGCGTCACCCACCACGCCGCTGCCCATGACGCGCGATCCGCGCCAGGCCTTCGAAAGCCTGTTCGGCGACGGTGGAACGCCCGCGCAGCGCATTGCCCGCGAGCAGGAGTACGGCAGCATCCTCGACCTGATCCGCCAGGATGCCGCGCGTCTTTCGAAATCCCTCGGCCCCGGCGACCGGAATCGTCTGGATGCCTACCTGGATGACGTGCGTGAGATCGAGCGGCGCATTCAGAAAATCGAGCAATACAACTCCAACAGCGCCACCCGCGCCCTGCCCGCCGCTCCGATCGGCGTTCCCGATTCCTTCGACGAGCACGTCCAACTGATGTTCGACCTGCAGGCCCTCGGATTCATGGCCGGCGTCACGCGCGTCTCGGCCTTCAAAATGAGCCGCGACGTCTGCCAGCGCGTCTACCCTGAAAGCGGCGTAAAGACCGCCTTCCACTCCTGCTCCCACCACGGCGAGAGCCCTGCGAAGATCGAGGAATTCGCCCAGCTCAATCAGTACCACGTGAGCAAGGTGGCGTATTTCCTGAACAAGCTGAAGAGCACGCCGGACGGCGACGGCAATCTTCTGGACCACTCCCTGGTGCTGTACGGCAGCCCCATGGGCGACTCGAACGTGCACAATCACAAGCGCCTGCCGCTGTTCCTCGCCGGACACGCCAACGGAGCGGTGAAGGGCAACCTGCACGTCGTCAGCAAAGACGGAACGCCCATGGCCAATGTCTTGTTGACGGTTTTGCATCGGCTCGGTATCGATGCGGCGCGCATCGGCGATAGCACCGGGGAAGTTGCAATCTAATGCGAGCGAGAGGTCTGTTTGCGGTTTTGTTCCTCGCGGCGATGGCTTTCAACGCCACGGCCGATTCCCGCTTGGCCGATGCAGCTCAGCAGGACGACCTGGTTTCAGTTCGCGGCCTGCTCGAACAAAAGGCCGACGTCAACGCGCCGCAGGGCGACGGCATGACGGCTCTCCATTGGGCCGCATCCAACGACGATCTCGCCATGCTCCAGGCCCTGCTCGCCGCGGGCGCCAATCTCAAAGCTGAAACGCGGCTGGGCGGCGTCACCCCGCTGCTCCTGGCCTGCAAAAACGGGGATGCGTCCATCATCGAAGCATTGCTGAAGGCCGGCGCGGGTGCGAACTCCAAGGACTCCCACGGCACCACCCCGCTGATGTTCGCCGCTGCGTCGGGCAGCGCCGCAGCCGTGACGGTTCTCCTGAGCCACGGCGCGGAGGTGAATGCCAAGGAAACCAGCCACGAACAGACGGCCTTGATGTTCGCCGCTGCGCTCAATCGCGATGCGGTAATTCAAGTGCTCCTGGCGCATGGCGCGGATAGCAAAATGACGTCCAAGGCGGTCGACCCGGGCTGCGGATCCGTGTTCGACGTCAGCGGCTGCGTCGCCGTGGATCAGGACGGCAATCCGGTAAACGAGCAGGGCAAGCCGGTCGCAAAAGAGAAGGACAAAAAGCAGGCGCAGCCGGACGCCAAGGCCGCAAGCACGGATCCAAAGGAAGTCGCCGACTTGCAGGCACAGGTGCAGAAGCTTTCGGCTCAGCTGGAACAACTGGAAAAGCATCCCGGCGCCAAGCCGAAGAAGTCCAAGGAAACCGCGGCTCAGTCTTCCAAAGACGCTCACAAGAAAATGGATGAACGACGGGGCGCCACCGTCATGGGAGGCATGACTGCATTGCTCTATGCCGCGCGCGACGGCCAGATGGCGGCCGCGCGAGCTTTGGTCGAAGGGGGCGCCGATGTCAACGATCCCGGCGCGGGCGAAAAGCTGACTCCGCTGCTTATGGCGATCGTGAACGGGCACTACGACCTGGCCAGGTATTTGCTCGATCACGGCGCCGATGCGAAGTACGCCAGCCCTTCCACCGGCCTCACCGCTCTTTACGCCACCATCGACATGCAGTGGGCGCCCTACGCCTGGTTCCCGCAGCCCATCACGGCGCAGGAAAAAACCAGCTATCTGGAGCTGATGAAAGCGCTGCTGGAGCACGGCGCCGATCCTGACGCCCGGCTGAAGAAACACGTCTGGTTCCGCACTCTCCCCGACGACAGCACGTGGGTGGACAGCGCAGGAGCAACGGCGTTCTGGCGCGCGGCGCAATCGGACGATTTGGCCGCGCTGAAGCTGCTCGTGGCGCATGGCGCGAATCCCTGGATCGCCACCGCGCAGGGCGACACGCCGCTGATGGTCGCCGTCGGATTGGGTTGGGCGCTGAATTTCAGCCGCAACGCGCCCGATTCCTGGATGGCAACCGCCAGGTATCTTCTCGATCTGGACGCCGACGTGAACGCGGTCGACGACAAAGGCTACACGGCGCTCCACGGCGCGTCGTTCCGCGGCGACGACAAGATGATCGAGTTTCTGGTCGCGAGCGGCGCCAAGACCCGCCTCAAAGCCAAGAATGGCGATACCGTCGCCGACATGGCCAACGGGCCGTTCCATCATTCGATTCCGCATCCGGAAACCGCCGCTCTTCTGGAGAAGCTGGGTTCAGCCAATTCGCACAACTGCCGCTCGGATCAGTGCGTGCCCGAAGTCGATGAAGGCAGGAAGGCCGTCGCCGAGGCTGCCGTCAAGCCCGCACAAAAGCCGGCTCCAAAATAGAAGCCGGGTCAGAAAGCGTTTCCCGAGTGTCCCCCAAGCCAACCATCAGCGGCGTCGAAGCCTTCCTGGAAGGCGTCCGGCCGGAAGTTCGCAGCCTGCCGCTCTACAATGCCGGCGTCTCCAGCGAACATGTTCGCGCGCACTACGACGTCCAGGAAGTCGCGAAATTAGGGAGCAACGAAAACCCCTACGGCGCCAGCCCGAAAGTCCTGGCGGCCATCGCGGACGCGGTCCCCCAAGTCCCGCTGTACCCGGACCCGTTTTGCAACGATCTGCGCGCCGCCCTTTCCCGGCGGCTGGATGTCGCGCCCGAGCGCTTCGCCTTCGGGAACGGATCGGATGATCTCATCGCGGTCGCGGTGGAGACGTTTCTTTCGCCCGGCGACGAGGTTCTGACGCTCTCTCCTTCCTACGGGCTGCATGTCATCTTCTCGCAGTCTTTCGGCGCGCGAGTTCGCATGGTCCCGCTGCGCCAGGATTATTCGTTCGACGTGCCCGGCTTTCTCGCCGCTCTGACGCCGCGCACGCGGATGATCATGTTCAGCAATCCGTCCAATCCCGTGGGCGCGTCCATGACCGCCGACGACCTCTGCCGTCTGCTGGACGCCATTCCGGCCACCACGATCCTGGTCTTCGACGAAGCCTATTTCGACTACGGCGCAATCGACAGCGCCTATCCGCCGTTCCTGAAAATGCTGGAGTCGAGCCGTATCCCCTGGCTGGTTCTGCGGACCTTTTCGAAAGCCTACAGCTTAGCCGGTCTTCGCGTCGGATACGCCGTCGCCTCTCACCCGGAACTCGTCAATCTGATGGACCGCGTGCGCGGCCCGTTCAACGTAAACCGCCTGGCGCAGGTCGCCGCGATCGCCGCGCTGGAAGACCCGGAATTCGTCCAGGACTGCCTGCGCAAGACCACCGCGGAGCGCTCGCGCGTCGCGCGCCGCCTCGAAGAGATGAGCTATCAACCCGCGCCCTCGCTCGCCAATTTCCTCTTCTTCCACGCGCGCGAAGACGCCTCCGAGCTGGCCAGGCGCCTCCTCCCCCTCGGCGTCATCGTGAAACCGTGGCGCGAACCGGGCTTCACCGGGCACGTGCGGGTTTCGATCGGCCTCCCGAAACACAACGACCAGTTTTTGTCGGCACTGGCCCAAGTCGCGCAACCAAAATGAAAGATCAGAGCCAAACCAGCGCTCTAACCGTCGACGCGCTCCGCACCGATCCCACTCGCCGCATTCGCGCCCCTCGTGGCTCCGCCCTCACCTGCAAGAACTGGCTCGCGGAAGCGGCCTACCGCATGATCCAGAACAATCTGGACCCGGAGGTCGCCGAGCGCCCCGAAAGCCTGGTCGTTTATGGCGGCATCGGCCGCGCCGCCCGCAACTGGGAATGCTTCGACGAAATTCTCGCCCGCCTGAAGGCGCTCGAAGCCGACGAAACCTTGCTGATTCAGTCCGGCAAGCCGGTCGGCGTCTTCAAAACGCATCCCGACGCGCCCCGCGTCCTGCTCGCCAATTCCAACCTCGTCCCCGCCTGGGCCAGCTGGGAGCACTTCCACGAGCTCGACCAAAAAGGCCTCATGATGTACGGCCAGATGACAGCCGGAAGCTGGATCTACATCGGCTCGCAAGGCATCATCCAGGGAACTTACGAAACGTTCGCCGAAGCGGGACGGCAGCACTATGGCGGCGGCCTGGCCGGCCGCTGGATCCTGACTGCCGGTCTGGGCGGCATGGGAGGCGCCCAGCCGCTCGCCGCCACTTTCGCGGGGGCAGTTTCGCTGGTCGTCGAGTGCCAGCAATCGCGCATCGACTTCCGGCTACGCACCCAATATCTCGACAAACAGGCCAAGAACCTCGACGAAGCCCTGGACCTGGTCAAGCTCCATTGCGGCCGTCAGGAGGCCGTGTCCATCGGCCTGCTCGGCAACGCCGCCGAAGTCATGCCCGAGCTGGTGAAGCGCGCACGCGACGGCGGTCTTCGTCCCGACCTCGTGACCGATCAGACCTCGGCGCACGATCTGATTAACGGCTACCTCCCCATCGGCTGGACCGTCGAGCAATGGAAAGCGGCCGCCGAAGATCCATCCCAGCACGCCGATTTGCGCGCCGCCGCCGCGCGATCCTGCGCCGTCCACGTGCGCGCGATGCTCGACTTCCACGCCATGGGAGTGCCCACGGTCGACTACGGCAACAACATCCGCCAGGTCGCGCGGGGCGAGGGAGTCCAAAACGCTTTTGACTTTCCCGGCTTCGTGCCCGCCTACATCCGGCCGCTTTTCTGCGAAGGCAAAGGCCCGTTCCGCTGGGTCGCGCTGTCCGGCGATCCCGAGGACATTTACAAAACCGACGCCAAGATCAAAGAGCTTTTTCCGCAGAATCTCCACGTCCATCGCTGGCTCGACATGGCTCGCGCGCGGATCGCGTTCCAGGGCCTGCCGGCGCGTATCTGCTGGCTCGGCCTGGGTGAACGTCATCTCGCCGGCCTCGCGTTCAATGAAATGGTCCGAACCGGCGAACTGAAAGCCCCCATCGTCATCGGCCGCGATCATCTGGATACCGGATCGGTCGCCAGCCCTAATCGCGAGACCGAATCCATGCGCGACGGTTCGGACGCCGTATCGGATTGGGCCTTGCTCAACGCGCTGCTCAACACCGCCGGCGGCGCCACCTGGGTGAGCTTTCATCATGGCGGCGGCGTTGGCATGGGATATTCGCAGCACGCCGGCCTCGTCATCGTGTGCGACGGAACCGAGGCCGCCGCGAAGCGCATCGAGCGCGTCCTATTCAACGACCCCGCCAGTGGCGTCATGCGTCACGCCGACGCCGGTTACCCGCTCGCCGTCCAAACTGCCCGCGCGCATCATCTGAAGCTGCC
The DNA here is from genome assembly GCA_035508055.1 of Bryobacteraceae bacterium. Taxonomy (GTDB): domain Bacteria; phylum Acidobacteriota; class Terriglobia; order Bryobacterales; family Bryobacteraceae; genus Palsa-89. The sequence continues at coordinate 10,005 of DATJNO010000082.1, read as the reverse complement.
GCTGCTCCCCAATCGCCCCCTCCATCCATGACGGCATCCCTGACGCTGTGGCGAAACGGGCGCGTCTGCCCGTCCGGCGATCCGGCCGAATTCATTTCGCAGGGAGCGATTGCGGTCCGCGAAGAAAGCATCGCTTGGCTGGGACGTGATGACGCGATTCCACCACATCTCCTATCTGCCGCGCAGCGCGAGCATGACCTGCAACAAGCCTGGGTCACGCCCGGGCTGGTGGATTGCCACACGCATCTGGTCTACGCCGGCTCGCGCGCCGACGAGTTCGAACGCCGTCTTTGCGGGGTCAGTTACGAGGAGATCGCGCGCGGCGGAGGCGGCATCAATTCTACCGTGCGCGCCACCCGCGCCGCGGACGAAGATACTATCCTTCGCGAATCCGCTCGCCGCCTGGAGGCGCTGCTGGCCGAAGGCGTCATGGCGGTGGAAATCAAGTCCGGTTACGGCCTTCGCCTGGCCGACGAGCGCAAGATGCTCAAAGTCGCGCGGCGGCTGGGTCAAGAATACCCGGTCAGTGTCTACACTACGTTTCTCGGCGCGCACGCGCTTCCGCCGGAATTCGCCGGACGCCCGGACGACTACATCCGCGCCGTCTGCGACGAAATGCTCCCCGCCCTAGCGCACGAAGGCCTCGTCGACGCCGTCGACGTGTTCTGCGAAAACATCGGCTTCAGCCTTGCACAAAGCGAGCGAGTCTTTGCGCGCGCCTCCCAACTCGGCCTGCCCGTCAAAATGCATGCCGAGCAACTCACCAACTGCGGCGGAGCGAAGCTGGCCGCCCGTTACCACGCCCTGTCAGCCGATCATCTCGAGCACCTCGACGAAGCCGGCGTCATCGCGATGAAGGACGCGGGCGTCGTCGCAGTTTTGCTTCCCGGCGCGTTCTACTTTCTGCGCGACACCCACCCGCCGCCCATCGATCTGCTGCGCCGCCACAAGGTTCCTATCGCGCTCGCCACGGATTCGAACCCCGGAACCTCTCCCACCACCTCAATCCTCCTCATGCTGAACATGGCCTGCACGCTCTTTCGCATGACGCCCGCGGAAGCCCTCCTCGGTGTAACGCGCAACGCGGCCCAGGCCCTCGGAGGCAGCGCTCTTCATGGCACAATCGGGATTGGCCGCCCGGCCGACTTCTGCGTGTGGGACGTTGAGTCCCTTGCGGAGCTTTCCTACCGCATCGGCTCCAACCCGCTGCGCATGGCCGTGCGCCACGGCGCCGTGATCCAGGTAGCCGGCAAGTCTGAATCGGAAAGGTTGCCAACGACAAAATAGAATGGCGAGACAACTGGTTGAATGTGTTCCGAACTTTTCGGAAGGGCGCGACACCGCGAAAATCGATGCGCTTGCCGCGGCCATCACTTCGGTGCCCGGCGTCGTGCTGCTCGATCGCGAATCCGACGTCGATCACCATCGCTGCGTCCTCACTTTCGTCGGTCCGCCTGCCGCGGTCGCGGAAGCCGCGTTCCGCTCGGTGGAAAAAGCCGTGGCCCTCATTGATCTGACCAAGCACCAGGGCGCCCACCCGCGCATCGGCGCCGCCGACGTCGTGCCCTTCATCCCCATCGAAGGCGTCAGCATGGAGGAATGCCTCCAACTCGCCGAGCGCACCGCTCAGCAGATCTGGAACAAGCTGAAGGTCCCGGTCTATCTCTATGAAGCCGCCGCCAGGCAGCCCGATCGCGTGAATCTGGAGAACATCCGCCGCGGCCAGTTCGAAGCTCTGGTAAAAGAAATGGGCACGGTGCCCGCGCGCAAGCCCGACATTGGCGACCCCGTGCTTCACCCCACTGCCGGCGCCACCGTGGTCGGCGTCAGAAAATTCCTCGTCGCCTACAACATCAACCTCGGCACTTCCGACGTCAACATCGCCAAGAAAATCGCCAGAACCATTCGCTTCTCCACCGGCGGCTTCCGCTTCGTCAAGTCCATGGGCATCCTGCTCGACGCGAGGAACCAGGCGCAGGTGTCCATGAACCTCACCGATTTCGAGCAGACCTCCATGCACCTGGTCTTCGAAACCGTGCGGCGCGAAGCCGAGCGCTATGGGGTGCCGGTCGTCGGCAGTGAAATCGTCGGCCTTGTTCCGAAAAAGGCGCTCGAAATGTCCGCGGAATATTTCCTGCGCATCGAAAACTTCAAGCCCCAACTGGTGCTGGAAAACAAAATGGCGGAAGCGATGGCCTCGCGCAGCGGGATGGCGGAATTCATCGATGCGCTCGCGGCCCAAACCGCCACTCCCGGCGGAGGAAGTGCGTCTGCAGCCGTGGCCGCCATGGCCGCCGCGTTGGGATGCATGGTCACCAAATTCGCAAAGCAGGATGCCAGCTCGTTCGAAGACGACCGGCGATACTTCCTGGAGGCCGTCGATCGCGACTCCCAAGCCTTCGCCGAAGTGATGGCCGCCTACCGGCGTCCTAAGGAAGAGCGCGCGCCATTCGTGGAACAGGCCCTGCACGGCGCAACCGAAGTCCCCCTGCAGATGGCCGAACGCGTTGCTCAGATGCTGATCCGCATCGCAGCGCTACAAATCCCGGCGAAGTTCCAATCCGATGTCGTGGTGGCCAAAGTGCTGGGCGCCGCGGCCAAAACCGGCGCCCTGGAAAATGTCCACATCAATCTCGCGTCGATTCAGGATGCGGCCTATCGCACGTCCGTTGAAGCGCGCTTGCGCGCCTTGAACGCTTAAGCGGCTACGGCGTTTCGGACGCTACCGCAGCGCTTACCTGCGCGCGCTTTCCCAGTGCGGCCGACCGCAACATCAGGACCGCAGTATAAATCACCGCCACGATCACCAGCCATCGCACGGCGTCCAGCGGCAGCGACTTCACCAGCAGCGCCGCCGCGAGAACCCCGGGAATCCCGCCGATCGTGAGCCCCAATGCGGATTTCAGGTTGTAGCGCTTCTGCCGGATGAACGGTGCGCTCGCCCCCGGCTCCAGGAACGCAACCGCGCCCATCATGATCGGAAATGCGGCCCGCGGGCTCATGCCCAGCAAATACGTCACCATCATGCAGGGCGCGAAGAATCCGATGCCCAGCGTCATCAGCGCTCCCAGGATGGTCGTCACGACAACCGCGAAGGCCAACTTCACACCGCCGAGCGCGAGCAGTTCCCCGCCGCCCGGAAAAAGATGAAACTGCACCAGCAGCCCGAAAAGCGCCGTAGTCAAGAGCGTGATTCCCATGCCGATCTGGATCTTCCGCTTGGGCCACCGCGAGACCACGCCCGCCCCGAGCCATGCGCCCAACGTGGCGCCTCCGATGGTCAGGATCAGCGTCAGCGGCTGGACGTTCACCACCGCAATGTACAGCAGCCCTTCCAGAATCGAAGGCAGCGTCACGCCGACGTTCAACGTCCCCGGAATGTCTTCGTCCCGCACCAACCCAAAGGACTTGAAGCAGAACGTCGTGGTCGCAAACGAGCCGATTCCCAGCGCATCGAAGAAGTTCACCACCAGCCCGATGCCCAGATCCAGCAGCCCCGGCCTCTCCTTCTTCCCCCGCTCGTTCGCGAGCGCAGTCACCCAGAAAATCAGGAAGCCCACGCCGAAAATGCCAAGCGCGATGTAGAGGGCCGTGCGCATAAACTATTCACTAATGGTACTCCAGCTACGCCGCCACCCGCCGCAGCCCGTAAATTGCCACGCCCGCGATATTGGCCACGATCACCGTCACGCTGATCTTTGCCGCGTACGCCAGCGGGCTGACGACATCGACAATCGGATAAACGGCGATCAGCAGGGCGACCAGGCTCGAAAATAGCCCCGCCGCCGCTGCCACCTTCACCCAACCGGGCAGCTTTCGCCGCAACCCACCGCCGCCAAACAACGGCAGCGCGAACAGCGCAACGTAGGCAATCGCGTAATGCACATCGGACGCATTGATCAGCAATTGATTCGCTTCCTGCTCGTGAACGCCCAGCAGGCTGAGCACAATGAAAGCCTGGATGAGAATCGCCGTGAAGAGGATCGAATTCACTGGCGTCCGCCTCTCGGGATGAAGGCGTGTGAACCAGCGCGGCAGCAGATGATCCCAGCCGGCGGTCATGGGCAGGCGAGTCAGGCCGGTGAATAACAGACTGGAATTGGCGATCGAGCGCCCGATGATCAGCAGGATCGCCAGCGGCGCGAACGCCGCCAGCCATCCGGTCGCGCCGAATGCCGCCCGGAACGTCTGCGGGATCGGGCCAATCAGGTTGATCGGCTGATTGCCCAGGAACGTAAGCACCGAACTGGTTCCTAGAATAAACATCAACGCAATCACCGGCGCCGACAGCATCACCGATCGCCCGATGGTCTTCTCCGGATTTCGTGACTCTCCCGCCAGAATCGCGAGATACTCGAATCCGCTTAGCGCGCCCACCGTCATTTGGCCGAAAATCGCCAGGTTGCGCCAGCTGGGCGCCGGCGGCTTCCAGGGGAACGGCTGAAACGTGTGGATGGCGCCCCGCAGCAGCGCCCAAACCGGCAGAGCAAGAAGAATCACGTAGGCCGTCAGAATCATGATGCTGCCCGTGTTGTGCAGGATCTTGCCGATCCCCAGCCCGTACACTGCCACCACTGCGATGGCAAGCATTACTAAGCCCGTAATGGCGAGCGTCGCGGCTTTGCTGGTCGCCACCCAGGCGCCCCCGGGACCGATCATGTACGCGATATCCGTCGGCAGGCTGAACAAAATCGAGCCCGCCGAGACCATGGCGTACATCCACAGATTCCACGCGATCAGGAAGCCGAGAAACGCATTGAATCCCAGCTTCCCCCACTGGTACAGCCCGCCTTCCAGCGGCATCAGCCGGTTCAGATAAATCACCACCACCGCCAGCGGCGCATAGAACAGCAGCATCGCTCCCAGCCAGAAAGCGACGTGCGATCGGCCCAGTTCCGCGGCCACGCCCACCCAAAAGGACCCTACGACGCAGAGCACCTGCGCCAGCGCCAGGTCCCGCAGTCCCAGTTCCTTCCGCAGCCGCGCCTCATCCTGCGATGCCGGCGCCGCCGGCCGTGATGGGGAGGGAGCCACGATTCACCAATCATGCCATAAGCGCTAAACTGGGGGCATGTTGTTCCGACTCGCGTTACTGGCTGCGTTGGCGCTTCCGCTTTCCGCCGCGGCGCCGATGACGACTCTAACCATCCACGTGACGAGCAAGACCGGCAAGCCGGTCGAGGACGCCAGCGTGATCGTGAGATTTGTTAAGGGCCATTCGGTCGTGAAACTCGGCAAGAGCATTCGCAAGGAATGGGAGATGCGGACCAATCAGCAGGGCAGCGTCAAAATTCCACCCATCCCGCAGGGACAGGTCCTGATCCAGATCATCGCCAAGGATTATCAGACGTTCGGCCAAACCTTCGACATCGATGAGGAGCAGAAGACCGTCGAAATCAAGCTGAATCCTCCTCAGCCGCAGTACTCGGCCCAGCACTGACCTGTGCTTGGCCCTCGGCCCCGGGCATCCGAAGCAGCCCCAGCGTACCAAAATAGAGTGATCCCCAACTCAGGATCCAGAACAGCCACAGCCAAGCGACTCGGGGCAAGCGGGTGTTCTCAGGTCGAGCCTCACCACGATACGAGAGGAGCATTGCCGCAACTGCTGGCGCAAAGCCGCCGATGATGACGAAGGTGTTGTTGGGATTTCCGTGGGCGAGCCGAATGCCGGGAAATGCTAGAAGCCAACCCAGACCGTACGCAAGAAGGAGAAACTTCCAGATCTGCCGATTAGCTGAGCTGCGCTGTATAACCACGAGAGGCTTCAAGGCAACTTGTGGATCTGGTCCTTTTCGTTTTCGCAGAAGGTCTCGATCAGGTCTGAATCGGGCAGCAGGTGCACGGGAACTTTTGCGGTCCAAGGTTTCGCGTAGGCTTTCGGATCGTCAATCGTGATGACGATCTGCAGGTGTCCGAAGTCGGGGCGGGAGAACCGTTCGGTAACGCGTGCGGCGTCCGTCTGCGGATGCCCCTTGGCCGTGTCCACCCATTCACGCCCGTTGAAACCCGTCGTCTCCACCACCAGCGTGTCGCCTTCCCAATGGCCGATCGAATAACCCAGCCAGGTCGGCTGCGGATCCACCGGGAGCGTGCGTCCATCCAGGTACACCTGGCGGAATGTTGAGTTGGCGGAAGTCTCGTATAGCAGGAGCACCAGCTTGGGCGTCTGCACGATCTTGAACGGGTGAGGCATTGAAACGCTATTGGCGGTCATGTCGATGCGCGGTACGCCCGGCGGCATGCACGCGGCCATCGGATCGTCTCGATGTCCCCTTCCCTCACGCTGAGCCTGTAATGCTTTCGCCCACGGCAGCATCTCGACATCACCCGGCTTCAGATCCCTGGCGAGGTCGGTGAAATAGCCTTGCGCGCTTTCCCAGGTTCCGTCAAGAATGACTTTGCCGTCCGGTGTCCTCGGCGCGGGCGCCGAAAGATCGACCTTCCCATCAGCCGTGCGCGGTACGCCGGCCTCATGGTAGTTCAACCATTGCGCGCCGAGCGGCGCCGCCAGACAGATCAGAGCGACGATAAATCTTGGACTCACTAGGTCCTCCCGTTCCATCAATCTTGTTAGGAAACCCTCGGAGAGTCAAGCCTGCGTGATTTCAGCCCCGCCTGACCTGGGGCGAACTGCGCAGCCCTATCGACCGCCCGGCCCGACGCTCCCTCTTCCCGAGTCTGTCATATGGTAGGCCGCTTGCCACGAAGAAGCCTGGAACCTCTTATGAAAGCCCAAGTCCTGGAGGCCGTCGGCGAAAAGGAACTAAACCGCTCCTCCCAGATCGAAGCAGCGCTTCAAGCCAACTCCCGCATTAAGTATTACTTCAGCCTGTTGCAGACGGCCGTGGCGCACGCCGACCGTCCCGATCAACCCCTCGATTCGCTCGCGCAGGAGCGCGCGGCCAGCGGCGTCGAAGACCGCACACTGGACGCTCTGGTGTCTAACTCCCACCGTGACAACGGCTTATATCGAGTGCCAGGCTGTTCGACCGTATTCGAACAAGTCGCCCGTGACGTCCGCACCATGGCCGCACCGGCATTTTGCGAAACGAACCCAACGGGGACGGCTGCCGGGCTCCTTGACCGCCTCGAACGCCTGCTGGCCGGGCTTCCCCACCCCAAGGACGACCTGCTAGACGCCGCCGCCATAGACGCCATCACCCGCGCCGGAGAAGGCGAAACCGACAGCCTGCACCGGCTCGTCATGGATTTGCATAAGCTTCTCAACACCATGCAAGCGGAGCTGGCCGAAGAGCATCTGGACGGTGCGGCCGTTTATCATATTGAGAACTCGGACCGGCCATTGATCGCCGCCTTCATGGCTGGCCTGAACCGGACCGCGCCGCTTAAATTCAACCATCCCGGCCTCGCGACCACGGCGACGCGGATCGGGGACCGGCTGGTTATCCAAAATGACTTGGGAACTACGGACGCGCATGTCATCGTGATCCACGTCGCGGGGCTGCGCGTTGACATCACTCACACGGACGTGCACCCCGAGCGCGTGGAGTTCTTCCGCGAGATGCTGCAGCGATATCAGGTGACCTGGGGCGGAGCGCGCAGCCAGCAAACGGAATCGCTCGCCGCGGGCCTTCCGTTCCAGTTGATCACCGGCAGTTTCGAGGCGAAAGACCCGGCGGAGCTTCTGGCTTATCTCAGTTTCCTCGGTTCGCGCCTGGTTTTTTTGATCGACTGGAATCGCGCACGCAAGGAGCTGCGCGGTTTCCTGCGCCGCAAGGACCGCGCGGCGCTGCTCAGCTGGGCCGCCGAAGCCGAGGTTGGCCATCGCGGCTTCCTGGAACTGGGAGGAGCACAGCTCATCCATCGGGCGATCGAGGATACCGCCGGTTCGGCGATCCACTTCGGCGATCGGCTTTGCGACGTCCTGGGAGATGCGGCTGCGCTGGATTTCCTGCGCTTCGTCTTTCGAGCCGCGATGGAAGGTTTGCGGGACCATCAGTCGGCGGGCCTGATCCATGACCGCGTGCGTGCCGAGCTGCAAGCCCACCTAAGCAGCGAAGGCAAGCGCCTGCTGCAACTGGCGGCCGAGCATGCGGCCATGATTTTTGAGATCGCAACACTCGCGCGGGACGGCATTCGAAGCATCGGCGCGGGCGAAACCGCCGGGAGCTTTCAGAGGCTGGCCCGGCGCGCTAGGGATTTCGAACAAAGGGCCGATCAGCTGGTCGCTGCCAGCCTCGAAGCCGTGGAGCGCCGTCCGGAATATACGCCCCTGTTCCGCCTGCTGGAGATCGCCGACAACGCCGCTGACGAGCTGGAAGAGGTCGCGTTTCTGCTGGAGCTGCTGGTGGCGTCCGAGCCGGGCGGCGACGTGCTGGATGCACTCGGGACGCTGGCCGGCTCGTTGGTCGAAGCCGCGCAGGAATGGATCAAAGCCTTGAGCCACGCCGCGTATATCGACAAGCCCGCCATGGCGCAGGACGAAGTGCGCGACTTTCTCACTTCCATCGACGCCCTGGTCGCACTGGAACATCGCGCCGATGACGCCGAGCGCGCGCTGACCTATAGTGCCGTCCAGCGGGCGCGCGACTTCCGCCAGCTCCACATCTATTCCAAGATGGCCGACAGCCTGGAAGAAGCCTCCGACGCGTTGAAATGGGCGGGTCTGAAGACCCGCGATTATTTGCTCGGCCACGTGCTGGCCGGATGAGGCGTATGAGTGTGGATTCGTATAAGATCCTTCCGCATGCTCCGCTGCCCAAGGGCGGCGCCGCCGAGTTCGGCAACAAGGCGTGGAACCTGATGCTGATGACCGGGGCCGGTCTGCCTGTTCCGGCCGCCTTCGTCCTGCCCGCGCCATTCGGTCGGATCGTCCGGGCCGGCGACGGCGATCAAGAACTTACTGCGGTGCTCTCGAGCGGAATCGCCGCTTTGGAGACTGCCACCGGCCTGGGTTTTGGCTCTCCGCGCCGTCCGCTGTTGGTTTCGGTGCGCTCGGGAGCGGCCGTGTCCATGCCGGGTATGCTCGAAACGGTCTTGAACGTGGGGATGAATGCTGCCACCGTGGACGGGCTGATCGCTCAAACCGGCAATCCACGCCTGGCTTGGGATTGCTACCGGCGCCTGGTGCAGGGCTACGCCGAAGTGGTGCAGGGGCTGACGCGCGGTCCGTTCGATGAGTTGATTGCCCAAGCTTTGGCCAGCGCCGGCGCCGAAAAGGAAAGTGAGCTGGACTATATCACGCTGCGTGACCTGGCGCGCGAGTTGCTCAACCATTTCGAAGAGCTCGCCGGCATTCCGTTTCCCGAGGATCCGCGCGAGCAGCTGCGGCAGGCGGCCTTGGCTGTTTTTCGTTCCTGGGATGCGCCGAAGGCAGCCACGTACCGGAACGCCCATGGAATTGACCCGGATGGCGGAACGTCCGTGACCGTGCAACGCATGGTGTACGGCAATGCGGGCGGTGATTCGGGGGCGGGCGTCGCCTTCACGCGCAATCCGGCCACCGGCGCGGCGGAGCTGTACCTGGATTTCGAGTTCAATGCCCAGGGCGAGGATGTGGTCTCCGGGCGTCTGGCCTCGCACAGCGCCTCGCAAGGCGATAATCGGCTGCGCCGCGTGCTTCCGCGTGCCTGGACGCAACTGGAGGAGGCCGGCCATACGCTGGAAGCGCTATTTCATGACGCGCAGGACTTCGAGTTCACGCTGCAATCGGGCGCACTCTATCTGTTGCAATCGCGCTCAGCGAAGCGGACGGCTTGGGCCGCGCTGCAGATCGCCGTCGATCAAGTCGATGAGGGCTTGATCACACCCTCGGAGGCGCTGTCGCGTCTGGCGGGCATCAACCTCCCCTCGGTTGTGCGGACTCGCATCGCGGACGCCGGCGCAGAACCGCTAGCGCGCGCGCAAGCCGCCAGCCTGGGAGTCGCGAGCGGCGTGATCGCGCTGGACTCGGACGCCGCCAAGCGCCTGGCCTGCGCAGCCAAACCAGTTATCCTGGTGCGTCCGGAGACGGAAACGGCAGACATCGAAGGAATGATGCACGCG